>NZ_PKRO01000100.1 GCF_002855495.1 Porphyrobacter sp. TH134
TATCAGCCGCTCAGCGCAAAACCTCTGCATCCAAAGCGTGAATCAGATTTTACGCCAAACGGGAATCCCCTAATCCCCACTTTCGCAACAGGTCTAAGATGTTCCCGATGATTTCAGCGATTTGGTGGCCAAGTTGACCGACAAACCCAAACGGCCGAAAGCCAAATAGATGGCCGACAATGCCCAAACCGCCCCGTCCGACGTTGAGCTCTATGATATCCGCAAGGATATGGTTGCTCTGATCCCCGCACTGCGTGCCTTCGCGCGCGGGCTGTGCCGGGATCGCGTTTACGCAGATGATCTGGTGCAGGAAGCGATGATGCGCGCCTGGGCGTCGCGTCACACCTTTATCCCAGGCACCAATTTCCGCGCCTGGATGTTCAGGATTTTGCGCAACCACTTCTACAGCAACGCGCGCAAACACAACCAGTTTGCGGTTTGGGATCCGGAAGCGGCCGAACGCATCCTTGTGCAAGAGCCAACCCAGGAATCCGGCATCCATGTTGAGGATGTGAACAAGGCGATGCTCAAACTGCCAGCGCAGCAGCGTGAAATGCTGCTGCTGATCGCCGGGGCGGGCATGAGCTATGAAGACGCCGCGGTCGTTGCCGGATGCAATATCGGCACCGTGAAAAGCCGCCTCAATCGTGGCCGGGCCGCCATCAAGGCGATGATCGAAGCGACCCCCGCCGAAGCGTCAGTCTGATCCTGCCAGCTGTACGATGCAGCAGTCTCCGCTATGCTGTGCCGCTTCACGACATCACGCAAAACGGGCCCGTTCAATGAACGGGCCCGCTGGGGGATCCTTGCGCGGTCATCGCGCGGGTCAGATCACATCCGATGACTATTCGGGATCGCGAACAGCTTCGGCCTTGTTTTCCATGGCATCGGCCTTGGCCTCGCCTTGTTCACGGACGGCCTGCGCCCGGTCTTCAGTGGCTTGTTCGGCTGCCGAATCAACGCCATCGACGCGCTGATCCATGTCGTCAGCCTTGTCTTCCATGACGTCTGCGGTTGCATCAGCATTTTCGCGGACATCATCGGCGCCTGCTTCGAGAGCGTCGGCGTTTTGCTCGGCTTCGGCGGTAGGAGCCTGATTGCAAGCCAGAAGAGCCAGGCTGCTGGCCCCGACGAGCGCAAATTTGAGAATATTCATCAGTCTATCTCCTGAATTAACGGACGCGGCCGCGACGGAAGAGGTTAATAGACCTGTTGCGAAAGCCGGGCCAGTTTGATTTTTCTGGGACATCGAGTGAGGACAGGGGGGTGTCTTTTGATGCAAGGGATCAGAAGCCGGC
>NZ_PKRO01000101.1 GCF_002855495.1 Porphyrobacter sp. TH134
CCGCGCTGCTGGCCGGACGCTACAGCGCAATATCGAAAGCGCGCGTCCGGCCAGCAGCGCTACCCTCATAACCTACACCACCTGCCGGGACGCGACCTACGCTGAGGTCGGGGAATGATTGCATTGGCACCTTGCAATCATTCCCCGGCCAACGTTCCCATTGGCAGCCGCGCTACCTATTTTGCTCGACCGTACGGACGGAGCGCGACCAGCTGCCCCTGCGCCGTGTCGCCCTTCGTGAACGCCCCGCCATCGGTGACGACGTATAGGATGTCACCATCTTGCGGTCCCGTGCCGAAGGCTGCGGCCGTGGCGCCGATGATGTTCTGGCGTGAACCTGCGATGATCGTGCGGCGGCCATCAGGGGCGATTTTCACCACTGTGTCATACGGATGAGTGGTGACAAACAGCGCCCCGTCCATACCGATGGCAAAGTCGTCCCCGGGTATGCCGCGGGCGATGAGCGCCGGCGCGCCGAACCGTCCGTCCGTGCCGAGGGGATACTTCAAGACTTCCGTCGAATCCGACACGGTGACGATCATGTCCTGCCCCGCAAAGCGCACCCCGTTGGCGCCGGGCGCAAGAGCGACGACAGGGCGGGCGGCCAGGCGCTTGTCGCGCAGCGCCACTTCGGTCTTGCCCGTGGCAGGATTGATCCGCCAGATCTGAGCCAGATTGCTGTCTGCAGTGTAGAGCATGCCGTCGGGGCCGAAATCGAGCCCGTTTGGCCAAGCGCCACTGGGCAAGGTGGCGATCTTCACCGCATCGGCACCCGGAGACAGGCGCCAGATACCCGGCTGATCACCGTTGCTGGTCATGAAGATCGTACCATCCGGCGCGGCGACAATCACGCCCGCAGTCGACCCGGTAGGCGTCGTGAACAGCACCCTTTCGCTACCATCGGTGCGGCGTGCGATGATCTGGCCGTTGGCATCGTGGTAGTACGCGCTGCGCGTGAAATCGAGGCCGGTGTTGGCGGCAAGATAGAGGGTCCCGTCACGGCCTGCGGCAATGCCTTCGAACGCAACGCCTGCGGCATAGGTTTTGACGACCTGCGCCATGGCGGGCTCGACGGTGTCAATGGACACCCAGTGTTACGAGCTAAGGCGACACCCAGTGTTACGAGGTGTCTCGTTGTGACCGTGCGATGATTTCAGGGGCGGGGAGCA
>NZ_PKRO01000102.1 GCF_002855495.1 Porphyrobacter sp. TH134
ACTCGGTCGTTTCTGGCGAAACCCCGGAATCAGCGATCAGCAAGCGCGTCAAGCGCAACCGGCTGATATCTCCCAACTACTTTTGAGGACAGGCTCTCAGGACGACAAATAGACCTTGCCAGCGACAATCAGAATGCGCACAAACTGTCGCGCCGCGACAATCAACTTCTCACCCTGATCGTCGCGCAACTCTCACCTTGATCGTCGCGCTACACCTTGGTTGGTGTGAAGCTTGGAAACTCCACCTTACCAATGAACCCGGTGGCCACCGAGATCGAAATCGCATGGGGTGGGGCATGCCCCACCCCATGCGATCGCCTCAATCTACACCAGAAATTACACCACGAGCGCGGACGCTAGCCCCTTGCCGTGCCTAGGCAGCGTGAAAGCAGGCTCCGCCACCTCAGGCCAGCGCAGGCAAAAGGGCAGCTTTCGGGATCCCGGCGCGCGCCCGCTCATGACCAGGTCTGGGTGGATTTCTGAATGGCGGTTTTTGGCTCAATCTCCCCCTTCCAGGCTTGCGCGCTGCTTGTGTGCCCGAAGACAGTCGGCGTATGACCAAGCATCTGCTGCGCACCTCTACTGACGGGATTTGTCAGGACCCTATCCATAGCTTGCGCCTATGCTAAAATGGAGACAAGCATGAGCCAGCAAGTCATCGAATGTGTCATCTTCCGTCTCGTCGACGGAACCGACCCTTCAGGGTTCGCAAGGATCGCTGAAGACCTGAACACATGGATTTCCCAGCAACCCGGCTTCATCGCTCGCGCTCTGTCCTGCGCCGCCGACGGTGAATGGATCGACCACGTGACGTGGGCGTCGATGGAAGATGCCGAAGCTGCTGCCACAAAGTTGACGGATGCCGCAGAGGCCGGGCCATTCATGAGCGCAATCAACACTACGTCTGTGACCATGCGTCATGCGACGCTGCTCGTGACAGCCTAGCGAGGGCGATGCGCCGCTCCGAACGCCTTGCCGAAATCGTCGAGATTGTGCGCGACGGACGTTTGCACAGGGCCAGCGATATTGCCGAGGCACTCTGCGTATCGGAGCGCACAATAGACCTGTTGCGAAAGTGGGGATTAGGGGATTCCCGTTTGGCGTAAAATCTGATTCACGCTTTGGATGCAGAGGTTTTGCGCTGAGCGGCTG
>NZ_PKRO01000103.1 GCF_002855495.1 Porphyrobacter sp. TH134
GGAGGTTCGCATTCTGCGGCGATGGTGCTCGGGCAGAGCGAAGACGGCGAGGCCTTCGGGGATATTGTCCTCGAGCCATGCGGCCAGTTTTGGCGCGGCTTCACGGTAGCTGGCGACCAAGGTGACCAGTTCGGTCTGTGCCTTGTCGGCGGTATCGGCGTTCCAGACCGATCGCAGCTGCGCGCCGATCCGTTTACGGGTAGCCGCATTGGGCGCGTGATGGATCGCGTTCTGCGCCAGGTGGAACTGGCATCGCTGCCAGACGGCTCCGCCGAGCACGGCGCGGCGTGCAGCGCGCAGGCCGGCATGATCGTCCGAGACGATGAACTGGACCCCGCGCATGCCGCGCTGGACGAGGCTTTCGAGGAAGGCCCGCCAGTGCACTTCGGCTTCGGACAAGGCCACCGAGACGCCCAGCACCCGGCGGCGCTCGTCAGGCCCGATCCCGATCGCCGATAGCACGGCGGCATCGCGCACGACACCGCCCGAGCGCATCTTCTCGTAGCGGGCGTCGAGGATGAGATAGCGGATCTCGCCCAGTTCCCGGTTACGCCATGCCTCGAGTTCATCATCGAGCAGAGCAGCGGCACGGCTGACCTGGGAAGAGGAGAGGCTTTCAATACCGAACTCGCGCATCACCGCCTCGACCTCGCGGGTCGAGACGCCCTTGATGTACATCTCGGCCACCGCCAGCATGATCGCCCTGGCCGAGCGCTGGCCGCGTTCCAGCGACTGCGGGTAGAAGGGCTCATCAGCGTGCCCGGCGCTCTTGGGCACGCGCACCGTCACAGTGCCTGCCGGGGTATCGAGCCGCTTGGGCTTGTAGCCATTGGCATAGCCGCGCCGGTCGTCGGTGCGCTCGTAATGGCCTGCGCCCAGGAAACGCTCGCGCTCTATCTGCATCGCCAGCTCGAACAGGCTGGCAAAGGCAGGAGCAACCCCGTTGGGACCCTCTTTGATCAGCTGTTCCAAGATCGCCTCAATCGCGCTATCCTTCAATCCGTCCATTCCCGCTTCTCCATGGTGGGTTTTCAACTCCATGGAATACCAGATCGGACAGCCCTTGCCGGGGCCATGCCCCGGCAAGGGCTCAAAGACCAAACTCCAAACGAATTTCCAGACGTGAAGTTACACCACC
>NZ_PKRO01000104.1 GCF_002855495.1 Porphyrobacter sp. TH134
GTCGGGGCTGCGCCCCTCCCTACGATCAGCCCAGACAACCGATCCTACCGGCCATCATAGTTGCCGCTCAACCGGCCATCGTAGTTGTCGCCGCGCATTTCCCGGTCATACGCCGATGTTGAAGGCGCGCAACTGGAACGCGGTCGGTGTGCAGGCCTCCTACATCATCGTGGAAGGCCTGACGCTTGAGGGGAACCGGGCCGAGATCACGCTCCAGCAGGCCCAGGCCGAGGCGAACAACCTCGCCAACCCGGTGACCAGCGGGAACGGGATCGGGATCACGCCGCCTCAGGAGAACCCCAACCAACGCCCGGCCCATGTCGTCATCCGCGGCAACGAGGTGCGCGATTTCCCCGGCGGCGGCATCTACGCGAGTGGTGCGGACTACCTCACCATCGAGCGCAACCGCGTCTATCGCAACGCCTGGTATGCGCCCTATGCCAACAGCGGCATATCGATCTATCAGCCGTGGAACTCCGACAATTCCACTGCCACCAAGATGATCATCCGCGAGAACGTGGCCTACGAGAACTACAACTTCATCCCGTTCTACTATTCCGATCCAGACCCAGCAAAACGCCGCGTGACCGACGGCAACGGGATCATCATCGACGATTTCCGCAACACCCAGCGCGGATCCGGGCTCGGCATCTATCCGGGCCGCGCGCTGATCGAGAACAACATCGTCTTCGACAACGGCGGGCGGGGGATCAACGTCTTCTCCAGCAACCGGGTCGACGTGATCAACAACACCAGCTGGCTCAACGCCCGCCACCCCGACATCGCCAGCGAGATCGCCGTGACCGATGCCGACGATGTGCAGGTGCTCAACACCATCCTGTTCGCGCGGCCCGACAAGCTGGCGAGCCAGATCTCCCGGGCAACCAATGTCGCCTTCAGCTTCAATCTCGTGTTTGGCGGGACGGGGTTTGCCGCCGGATCGGGCCAGAGTAACCTGACCGGTGATCCGCGCTGGTGGTGTAACTTCACGTCTGGAAATTCGTTTGGAGTTTGGTCTTTGAGCCCTTGCCGGGGCATGGCCCCGGCAAGGGCTGTCCGATCTGGTATTCC
>NZ_PKRO01000105.1 GCF_002855495.1 Porphyrobacter sp. TH134
TGCTCTCGGCTGTACCCGGCGCATGATCGGCTCAGACTGATGCCGAAATCGGCGGGAGCTCCAATAAGCTACACCACGCCGTGGGACACGATCTCAGGCGTTTCCATGAGCATTCTCCAGTGACCACAGTGGTCACCCAAAGAATGTTCCGTCGGCTTGAATATTGAAGATGCCGCGGCGCCAACCGCCCCAGAGCTGGTCGTTCTTGATCATCAAGGAAAACGTCTTCTTGTGCCGAAAGCCGCCATGCGGCTTCCGGATCGCGCACTGCCGGTGCTCATCGCTTATCATGCGTGGGAAGCGGCCTTTTGCCACTGCGCATGCGAGCGAGCGGCTCAGGCCCTCAAATCGGGCTGTTAAACGATCCCCCGCGGTTCCTGAACCCGGCTAAAATGCAGCGCCAGCTTCTGCTGGCGCTGCATCCAATCACTCGCCGCCGAACTCGTATCGGAGACGCAGGCCGTAGAACCGGGGTTGCCCGAGAATTGCAGTCTGCACCCCCTGCCCAGCACCGGCCCCGTAATAGGTCAGGTATTTTTCGTTGGTGAGGTTGTTGACGAAGAAATCGAGGTCGATGTTCGTCTGCGCGATGTCCCGCCAGCCGGCGTTGACGTTGAGCAGATCGAACGCCGGCAGGTAGGTATAGTCCCGCCCAAAGGCGGCCACCAACGGCGAGTTCACGAAGGTATACGTCGCAATCATTTTGCTCGTGTAGGCATAGTTCGCCGCAAACCGCAGCGAGCCAAGATCACCAAGCGGAACAGTGTAGTTGGCGGACAAAGTGGCGCTGTGCTTCGGTGACAACGTCAGCGGGGTACCCGGGGTGATGTTGTAATTGATGATGAAGTTGGGATCCTGAATCGAAAGCTGGTCGATCTCCCGGATTTCAGTGTTCAGGTAGGTGTAGGCGGCCTCCAATCGGAAATTCTCGAATGGCGAAAGGGTGGCTTCCGTCTCGAAGCCCCAGGTGGTGTAACTTCACGTCTGGAAATTCGTTTGGAGTTTGGTCTTTGAGCCCTTGCCGGGGCATGGCCCCGGCAAGGGCTGTCCGATCTGGTATT
>NZ_PKRO01000010.1 GCF_002855495.1 Porphyrobacter sp. TH134
TCCACCCGCATCGCGCCCTTGGCTATCTCGCCCCGCGCGAATACATCACCCAATCAACCAGTGAGGAACTGTCCGGGAATTAAGGGGCAACGACAGCCGGCACCCAGCCGCGCGGGCAAAAATTCATTCCGTAAGGGATGATTTCACCGATGAAGGGCAAATACCCTGCTTGGGCCGGGGTCCCGGCGGCCAATGCGGCTGACATCAGCGCCACGGATGCAACAAATTTTCGTGAATTCATGACTTCGAACCCCCCCTTAAAACTTACCCTTACGTCCCTACGCAAAACTACACATTTCATGCAACTTGTAACGCGATTTTTGCCACAATGCTGAAATTTGGAGCCTATCGGCAGCACGATCCGCATGCTGGCACAGCACCGCCGGATCGGATGGTGGTTGCCTTCGGTGGCCGTTTTGCGCAGTAAGAGTGCCTAACGGGGATGGGGGGGTACGGATCTTTGATGGACGAGCAGATTCGTCAGGACACCTTGTTCGTCGCGTTGACACGGCCACAGATGTTTGCCGGGGTCACCTATTCCTTTTTCGTGATCAACCTTGTCATCGGGCTGGAGCTGTTTCTGATTTTCCGCAGCTTTTGGGTCTTGCCCGCAGCGCTGGCGATCCACGGGGTCGGCATGATCCTGTCTTTGCGGGAACCGCGCTTTTTCGATCTGTGGATCAGCCGGGTGCGGCATTGTCCGCGGGTGCGCAATTACGGTTTGTGGCGATGCAATTCGTACCGCCCCTGATCCGGCCAGCTGTTGCCCGCGACCCCAAACTCGCCGCGCGTGAAACGCCGGCGGGTGTGCACCTGCCATTCGCCCGGCATATTGACGATGTGACCATCGAAACGCGTGACGGATTGCTGCTGCAAACGATCCGGCTGCGCGGGTTGCTGTTTGAAACCGCGGAATCGGGCGAGTTGAATTACCGCGCGGCGCTGCGCGATGCGATGCTGCAAACGCTCGGGTCATCGCGGTTTGCCATCTATCACCACGTCTGCCGGCGCCGTGCGGAAGTCGCGCTGCATGGCAGTTTTCCCGATGCCTTTTCGGCCGGCTTGGATGAACGCTGGCGCGACCGGCTGGCGGGGCGCCAGTTGTATGTCAACGACCTGTTTCTCACGATTGTGCGGCGCCCGTTGCAAGGCCGTGTCGGGCTGGCCGAGCGGGTTGGCACCTGGCTCGGCCGGACCTCGGCGCAGCGCGCGCTTCGCCGGGCTGAGGAGAAACGCGCGCTCGACAAGGCGCGTGAGGCGCTGATGGCGGCGCTCGGCCCTTATGATCCGCAGTTGCTGAGCGCCTATGACACCGCGCACGGGCGGCGTTCGGAAATGGTCGAGTTTCTGTCCTACCTGTTCAACGGCGAGATGAAGCCGCTGGCCATGCCGCATGGCGATATCGGGCACCACATTCCTGCGCGGCGCATCAGCTTTGGCAGGGATACGGTCGAACTGGGCCAAAGCGCGCCCCATCCCCGGCGGTTTGTGGCGCTGGTTTCGATCAAGGATTACCCCGGCCAGACGATGCCGGGCATGTTCGATGAATTGTACCGCCTGCCCTTCGATCTCACCGTGTCGCAGAGCTTTGCCTTTGTCGAACAACGCGCGGCGCTGGGCCAGATGGATCTGGCGCTGCGCCGGATGCGTTCGGCCGAAGATGATGCGCTGTCGCTGCGCGATGAGCTGGCCTCGGCCAAGGATCAGGTCGCAGCGGGCCGCGCCAAGTTTGGCGAACATCACACCACGATTGCGGTTCACAGCGAGGATCTGGGCGCGCTGGACAATCAGGTTGCCGAAGTCATCGCGCTGTTGTCCGACCTCGGCATCAATGCCGTGCGCGAGGATCTGGCGCTGGAGCCGACCTTCTGGGCGCAATTCCCCGGCAATTTCCGCTACATTGCCCGGCGCGGGCTGGTCTCCACCCGCAACTTTGCGGGGCTTGCCAGTCTGCACAATTTCCCGGTCGGCAAAGCTGGCGGCAATCACTGGGGTGAGGCGGTCACGCTGTTTGAGACGACGGCGGCGGGGCCTTATTTCTTCAACTTTCACCACAATGATCTGGGCAATTTCACCGTTATCGGCCCGTCGGGGTCGGGCAAGACCGTGGTGATGAACTTCCTGCTGGCACAGGCCCGCCGGTTTTCGCCGCGGGTGATCTTCTTCGACAAGGATCGCGGCGCGGAATTGTTTATCCGCGCGATCGGCGGCCATTATGATCGCCTCAACCCCGGAACGCCTGCCGGGCTCAACCCGCTGCAACTGGATGATACGCCGGAAAACCGCCAGTTCCTGAGCGAATGGCTGTCCTTGCTGGCCGGGGGGGCATCGACCGCCGAACTCGATCACATCGGCGATGCCATCGACACCAGCTTTGCCCAGCCCCCCACCCGGCGGCGGCTGCGCTATCTGGTCGAACTGTTTCGCGGCGGCGATCGCCCGCTCGCCGATGATCTGTACGCGCGCCTCAAGCCGTGGTGGGGCGAAGGCGAGCGTGCCTGGCTGTTCGACAACGAAACCGACACCACCGATCTTTCGGCCGAGACTGTGGGTTTCGACATGACCGCCATTCTCGACAACCCGGCCGTGCGCACGCCGGCGATGTTCTATTTCTTCCACCGGGTCGAACAGCGGCTGGACGGGACGCCTGCGATCATCGTCATTGATGAAGGGTGGAAAGCGCTGGATGATGAGGTGTTCGTGCGCCGCATCAAGGACTGGGAAAAAACCATCCGCAAGCGCAACGGGATCGTCGGATTTGCCACACAAAGCGCGCAGGACGCGCTGGAAAGCCGCATCTCCAGCGCAATTATCGAGCAGGCCGCCACCCAGATCTTCATGATCAATCCCAAGGCCCGCGCCGAAGATTATATCAACGGGTTCGGGCTGAGCCGCCACGAGTTTGAACTGGTGCGTACCCTGCCTGACAATTCGCACTGTTTCCTGATCCGCCACGGCCGCGAAAGCGTGGTCGCGCGGCTCAACCTCACGGGCGAGCAGGATTTGCTGACGATCCTGTCGGGGCGCGAAAGCACAGTGCGGTTGTTTGATGAACTGGTGAAAACCACCGGCCCTGATCCTGATCGCTGGATGCAGCTGCTGATCGAGAAGGCCGCCTGATGGCCTGTCCTGCCATTGTCACCGGCGATATCTTTCTGGCCCGGGTGATTGCGCACATTGATTGCCAGGCGCAGGTCATCGGCAGCTTTGGCTATCAGGCGCTCGCGCAGCCGGGATCGCCCGCGGGTGTGGTGGCGACTGTGGCGCTGACGGTGTTCGTTGCATTCTTTGGCATCCGGCTGATGTTCGGCCCGCCGCCCGGTATGCGCGATACGGTGCTGGATGTGATCAAGATCGGCATCGTGGTGACGCTGGCCTTTTCGTGGCCCGCCTTTCGCACTGTGGTTTACAATGTCGTGGTGGATGGTCCGGCTGAGCTGGCGACGTTCATCGTCAACCCTCTTGGCGAGGAAACGCGGCCGCTGATAACCCGGCTGCAAAGCGCTGATAACGGCATTGTCGCGATGATCGACACCGGCACGGGCCGCGCGTCCGGAGCGTCCCTCAACAATCAGCCCACCGGCGCGACTTTCGCGGGTAGCTCGCTTCAGGAAGACGCGGCTTTTGGCTGGTCGCGTTTGCTGTTTCTTGCCAGCACGATTGGCACCATCGGGCTGCTGCGCTTGCTGGCCGGCCTGCTGCTGGCGCTCGCTCCGATCATGGCAGGCCTGTTACTGTTCGATGCAAGCCGCGGGATTTTCGCCGGTTGGCTGCGCGGGCTGGTGCTGGCGATGCTGGGTACGCTGGGGGCGAGCGTGGTCTTGACGGTGCAACTGACCGTGTTGGAGCCGTGGATTACCGATGCGCTCAAAGTGCGCGCGCTGGGCTATGCCACGCCCGCCACCCCGCTGGAACTGTTCGCCATCACGTTGGCGTTTGGCGTCTTGCAGTTCGCGATGATCGCCGCCTTGTCCAAGGTGGCGTTTTACAAAGGCTGGCCGACCTTCCCCGGCCTTACGCTTCCGGCCATACCCATGACCCGCGCCCCATCGATCGAGACCGCCATGGCCGGTCCTTCGGACAATGGCCGGACGGGCCGGGCCCAGCGGATCGCGGACAGCGTTCAAACACTGATCCAGCGTGAGGAAAGACGCGATATGCAGCGCCAGACATCGGCCGCTTTGAGCAATAATCTGCGCGGCGACGGCGCCGCCTCCGGGGGGCAGGGCGGCCCCGCGCCATCGCCGGGCCAAGGCCAGCGGCTGGGCGATTCCTTCAGACGGACAGAACCGCGCGGATCGCTGGCCTCGCGCAGCAGGGATAGCCGCGCATGAACGCTCCGGAACACCTCGACCCGGCCGATATCGAAGTCGCTGACAGCTGGGCATGGAGCGTCACCGATGCGGCAGAACGCTCCGCCCGGCGCGGCTGGATTGCCGCTTCGGTCGCCGCTGCGATTGCGCTGCTTGAAGGGATCGCGCTGGTCGTCCTGATGCCGCTCAAGACCGTTGAGCCCTATACGCTGCTGGTCGACCGCCAGACCGGCCATGTCGAGGCCTTGGCGCCGCTGGATGCTGCCACCATTACGCCCGATGCCGCGCTGACCCGGTCGTTTCTGGTGCAATATGTGGTGGCGCGGGAAAGCTTCTATCCCGACAGCTTGCAGGAGGATTACCGGAAGGTCACCTTGTGGACCACGGGGGATGAGCGCAAGCGCTACATCAACCAGATGCAGGCCAGCAATCCGCAAAGCCCGCTGGCATCGCTGCCCAGCGGCAGTGCGATCAAGGTGGAAATCCGCAGCGTGTCGTCACTCAATGCCAAAAGCTCGCTGGTCCGCTTCACGACCATTCGCACCGATCGCGGAGGCACTCAGATGCCGCCGGAATACTGGGCCTCGGTCATCAATTACGGGTTCAGCGACGCGGCAATGAGCGAGGCTGACCGGATGCTCAATCCGCTGGGCTTTCAGGTGAGCCGTTATCGGCGCGACCCGGAACGGCTGCCGGAAGTCGACGCCGCGCTCGAAGCGCAGGTATCCGCCGCAGAGCGCGCCGCGCGCGCCGCGCCTGTGCAGGCCGTTGGCGTGCCGGGCCAATGATCCGGCCCGTGATCGCGTGCAGCCTGATAGGGCTGATGGTTTTGCCCGCCGCGGCAACCGCGCAAGTCCTGCCGCGCGCGGAGAGCACTGATCCGCGGCTTCAGACGATCGGATGGATCGAGGCGCGCGAAGTGACACTGACCGCCATGCCGCGCACCGGGCTTACCGTCATGTTCGAACCGGGCGAAAAGGTGGTGCAGGTCGCCATCGAGGACGAACAGCGCCTCACCGCGCAGATATCGGCGCAAGGGGACAGTATCCTGCTGTTGCCGCAAAACGATCTTGATGGTGTGAGGGTGCGCGTCAGGACGGATCGGCGCAGCTACCCTTTCCGGGTTCATACCGAAAACAGCCTGCTGGCTGCCTATCTTGTCCGCTTTACCTATGGCGGGGGTGACAAGCCCAGCGCGGCGGGGGCAGAGGCGGCACCTGCCGGGAATGTCTGGACCTACCGGCTCAAGGGCGATCGCTCGGTGTTTCCGCTAGCCGTGTCTGACGACGGGTCGCGCACCAGTATTGCCTTTGCCGACGACCAGTCCCTGCCTGCGATATTCGCGATCGGGCCGACGGGCGAGGAAGAAGCGGTGAACGGCTATATGCGCGGCGATCTGTTCGTGATTGACCGGGTCTATCCCGAACTCGTGTTCCGGATCGACAAGGATAACGCCCGGGCCGTGCGCGCCGCCAGCGCCGGGGGCGCACAATGACCGCGAAGGATCCCGCGCCGCAACCACCGGGCGATGATGGACGGCCCGTCGTTCCGCTGACGGCGCCAGGCAATTGGGGGCCCATCCTGTTCGGCGTGGTGCTGGTGGCGGGCGGGGCCATGCTGTTTTCTGCGCTGAACGCGGAACGCGCCGCGCTCCAGTCTCCCCGGACGACGATCGGCTCTGAAACCAATCAGGGACGGATTGCCGCGGCCCCGCCGCTGGATATCCCCTCCTATACCCGTGATGATGCGCCCGTTCTGCTGCAACGCCGGGCCAATCCGGCCAATCGGGCGGATCTGTTGCCGCCTGCGCCGCGCCGTTCGGCCCCGCAGGATTACCCGCGCTATGTGCCGCCGCAGGGCTACATCCCGCCGCCTCTGCCGCCCCCTCCGGCGGCGCCGTCAGCCCCGCCGTCATCGTCCGGCCCCAGCTTCGATCAGGCCTTTGAACAAGCCAATGGCCGGCAGCGCGGCAATGGGGCAGCGGCAGCATCGACCGCGGACCGGGTGACCGCGCGGCGGCTGAGCAACCCGTCCCACACCGTGCCGCGCGGTACGGTGATCCCGGCGGTGCTGGAAACCGCGCTGGATTCGACCCGCCCCGGCCCCGTGCGCGGGCTGGTGCAGCGCAATGTCCATGCCTTTGATGGCAGCCGCGTCCTGATCCCGCGTGGCAGCCGCCTTTACGGGGAATACAAGGCCGATCTTACGGTGGGCCAGCGCCGGGCATCGGTCCAATGGCTGCGTCTGCTGCGGCCCGACGGCGTCACCATCGAGCTGGATTCTCCCGCATCCGATCCGCTGGGCCGGGCCGGTGTGAAGGGCAAGGTCGACAACAAGTTCTTTCAGCGCTTTGGCGGAGCGATCCTGCAATCGGTGCTTGATATCGGCGTGGGCGTGGCGACCCGGCAGGTGACCGATGGCCTCATCGTCGCGCTTCCGGGCAGCTCGCAAACGATCGGGGGCAGCGAACAACAGCAGATCCAGCCGACGCTGAAGGTGCGGCAAGGCACCAGCTTGTCCGTGTTCGTCGCGCGCGATCTTGATTTTTCGAACGTCGATCCATGATGGCGGACACCGGCTACTACCTCGACAGCTTTCTCGCGCCCCTCGCGCCCTGGCTGGCCCGCGAGGATGTGACCGATATCTGGATCAATCGTCCCCATGAAATCTGGGTCGAGACGCTGGGCGGGGCAACCGAATGCCATCATGAGCCCTTGCTTGATGAAAAGCTGCTTGGCCGGCTGGCCCGGCAGATTGCGGCCCGGGCATCGCAGGGCATCAGCCGCGCGCAGCCGCTGCTGGCGGCCAGCCTTGCCGATGGCTCGCGCGTGCAGGTGGTTGCGCCGCCTGCGACGCGGTCGGGCTATGCCTTTGCCATCCGCCGGCACGTCGCCTCGGATCTGGCGCTGAGCGACTGGACCGATGCCGGCGCGTTTGACGGGCTGAGCGCGGCCAAGGCAGCGCCGGCTGGCGATCCGGCCTATCGCACACTGGCCGGTGCCGAAGCGGCCACCTATCTCAGCGAGGCCGTACGGGCCCGCCGCAACATCCTGGTGTCGGGCGGAACGTCGACCGGCAAGACCACCTTCCTTAATGCCCTGCTGGCCGAAATCCCTGCCCACGAGCGTCTGATCCTGATCGAGGACACCGAAGAACTGCGGGTCAATCATGCCAACGCGGTGGGGTTGATCGCCGCGCGCGGCCACTTGTCCGAAGCTGCTGTCAGCGCCGAAGACTTGCTGATCGCGGCGCTGCGGATGCGGCCCGACCGGATCATTCTGGGCGAACTGCGCGGGGTGGAAGCGTTCACGTTCCTGCGCGCAGTCAACACCGGACACCCCGGTTCGATGACCACAATCCACGCCGACACGCCGCGCCGCGCGATCGAGCAGCTGGTCTTGCTGGTGCTTCAGGCTGGCTCCCGGCTGTCGCGCGATGATGTGCGTCATTATGTGCGCGAAAGTGTCGATGTGTTCGTGCAGCTTGAACGGAACGCAGGCAAACGCCGCGTGTCCGAAATCATGGTGCGCGAAGGATGAGCGCAGCCCCGGCCACGGCCTTGCTCGACCCGCCGCTCTATTCGCCGCTTGGCGAGGCGGCGGGCTGGATGGGTCAGACCCTGTTTGGCACGCTTTCTGTAACCCTGTGTGTGCTGGCGGTTGCCACTGTGGGGTTGATGATGCTGTCGGGCCGGATGCCGGTGCGCCGCGGGATCGAGGTGGTGATCGGGTGCTTCATCCTGCTCGGCGCTCCGGCGATTGCGGCAGGGTTCACCGCCCTCATCCCGAACTAGGGTCACCGACGATCAGGCCCTGCCGGAACGTCAGGATTGTATCGCACAGGGCCAGGCTTTCCGGCCGGTGCGCGACGATCACCATGGTCAGCCCGGGCATGGCCTTGCGGATATTGCCGAGGATGCGGTGTTCGGCCGGGATGTCGACCGCAGCCAGCGCCTCATCAAGGATCAGCACCTGCGGCCGGCGCAGCAACCCGCGGGCGAGCGCAATCCGCTGGCGTTCTCCGCCCGACAGGGTCGCGCCCACTTCGCCCATGGTGCCATCAAGACCGCCGGGAAGCCGCCGAACGATATCGTCCATGCAGACCAGTTCCAGCGCGCGCCACATGTCAGCATCGGCCAGCCCGGCCGCGCCCGACAAGAGCAGGTTTGCCCTGACCGTATCGTTGATCTGGAAGGTCGACTGGCTCTGATAGGCCAGCGTGCTGCGCCATGCCGCACCCTCGGCGCCATAGGGCGCGATAGCACCGACCGTAACGGTGCCCGCTTGCGGTTCGATCAGCCCGGTCAGCAGATCGAGAAACGTGGTTTTGCCAGAGCCCGATGCGCCCTGGATCCCGACGATCTGACCGGGATGGATAACCAGACTGATCGGGCCGACCCCGCCGCCGGGATGATGCCGGTACACCGCCTTGTCAAAACGGATCGGGCCGATCGCAAGGCTGGCGTCAGCGGCGTTCTGAAGTGCTGGGGGCTGCCGACCGATTTCCGCGTGCAGCGACCGGATTGCAGCAAAGCTCGGGAGGGCAAAAAGATAGGACTGGATCGTCTGCTGGAGCAGCAGGGTCGGCGCGGCCATGCGGGCGATCACGATGATTACGGCAATCAGCGTGGTTGTCGGGATGCCCAGCATCACCCCGCCGCCCACCAGTGCGGCGGCAAACAGCGTGGTGGCCGATGTAAACAGACGGCGGGACCGGGATTGGGCCACTTGCTGATTGACGGCGTTGGCACGCGCCTGCTCCAGAATCTGGCCCGCTTGGCGCAGGAACACGCCTTGCGAGTTTTCGCTCATCGCAGTCTTCAGCCCGTCCATGAAGCCCGCCGTGGTGGCATGCATCGCCAGCATTGCGCGGCGCGCTCCGCTGCCAAGGCTGAGTGCGCCGCGCCAATTGCGCCCGACAAAAGCAGCGCCCAGCACGAACATGATCCCGGCCAACAGGGTGAGCTGGGCCGAAAGCGAAACCGCCACGGCCAGCAATGTGATGAGGGTCAGGGCCGCGATCGCAATGCGCAGCAGCAGATAAACCGCGCTGCTGGCCCGGTCGATGTCCGTGACAACGGCATTGGCCACACGGGCATGACCGATCAGCGCGATATCGGCCCAGCGCGTCGCGGCGATGCGGCCGATCAGGTCGGCCCGTTCGGTCATGGCAAAATCGGCCTGAAACGCCGCCACGCTGGTGTCGCGCGCGTGCGCAACCTGCGCGCGCAGCAGGCCCGCGATCACGAAGGCGGCCAGCAGCACCGCCAGCTGCTGCGGCAACTCGCTGAACCCGGCAGCGTCCAGCCAGCCCGAAAGCCCGCCCGGCGCGGGCGCCTCCACCAAGATTGAGAGGATCGGCAGCAGCAGCAACAGCCCGGCGCTGTCGAACACCGCGCCCAGCATCATCAATGCCAGAATGCGGATGATGCTGTTTGCGCTGACCTCCCGCACGCGGGCGATAAGCTCCCGCGTTGTGCGCAGGGCATCGACCTTGTGCGAAGACGGCAGGTCGTCTTCGGCGCTGGGGGCAGAGCGGCTCATTTCAGCTGAGCGGCCGGCAGCTTGCGCGTCCCGCGCGCCAACTGGTCCCCGATCCAGATAACCGCGCGCAGCAAGGGATAAAGATACCGCAGGCGGGCGGGCAGGGGGAACCGCAAGATGTCCTTTTCGACAAAGAGATAGGGCCGAACCAGGCCCCTGGCATCAATGAGGCGCGGATAGAGCGGCAGTTTGCTGGCGAAATCCGCGCGCGCTGCCGATACTTTCTGAGTCAGCGTCGCAGGCAGCGCGGGATAGGGCGCTGCGACAGACCGCAGCCCGTGCGCAAGGGTGCGCCGCGTGCGGGGCGCGCTGGCAAAGCGGTGCGCAAGCCTGCAGCTGGCATCATCGTCGTAAGGCCCGATCACCTGCGCGCCGACAGCGACTGCATATTGCAGACATCGCTCTGCCCCAAGCGTGCCGGCGTGCGCGATCCACTCGTATTTCTGCGCTTCGCTCGCGTGCCGGAACACAGCGTCGAAATCGGCCAGCCACTTGATCCGCGCCCAATCGCTCAGCGATCCATGCACCGCGAGATAGGACACCAGATCAGGCAGCGCGAGGGTTGGTACGGTCTGGCCAGCAGCCACGCTGACATTCTGCCATGCCAGCCGCTCGCCAGCCCCCTTCAGCAGTCCCGCACTTTGGCTCAGGCGCCAATGCAGTTCGAGCTTGGTCTTGCCCGGCCCGGTCAGCGGAATATCCTTGCGGTTGCGGACAAGGGCAAGGATCTGATCCGTGCGCAGCGCGGTTCCGGCCTGCTTGTGGGCATAGCCATTGGCGAGCAGCAGCGCCGCTGCATCCAGCGCTGCCGCTGGCGAGACCAGCAGGTCAAGATCGACGCTTTCCTTAAGATCTGTCGTCCCATAGGCGAGGACGCCCAGTGTCATGCCCTTGATCTCGGCCACTGGGATGCCGGCGCCTTGCAAAAAGGTCGTGACCCGCACCAGTTCCGACAATTGCTGAAGCCCGCGCATCCGCATGGTCCGCGCGCGCACGGCCAACGCCGCGATGACCTGTGGGGGGACAGCGGGATTTGTCTTCAAAGCCGCGTAGGTTTGCGTCTGCACCCGGTGGCGCGCCGCCGCCGCCAAAAATTCGTCCCAATCGCCGATCGCAGGCAGGTGATGTGCCAGCGCCTCGGGCCGTCCGGGGTCATCGCTGCGGCGGCAACAGGCCGCGATCAGACGCGTGACGGGGGCATGCGGTTCCATGGCTTGGGGATAAGGGGCTGGCCTGCTGATCGCAACTCGTATCACAGGGCAGACCCAGGCCGAGCCCGCCGCCGTCCTCTGCGGGATGCCTGCCGCTTATTCGGCGATTTTTCTGGGCTTGCTGATCGCGGCGGCCCGGATGTCCTGCCGGTGGAAAGGCAGGCGGTGCCATTGTTTGGCAGCATAGGCGCGCGTCTGATCGGCAGCGTGGGGGGAGGCGGGGTTGGTGGACTGGCTGTAGCTCAGGATCGCATCGGCAACGGGGCCTTTGTCATCGAAGCCGACGATCTGGATATAGCTGGTGCCGTGGCGCGGGGTGAGGCCGCCGGGGACGGAGACGGACTCCTGCATGTTGAGCACGCCCAGCGTGCCCGGCCCGCCGTGGATCGGGATTGCGTCATTGCCGGCCATCACGCGCTGCACCTCGCCCCAGGGGGCGTCCAGCGGGATGGTGGCCGCATCCAGTTCGGCAACAGCTTCGGCCAGCGCGGTGAGCAATTTGTCGCGCTTGGCGCCATCAGTGGCAAGGCCCCGGGGTGTGCCAACCGGATCGGTAGCATCGAAGGGGACAGCCCACAGGCCGGGCAGCTTGCCCGCCTTGGCCCAGAAGGCGCGGAACAGCGCGGCCCCGCGGCTGGTCGCCTCAAACCGGCGGTCCCAGCCCGCCAGCGCAGCGCAGCCACGCAGCGCCGCCTCGGGCGGGGCTGCGGCAGCGGCACAGATAACCGCAAGTTCATCCAGCGCCATGTCGGCAGCAAGGCTTTTATTGGCGAAGGCGAAGGCCTGCGCCCGCGCATGATCGACCTTGCCGCCCGCCAGAAGCGCAGCCGTTTCGATGAAGTTCGACCGGGTCCGAAGGCTGCGTGCGGTCGCATATTTGCCAAGGATTGGTGAGAGCTGGCGATGCGGCATCGCCGGGTTGCTGATCCAGTAGCTATCGTTGGAATTGGTCAGCCACGTCTTGGCCAGCGTTGCCGCCTGATCGGTCGCGGGCATCAGGCCGGGGGCAGGGGTGCCGGCCGCCACATCCCAATCGCACACCGCACGCGCGCCATCGAGCAGCACGGCGAATTCGGCAAACAGCCCGGCAATCGGCGGCGAACAGGCCTTCACCTTGCCAGCCGGGACATTCGGCACAGCGGTCACATCGGCATGGAGCGCGTCGCCATAACGATCAGCTGCAATGGTGTTGACCCACGGAATGCCCAGCGTCTCGCTGACAGCGGCGCGCACTTCGCCCACGTTCTTCGCCTCGCCAATGCGCAGCCAAGCCTCAATCCCGCGCTGGTTGCCGCGATTGGCATCCTTCAGCGCAAAAGCGCTGGTCGCACTCCAGGTGACGCCCATCCGCGGAATGACAAACACCGGGCCAAAGCGGGTGGAATACAGCGTGCGGGTAACGGCAGGCGCGCCGCCGGGCATGGGCACGGTGACGGTCTGGCTGGTCATCGCTTCGCTTTGCCCGTCCACCAGATAACGGGCGGGATCGGCCGGATCGAGGGTCAGCTGATAGATGGTGAAATGCCGTGCCTCGGTGACGGTGTGGGTCCAAGCCACGTTCTTGTTGAAGCCCAGTGTCGGCAGCGGCGTTCCTGCAAGGCCCACGCCCATCACCTCGTATCCTTCGGGGCCCTTGACGTGCATCTGCCAGAAGCGGTTGGGGCCTTTCCACGGGAAGTGCGGATTGCCGATCACCAGCCCGCGCCCGTCCGCCGTCGCCTCGCTGCCGAAAGCCCAGCCATTGCTGCCCATGCCCAGTTCATCAGGCTTGGGCAGGTGGATCGACACCTTGGGCGCCGCGCTGCCCGGCGGGGCAGCGTTGGCGATGGCGGGGGCGAGGTTCAGGGAACTGGCCAGCAGCATCTGCTTTTCGTTCAGCCGCAGCATATCGTCAGCGGTGATCGGCCGCACCCACGGCTTGCCGCGGCACTCGGCGGGAATGCCATCCGCGCCCGCATCCTTCAGGAACCGGTTGTAGCCTGCGACATAACCATCCAGCAGCATTTGCACCCGCGCTGGCAAGGCCTTGGCGCTGGCGCGCAAGGCCGGAAGGTCGATCACTGCGCGAAAGAAGATGTCAGACGAAAGGTTGTCGACCTCCTCGAAGCCGAGCACGGCCTTGGCTTCGGGGCCGAAATGCAGCGATCGTTCTCCGGCGACAGTGGCGATTTCCTCGGCCAGCAGGCACAGGTTATCCTCGGCATAGGCATAAGCGACGCCGTAACCGACCCCGCGCCAGTCGCGCGCCTGGATATGGGGGATGCCGTAAGTGGTGCGGGTGATCGTGGCCTTGTAGCGCTTGCCTGCCAGCGCCGCGTTGGTTGGCACCACCACCATCAGCGCCGCTGAAACCGCTGCAAGAACCGCAATCCGCATGTCCATCCCTCTCGCTCGCCCGCGCCCGTTATCGGGTCTCGGCGTGCAACCTATCGGCAAGCGGGGACGCAAAGTAAAGGGGCGCCCCGCCGCACGGCAGAGCGCCCCTTTGCTGGTTTATCGCAATCAGAACGACGCGGTGATGGAGAACACCACCGTGGCGTCCGAGATCGAATCGCCTGCAACTGTGGCGAAGTTGGGACGGATCAGCGCGGCTTCGGCTTCCGAAATGTCGGTATCGACATAGGCGACCGACAGCGTCAGGCCCGAAACCGGGACAAGGTCCGCGCCCAGCGACCAATCGAAATAGGTGCCGGTCGGCGCGATGCTGGTGCCATTGGGGCCAAGGCCGGGGTTGCCGTCCGAATAGCCGATATGCGCCTTGAAGCTGATCGGCGTATCGGCAACGCCGTAAATGGCATCACCCGACAGGTAGAGGTTGTCTTCCTTGTCGCCCGGATCGGCAGGGCGGCCCACCGGGAAGGCATTGCCCAGCGCTTCCTGCTTCGGTGCATAGGCGACGCCTGCGGTCAGCGAGAGCGGGCCAACCGCGCCCGACAGTTTGGCGTAAAGTTCGGCAAAGTCAGTGGTGTCAGCACCGCTGGGATACATGTACCACACCAGCCCGGTATCGAGCGTGCCTTCGCCGACCGGCAGCTTGAAGCCCGCGATCAGATCAAGCTCCATATTGGCGCCGCCAAAGGTGCCCCAGCCTGCGAGGTTGGAACCCCACGCGCCGACATAAAAGCCGCTTTCGTGGCTGATGGTGATGCCGCCTTGCACAGCCATGCCTTCATCGGACTGCGACACGCCGCGGAAGCGGTAATCGGTGGTCAGTGTGGCTGCGCCCGAAACGGTGATGGCGGGCGTGGCTTCGTCCTGACCGGTGGCTGTCGCCAGATCGACCGGCTCGATGGCGCGCAGCATGAGGCTGGCGGTGTCTTCGGTCTCCGGGGTTTGAGTGGCTTCGGCCGGGCCCGAAACCGCGCCGTCCGCCTCGCTTGCGAAAGCGGGAGTGGCAAGGCAGGCGATGAAGGCGACAGCCGATGCGGCCGAAGCAAAACGAATGGACATAAGGAACGCTCCATAGAGAGGTTTGGATCGTTCCACCTGCGCGGCATGCGGGAGTTATTATCCGATGAGTCGGGTTCCCGTCACGTCAGCGTCATAGTCGTTCAAGCGGGCAGGACGCACAAAGGTTATGTGAAACACCGCTTTCACATTATCTTATTGCGTGTCTTTCCTGCCACAGTTCGCAGATACTCATATTCGTTGTCTGCGAGAGAAAGCGATACGTCATTTCGCCATCATCGCGCACGGCAAAAGGGGCGCTGCGACGCAGAGTGGTCGCAGCGCCCCTTCCGGTGCCTTGCAGTCTGGGGTCAGGTCAGAACGACATGCCCACCGCGAGCTTGTAGAAGTCCCCGTCGCCGCCTTCTTCGATATCGGCCCCGGCGGTGAAACGCGCAAAGAAGCCTTTCTTCAGCGAAAACTGCACATAGGGGCCAAGCCATTGGTAGACCACGGCCGTGCCGCCGCCCTTGGTGCGGGTGTTGCTGAGCAGCTCGTAATGGGCGCCGGCCGAAACGTTGCTGCTGAACTTGTAACCTGCGTTGATCCAGGTGTGCAGGAAGTCGAGCGCGCCGGCATCATTGCGGTTGGTCAGCGCCGCATAGTAACCACCGTAATATTCGGCCTCGAAGGTGCTGTCGGCGTAGTTGACGGTGAGGCTCGGCACGATGCCGTCCGCAAAATTGCCGCCAGTGCCGGTCGGCACGGCGTTGGGGCCGCGCACCCCGCGCGACAACAAGGCGCCGTTGGTGAGGCCGACCTGCGGCTTGATCTGGAGCTTGCCGTCATTGAGCAGGACGTTCGCGCCGATGCCGAATTCGGTCCACAGGTCCGAGCCGAGATTGGGGACGACAGCACCCGGAACTGCGGTCGCGAAGGCGTCTGTCGTCCACATGATGCCATAAAAGCTGAAATCGACATTGTCGCCGACCGGGATCAACCCGTTGAAGGTCGGGTAAAAGCCGAAGAACGCATCCTGATTCAGCACAACACTGAAGCGTTCGTCACGCGGGGCCGGTGCGCTTTGTGCGGCGGCGGCAGCGGCAATGACCGCGCTGCTGACCGCGACTTCGCTGGAGCCCGGTGCGGCGGCGACGGCAGGTGCCGCCGGGGTGAGATCGAACGTGGCGATCGGATCGTCGCTGTTGCCGCGGGCGGTCGTCACAACCGCGGTCGCCGCAGCGGCGTCAACGCTCAGGCTGTCGGGCCCTTGCGCGAAAGCGGGGGCCGAAAGAGCAGACGCCAGAGTAAGCGCCGAAGCGGCGCAAGCAAAACGAACTGTCATAAGGAACGCTCCAGATAGAGAGGTGGGATCGTTCCGCCCGCGTGCTGCGCCTTGGCCTTCTCTTCTTGCGAATGGACCACGTCCGCAGCAAGAAAACCCAATACCGATTGGGGTACGCGATACAATTCGTATCAATATTTGCTTTGTGAGATTTTCTAACTTGTGTTGCAGCTTTGAAACAAATTACAATTCGAGTGATTTGTTTGATAAAAGACTAGAAATATGCGATGCTGCAAAAACATGAATATACCAGGTATGGTAGATGTTACTCGGCGCGAAGGCTTTCCATGTCGATGACGAAGCGGTATTTGATGTCGCTCGCTTCCATCCGGTCGTAGGCGGCCGCGATGTCCTGCATCGCGATAACCTCGATATCGGGCAGGATGTTGTGCTCGGCACAGAAATCGAGCATTTCCTGCGTTTCCGCCAGCCCGCCGATCCCGCTGCCGGTCAGCACCTTGCGGCCCAGCAGCACGCCGGTGTGGAGTTCGGGCATCATCCCGATCAACCCGACCAGCACCTGCA
The DNA here is from genome assembly GCF_002855495.1 of Porphyrobacter sp. TH134. Lineage (GTDB taxonomy): Bacteria > Pseudomonadota > Alphaproteobacteria > Sphingomonadales > Sphingomonadaceae > Erythrobacter. The sequence goes on from NZ_PKRO01000010.1 coordinate 16,325, forward strand.
CCCCGTCGATCCGCAGCAGGTGCAGATAGGGCACGACATCGTGGCGCACCGGGATGGTGTTCAAGACCATGTCGAAATAGCCGCGTTTGGCCTTCATCGCGGCCTTGTCCTCGGTGTTGAGGAAGGCGTGGGCGCCCAGCTTTTCGGCATCGGCGCGCTTGCTTTCGGAGCGCGAGAGCACGGTCACTTCCGCCCCCATCGCCGCCGCCAGCTTGACGCCCATGTGGCCCAGCCCGCCAAGCCCCGCGACCGCGACCTTGCTGCCGGGGCCGACCTTCCATGTCCGCAGCGGCGAGTACGAGGTGATCCCGGCGCACAGCAGCGGCGCAGCCTCGGCGCTTGGCAGGCTGGCGGGGACTTTCAGCACGAATTCCTCGCGCGTCACGATCCGTTCGGAATAGCCGCCGAAGGTGAGGCTGCCGTCATGCCGGTCGTGGCCGTTATAGGTGCCGGTCATGCCGCCATCGAGGCAATATTGCTCAAGATCTGCCTCGCAGTGCGTGCACGCCATGCAGGCATCGACCATGCAGCCGATCGCCACCCGGTCGCCGACCTTGTGGCGGGTGACACTCTCGCCAACGGCGCTGACAGTGCCGACGATCTCGTGGCCCGGCACGATCGGATAGGTGGTGAAGCCCCAGTCGTTGCGCGCCGAATGCAGGTCGGAATGGCAGATGCCGCAGTGGCTGATCTCGATCAGAACGTCGTCATGGCGCAGCCCCCGCCGGGTGATCTGCATCGGGCCGACCCCGCTGTCGGGTGCCGTCGCGCCGTAAGCCTTGGTGGGATATTCGTTGGTGGCAGTGGTCATTACGGCCTCTCCTCGTCCTAGCGAGCGGAGCGAAGCAATCCATGATCGGCCGGTTCCAGTTGCGAAAAAGGTCTGTTGATGGATTGCCGGGTGACACTTTGTGTCGTCTGCGACTCCGCCTGCGGCTCCTCGCAATGACGACGCGGTGATCTTGAACCTACTTCGGCGGCATACGAATGGCCCCGTCCAGCCGGAACTGGTGCCCATTGATGTAGCTGTTGCGGGCAATCTCCAGCACGAGGCTGGCAAATTCCTCCGGCTCGCCCAGACGCTTGGGGAAGGGGACGGAGGCGTTCAATTGCGCCCACATCGGCGGGTTGCGGTCTTTCATTCCCAGCATCAGCGGGGTGGCAAAGATGCCCGGCATGACCGAATTCACGCGGATGCCCATATCCATCAGATCGCGCGCCATCGGCAGGACCAGCCCGTTCACCCCGGCCTTGCAACTGCCATAGATCACCTGACCGATCTGCCCGTCCTGCGCGGCCACGCTGGCGGTGAGGATGATGCAGCCGCGCTCGCCATCATCGTTGACCGCTTCTGCATTGGCCATCCCCAGCGCCGAGATGCTGGCAACGCGGTAGCTGGCGACCAGAATGCCCTCGGCCCCGAAGGCGTAATCTTCGGTGGAGAGGCGCTTGAAAGCGCCCGCTTCCTTGTCCCACCCCAGAGTCTTGCCGCGCCGGCTCGCCATCGCGCAATGCAGCGTCACGCGTTCCTGCCCGTGGGCGGCGCGCGCCGCGGCGAAACCAGCCTCGACGGAGCTCTCGTCCATGATGTCGACATGGTGGAAGGTGCCGCCGATCGCCGCTGCGTGGGCCTCACCCGCTTCGTCGTTGATGTCGAAGATCGCGACCTTCATGCCGGCGTCGGCAAAGGCCTTTGCGCTCGCCTTGCCCAGCCCGCTCGCGCCGCCGGTGACCACGGCGGCCATGCCCGGTTCGATTTTCATGGATGTCCTCTCCTGCTTGTCTTTTGCCCAAGGCTAAGCCCATCGGCGGGCCTGCGCCAGCTGTTCAATTGAGGCATGGCAATTGAGGCAGGCGTCAATCGGCAAGCGCGCCTGTCCGCCCGGATGAAAGGCTTGCCGCGCTGGAGGCTGGCCAGTAAACCGCCGGGCATGATCCCGGCCCCCCACTTTGCACCCGACCGCCGCCGCTTTCTTGGCGCGACCGCCACAGCTTTTGCCGCGCTTGCCGCCAGCGGCTGCGTGACGCGCGGCGCGCCTGCGGGCTCGGCCCGTACAGCCACCAGCGGGTTTACCGGTTACGGCGCGCTCGTGCCCGACCCGGCCGGCCTGCTCGATCTGCCTGAGGGTTTCTCCTACCGCGTGATCTCGCGCCTTGGCGATGCAATGGACGATGGCGGCACCGTGCCAGACCGCGCCGACGGGATGGGGTGCTTCGATCTGGGGAACGGCGAGATCGCACTGGTCCGCAATCATGAGCTGCAACCGCGCCACGATGCGGGCGGGCCGATCGCCAAGGGCTTTGGCAAGCGGAATGGCGAATTCGTGCCCGGCGGCACCACCACCATTGTGCTGGACGCCCGAACGCTCGCCGTGAAACGCCAGTTTCGCAGTCTTGGCGGCACGATCCGCAATTGTTCGGGCGGGGTAACGCCGTGGGGCAGCTGGCTGACCTGCGAAGAGGCGCCGACGGGCCCCGGGCAGCCCTACGGCGAAGGGCTGGAGCGCGATCACGGCTGGGTGTTTGAAGTCCCGGCGTCGGCGCGCGGGCTGGTTGATCCGGTGCCACTGACGGCAATGGGCCGTTTCAATCACGAAGCGGCGGCCGTCGATCCGGCGACCGGCTATGTCTACATGACCGAGGACCGCGACGACGGGGTCCTGTATCGCTTCGTGCCCAAGACGCCGGGCCGCCTGGCCGAAGGCGGGCGCTTGCAGGCGATGGTTGTCGAAGGGCTGGCCGACACCCGCAACTGGCACAGCCCGGCCATGCCGGTGGGCAGGCCCTATGCGGTGCGCTGGGCCGATCTCGACGCGGTCGATGCGCCCAAGGACGATTTGCGCCAGCGCGCCGCCGCCAAGGGCGCCGCGCTGGTCGCGCGCGGGGAAGGCCTGCACATGGGGGTGAGCCGCGGCGCCAGCGAAGTGTTCGCCTGCTGCACCAGCGGCGGCGCGAAGCAATTGGGGCAAATCCTCAAGCTGACCCCAGGGCTGGCTGGCGAGCCTGACACGGTCGAGCTGTTCTTCGAAAGCGAAAGCAAGGCCCAGTTCGATTACGGCGACAACCTGACCGTGGCGCCCAACGGCCACCTGATCGTGTGCGAGGATCAATATACCGATGTGGTCGATAACCACATTCGCGGCATCACGCCCGCCGGGCAGGCTTACACGCTGGCGCGGCTGACGGCACAGACGGAACTGGCTGGCGCGTGTTTTGCGCCCGATGGCAAGACACTGTTCGTCAATGCCTATGGGCCCGCAGCGACACTGGCAATCACGGGGCCGTGGGCGGCGTGATCGCCTAGGCGTGGACGGGTTTCTCATCGCCTTGCTGCTGGTGTTCGCGCTGGCCACCGGCGGGCGCGATCAGCGGATGGTGGCGCAATGGGCCAGCGCGCTGCACCGCAGCCCGGCGTTGCTGGTGGTTGCAGCGCTCTCGGCCTGCCTCAGTGCTGGCGCGATGGCGTGGGTGGGGGCCGAATTTGCCGCCTTGCTGCCGCGCCGCGCCGCGCAGATGCTGGTGGCCTTTGCCCTGGCTGTGGCGGCGATCGAACTGGCGCTGCCGGTGCGGCTTACATCACCGCAAGAGCCGACCCGTTCGCTGGGCGCACTTTTCGTGGTGCTGCTGGCCCGCCAAGTCGGCGATGGGGCGCGTTTTGCTGTCTTCGCGCTGTCGGCGTGGACAGTGGTTCCGCTGACCGCGGGTCTGGGCGGCGCGCTGGGCGGCGCGGCGGCCGTCACGCTGGGATGGTCGGTGGGGAGTGCAAGTCTGGCACGCTGGCCGCTGACCAAGCTGCGCTGGGGACTGGCTGCGTGTCTGGCCGTTGCGGCGCTGTTCGTCGGGCTTGATGCCCGCTTTGCCGCAGCCTGACCGCAGGCCGACGTCAGCAATTGCACCTGTCATGAAACATTCGCGCGTTTTGGCAGTTTAACCCGGCGACACTGATGCGCCGCGCGGTTTTTCGCGTGCTGCCGAAGACCCACAGGAGCTTATCATGGCCAAGGCCGAAACCAATTCCAAAACCGCGCTGATCGCTGAACTCAACGGCCTGCTGGCCGATCACTTTGCGCTGTTCATCAAAACCAAGAATTTCCATTGGCACGTGAAGGGCCCGCGCTTTCACGATCTGCACCTGTTGTTCGACACGCAGGCCCTCGAAGTGCGCGACCAGATCGATCTGATCGCTGAGCGTGTGCGCAAGCTCGACGCGGATACGCTGACCTCGATCGGTACGATGGGCAAGCACACCAAGATCAAGGATCAGGACAGCACCACGCTGGCCGCCGAAGACATGATCGCCGAATTGCTGAACGACAACGAGACCGTGATCGCGCGGTTGAAGGGCATGAAGGATCTGGCCGAGCAGGCGGGCGATAATGCCACCGACGGGCTGCTGGATGACTGGACCGACATGGCCGAACAGCGCGCATGGTTTTTGCGCTCGCTGCTGGCCTGATCGGGGCGCATAGCTATCCATACCGCGCCGCCCCCATCCGCCATTGATGGGGGCGGCGCTTTTGCTATGCCCGGCGCCATGCAAAACGTCACCATGTTCGAAGCCGCCGATCAGGCGCGGGTTGCTGACTGGCTTGCTGACAGGCTTGCCGGATCGGGTGCCGTCACCTTGCCCGGCGGATCGACGCCGTTTCCGATACTCGCCGAAGTGATCCGCCAGGGCGGCGTGCAATGGAACGGGTGGGAGGTCTGGCCGAATGACGACCGGATCGTGCCCGAAGACCACGAAGCCTCCAACACCGGCAAGCTGCGCAGCCTGCTGGAGCCGGTGGGGGCGCGGATTGTCGCTTTGAACGAAGACGCCGCGCCGCCGCACTTTGCGCTCACCTGGCTGGGCATGGGGCCGGACGGGCATATTGCCTCGCTCTTTCCCAACACCGATCCCGCGATTGACGCGCCTGACGCCGTAGCCCGCCTGACCCCTGATCCGCTGCCCGCGCATGCGCCGTTTGACCGGATCACGCTGACGATCCCCGCGCTTGTCCGAACCGATGCCATCCTGTTCACGCTCGGCGGTGCGGCGGACAAGCGGGCGGTCTTCGCCGCAGCGATGCGGGGCGAGCACGATTTTCCGGTTGCCCGCCTGCTGCGCGCCGCGCGCGACCGCGATATCCCCGTAACGGTCTTTGCCTGACCCCATGGTGCAGTGGCTTCCCGCCCCGCTCCACCGCGCCCTGCTGCCGCTGGCGCACCGGGTGCGGCACCATTGGCGGCGCTGGCGCAAGGCGCCGATCGCCGGGGTCAGCGTGATTGTGACCAATCTTGGCGGCGATGTCTTGCTGCTCAGGCATTCCTACGGTCCGGCGGTGTGGAGCCTGCCCGGCGGCGGGCTGGGTCGCGGCGAGGCTCCGGAAGCCGCCGCCCGGCGCGAAGTGCGCGAGGAACTGGGGGTGGATCTGGCGCGGATCGAATGTGTCGGCATGCTGGAGGAAGTGCTGTCGGGCAGTCCGCACACGGCCTACATCTTTACCGGCATGTGTGACCGCCAACCGCAGCCGGATCGCCGAGAGGTTATCGAGGCGCGGTTTTTCCCCTCCCACTCCCTGCCTGAACCGCTGGGCCGAACCACCCGCACCCGGATCGCGGCATGGCGGGCGCGGGGGACGGGGTAAAAGCCGACCGCAATTGCGTTTGTGCTGAGCCTGTCGCAGCGCCGTCCTTCGTGATGTCGCGCGAACGGGTTCTACAACAAACTGAGCTGCGCTTCGTCGCGCGGCGGTTTCTCTTCCTCGGCCCCTTCCAGATTGCCCAGCGTCAGTCCCATCAGCCGGATAGGACCGCGCAAGGGCAGCTCGGCTTCCAGCAGCGCCCGGGCCAGCGCGGCAAAGGCATCCTTGCCGCTGACGTAATCGGGCAGCGATGTGCTACGGGTCATGATCTGGAAATCGGTGAACTTCAGTTTCAGGGTGACTGTGCGGCCCTTCGCGCCGGCGGCCTCGATCCGGTCCCACACGATGCCGATAATGGTTTCCAATGTCTCGCGCAGCGCCGCGCCGCTGCCGATGTCTTCGGAGAACGTCCGCTCCCCGCCGACCGACTTGCGCACCCGGTGGGCGGCGACGGCCCGCAGATCGATGCCGCGGGCGGCGCGGAACAGGTAATCGGCCATGCTGCCGAAATGCGCGCGCAGAAAGGCGATGTCCTTGGCGGCAAGGTCCGCGCCGGTGGCAATACCAAGCTTCTGCATCCGCTCCTCGGCCTTGGGGCCGACCCCGTGAAAGCGGCGGATCGGCAGGCCTGCTACAAATTCCGCGCCCTCGCCGGGCCGGATGACGCATAACCCGTCAGGCTTGTTCTGGTCGCTGGCCAGCTTGGCGAGGAACTTGTTGTAGCTTACCCCCGCGCTCGCGGTCAGCCGGGTCTTGGCACGGATTTCCTGCCGGATCAGCTGCGCAATGCGGGTCGCGCTGCCGATGCCCAGGCGGTCTTCGGTGACATCGAGATAGGCCTCGTCCAGGCTCAGCGGTTCGATGATGGGCGTGTAATGTTCAAACACCCGGCGGATCTGGCGGCTGGCTTCCTTGTAGGCATCAAAACGCGGGCGCACGAAGATGAGGTCGGGGCACAATCGCTGCGCGGTGACAGAGGGCATGGCGCTGCGGACCCCAAACTTGCGGGCCTCATAGCTGGCGGCGGCCACCACCCCGCGTCCGCCCGATCCGCCGACCGCGACCGGCTTGCCCTGCAGCGCCGGATCATCGCGCTGTTCGACGCTGGCAAAAAAGGCATCCATATCAACATGGATGATCTTGCGCAGGCCCGGCTGATCCGGCGGCAAGACCGCGTTATCATCGGATCGGGGCGGCGTGCTGGCCATGGCGTGTCAAATAGAACCTTCCTGCCCGCGAAGGAACTGTTGCTGGAACAATTCAGTCTGCACACGATTTTGTGCATATGCGAAAAGAACAGTGGTCATCGGGTGAACCCCTCGGCAAAGGGCCGGCCATGCCTGCCGCAACTGCCCCTTCGATGCCGCTCCGCAAGGCTGTCGGTGATACCGAGCTGTTGTGGATGATGGCGATGCTGATGGCGCTCAATGCCTTCGGGATTGATGCGATCCTGCCGGCGCTGGATGCGCTCGCGGCGGATCTTTCGGTTGGCGGCAATGATCGGCAATTCGTGATCGGTGTCTTTCTGCTGGCGGGCGGCATCGGTTCGCTGGTGCCGGGCGCCCTGGCTGACCGCTTCGGGCGGCGGCCGATCCTGCTGGGGTCGGTCGCGGTTTACATCGTGCTGTCGGTCCTCAGCGCGATTGCGCCGACCTATGATGCGCTGATTGCGGTGCGCGCGGTGCAGGGCTTCTTTGCCGCCGGTATCGTTGCGCTGCCGCCGGCGATCATCCGTGACCGGGTGGGCGGCGACAAGATGGCCCGCATGATGAGCCTGATCTTCGTGATTTTCCTGATGGTGCCGGCCGTTGCGCCCAGCATCGGTCAGGCCATTCTTCAATTCGGCAGCTGGCGCGCGATCTTCGGTGCGATGGCGGTGCTGGGGGTGCTGATGGGCACGTGGGTGTTCGTCCGCCTGCCCGAGAGCCTGACGGACGAGAACCGCCAGCCGATCCACTTGCGCACCATCGGCGCCAACATGACCCGCGCGCTCGCCCTGCCGAGCACCGCCGGCTACGTCATCGGATCGGCGCTGGTGTTTGGCGCCTTGTTCGGCTTCATCAATTCCTCGCAGCAATTGATCTCCGAAACCTTTGGTGCAGGCGACATCTTCCCGATGATCTTTGCGATCTGTGCCGGGTCGATGGCGCTGGCGAGCTGGTCGAATTCGCGCATCGTCGAACGCTTTGGCGCGCGCCGGGTGAGCCACACCGCGCTGTTCGCCTTCATCGCGGTGAGCGCTGCGCAAGTGATGTTTGCCTTCCAGCCCGAAGAACAGCTGTGGGTGTTCGTCCCTCTGATGGCGATCAACATGGCACTGCTGGGCTTTATCGGCAGCAATTTCGGCGCGATTGCGATGAACCCGTTCTTCAATATCGCGGGCGCGGCAAGCTCGGCCCATGGGTTTGTCCGCATGACGATGGCCGCCGTGCTGGGCGGGGCGATCGGTTACGCCTTCGATGGCACCGCGCGCCCGCTGGCGCTGGCGCTGCTGGCGGCGGGCCTCGTGTGTCTGGTGCTGGTGCTGCTGAGCGAGAAGGGCAAGCTGTTCGGGCCGTCGGATGCGGACATGGCCGAAGGACAGAAAGTCTCGAAGGCGTTTGAATAGTCCCTCCCCGTTGCGAAGCAATGGGGAGGTGGCGCGCGCCGCAAGCGCGTGACGGAGGGGTAGTCCTCCGCCACCATACCCCTCCGAGCAAGGCCTGACGACCTTGCCCAGCTCCCCATTCCGTTGGAACGGGGAGGGACTAGGTGTCCGCAGCCAACCGCCGCCACGCCAGCCCGGCAAATTCGCACAGCAGCGGGCGGGTGTCGCGGGGGTCGATGATGTCCTCGACATTGAAACGCTCGGCGCTGCGGAAGGGTGAAGTGACCTTGGCCAGCCGTTCGCGGATCTCCTCCAGCAGCGCCTGCGGATCGTCTGCGGCCTCCAGCTCCGCCTTGTAAGCGACCTCCAAGCCGCCCGCGATGGGCAGGCTCCCCCAATCGCCTGAGGGCCAGCAATAGCGGTATTGATACCGGTCGGCATTGCTCATCGCGCTGCCTGCAATGCCATAGGCGCGGCGCAGCACGATGCTCGCGAGCGGCACCGTGGCGCGGTAGATCGCGTTCATCGCATTGACGCCGTAGCGGATCGTCCCCGCCATCTCCGCCTCGCGCCCGATCATGAAGCCGGGGTTGTCGACCAAGTGGACGATGGGCAGGCGGAACTGGTCGGCAAGGCGGACGAAGCGTTCGACCTTCTCGCTGGTTTTGGCCTCCCATGATCCGCCGAGGTAGCTGGGATCGCTGGCGATAACGCAGACCGGCCAGCCATCGAGCCGCGCCAGCGCGGTGATCGCGGCGCGGCCCCAGTGCTTGCCGATCTCGAACACGGTGCCGTGATCGAACACCATGTCAAGGCAGCGGCGCATCGAATAGACCTGCTTCGCGTCACGGGGGACGAGGCTGAGCAACGCCTCCTCGCGCCGGTCGGCGGGATCGTCGCAGGCGGAACGCCGCGCGGGCTGGCCGACATATTCGGGCATGAAGCTCAGGAAATGCCGCGCCCGGGCGAAGGCTTCGGCCTCGCTGGCGACCTCGTCATCGACCACCCCGTTGCGGGTGTGGATCGCACTGCCGCCGAGCGCTTCCTTGGCCTCTTCGTGATTGGCCGCGCCGCCCTTGTAGGCCTCGCCCAGCCCATCGACCACGGCAGGGCCAGCGGCGAAGATTTGGCTGAGGCCCTTGACCATGATCGAATAGTGGCTGGCAACCGTCCGCGCCGCGCCGAGGCCCGCTGTCGGCCCCAGCGCCAGCGCCACCACCGGCACGGTGTCGAGGTTGGTCACCACATCGCCCCAGCCGGGCACGGCGGGGATATAGGTCGCGCCGATCTGTTCGAGCGTTTTGACGCTGCCGCCGCCGCCCGTGCCGTCGATCATACGGATGATGGGCAGCTTCATCTGATGCGCCATCATCTCGGCCTGCACCATCTTGCGCGCGATGCCTGCATCCGCCGCGCCGCCGCGGATGGTGAAGTCGTCGGCGGTGGCAACGACCGGGCGGCCATTGATGGTGGCCTTGCCGAACAGGAAGGGGGCGGGGGTGACGCTTTGCAGGTCACCGTTCGCATCATATTTGGCGCTACCTGCGATCTTGCCGATCTCGCGGAAGGAGCTTTCGTCGCACAGCGCCGCGAGCCGCGCGCGGGCATCCATCTTCCCGCGCCCGTGTTGCCGCGCAACCTTGTCCGCGCCGCCCATCTGCTCGGCCAGCGCCTCGCGCGCGCGCAGTTCTTCGAGTTCCTTGGCCCAGGTCATTTCCGATCCCTCTCCCTCGTCATTGCGAGGCGACGCAGTCGCCGCGGCAATCCAGAGCACCTCGCGAACCGCTCTGGATTGCTTCGCTGACGCTCGCAATGACGAAAAAGGGAGGGCTGCATTCGTCATCCCAGCGAAAGCTGGGACCTAGAGCGGCAAGCGCCGCAAGAAGAGGCCCTAGGCCCCAGCTTGCGCTGGGGTGACGGATTATTCGTCTGAAGCGGCAGGCACCACCCGGCACAACACCGCATCGACCTGCACCTGCGCGCCCGCGCTGACCTCCAGCCCCTCGACCACCCCGTCGAAGGGCGCGGTGAGGGCGTGTTCCATCTTCATCGCTTCCAGAACCATGAGCCGCTGCCCGGCGGTGACGGCCTGACCTTCCGCGACATCGACCGCGATGACCTTGCCCGGCATCGGCGCAATGATCGCGCCATCGGCGGCGGAGGCTTGGCCGGTGCCGTCGTGGCGTGCGAGAGTGAATACGTGGGAGAGGCCGTCATCCCTGACCAACAATCCTTCAGAAACGACTTCGGCCCAGCGATAGTTGTACTCCGGTTCGGCAAGGAATGTGTCGTTACCACGAGCCAAGGCGATTCTCGCCTTGCGAGGTTCAGCATTGAGTCTGAAGCCGGTCGGCGCCTTCCACGCGGCAAGGCGCTCCTGATCGTCCTCGCTTGGGTAAAGCGGCTCATTCACTCGGCCTTCAAGCAGGAAATAGTGTGCCGCAAAGCCGAGTGCCTTCGGCGAGGGAACGTCATCAGGAATAATCGTGTCAGCTTTAGCCTCGATCAGTCCCGTCGTCATATTGCCTGCGCGGTAATCCTCGTCGGATAGCAGGTTGCTCAGGAACCGGGCATTGTTCTTGACTGGCCAACAGGAGACACCCTGCGCGTTTTGCACCAGCGCCGCTATGGCGTCCTCACGCGAATTGCGGTGGACAATGATCTTGGCGATCATCGGGTCGTAGAACGGCGAAATCTCGGCGCCTTGTTCAACCCCTGTGTCGATCCGTGCCGGGTGACGCATTGGTGGCTGGATGTCGAAATATTTGAGGTTGCCCGTGCTCGGCAAAAACCCCTTGGCCGGGTCTTCTGCATACAACCGCGCCTCGATCGCGTGACCGTTGATCGACAGTTCCTCCTGCCGCTTGGGCAGTGGCTCGCCACTTGCCACGCGCAGCTGCCACTCAACCAGATCGACCCCGGTGATTTCTTCGGTGACGGGGTGCTCCACCTGCAGCCGGGTGTTCATCTCCATGAAGAAGATGCGGTCGGCGCGCAGGCCTTCGCTGGCATCGGCGATGAATTCGATTGTGCCCGCGCCCTCGTAATCGACCGCCTTGGCGGCGCGCACGGCGGCGGCGCAGATCGCTTCGCGGGTGGCGGCGTCCATGCCGGGGGCGGGGGCTTCCTCGATCACCTTCTGGTGGCGGCGCTGGAGCGAGCAGTCGCGCTCGAACAGGTGGACGACGTTGCCGTGGGCGTCGCCGAACACCTGCACCTCGATATGGCGGGGCGAGGTGATCCACTTTTCGAGCAACACTTCGTCATTGCCGAAGCTGGCCTTGGCCTCGCGGCGGCAGCTTTCCAGCGCGGCGGCGAAATCGGCGGGGGCATCGACCTTGCGCATCCCCTTGCCGCCGCCGCCCGCGACCGCCTTGATGAGGACGGGATAGCCGATGGCCTCGGCCTCAGCGGTGAGGCGCTCCACCGACTGATCCGAGCCGTCATAGCCCGGCGTCACCGGCACGCCCGCCGCGCGCATCAGCTGCTTGGCCGCGTCCTTCAATCCCATGGCGCGGATGCTGGAAGGCTTGGGGCCGACCCAGATCAGGCCCGCATCGATCACGGCCTGCGCAAAATCGGCGTTCTCGGACAGGAACCCGTAGCCCGGATGGATCGCATCCACCCCCGTCTGCTTGGCCGCAGCGATGATCTTCGCGCCGACCAGATAGCTTTCCGCAGCGGGCGAGGGGCCGATATGCACCGCCTCGTCAGCGGAGCGCACATGCAGCGCCTTGGCGTCGGCATCGGAATAGACCGCGACCGTCGCCACGCCCATCGCCCGGGCAGTGCGCATGATCCGGCAGGCGATCTCGCCGCGATTGGCGATCAGGAGTTTGGTAATCATGGGGGAGGGTTAGCCTAGATTTTTCGTCATTGCGAGGAGCCGTAGGCGACGCGGCAATCCATTTTCAACCTTTGCGCTCATGCATCGCCAGATGCTGGATTGCCGCGCCTTCGGCTCGCAATGACGATTAGCGGGAAGTAGGCCGGTAATCCGCAATCCCCCAATGGATCCCGCCCTCCGGCATCTTCTCGCGGTTGAGCACCGCCGAAAGGAACGCCCGCACACCGTACAGCGCCTTTTCCCCGCGCGGAACGTAGGTGCGGCTGGCCCATGCCTCGGGCCCTCGGCTGCGAACCTTGCGCCCGATCGCGCCATAGATGCGTGCAGCGGACAGCACCGCCCAGCGGCTGCGGAACGGGAGCTTGGCCGCGCCAACCCTTGCGGCCGCCTCGTGCTTTTCCACCAGCGCCACCAGCCGCGCGGCCAGTGCGGCAAGTTCCTTGCGGTGGTGCGGTTTGGTGTGCTGGCCGGGCTCGATATCCTGTTCGACCAGCCAGATTTCGGGGAGGTAACAGCGGCCCACCGCGTCATCTTCGACGATATCGCGCGCGATGTTCGACAGTTGGAAGGCAAGGCCCAGATCATTGGCGCGGTCGAGCGTTTCCTGATCGTCAGGCGAGACCCCCATCACCACCGCCATCATCACGCCCACCGCGCCCGCCACGTGGTAGCAGTAGCGCAGCATGTCCGCCTCGGTGCGGGGACGCCAGTCTTCGGCGTCCAATTGGAAGCCGGCGATCACGTCCTCGGCCATTTGCGGGGTGAGGCCGACTTCGGCGGCGACGACGCCCAGCGCATCGAACGCCGGATCGCCGGTCGGCTCCCCTGCGAAAGCCAGCGCGGTCAGGCGGCGGATCAGGGCGAGGCGTTCGCCCAGATCGCTCTGGTCGCCCAGCTCGCCGCCCATGTCCTGATTGTCGGCAATGTCATCCGCGCGGCGGCACCAGGCGTAGAGCAGCCAGGCGCGTTCCCGCGTCTGGCGGTCGAACAGGCGCGCAGCGGCGGAAAAGCTCTGCGATCCGCGCTTGATCGACAGCCGTGCGTGCTCGACCAGCGCGGCGCGGGTGGTGGCATCGACCGCCATGGCGAGGCTTACAGCTCCTCGGCCTTCATGCGGAAGATCGGGGTGTGCGGCTGATAGGCTTCCATCTTGGCGAGCAATTCGTGGATCGAGGTCGCCGCGATCAGGATGTTCTGGTGCGCGGGCCGGACAAAGCCGACCGCCGCCATCTTGGCATTGAAAGCGAGCAATTCGTCATAAAACCCGAACGCGTTGAGCAGGCCGACGGGCTTGGAATGATAGCCCAGCTGCGACCAGCTCATCGCTTCCCACAGCTCGTCCATTGTGCCCACGCCGCCGGGGATGGTGACGAAGCCGTCGGAAAGATCGGTGAAGCGCTGCTTTCTCTCGTGCATCCCGCTGACGGTGACGAGTTCGTCGCAGTCGTGGTTGGCGACTTCGGCCTTGACGAGGTGTTCGGGGATGATGCCGATCACCTCGCCGCCCGCATCCTTCGCGCCCTTGGCCACCGCACCCATCAGCCCGAGCTTGCCGCCGCCATAGACAAGGCCAATCCCGCGCTGCGCCAGTTCCGCGCCGACATCATAGGCAAGCTGGATATAGCGCGGGTCTTCGGGCGAGGCCGAACCGCAATAAACGGCGAGACGTTTCATGAGTCCTCCCCGGAACGGGGAGGGGGACCATCCGAAGGATGGGGGAGGGGCGGGCAGGTCATGCGTTCCATTCTTTCATCACAAATCTGCACGACCCGCTGAACCACCGCCTCGATATCTTCAAGCACAAGTTGCGCCGGGATGCGTGTGGTGGCGATGCCTTGCTGGCGCAAAAACCGCGATCGCACTTCGTCTTTGGCGACTACCGAAGCACTGTCGTGCGCCCTGCCATCCACCTCGATCGCCAGCCGTGCCTTGGTGCAGAAGAAATCGAGCACGTAGATGCCCGCCGGGTGTTGGCGGCGGAATTTGAGGCCGCCGGGGCGGGTGCGCAGGGCTTGCCACAGGGCGATTTCGGGCGGCGTCATTTCGGCGCGGAGTTTGCGGGCGAGTTTGATCGTCGTGCTTTGGCCTCTGATCATGCTCGCCCCTCCACCACCTACGGTGGTCCCCCTCCCCTGGAAACGCAGTTCGGCGCAGCCAACGGGAGGATTTATGCCCCGACCTTCGCCAAATCCTCCAGCATCAGCCCGGCGGTGGCCTTCGCGCTGCCGACCACGCCGGGGATGCCTGCGCCCGGGTGGGTGCCTGCGCCGACGAGGTAGTAGTTGTCGATCACGTCATCGCGGTTGTGGCCGCGCAGGTACGCGCTTTGCCACAGCACCGGCTCAAGGCTGAAGGCGCTGCCCATGTGGGCGTTCAAGTCCTGCTTGAAGTCCTTGGGTGCGTAGCTGAACTTGGTGATGATCCGGTCATGGATATCGGGGATCAACCGGCGGCCCAGCTCGTCGAGGATCATCTTTTCCAGCTTCGGGCCGACCTCGTCCCAATCGATCGGCATCTTGCCCATGTGGCTGACGGGGACGAGCGCGTAGAACGTGCTCTTGCCGGCGGGTGCCATGCTGGGGTCGGTGACGGTCGGGTGGTGGAGGTAGATCGCGAAATCTTCGGGCACCACGCCGTTCTTGTAGATGTCGTCGAGCAGGCCTTTGTAACGCTTGGCGAACAGGATCATGTGGTGGGGGATGCCGGGCCAGGTGCCTTCCAGCCCAAAGTGCACCACGAACAGCGACGGGCTGAAGCTCTTGCGGTTCAGGCTCTTGGCCATCTGCTTGCCGCGATCGCTGCCCGACAGCAGGTCCTTGTAGGAATGCATGATGTCGGCGTTGCTGGCGACGGCATCAAACCGCTGGCGGAAGCCGCTCTTGGTCTCCACCTCGGTCGCCTTGGTGCCGAGGGTATGCACCTGCACGACCGGATCGCCGACGCGCATCGTGCCGCCGAGCCGCTCGAAATGGCGCACCATGCCCGCGATCAGCCGGTTGGTGCCGCCGCGCGCCCACCACACGCCGCCGTCCTTCTCCAGCTTGTGGATCAGGGCGTAGATCGACGAGGTGTTCATCGGGTTGCCGCCCACCAGCAGCGAATGGAAGCTGAAGGCTTCGCGCAGCTTGGGGTGTTCGATATAGCTCGACACCATCGAATAGACGCTCCGCCAGGCCTGCTCCTTGATCAGGGCAGGAGCGGCCTTCAGCATCGACTTGAAATCGAGGAACGGCTTGGTGCCGAGCTTGAGATAGCCTTCCTCGTACACCCGTGCCGAATATTCGAGGAACCGGGCATAGCCAGCAACATCCGCCGGGTTCAGCTTGGCGATTTCCGCGTTGAGCTGTTCCTCGTCGTTCGAATATTCGAAGTTGGTGCCATCGGGCCAGTTGAGCCGGTAGAACGGCATGACCTTCATCAGCTCGACATCTTCGGCGATGTCATGGCCGGTCAGCGCCCAGAGTTCCTCAAGGCAAGGCGGATCGGTGATGACCGTCGGCCCGCCATCGAAGGTGAAGCCGTCCCGCTCCCAGAAATAGGCGCGCCCGCCGGGCTTGTCGCGGCTTTCGATCACGGTGGTGGCAATGCCGGCCGATTGCAGCCGGACGGCCAGCGCCATGCCGCCAAAGCCCGAACCGATCACGCAGGCCGTTTTGCCGGCGTAGCGTTCGGCCATGGCGGGGTTGATGCCCTTACCGGTGGTGGCGCCAGCGATGTTGATTTTCACGTCGGCGTTCATGCCGGGGTCTCCATGTTGAAAGGCTTGGCGTCGA
Source organism: Porphyrobacter sp. TH134 (assembly GCF_002855495.1). Taxonomy (GTDB): domain Bacteria; phylum Pseudomonadota; class Alphaproteobacteria; order Sphingomonadales; family Sphingomonadaceae; genus Erythrobacter. The sequence goes on from NZ_PKRO01000010.1 coordinate 32,156, forward strand.
GGGGCTTGCCAGAGGAAAACAGCGCACGGATCGCGCGCGGGATAGCTACGGGCGGCTTGCCCGTGAGGATGCGCAGCCGGTCAGGCCAGGTGGATCGGCCGGCGTAAAAGCGTTCCACCAGCGCGCCGCGCAGCGCGTAGAAATGTTCGAACACCACCACCCGCTTGTCAGGCTCGGCTGCTTCGAACAGCATCCGGGTCAGCATCCGGTAATAGGCTGTCGCGCGCCAGTGGCGTTTTGACCGGCGGGTGCAGAAAGCGGCGAGTTCATCGCCGGTCAGCGCCGGACGGCTGGCGATAAGGTGCGCAATGGCCAGCGCATTATCGACCGCAAAGGGCAGAGTGTAACTGGTCAGCGGATGCGAAAAGCCCCCGCGTGCACCGGCCAGCGCGACGCCGGGGATGGCGACCTCGGCCAGCGCCGCGTTGAAATCGCCGCCCGAGATCACCGGCAGGATGCCCGCTTCCTGATCGACCACTTCGCCCTTCCACCCGCGAAGGTGGGCATATTCGGCGATCCGGCCTTTCAACACATCAGCGTCCATCTTGGGCTGATCGGCATAGTAGGTGTCTTCGATGAACACGTCGGTCGGCGACAGCGGCAGGACATAGACGAAGCGGTAAGCCGCACCATTGCCATGCGGCGCGAGCTGATCGACATTGGCATCCATGATGATGGGGCGGGTGAGGCCGTGCGGCGTTTCGCAGCGGAATTGCTGGCCGAGAAACACCTGCCAGCCGCCCGACAGCGCCTTGGAGGGCTTGAACGGGCGGCAATCGATCACGCGCTTGGCGGCCAGCCGCTTGCCATCGGCCAGCGTCACCCCGCTCGCATCCAGCTGTGCGGCCTTGGTATCCAGCATCACGGTCTGCGGCGGCAGCTCGGCCATCAGCTTGGCATGAAATTCGGCGCTGGCGAGCGAGCGGTATGATGTCGGCAAGGTGCGGCCGAGGCGCGGAAAGGTGATGTCGTAGCCTTCGTCCCAACCGTTGAGATCAAAGCCTGCCATCAGGCCGCGCGCACGCGGCCGGATATCGGTTTCAAACCAGCTCCAGCGATGATGCCCGCCAAAGCTGCGGCCCGCTTCGATCACCACAAACCGGCAATCCGGGGCGTGGCGGTACAGCGCCAGCGCAATCAGCCCACCTGCAAGCCCGCCGCCGACGATAATCACGTCATAGGGGGCGGCGCTGTGCGTGCCGGTTGCGTGCGGTGAATCGACCATCGCCTCTGCCCTAGGCCAGCGCCGCGCCCACCGCAATCACTCGCGCGATTCGGATGTTGCAACATCACGCAAAAACAATAAGGCGCTCGCCAGACACGCCCACCAACCCCGTCCAAAAGGATTGCCTCCGTGACGCTTCGTTCTGCCTTTGGCTCGCTGGCACCTGCACTTATGATCGCTGCCCTTGGCGCCGCGCCTGTCCTTGCTTCGGAGGGCGAGGCCGATAGTAGCGAAACCGACGCCGAGGCCGCAATGGACACTGAAGCCGGGCCTGTGGCGGTCTCAGCCCCGTCCGCCCAGCCCGCCATGCCGCCCGCAGCCGCGCCGCCGTTTTCGTTCAGCAAGCCGGTCTATGACGAGACCTGGGCGACGATCGGCCTCGGCGTCGGCATGGTGCCGAGCTATGCCGGGTCCAACGATTATATCGCTTTCCCGCTGCCACTGATCGTTGGGCGGGTCGGCGGGATCGGCATCAGCCCGAATGGGCCGGGCTTTGTCCTCGATGTCAATTCGCCCCCGCCCGCAATGGGCCCGCGCAAGGGCGCGCGCGTGGCCTTTGGTCCGGCCTTCCGCTTCCGCAATGATCGCAACAACCGCATCAGCGACGAAGTGGTCGCGCGCGCCGGCAAGCTCGATGCCGCGCTGGAAGTGGGCGGCAATGTCGCGGTGACCTTTCCCAATGTGTTCAAGACCTTCGACCAGCTGGGCTTTGGCGTGCAGGCGCGCTGGGATGTGCTGGGCGCCCACAGCGGCATGATTGTCGAACCCCAGATCACCTACCGCGCGCCCGTGGGCCGCAGTTTCGCGCTGCAAGTGCAGGCGAGCGCCGAATTCGTCGATGACAGTTTTGCCGATTACTATTTCACCGTGAACCCCGCGCAGGCGCTGGCCACCGGCCTGCCGCAGTTTCGCGCCGATGGCGGCCTCAATCGCATGGGGACAGTGGCGATCCTGACCTATGATCTTGATGGCAAGCCCCTGAGCGGCGGCTGGGCGATCACCGGGGTCGGCGGCTATTCGCGCCTCATCGGGGACAGTTCGGACACGCCCTACACCGCGCTGCGGGGCGATTCCGATCAGTTCATTATCGGTCTGGGGCTGGCCTACACCTTTTGATGGCGGGCCGCCTGCGCACCCCCCTTGCCAAGCGCCGGGCCTGAGCGCATCAGACCCCAAAGCCGGATAGCGGCGTGGGGAGTTTGAAGACATGGCAAAACTGGGCCGCGCGTGGGCGCTATCTGTGGGGACGATTTTGGCTGGGCTGGCGGGCGCACCGCTGCTGGCTGAAACCGTGGCGATCCGGGCAGGCGCGGTGATCACCGATGCCGCTGCCGAGCCGAGCGGGGCTGCCACGATCCTCGTTACCGACGGCAAGATCGTGTCGATCACATCTGGTCACGGTGCCGTGACCGCTGATCGCGAAATCGACCTCAAGACCAAGACCGTGTTGCCCGGTCTGATCGATCTCCACACCCACCTGACCGGCGATCCGGGCGGCGATTTCTGGAAGGAAGCGACCGAGCCTGACGAATGGGGCGTGGTTGTGGGCGCCAAGAACGCGCGGATCACGGCGCTGGCCGGGTTCACCACCGTGCGCGAAGCGGGCAGCGGCAAGGATACGGCCTTCTCGCTGCGGCGCGGCACAGCCGAAGGGCTGGTGCCGGGGCCGCGCATTGTAGCCGCCGGCCCGGCGCTGGCGATCATTGGCGGCCATGCCGACGTCAATGGCTTCCGCTCCGAAGTTAACGAACTGCTCGATTCCGGCTTTACCTGCACCGGCGCAGTGGAATGTGCGGCCAAGGTGCGGCTGGCCAGCCAGAACGGATCGGACGTCATCAAGATCACGGCCACCGGGGGCGTTTTGAGCCAGCAGGGCCGCGGGCTGGAGGCGCACTTTACTTCGGAAGAGATGAAGGCGATTGCTGACACCGCCCACTCGCTCGGGCTGAAGGTAATGGCCCATGCCCACGGTGCGCGCGGGATCCAGCAGGCTGCCGAAGCGGGCATCGATTCGATCGAGCACGGCACCTGTCTCGATGAGGCCGCGGCCAAGGCGATGAAGGCCAATGGCACCGTGCTGGTGCCGACCCTGATGGCGCTGGAAGGCGTCAGCGAAGGGCTGGGCAAGGGCGTCTATACCCCCGTGGTCGAAGACAAGATCCGCGCGGTGCAGCCGCTGATGAACTCCCTCGTCGCGCGCGCCCGCCAATATGGCGTGACGGTCGCCTTCGGCACAGACGCAGGCGTGTACCAGCACGGCCGCAATGGTGAGGAACTGGCACTTATGAAGAAGCAGGGCATGACCGACCGCGAAGTGCTGGCCAGCGCCACCACGGTGGCGGCCAAGGTGCTCGGCATGGACAACCAGATTGGCAAGCTCGCCCCCGGCTTTTCGGCGGACATCATCGCGGTGGACGGCAATCCGCTCAGTGATGTGACCGTGCTGGAAAAGGTCGACTTCGTGATGGTGCGGGGCCGGGTGATCGAGTGAGGCTCGACACCCCCGCACAAACTCTCTAATCCATCGCCATCCCCGGGGAGCCTGCTGAGGCTGAGAGGGGCGGTTAGCACCGTCCGACCCGTTGAACCTGAACCGATTAGCATCGGCGGAGGGAGCGGGTTGGTCGCTGTGCCACAGGTCCGCTTGTCCTCCGCATTGGAGAGAGAGCAGATATGGCCGACATCAATTCACCCGTCGAAATCGGCGTCACCACCGGGCCGATCCGTGGCAGCCGCAAGATCTATGTCGGCGCGCGCACCGGCTCCGGCATCCGCGTTGCGATGCGCGAGATCGACCTTGAGGGCGGCGAGCCGAGCGTGCGGGTTTACGACACCTCCGGCCCCTACACCGATCCCGCCGCGCACATCGACATCAACGCCGGGCTCGCCCCGCTGCGCCGCGACTGGATCATGGCCCGCGGCGATGTCGAGGCTTATGACGGGCGCGAGGTGAAGCCGGAAGACAATGGCCAGCTCGGCCCTGATCGTTCGGGCGGCGTCCCGCAGTTCCCCAATGCCGTGAAGCGCCCGCTGCGCGCCAAGGCTGGCATGAACGTCAGCCAGATGCACTATGCCCGCAAAGGCATCATCACACCGGAAATGGAATATGTTGCCGAGCGCGAGAATCTCGGGCGCGAGATCGCCGCCGACATGGTGCGCGATGGGCAGAGCTGGGGTGCGGAAATCCCGACCATCATCACGCCGGAATTCGTGCGGCAGGAAATCGCCCGCGGGCGTGCGATCATCCCCAACAACATCAACCACCCTGAGTCCGAGCCGATGGCGATCGGGCGCAACTTCCTCGTCAAGATCAACGCCAATATCGGCAATTCCGCCGTCGCCAGCAACGTCGCCACCGAAGTCGACAAGATGGTCTGGGCGACCCGCTGGGGCGCGGACACGATCATGGACCTTTCGACGGGCCGCAACATCCACGACACCCGCGAATGGATCATCCGCAATTCCGCCGTGCCGGTCGGCACCGTGCCGATCTATCAGGCGCTCGAAAAGGTCGGCGGGGTGGCCGAGGAGCTGACGTGGGAGATCTTCCGCGACACGCTGATCGAACAGGCCGAACAGGGCGTGGACTATTTCACCATCCACGCGGGCGTGCGTCTCGCCTATGTCCCGATGGCGGCCAAGCGCGTCACCGGGATCGTCAGCCGCGGCGGCTCGATCATGGCCAAGTGGTGCCTCGCCCACCACAAGGAAAGCTTCCTCTACGAGCACTTCGACGAGATCACCGAGATCATGAAGGCCTATGACATCGCCTACAGCCTCGGCGATGGTCTGCGCCCCGGCTCCATCGCCGACGCCAATGACGAAGCGCAGTTCTCCGAACTCTACACACTGGGCGAACTCACCCACCGCGCCTGGGCGCAGGATGTGCAGGTGATGATCGAAGGGCCGGGCCACGTGCCCATGCACAAGATCAAGGAGAACATGGAAAAGCAGCTGCAGGTCTGCGGCGAAGCGCCGTTCTACACCTTGGGGCCGCTCGTCACCGACATCGCGCCGGGGTATGATCACATCACCAGCGGCATCGGGGCTGCACAGATCGGGTGGTATGGCACCGCAATGCTCTGCTACGTCACGCCCAAGGAGCATCTGGGCCTGCCTGACCGCGACGACGTGAAGGTCGGCGTGATCACCTACAAGCTGGCCGCCCACGCGGCGGACTTGGCCAAGGGCCACCCGGCCTCGCAGGTGCGCGACAATGCGCTCTCCAAAGCGCGGTTCGAGTTCCGCTGGCGCGACCAGTTCAACCTCAGCCTCGACCCCGAAACTGCCGAGCAATATCACGACCAGACCCTGCCGGCCGAAGGCGCGAAGTCGGCGCATTTCTGCTCGATGTGCGGGCCGAAGTTCTGCTCGATGCAGATCAGCCAGGACGTGCGCGATTTCGCCGCCAAGCAGAACGAAAGCCCCGAAAGCTTCCTCGCCTCCGAAAAGCTGGGGTCCGACACCGCCGAGGCCAGCCGTCAGGCCGCATTGAAGGGCATGGAGGAAATGAGCCGCCGCTACAACGAAGGCGGGCGCGAGCTGTATGTCGGCGCGGGCGGGCGCGAGCACGACTAAGAGCAAGGGGCGGCGGGCCGGATCGGCGCGCCGTCCCGCCTCCTGTCAGCGGTCGCGGATCACCAGCCCCACGGTGCAGGCGGCGGGGTGACGGGCCGGGTGAGATCGAACTCCACCCGGAACAGGCGGCCCGCGCGGCTCAGCTGGTAGGTGTAGGTCGCCGGGGTGATCTCGACGCGCCACACATTGGTGACCGACGCCGTCCGCCCGCCCGCGCGGAACAGCGCGATGCTTTCCTGATCCACCGGGAAGTCCTGCGCGCCCGCCGTGCCGCCATCCGCCGTGTCCCCGCCATACAGCGTTACCGCATCATGCGTTCCGTCGGCGTGGCGGTGATCGTGCTTCAGCCGGAGGCCTGCCGCGGTGCGGGTGATGAGCCAGGTGCGCGAGCGGTCCCACGTGCCGTCCTGCCCCCGCACATGGAACGGGATCGCCATGCGGCCTGCCGAGCATTCGCGAAAATGCACCACCATCGCCGCGCCCGCCATGTCGGCATCGGCCGCATCGGAGGAGACGAGGCGGCCCGCATAGGCCTTGCCGCAATGGCTGGCCAGCGCGGCCATGAAGTCGCCTTGGGGATCGCTCCGGCCTGTCGCGGGGGAAACGCAGGCCGCCAGCGCCAGCAGCGGAGCGAGCAGGGCGGCAGGGCGAAGCGCGGCGGCGCAAAAGGCGGGGGTGACATGCATCATGCCGCCCGTCCTGAAGGCTGGCGTCGCAAATGGCAAATCCGCGCGTTTCTTCCCCCCTTCCCACGGGGAGGGGCCGGGGGTGGGGGCTCGGCGGCGAGAGGGCAAGACGTCATTTCGAGCGCCGCAAACCCATCCCCAACCCGTTGACGCTGCGCGCCAGCTTCGCTTCCCCTGAAGGGAAGGGGCAATCCCCCGTCAGCTGTTCTTCATGTTCTCCAGCCCCTTGATCCCACCGGGCTTGGTGCTGGGCTGGCTGGCGTTGAGCTTCGGCCCCTTGTCCGCTTTAGGCTTACGCGCTTCGCGGCTCTTCTTCTGTTGGCCCTTGGCCATAGGTTTTCCGATCAGGGGCGAGATGCCCGAGCGCGGGCGTGGGCCTGATGGGGGGTGGTGTCAATGTGGGGGAGGGTCATCTCACGTATGCGGTAACCAGATCCTCGATACCGGCAAAGGCGACTACGCCGATACGAGCGCAAGGCGGAATTCTAGCCTGATAGTGGACATTGCAGCGATCTGCGCTATCGTTACCACAAGAGAGTCAAGAGGTTGAGCTTGTTGTGATCGAAGAGCTATCTATTTCACATTACAAGTCGATTTTCGAAGGTTCCGTTCGCCTGAAGCGCGCTAACGTGTTGGTCGGCAAAAATGGCAGCGGAAAATCTAATATCGTTGATGCACTTGCGTTTCTATCTGACATCGCAAACGAAGATCTTGATTATGCGATGACACGCCGACATGGCGCCGACAGCATTCGCCAATACTCTAAATATAAACCTTATCATGTTACAATTGAAGTAAAAATAAGAGATGATAATGGTTTTGGGCAATACAGAATAACATTTTCATCTTCAAGAAATTCCTACCGAATTATTGACGAGATGATCGAGTGGAACGGTAAGGCGCCGTGGTTTAAGGAAGAAATCCATACCTTGATTAAAAGAAATAGGTTGGGAAATTTAGAATACACGACGACTGCAGAAAAAATTGAAATCAGTGAATCTGATGAGGAAAGACTTTTTAAATTAGATGGAGTAACGTCTTTACTATATCGGGTCTCTCGTGCTTATCATGACTTATTTTTCTTTGTAATTCCGGTCCAAGCAGAGTTGCAATCGCTTTCCTCCTATAGTATATTTCCCAATACAATTAGGGCTCCTCAGGCTGTTTCTCGATCTGTCGATCTTGAGCACGATGGCAGTAATATTGCGGCGATAATCAAGCAATTAACTCCTCAGCGGAGGAAGAGATTAGTAAAAGATTTGCGTGTGGTGCTTCCGAGCCTCGTAAACATCACAACAAAATCGGCTGCCGGTTACTACGTGCCATCATTCTTGGTTAGGGACAAAGTCAGCGGAGAGACGCATGAGTTGAATATGTCGCAAATATCGGATGGGACATTGAGGATTTTAGGGATACTGGTTGCACTGAATCAGAATAACGCGCCGTCGAAAATTATATTGGAAGAGCCCGAACAGATGATACATCCAGCGCTTCTTCAATTAATTAAAGATGCTATCGATAATTACCTCAACGATCGTGAAAACGGTCAAGTGTTCGTGACAACTCATAGCTCATTATTGATGGATTTATTTAAAGTGAGTGAGGTCATTGCTGTGCAGAATGACGGGCATTCCACCCAATTTGGTGAAGTGTCATTGAGGCAAAAGACTGTCGTTGCAGAAGGATTAATGACTTTAGGGGACGTTCTTTTAGCCGAAGGATTGGATGTTGCCTGATCTAGTTCTGATCGTTGAAGGGCATGGCGATGTCGTGGCGATGCCACACGTTGTCGCAAAAATAGGGGCGTCATGCGGGCTGCCGCTGTACACAAGTCGGCCAATACGTTCGCGCGGCTGGGGTTCAATCAAGAAAGCGGGTGGCTTAGAGGGTTTTGTCCAGCTTGCCGCCTCTCGTCATGGATGTGAGCGAGTGCTGATAGTCGTTGATCTCGACGATGGCTGTCCCGTGACAGAGCGTGGTTTACTTGCCGGCCGAATTGATAAACTTCATGAGCGATACGGGGTGTCGATCGAAATTTGCTTCTGTATTCGTGAATTTGAAGCATGGCTTCTGGCGTCTTTGGAAGAATTGCCGGAGTCGGATTTAAAGCCAGGACTAGATTTACCGATTGAACGGCACGATCTTATACGAGATGCAAAGGGATCATTGCGCAAGTTTCTTGAGGACGGCTACAGTGAAACAGCAGACCAAGGCGAGTTGGCTAAGAGAATTGACCCTTCCAAACTCTACCAGCGAGACAGATCCTTTCGCCGGTTTGTAAAGGCCACAACTGGAATCGAGTATCCTGATCTTGATCTGATGCTGGCGCTATAACTTCCCCCGATTTCTTTCACCCCCCATCACCCCATCCCCACCAGCACCCGGTCCAGCGCCTGCAAAAACCGCGACCGATCCGCCTTCCCGAACGGTGCAGGGCCACCCCCAACCCCGTCCATCCCGGCGCGCAAATCAGCCATGATCGCGCGGGTCGCAATCGCGCCGCCAATACTGGCCGCCGTAAACTCCTCGCCGTTATGTTTCAGCACCCGCGCGCCGGCTTTCAGGCAGCGGTCGGCCAGCAGGATGTCGGCGGTCACCACCACCGACCGCGCATCCGCCGCCTCCGCAATCCAGTCGTCCGCCGCGTCGAAGCCATCGCTCACCACCACACGCTTCACTCGCGGGCTGTCGGGAATGCGGAACGGGGCGTTGCTGACCACGCGGACTTCGGCGCGGAACCGCTCGGCGACGCGGTAGATTTCGTCCTTTACCGGGCAGGCGTCGGCGTCGATCAGGATGGTGATGGATGTCATCGCGCTGCTCTAGCCGAGCGGTATGCGTGCGGTAAGGGGTGCGAGCCCTCTTTCCTACTTGGCTGTTCTGGCGTCATCCTGCCCGGATGCCAAACGCCCGCCCCCCGCGCAGTTCGCGTCCATCACCCCGGTTGAAAGCCGTCCCGTCCTCCCCCGCTGCGTCCGCTACTGCGCCCGCCACTGCGCCTGCTACTGGGCCCGCTACTGGTCCCGGCGCAGGTGAACCGCCGCCGCGCCATGATGGCTGGACTCGGGCCAAGCAGGCCGCGTTCCTGCGCGCGCTTTCGGCCAGCCACTCGGTGTCCGAAGCGGCGCGATCGGTCGGGATGAGCCGGCAATCGGCTTACCGCCTGCGATCACGGCTGAAAGGCCTGCCGTTTGATCTGGCGTGGGAGGTGGCCTTCCACCATTCCTATGATGTGCTGGCCCATGCTGCGCTCGAAAGGGCGCTGAACGGGGTCGAGGTGCCGGTGTTCTTTCAGGGTGAGCAGGTGGGCGCCTATCGCCGCTATGACGAACGGCTGACGGTGGCCTTGCTCGGGCGGTTTACGGCCGGGGGCAATCCGCTGTTCGGGCGGCTGGCGCCGGTGGCCGAACGCCATGCGCGCGATTTCGAAACGCTGCTGGACAAGCTGGAACAGGGCGAACTGGTCGATACCGGCGCGCTGCTGCCGCACGAGCCGGGCGAGATCGAGACGCTGCATCGCGCCTTTTCCAGCATCCCCGGACAGGGCCGCAAACGGGCCGCGTTCCCCTGTCCGTCCGGCCTCGGCGATGACGAATTAATGGCGGCATTACAAGAGAATGGCTGGAAAGCGCCAGAGTGACAGGGTGTAACCTTCGTCACCCGTTTTTGCGTTCCGCCGGCTCATGCGGGCAGGCGTCCTCGGTGCGTTTGGCGCTTCGCGCGGGCACCTGCGGGCGCGCGGCCGCGCATGCGGTGCTGCGCGCCGGAACAGTCGTTTCATCCCACGATTAGGAGATACCCCCGTTGTGTGCTACAGCATTCCCGCTGACGTCGAAATTTGCGACGGACTTCGAAATTTGTGCTCCGCCGCTTGCCACAGGTTTACCCTCGGGCCCCGGCGTATACCAGAAGACGACTTCCTTTCATCGGACGATACGACGCACTAACCGCGCGGCCTGTTGCCGGGCGCAATACATTGTTCTTGAAGGGAACAGACTATGACTACCAAGACCGGAACCGTTAAGTTCTTCAACACCGACAAGGGCTACGGCTTCATTCAGCCTGACGATGGTTCGTCGGACAGCTTCGTCCACATCACGGCCGTGCAGGCCGCTGGCATGCACAGCCTCGAAAAGGACCAGCGTCTGAGCTTCGAGCTTGAGCGCGGGCGCAACGGCAAGGAAAGCGCCGTCAACCTTTCGGCTGCCTAAGCCACTGCATACCGGGGCAGGGCGCAGCCGCGTCCTGCCCCGCCACGACAGACTCCCGCCTACCCCCTCCTGCGGCAGGACATCCCGATGGCTCAGACCTACGAATTCTACTCCGAACGCGCCGATGAGGCCGCAGTGCTCGCTGAAAAAGCCACGCTGGACAATGTGCGCGACCGTGAGCTGCGCTCCGAGAAAACGTGGCGCGGCCTTGCCGAACAGGCCCGCAAGACCACCGAAGAACGGGTGAAGGCCGATCTGGCGCGCACGGAAAAGCGTGCCGCAGAAAGCCTGCTCTCCTGAACGGTTCGGCGTATTGTGCTGGCAAGCGCGATACGCCCGCTCCATATTCTTCTTGGGCAACAGGATACTGAAGCCAAAGGAGAATCAGCTATGACCACCATGCAATTCCAGTTCAACACCGATAGTTCGGTGATGGGCACGCGGGATGTTGCGCAGCGCATCGAGGCGCAGGTGCGCAAGCGGCTGGAGCGATTTTCCGACCGTCTGACCCGGATCGAAGTCCATGTCTCGGACGTCAATGGCCGCAAGCATGGCGCGGATGACAAGCATTGCACCATCGAAGCCCGCCCGCGCGGCAGTCGTCCGATCGGGGTCACTGGTAAGGCTGCAGATGTCGACGCTGCGGCGCGGATCGCGGCCAACACGATGGCCGAACGGCTCGGGCGCATCTTGGGCAAGGCCGAGCGCCACCACCGCGATCCGTCCCCCGACAAGCAAGACTGACGCGGCCTAAGAGACGAGGGTTTACAGGCCCTTGCGCCCGAAGACGCGCGTCCGCAGACCTCTGCCGCTAAGCCCCGGCATGGCCGGCTGGCTTGGGGTGGGGGATGCGACCCGTGTGGGCGGCGTGGTGGGCGCGGGCGGCGGCTGATGAGCATCCGCCCCGCTCGCCGCGCGCACCTCGAACTGCCCTCCGATCCCTTCGGCAAGGCGGCGTTTGTGCGCCCATTCATTGGCAAGGGCGGCCTTTTCGTCCTGACCGGCTGGCATGATGGCGGCGGGGAACGCGCGATCATCGAACACATTCGCGTCAGGCACGTGGTCGGGTGCGACAAACCTTTGCGCGACATGCTTCAAGGGGATCAGTTCATAAAGCGCCATGTCGGCCGGCTCGGCCACGGCATAGCCGATATCGGCGCCGGCGGCATGGTGGATGACGCGGTACGACAGGCTGCGATCCTCCGGTCCGAAGGTGTCGCCATCCGGGATCACGTAACCATTGGGCATTGTCGCCACCCGGATAAAGGCGAGCATCGTTTCGAAGTTGACAGCCCACGGCAAGACGTTGGGCTGGACGATAACCTCGCGCCCCAGCCAGTGCCGGGCGCCGAAGCTGCGGATGCCGATCAGCGCGTCTTCACCGGGCGCCGGCCGCGGCCCGAACAGGAAGGGATGGATATGGAGCGGCCCCGGCATGGTGTCACCGGCAGCCAGCGTGTCGAAGATCTCGCCCTTCATCAACTGGTCGGACTGCACCCAGTGGACGGCCTGCGGCATAGCATGGTCCGTCGCAATCCGGCTCATCAACGACAGGACGCCGAGCCGCCGCTCGAATTGGGCTTGGCTTGCGCCTGATGGCGGGCGCCCGATGGCTTCGAACATGGCGGCAATCTTGGGATCATCCTCGACCCCGGCCATGACGCCGTGCGACACTTCGAGCAGGATGTGGCTGCGGCTGTCGGTGATCCGGTCACGGATATCGGGCGTCAGGATACCCGTATAAGGCGATGACAAGGCCCCGCGAAAGACCTGGGCTACCGCAGGCATATCGCAGTATTCGAAGGTCAGCATCAATTCTTCGGTCGGGCAGAACAGGCGGGTGAAGCGGCCCGGGTTCTCTTCACTCACGGCAAAGGCAGCGCCGCTGCGCATGGCCTCGATCCGGATGAAATCGCGCACAATCGCATCAAGGGTATGAAGCGGGCGATCAAACAGCAGCGCGGCCTGAAGGCGATTGGGGTAGAGCATGGCGCACAAAGCCTCAGGCGTGGGGAACGTCTGCTCAGCGATAATGCCAGATGGTTAAGCCCCGATTGATGCCGTCAGCCCGCGGTGCCAATCCCGCATTCGCGCAGCACGTCATCGATCGCCTTGGCCACGCCGAAGAACCCGGCCTTGGCATAAGGCCAGGTCGCGCGGTCGACGTCGCTGAGGATCGTGGTCACTTTCCCGCTTGCTACAAGCGGGGCGAGGTCAGGCCACAGCGAATCGCGAGTCCAGCCAGTGGGAAGGTAGGGCAGAGCAATGCGCTTGGCCCCGGTTTGGGCAAGCACATCTGCCAACCGGTCGCCCGCGTGCCATTCGGCTGCGGGGCAGCCAAAGGTCGCCGCAGCCTCTGCCATTCCGCTCGTGACAGCACCGGCCGCGAACGCACGCGCCTTCGCGCCGATATCACCGGGTGATCGCGCATCGGGCCGGGCGGCACCGATGATGAAGGCGGGCGCCGCGGGAAGGGCCAGCGGGGCATGGTGCGCCGCTTCATCGTGCAGCAGCAAGACAAACGGTTCGGTAAGGTCAGCCGGGCTGATGGGGCGAGGAAGATCAAGCCTCTGCCGTCCATAATCCTGCGGTTCGGACAAAGGCTCGGCATCCTGCACCAAGCCCTTGGCCGCCAACGCGCCGCCGGGCCGCCGGGCGGTGTAGCGGGCGATGTTATCAGCCCGGGCAAGGTAATGCTTGCCCTTGGTGTGCAGCCCGGCAACCCAGCGCCACGACAGCGTGTTCGATGCGGCATCGGCGTCCATCAGGTGCCGCAGGAAGAAGTCTGCGCCCAGCCGCCAGTCCAGCTTGAGGGTAAAAATCCAGATGCTGGCAAACCACATCCGGGCGTGATTGTGGAGATAGCCGGTTTCCACCAGTTCCTGTGCCCACACATCGAAGGCTTCGATCCCGGTGCGACCGTCGGTGGCCTCGGCATAGGCTTTTTGCAGCCCGGCATTGCGCGCCATCGCCGCCAGCGCCCCGTCGCGGCCTGTGCAATAATCCGCCCAGACCGCCGGACGCTGTTCGAGATAGCCTTTGAAGTAGATCCGCCAGAACACCTCGGCGATGAACTTTTCCGCCGCGCGGGGGCTGTGCTGGGCCAGCACCGCTTGCAGCACTTCGGGGGCACCGATCAGGCCTGCATGCAGCCAGGGCGATAACTCGCTGACATTGCTTCGGCCGCCCCCGGCAGGACCGTCATCAGCATTGCGGGTTTCGGCATAGCGGCGGCCCGCGGCGGGAAGGAACTGGGCGAGGCGGGCAAGAGCGGCCGCGCGAGTGGGAGTGTGGGTCATGCAAGACGGCAACCCGGTGACCCGGTCATGGTTCCGGACGAACTGAGGTCAACACGCCGCTTGGATGGAACATCTGTTCGCCCCGGGCCTTCGTAGTGTTACCAGGCCGCGCTGCATTGGCCATACCCCTGCCTGCCACGGATCAATCGCTGAACCGGGGCGCCGCGCGGCCCTCTGCCCCCTTATTGAGGATTACCCTATGAAGATCATGCATCTCACGCTCGCTTCGGTTGCTGCGCTCGCTTTGGTCGCCTGTGCCAGCGAAACCCCCGCTGAAGAGACGACAACCGACACGACCGCTGACACCACCGCCGTTGCTGACGATGCCACGGCTGCGGGCACGATTGTCGAAGTGGCGCAGGGCAATGACACATTCTCGACGCTGGTGACGGCCGTGACCGCAGCCGAGCTTGGCGAAACGCTGTCAGGCACCGGACCGTTCACGGTGTTCGCGCCGACCAATGATGCCTTTGCCAAGCTGCCTGCCGGCACCGTGGAAAAGCTGACCACCGATGACAAGGACACGCTGAAGGCGATCCTGACCTACCATGTGGTGGAAGGCGCTGTTGATGCCGCCACGCTGACAACGGCCATTACGCAGGCCGGCGATGCTGGTTACACCATCAAGACCGTGGCCGGCGGCACGCTGAACGCCAAGATCGTTGATGGCGGCGTTGTGCTGACCGATGCAGCGGGCAATATCGCCAAGGTCACGGCGACCGATGTCGCCGCGTCCAATGGCCTGATCCACGTGATCGATACGGTGCTGATGCCCAAGTAAGCCAGGCGCATCATCGCAAGCCACATCAGGGGCGGGCGCCGCGCAAGCGGGGTCCGCCCTTGGCACGTCCGGCCTTTGCCATCGTGCCGGGTGCGGGTTACCAAGGGGGGCTAAAGGAGGCCTGTCATGTTCATTCACTCGTACCGCGTCGCTGCAAGCCTGCTGCTGGCCGCCGCGCTTCCCGCTGCATGCAGCCCGGCAGCTGACGGGATCGACCCCGCCGGCAAGACCTTCGATGCCGTTGCGCCGGACGAGGTGGTCACTCTGACCGGCACAGAACCATTCTGGAACCTCGTGGTCGACGGGCAGAACGGTGTCTGGACCACGCCCGATAATCAACCGGGCACGCAGATTGCCGTCACGCGCTTTGCCGGGAACAACGGCCTCAGCTTTACCGGCATGCTTGATGGCAAGTCGCTGACGGCGACACTGACGCCGGGTGAATGCAGCGACGGCATGAGCGACCGGCGCTTCCCCTTCGTTGCCACTATCGCTTTGGGCGGGGAGACATTGGCGGGGTGCGGCTATACCACCAGTCAAGCGCCGGCCGGCGACGACGCGCCGTAGTGATGCGCAAACGGGGGGAGAGATGCCATGACCATCACCGGAGGCTGCCTGTGCGGCGCGGTGCTTTACACGTGCGACGCTGAACCGCTGCTATGCGTCACCTGCCATTGCAAGAACTGTCAGCGGCAGGCGGGTAGCGCGCTATCGGTGATTGTCGGTGTGCCGGATGCCGCGGTGACCTTCCAAGGCGAGCTGACAACCTATAATGACGCCGGCGATAGCGGCGCGACCGTGCGGCGGCAGTTTTGTGGCACTTGCGGATCGCCGGTATTCACCCGCGTCGACAGCCCGCCCGGCATGATGTTCATCAAGGCCGGGACGCTGGATGATACGAGCATTCTGAAGCCGGCCTTTCACTGCTATGCCAAAAGCAAGCAGGACTGGGTCGATCTCGGCGACATTCCGGCCTTCGAGACTGTGCCTCAGGGGCTATGACACGCGCCAGGCCGGGTTAGAACAGGCCCGGCAATTCACGCTGGACGGTATTGGGCCGGTCCGGCTGGAGCAGTTCGTGATCCGTGAAGCTGGCGGCCTGCCGCGCGCTTTGCCGCTGCACCGGCGCGCTTGCCGTGCTGGCGGCAACAGCGCCGCTGATCGGCGTGCAGCTGCGACCCCCCAGAAAATCGAGCGCGGCGGCAATCGATGCTTCGCGCGGATCCCCCAGCGGGCGCGTGAGATCGTCGGCCGCGCGGCAGGTATTGGGCACCACGCTGGCGAGCCCGGAGAAATATTCGCCCTGACCACTGGCGTTGACTGTCTGGAACGCCACGGCGCGCACTCTGAGGTCGCAGGCCGCCAGATCAAACCCGAACTGCCCGACAGGCTTGCCAAACGAATTGCGGCCCACCAGTGCCAGACCATTGCCGAGGTAGGGGATCAGCGAATTGGTGACCAGCTCGCTTGCCGATGCGCTGGCCTCGGTGGTGATAACCGCGACCTTGGTGGGGGCAATCGCATTGGGTTCGGTGCGAAACAATCGGGTGGAGTTTTCCGCCGCCTTGGACGGGCGCAGCACATCGCGGCTCCACACCTGCCCGACCCGGCCCGCGCCCATCAGATCGCCCATTGTATCAGCGACACTGACCAGCCCGCCGCCATTGTAGCGGAAATCGAGGATCAGTTCGGTCACGCCTTGTGCGGCAAACTGGCCATAGGCGGCGCGCAGCTGGGCGGCGGCATCGGCGATGATGAAAGTGCGCAGGTTGATGTAACCGACCCGCTTGGCGCCATCGTTCAGGATCAGCGCGCCATAACGGTCCGACAGGGGATCAAGCGCAAAGTCGGTCTTGGTGATGGCCCGCTCAATCACGGCGCCGCCAGGCTGCGTGAACCGCAGCACCCGCGCCGTGCCTGCGGTGGACGGGCCCAGTGCGTCGGCCACCGCCTGCGCTCCGCCGGTGGTGAATAAGTTGCTGACGCTCTGCAAGGTGTTGGCCGTTGTCCCGATCGCCGTGATCTCGGCCCCGCGGTCGAGCCCGGCCGCAAAACCGCTCGCACCTTCATAGGCTTCGGCCACAAACACCCGCCGTGCCGCGGTGTCATAGGACAAGCGAATGCCGAACCCGGCCGAGGAGCCGGAATTGATCAGCGCGTTTTCTTCAGCGATCGAGGTCGCAAAGGTGAAGAACCGGTCACGGTTCTGCGCGCGGGCCGGCGCAACGCGGGCATCAAGATAATCATCGAGATTGTTGAACGATGCCGGGCTGGCGGCTGCGAGCAGATTGGGGAACAGATACCACTCGTTCAACACCTGATCGGCGAAATCCTGCTGGGCCCGCAGACCGCAGGCCGCGGCGGGCGGCGGCGTGGTTGGCGGCGTGGGGGTTACCACACCGCCGCCACTGGTCGGCGGCGACGATGAAGACCCGCCTCCGCCGCACGCAGCCAGCTGTGCTGCCAAAACCAGACTAAGCGCAGTGCGGGCGACCTTCATGCGGCGGACATCTCCGGAAGAAACCGTCGGGCCACGCGGCGTGGCCGGATGCAGGAGGAATGCAATGGCACCGGGTCAAGAGCAAGGCGCGCGGGTGATTATCCCTGTGAATCCAGCCCAAAGCGTGACCTTTTTGTCTGCATTTGCTGGGTTTTCCGCAGAAACTGCCCAAAACCGCGGTGACAAGTCTCGTATCGCGCAGCCGAAGAGACTAGCACGAGGGCGATGAAACGACAGAATCATGCCTGATTTTCCTGATTGGCTTGCACCCCGTGTGCCTGCGGCCGCACGCCATCCCGGCCTCGCGATTGCGAAGCTGGGGTCGGCGCAGACCTTTGCGCGCGGCGGATTTGCTCTGACCAGCCCGGCCTTTGCCGCTGGCGAACCGCTCGACCCCAGCTTCACCGCGACCGAAGAAGACGCGGTGGCCCCGCCGCTCGAATGGAGCGCGCCGCCGCCCGGCTCTGCCGAACTGGTGCTGGTGGTCGAAGAGGCGTCCACCACCAATGCCGAACCGGCTTGCCACTGGCTTGTCTGGGGGCTGAAAGGCCAGCGCGGCAAGCTGCTCGAAGGCGAAACCCCGCCGCGCGCCGGCAAGAATGCGGTCGGCAATTCCGAATGGCTGCTGCCCGACCCGCCCGAGGGCGAAACGCGCCATTACCTGTTTCAACTGTTCGCGACCGACCTGCCGCTGGTGCTGATGCCTGGCGCGGGACGAGCGGAACTGCTTGCATCGCTGCAAGGGACGATTACGGCCTGTGCAGTGCTCCATGCCACCTTCACCGGCGGCGGAGACGATGATGCAGGCTGGGAAGATGATGATCTCGATTAACCTGCCACTTACATAAGGGAGTAGACGATGGCTGGCACGACGAATGCATTGCAAAAGCCGGTAACGCTTTCGGGCGATCTTGAAGCGGTGATCGGCAAAGGCCCGATGACGCGCGCTCAGGTGACCTCGAAGGTGTGGGAATACATCAAGGCGAACGACCTGCAGGACAAGACGGACAAGCGTCAGATCAATCCCGATGCCAAGCTGGGCGCGGTGATCGGCAAGGACCAGATCTCGATGTTCAAGATGACGGCTGCGGTTTCCAAGCACCTCAGCTAAGAGTGGCTGCGGTGTCCGTGCGGCACCGCATGGCTTTGGCCAGACATCAGCGGCGCGCGATCCGATAGGGTCCGCGCCGCTTTTGCATGGCGATGCCTTTCCACGAGAGAACGATGGCGCCGCGTGTGGATAGCGCGTCGGTGGCCGCATGGATGGTGTCCATCTGTTCGCGCCAATTGCCCTCGGGCCCCGCCACGGACTCGGCAAGGCGGCGGGCGGCCTCGCTCGGACAGATTGTTGCCCCGGCTGCCCGCTCGTCCAGCAGGCTGAGGATCGCTTCTTCCCCGGTCACGCGCGGCGGCGGGGTAGGGGCAAGCAATCGCCCACCCATAGAGCGAGCCAGATAATCACCGGCTGTGCAAACATGCGCGGCACGTGATAGCCCAGCCCAAGCCCACCATCGCCGCGCGCCATGTCCAGCGCGAAATGGTTGATATTGGCGGGCCACACGCACAGCGCATACAGCGCCAGCCCCCATCCTGCCGCCTGCCGCAGTTTCAAGGAGAACGGCTGCACCAGCCCAAGGCTTCCGAAGATCTCGGCCACGCCTGTCAGCAGCACCACAGCGTCAGGCGCTGGAACCCATGCTGGAGTGATGGTCAGAAAGGGGGCGGGGTTGATCAGGTGGATCACGCCCGCCGCAAAGTAGAACGCGGCCAACACCCAGCGCAGGACAGGCCGGATCATGCGGGCTGTCCGCATCCCGGTTCCCACCCCGGCGGTGCGAGCGTGAATCCGGCAAAATCGAACCCCGGCACCACCACGCAAGATACCAGGCTGTAGCCATGACGCGGTTCGCCAAATCCTCTGGCCGCCTGCCATTCGCCCGGAGCGACAAGGCCCTGTAGCTGCTGGCCCGCGCCCACGTCGCTGCCAAGAATCACGGACCGCGCCGGCTCTGAATGGTCGGCGGCCAGTCGCAATTCCAGCGGATCGCCCGCTTGCCACAGCCATAGCTCCGCTGCGTCGACTGTGTGCCAGTGCGAGGCCTCGCCTGCGCGCAGCAGGAAGATGATTGCGGTGCCGCTGGCGCGCCCGTCGGGGCCTGCGCCGCCTCGCCAGGTTTCGGCATACCACCCGCCTTCAGGATGGGCGGTCAGGCCCAATTGTTCGATCAGTGCGGCCGCGCTATCACCCATGCCAGTGTCCTTGCCCATGTATCCGGGCGCTCTAGCTTCGGGAGCCACCTCCATGCAACGTTTCGCGCCCTCTCGTCTTGCTCTTGCTGCCGGTCTGGTGCTGGCCAGCCCGCTGGCTGCGCAAGATGCGCCTGCCGATGCGGCCACCGCAGTCGCGAATGCGGCCTTGGAAGCAGCGCCGATTTTCGATGGGCATAATGACGTGCCCAATCAGCTGCGCGCGCGCGTCGCCAACCAGATCAACGCCTTTGACTTCGAGGACACCAGCCACACCGGCGCAGCGCATCCGCAAGGTGCGGTGATGCAGACCGATCTGGCGCGGTTGAAGCAAGGCAAGGTGGGCGCGCAGTTCTGGTCGGTCTATGTCCCCTCGAACCCTGATGAGGACGAAGCCGTGCGCGAGGTGATCGAGCAGATCGATGTGACCCGCCGTCTGATCGCGCGCTACCCTGAAGGCCTGCGGTTCGCCGAAACCGCCGATCAGGTCGAACGCGCGATGGCCGAGGGCAAGATCGCGTCATTGCTGGGGATGGAAGGCGGCCATTCGATCGGGTCAAGCCTTGGGGTGCTGCGCCAGCTGCATGCGCTGGGCGCGCGCTACATGACTCTTACCCACAACAGCAATACGCCCTGGGCCGATGCGGCCACCGACACGCCGGTGCACGGCGGCCTCACCGAATTCGGCAAGGATGTGGTGCGCGAGATGAACCGGCTCGGGATGCTGGTGGACCTCAGCCATGTGAGCGAGGATACCATGCTTGATGCGCTGGATGTGGCCAAGGCGCCGGTGATCTTCAGCCATTCCGGCGCGCGCGCGGTCAATGGGCATCCGCGCAATGTGCCCGACAGTGTCTTGAAGCGGCTTCCTGAAAACGGGGGGATCGTGATGGTGGTCGCCCTGCCGGGCTTCCTCAATGAAGAGCGCCGGCAGTGGTTTGCGCGTCGTTCGGCAGAAGAAGCGCGGTTGAAGGCGCTGTGGCAGGGACAACCCTCCAAGGTCACCGAAGCGATGGCGGCGTGGGACAAGGCTTCGCCTGAACCGGCCACCACCATCAAGCACATGGCCGACCATATCGACCATATCCGGGCGGTTGCCGGGGTCGAATCGATTGGAATTGGCGGCGATTTTGACGGGATGCCGTCCGGCCCGGTCGGTTTCGAGGACGTGCGCGGCTATCCGCTGCTGTTTGCCGAATTGGCGCAGCGCGGCTATTCGCAAGCCGAACTGGAGATGATCGCCAGCCGCAATGCCTTGCGCGTGATGCGGGCAGCCGAGGCTTATGCGGCAAGCATGGCGGGCGAAGCGCCGATTGAGACGCTGATCAGCCCGCCCGCCAAACCGAAATGATCAATGGCTCGCGTTGTAGAGCGCTGGAATGATCCAGACGAGGCTCATCGCGATCACTGCAAAGCCCAGGCTGAAGCCCAGCACATAGCGCAGCCCGGTGTTGGTAACGGCCCCGCGTGCGGCTTCGTCGTTGATGCGAATGGCGTCGTTTTGATCGGACATCACGGCTCTCCCCATGGTTTGACGTAACGGAAACATCTTCCGCTACGTCAATCAAGTCAAGCGGCCGTGATTGGTTCCCGATCAGTCCGGGCTGGGGACTGCTGCTGCACTGTCAGCAGGCGGCGCATCGCGCGCTTCGGCCTCAGCCTCGACCCTGCCGGTGGCGGTCCCCTGGCTTTCGACGTTGTCCTGCGTCAGCGCGCCTGTCACCCAAATCAGCGTCATGGCAAGGATGGCCAGAGTGAGGCTGATGAGCAAGACCCAGCGCACCACGCCTTCCCTGCTGCCCGCCTTGGCATCGGCTTGGTCGATCCGGGTTTGCGGTTCGGGGGTCGGCATTGAAGTCTCCTGCTTGGTTCACGCAGAGGATAAGCCGAAGCGCAGCAGGAATGTTCCGCCGCGTCACCGATCCATCAGCGCCCGACGCCGCAGGCAGAAGCGGGGCTTGCCCTAGTCGCGCAGCAGTTCGTTGATGCCGGTTTTGGAGCGTGTCTGCGCATCGACTGTCTTGACGATCACCGCGCAATACAGGCTGGGGCCGGGCGAACCATCGGGCAGCGGCTTGCCGGGCATCGAGCCGGGGACGACCACCGCATAGGGCGGCACTTCGCCGATATGGATTTCGCCGGTTGCCCGGTCGACGATCTTGGTCGACGCGCCGAGATAGACGCCCATCGACAGCACGGCGCCTGTCCCCACGCGCACGCCCTCGGCCACTTCAGCGCGGGCACCGATGAAGGCGTTGTCACCGATGATGACGGGTTCGGCCTGAAGCGGCTCAAGCACGCCGCCGATCCCGGCCCCGCCCGAGATGTGGACATTCGCGCCAATCTGCGCGCAGGAGCCGACGGTGGCCCAAGTGTCGATCATGGTGTTTTCGCCAACATAAGCGCCGATGTTGACGAAGCTTGGCATCAGCACGACGCCCTTGGAGATATGCGCACCGCGCCGCACCACTGCGCCGGGCACGACGCGGAAGCCGGCCTCGCGGAAGCGGTTATCGCCCCAGCCTGCGAACTTCATCGGCACCTTGTCATAGGCGGGCGCGCTGGCTGCGCCGCCATCCATCACGCGGTTGTCGTTGAGGCGGAAGCTGAGCAGCACGGCTTTCTTGAGCCACTGGTTGACTGTCCACCCGCCGTTGCCATCGGGCTCGGCCACCCGCGCCGCACCGCTATCCAGCAGGGCGAGCGCTTTCTCCACAGCATCGCCCACCGGATGGCCTGCGGTGACCGAAGCGCGGTCGTCCCAGGCAGCTTCGATGGCGGTGATAAGGGCTTCGGTCATGCGCGGTCTCCAGAAAGACTCCGATCCCCGTTCATCCTGAGCTTGCCGAAGGACTGTCTTTCCTTCGGGGCCAGCGCACAAAAAAGAGAAGCTCCGGCCCTTCGACGGGCGCAGGATGAACGGGAACGGGTCAGAATTCGGCCTCGCCGTAGCCGCGCTGCGCGCTGGCGGCAAGCGCGCGCTGCACACGGATGAGGCACGCATACGTAAGTCACGCAGACCTGCCCAGTTTTTCAGCACGCACGGCCACAAGCGCGGCTGCGCATGCGAAAAATCTAGGAATCCATCCCCGCTGCCCGTGCGAATTCGTAAGCCCGCTCTGCCAGTGGACGCACCCGCTCGCTCATCGCCTGCGCGTGGGCAGAGGAGGCCGTCCCGTCGATCACGCGCTTCTTGATGCCCTGCATGATCCCGGCGAGGCGGAACAGGTTATAGGCAAAGTACCAGTCCATCGGCGGCACGGGATAGCCGGTGCGCGCCACATATCGTTCTACCGCTTCGTCCTGAGACGGGATGCCGAGCGCTTCGAGGTCCAGCCCCACCAGCCCAGCGCGGCCATCGGCAGGGTTGTGCCAGTTGAGCATCAGATAACTGAAGTCCGCGATCGGATCACCCAGTGTCGACAACTCCCAGTCGAGCACCGCGATAATGCGGGCTTCCGTCTTGTGGAAGATCACGTTGTCGAGCCGGTAATCGCCATGCACGACGGATGATCCGTGCTGCGGCGGGATGGTCTGGGGCAGCCAGGCAATCAGCGCTTCCATTTCCGGCATCAGCTCGGTTTCGGACAGCTTGTATTGCTTGGTCCAGCGGGCGATCTGGCGGGCGCAGTAATCGGTGGGCTTGCCATAGTCGCCCATGCCGATTGTGTCCGGCTGGTTGAGATGCAGGTCGGCCATGGTGTCGATCAGCGCATGGTAGAGCGCGCGGCGTTCGGCAGGCTCCATGCCGGGCAGCGCGCCATTCCACAGCGAACGGCCATCGGCCATGCTCATCACGAAGAACTTCGATCCGATCACTTCCGGGTCTTCGCAGAGGCCATAGGTGCGCGGCACCGGGAAGCCGGTCGGGAACAGCCCGGTCATCGCGGCATATTCGCGGTCGACGGCATGGGCGCTGGGGAGCAGCTTGCCAAAGGGCTGGCGGCGCAGCACATAAGACGCGCCCGGCGTGTCGATCCGGTAGGTCGGGTTCGACTGGCCACCCTTGAACTTGGTGTAGCTGATCGGGCCGGCAAAGCCTTCGACATTGGCTTCGAACCATGCGGTCAGCGCGGCAAGGTCGAGCGCGTCCTTCTCGGTCACCGCGACGGTGCCGACCATTTCCTTGTCGAAATCGATTTCGTTCGTTTCTGGCATCAGTCAAACACCACAACGGTGCGCGCCGAATGCCCGGCGCGCATCGTGTTGAAGCCTTCGTTCACCTCATCGAGCGAAATCCGCTCGGCGATGATCGTGTCGAGATCAAGCAGCCCGCGCAGGTAGAAATCGACGAGGCGCGGCAGATCGACCGGGAAGTGGTTCATTCCCATGATCGCGCCCATCAGTTTCTTGCCGCCGAGCAAGTCCATCGCGCCGAGGCCGACCTTGCAATCAAGCGGCATCATGCCAAGGATCACCGCCGTCCCGCCGCGTCGCAGCGAAGCCACGGCGAGATCGGCCGAGGCTTGCCGCCCCACCGCCTCGATCCCCCAATCGACCCCGCCACCGCTAATGGCGATGATCTGCTTGGCAGCATCATCTGCCAGCGCATCGACGGTGTGGGTTGCGCCGAGCACTGTGGCCAGTTCGCGCTTTTCGGCAAGCGGATCGGCAGCGATGATCTTGCCCGCGCCCGCGATTTTGGCCGCGTTGATCGCGGCAAGGCCCACACCGCCGCAGCCGACCACCAGCACGGTTTCGCCTGGCGTCACCTTGCAGGCGTTGAAGATCGTCCCCGCGCCGGTCGTCACCGCGCAGCCGAGAAGGGCGGCGCGGTCGAACGGCATGGCCTTGTCGATCGCGACGCAGGCATGTTCGTGGATCAGCATCTGTTCGGACAGGGCCGAAAGGTTGAGCATCTGGGCGACCGGCGCGCTGCCATCAGCAAAGGCGATGCGCGGGGCTTCGCCCTTCTGGCGGCGGGTGTCCCCGCCAAGGCACAGCGCCATGCGGCCCGTGATGCAGAATTCGCAATGCCCGCAAAAAGCCGAGAGGCAACTGACGACGTGGTCGCCCGGCTTCACCGTGCGCACTTCGCTGCCGACTGCACGCACGATCCCTGCCGCCTCATGCCCCGGAATAGCCGGAAGCGCGTGAGGGTAATGCCCGTCGATGAAGTGCAGATCGGAATGGCACAGCCCACACGCCTTGGTGTCGATCAACACCTCATGCGGGCCGGGTGCGGCATAGGTGACTTCGGCGATGCGAAGGCCCTGGCCGGGTGCTTCAAGAATGGCGGCTTTTGCCATGGTCTATGCTTTCCGTTCGGTTCGAGCGCAGTCGAGAACCGTTCGTGCCAAGGTGTCTCGACTTCGCTCGACACGAACGGTGTTGGGATGGTCGCTTACCGCGCAACGCCCATGTCGCCCGAGCTGAAGCTCTGGCCATCATTGGCAGCACGTCCGTGATCGCCGCGCAGCGCGTTGGCCGTGGGGCCGGGACGCGGGGCGTGCTTGGCGAACTCGATATGCGCAATCGAGCGCGCGTGGACCTCGTCCGGCCCGTCAGCCAGACGCAGGGTGCGCTGGTTGGCATAGGAGCGCGCAAGGCCGAAATCGTCCGACACACCGCCGCCGCCGTGCGCCTGGATCGCATCGTCAATGATCCGCAGCGCCATGTTCGGGGCCTGCACCTTGATCATGGCGATTTCCTGCTTGGCCGCCTTGTTGCCGACCTTGTCCATCATGTCCGCCGCCTTGAGGCAGAGCAGACGGGTCATGTCGATGTCGATGCGGGCGCGCGCCACGCGCTCTTCCCAGACCGAGTGCTTGTAGACTGGCTTGCCGAAGGCTTCACGCTCCTGCAGGCGTCGGCACATTTTCTCCAGCGCTTCTTCCGCGGCACCGATGGTGCGCATGCAGTGGTGGATGCGGCCCGGCCCGAGGCGGCCTTGCGCGATCTCGAACCCGCGCCCTTCGCCGAGCAGGATATTCTCCGCCGGAACGCGGACGTTGACCATCTCGACTTCCATGTGGCCGTGCGGCGCATCGTCGTAGCCGAACACTGGCAGGTGGCGCAGGATGTTCACGCCGGGCGTGTCGATGGGCATCAGGATCTGCGACTGCTGGGAATGGCGCTGCGCATCCGGGTTGGTCTTGCCCATCAGGATCGCGATCTTGCACCGCGGATCGCCGAGGCCCGAAGACCACCACTTGCGCCCGTTGATAATGTAATGATCGCCGTCCCGCTCGATCCGGGTTTCGATATTGGTCGCATCGGACGAGGCCGTGTTCGGCTCGGTCATCAGGAAGGCCGAGCGGATCTCGCCGTTCATCAGCGGACGCAGCCAGGCTTCCTTCTGCTCGCGGGTGCCGTAGCGGTGGAACACTTCCATGTTGCCGGTGTCGGGCGCGGAGCAGTTGAACACTTCGCTCGCCCAGCCGATGCGGCCCATTTCTTCGGCGCACATGGCATATTCGAGGTTGGTGAGGCCCGGCCCTTCGAATTCGAACGTGTCATCGACATGGTGATGGCTGTCATTGCGCGGGGGCATGAACAGGTTCCAGATGCCGGCGGCCTTGGCCTTGGCCTTGGTTTCCTCGACAATGGGGAGCACCTTCCAGCGCTCGCCCTCGTGTTCCTGCTGGTCATAGACCGCCATGTTCGGGCGGACATGCGCCTCGATGAAATCGCGCACGCGGTTGCGCCAGTAAAGCTGGCGTTCGGTGGGTTCGAAATCCATGGGGGTGTTCCTCTCTCGTCCTGTTTGAAAACCGAATCTGGCAGAGACCGTGGCAGAGCCTCGGTCGCCCGCCAAGCTCTCATTTATGGTGCGCGCGGTACTCCGGCTGGGCTGTGATTGGCAGCCTTTCGCGCAGCAAGGCGGGTCTCGTGATCGGCGCGGCTGATCGGGAAGCGGGCCAGCCAATAAGCTGCCAGCAGCGTCAGCACCGCCGAAACCGCAAGATAGGCCAGCGCCAGATTGGCCGCCACGCTGGGTGCGACCGCGCTTTGTGCTGTGCCCGGCTCAAGACCGATGATCTTGACGATCAGACTGGTCAGCAAGATGCCGCCGCCGGTCGCCGATTTTTGGATCAGCCAGTTGCCCGCATAGAACGTCCCCTCGGCGCGCTTGCCGGTGCGTTCTTCAAAGGCTTCGACAATTTCTGCCACCATCGATGTTGCCGAGATGATCGAAACAATCCCCGCCGTGTTGGCCACCACCATCAGAGCCATGAACAGGCCGGTCGACAGCGCCGATCCGGCCTGCGGCCACAGCCCGGCAAGCAGCAGGACATAGGGCGCGCCGGCAATTACCAGCGCCGCCACAGCGCCGCCCGCGCCGCTCGCCGGCTTGCCGAAATGGCGGTGGAGCGGGCCGACCACGACAAACATCGCTACCACCGACAGGCCCAGAACAGCCGGATACAGCTTGAACGCCAGCTCGCTGAACTGCCAGACATAGCGCAGCATGTAGAGCGTGATCGACAGCGTCACCCCCTGACTGACATAGGCCGCAAGCGCGCCGTATGCGAAGATCACGAAAGCGCGTTCACGGAACGCATCGAAGATGTCGGCAAACGCCAGCCGCAGCGAGAACGGCGGCGGCGCGCTGTCGGGCAGACGCGCAACATAAGAATGCTGTCCCAGCGCCGATCCGATCACCGACACCAGGATGACGACCGCGCCCACCATGCCGAACACCGCATAGCCACCCGGTTCCAGCTGGGATTCGGGTGTCGGCAGAAACACGGTGAAGGCGAGGATCGACATCGCCAGCCCGCCGATCCAGCCTGACAGAAACCGGTAGCGGAACAATGTGGTGCGTTCGACATAATCGCCGGTGATTTCCGGCACCATGCTGATCGAGGGCACTTCGCAGGCGGACAGCAGCAGCCGCACGCCCACGGCCAGCGCCACGATCTCCCAGAAGGTTGGTACCCCGGTGAAGGGCGGTGACCACAGCAGCGCCCATGCCAGCGCCAGCGGAACTGCGGCGATATACAGCCACGGCAAGCGGCGGCCCCAGCGGGTGTAGGTGCGGTCGCACAAGTGCCCGATCAGCGGATCGACCAGCGCGTCGATCACCAGTGCCGTCGCCAGCGCCGCGCCGACAATGCCGGCATCCACGCCCAGCACCAGATTGTAGAACGGCAGCAGGAAGAACGTGAAGCCGCCGTCCTTCACCCCGAACGCCACTGCGCCGAAGCCGTGCATCAGTTTGAGCCTGCCCGGAAGCGGCCCGGCGATCATGCTCATCCGCGTCTGACCCTGAAGTCAGCCCAATCGCCGAATCCGGCCAAGACACCTCTCCCTTTTTCGGTTTCGAACCTAGACCGATTGTGCCTCGCGTCAATCGTGCAGGGCTGACGCTACGGCATCGCGAGACGCGCGCAAACGGTGTGATCGGCGCTTGCAGCCGTGCTCCAAATGACGATAACGTAAGCGTCAAGCGAGAGACGTGAGAGAGGAGAATCGGTCATGGCCGATCTGGAAACATTCCGCAGCGAAACGCGTGCCTGGCTGGAGGCGAACTGCCCGGCCGAGATGCGTGAACCCGTCCGCGATGAAAGCGATATCTATTGGGGCGGGCGCCGCGCGACCTTCAAGAATGAGGCGCAAAAAGCCTGGCTCGACGCGGCAATCGCCAAGGGTTACACCGTGCCAAGCTGGCCGAAGGAATACGGCGGGGCGGGGCTTTCACCGGCCGAAGCCAAGGTGCTGCGCGAAGAAATGGGCCGCATCAATGCCCGCCCGCCGCTCAGCAGCTTCGGCATCTGGATGCTTGGCCCGGCGCTGCTGCATTTTGGCACCGAGGGCCAGAAGCAGCGCTTCCTCAATGAAATCGCGCGCGGCGAAATCCGCTGGTGTCAGGGCTATTCGGAGCCGGGCTCGGGCAGCGACCTCGTCAGCTTGCAGACCTTTGGCGAAGATCAGGGCGACCACTGGACGGTCAATGGCAGCAAGATCTGGACGTCCTACGCCGATCAGGCTGATTGGATCTTCTGCCTTGTCCGCACCGACAAGGCCGACAAGTATCAAGGCATCACCTTCATGCTGTTCGACATGGCATCCGAAGGCGTCACGACGAAGCCGATCCTGCTGATCAGTGGTTCTTCGCCCTTCTGCGAAACCTTCTTCGACAATGTTGCCGTTCCCAAGTCCTATGGCGAGGATTGCCCGGCCTATGTGGGCACCGTTGGGCGCGGCTGGGATGTGGCCAAGTACCTGCTCGGCCACGAGCGCGAGATGATCTCGGGCGCGGATGGCGGCGAGCGTCAGGCGGCAATCGGCGCGGCGATGAAGCGGCATTCGGCCAAGCTGGGTGACGATCTTGACCCGGTGCTGCGCGCCGAGCTTGCCAATTTCGATGTCGACGCACTGGCTTACGCGGCGATGGGTGAGAAGTTCCTCGATGAAATCAAGGTCGGCAAGGCGCATCCCGCGCAGCCGAACATGATGAAATACGCGGGCACCGAGCTCAACAAGCGCCGCCACGAACTGATGATGGCGGTCGGAGGCTCACGCAGCCTTGAATGGGACAGCGAGCAGACCGAAGGCGGCAAGCCTTCGCGTTCGTGGCTGCGCACCAAGGCCAACTCAATCGAGGGCGGCACCAGCGAGGTGATGCTCAATGTGATCGCCAAGCGCATTCTGGATTTGCCGGGCGCTTGAGGCCAGCATCGCCCCGAACGTGATCCGGGGCCGCTCGTTACTCACGCCAAGACGATGGCGACCCCGGGTCAAGCCCGGGATGACGATTTGAATTTCCGGGAGAGGGAAAAACAATGCCCCTGTATCACAACGACGATCAGGCCATGCTCGCCGATACCGCGCGCGGGTTTATCGCGGAAGAAGGCAACATTGCCAAACAGCTGCGCCACTGGCGGGACCGCAATTGCAAGGATGGTTTTGGCCACGGCTTGTGGAAGCAGATGGCCGAAATGGGTTTTACCGGCATGCTGGTGGAAGAAGCCGATGGCGGGCTGGGCATGGGCCATGTCGAAGCCGGGATCGTGCTGGAGGAAATCGGCCGCAACTTGACGCCCTCGCCGTTCCTGACGTCGTCCGTGCTGGCCGCGACGGCGCTCAAGCACGGGTCGGACGATTTGAAGGGCCGCTATCTGCCGGGTCTGATCGCGGGCGATTGTGTGTTCGCTGTCGCCATTGACGAAACCGCCAAGCACCGCCCGTCACGCATCGCCACCCGCGCCGAAAAGTCGGGCAACGGGTTCCGCCTGACGGGCGCCAAAAGCTTTGTCATCCACGGCAGCAGCTCCGATATGATCGTGGTCGCAGCCCGCACATCAGGGGCTGACGAGGACGCCGACGGGATCACCTTGTTCGCCGTGCCGAAAGACGCGGCAGGCATGAGCCATGATGCCGTGCGGCTCGTCGACTCCTCGATGGCGACCCACACCCGGTTTGACGGCGTGGAACTGGACGGCGATACCGTGATCGGCGAGGTCGATGGCGGGCGCGCTGTGCTGGATGCGATGCTGCTGGCCGGCCGGGTCGGCGCGGCGGCCGAGGGCGTGGGCGTTGCCCGCGGGGCGATGGATATGACCGTCGATTACCTCAAGCAGCGCAAGCAGTTTGGCAAGCTGATCGGCGAGTTTCAGGCGCTCCAGCACCGCGCCAGCCACCTTTATTCCGAGGTCGAGATCGCCCGCGCCGCTACGATCAAGGCGCAGCAATTGCTCGACGGCGGCTCGGCTCATGCCGACCTGATGGCGAGTGTCGCCAAGGCCAAGGTCGCCAAGACCGCGCGGCTTGCGGTGCAGGAAGGCGTGCAGATGCACGGCGGCATCGGCATGACCGACGAATATGACATCGGCCTCTATATGAAGCGCGACCGGGCGCTCGCCGAATTCCTCGGCGATGCGCATTTCCACGCCAATCGCGTGGCGGAATTGAGCGGGTATTGATCAACAATCGCTCCTCGTCATTGCGAGGAGCCGCAGGCGACGCGGCAATCCAGAGCGTCACGCGAACCGCTCTGGATTGCTTCGCTACGCTCGCAATGACGGGAGAGATTTGAAGTTATGGACATTCAATCACTTTTCAGCCTCGAAGGGCGCATCGCCCTCGTCACCGGCGGCAGCCGCGGGATCGGCAAGATGTTCGTCGAGGGGTTGCTCGCGGCGGGCTGTGCCAAGGTCTATATCTCGGCGCGGAAGGCCGATCAGATGCAGGCGACCATTGACGAATTTGGCGCGGACCGGGTGATCGGCATCCCCGCGGACCTCAGCCAGATGGATGGCATGATGGGCCTCGTTAACGAGCTGACGGCGCGCGAGACGCGGCTCGACATTCTGATCAACAATGCCGGCGCGGCCTGGGGCCAGCCTTACCTCGAATTCAGCGAGGCCGGCTGGCACCGGACGATGGACCTGAACGTCAAGACCCCGTTCTTCCTGACGCAAAAGCTGCACGACCTGCTGGTCGCGGGCGGCAAGGCCGGGCATCCGGCCAAGGTGATCCACGTTTCCTCGATCGATGGCCAGCGGATCAATCCGTGGGAAACCTATGCCTATCAGGCGTCAAAGGCGGCCGTGATCCAGCTGACCCGGCGCATGGCGGCCCGGTTGATCGAAGACAATATCGTGGTCTCGTCCATCGCGCCCGGTGCCTTCCCTTCCGAGATGAACAAGGCTGCCAAAGATGCGCCTGATGCCAGCGCAGCGGGCATTCCGGCCCAGCGGATCGGTACGGCCGAAGACATGGCGGCAGCTGCCATCTACCTGTGCAGCCGCGCGGGCGACTATGTAGTGGGCGAAACGCTGACGGTGGATGGCGGGGTGGTCAACGCCTTGCTGCCCAACCACTTTGCCGATCCGGGCGGCAAGGGCTAAGCCAAAGCCAGCGCAAGGCCGGACGCTTCAAAAGGGGGGGAAGAGATGATGGCGCATCGCGATGTGACAGTGCGGAGCCGGGCTGCTTGACCGCGCGGCTGTTGGCCGAGGCGCTCGGCACGTTTCTGCTGTTTGCCACCGTGATGGGGGCAGGCATCATGGCTGACAATCTGGCGGGCGGAAACGTCGCGGTCGCCCTGATCGGCACGACCTTGCCAATTGGCGCGATCCTCTATGTCATCATCGTGATGCTCGGGCCGGTGTCGGGCGCGCATTTCAATCCGGTGGTGACGTTGATGATCCGCCTGCGCGGCGAGATCGAAACCGGCGCGGCGCTGGCCTATATTGCGGTGCAGGTCATCAGCGGCGTTCTGGCCGCCTTTGTGGTCCACCTGATGTTCGACCTTCCCGTTGTGCAAATCGCCGATAATCCGCGCACGGGGATCGGCCAGTGGGTGAGCGAGGGGATCGCGACCTTCGGCCTGATCCTGACCATCTTTGCCACCTTGCGCACCCGGCCCGAAGCCGTGCCGATGAGCGTGGCGCTGTACATCTTCGCAGCCTGCTGGTTCACCGCGTCAACCTGCTTTGCCAACCCTGCGATCACCATTGCGCGCGGCTTTACCGACACCTTCACCGGGATTGCGCCGGCGGATATTCCCGCTTTCGTGATGGCGCAGATCATCGGCGCGCTGGCGGCGATGGGGGCGGTGCGGGTGCTGTTTCCCGCTACGCCGGATGCCGAGGGCGCTGCGGCGGGTTAGCGCCTGCCGCCGGCTGCCGCGTTATTTCATCAATCCGCGCACGAACGGAATCAGCCCGGTCTGCCGCTGACGCTTCATGCGTTCCGCTTCAAGGATGGCGCGGACCTTGGCAAAGCATTCGTTCACATCATCGTTGATGATGACATAGTCATAGCCGTCCCAATGGCTGATTTCAGCCCGCGCACGTTCCATGCGGGCCGCAATCACCTCGGCGCTGTCCGTGGCGCGGCCCTGAAGGCGGCGGTGCAATTCGTCGATCGAAGGGGGCAGGATGAACACCCGCACCACATCCTGCTGATCTTTCTGGTAAAGCTGCTGGGTTCCCTGCCAGTCGATATCGAACAGGAAGTCCTGCCCTTCCTTCAGCGCGGCGCGGATGATCCCCTTGGGCGTGCCGTAACGATGGCCGAAGACCTCGGCCCATTCGTAGAAGTCGTCCTCGTCGATCATCGCCTGAAAGCGGTCGGGCGTGACGAAATGGTAATGCACCCCGTCGACCTCTCCCGCGCGCGGCGGCCGGGTGGTGGCGGAGACCGACAGCTTAATCTCGCCATCATCAGCCAGCAGCATCCGCGACAGGGTGGTCTTGCCCGCGCCGGACGGCGAGGACAGGATGAACATCAGGCCCCGGCGGTGAAGCGTGTCGTCTGCGTGGTGTGAGGAATCGCCCATGGGCCCCGTTGCACCAACACGCGCCCTTTAATCAAGAGGGCCTTCATCGGGAGGCTGGGCAAGCAAGCCGCGATCAGGCGTCGCG
Organism: Porphyrobacter sp. TH134; assembly: GCF_002855495.1. Taxonomy (GTDB): domain Bacteria; phylum Pseudomonadota; class Alphaproteobacteria; order Sphingomonadales; family Sphingomonadaceae; genus Erythrobacter. The sequence continues at coordinate 64,999 of NZ_PKRO01000010.1, forward strand.
GGCGGGGGCCGTAAGCGATGCTTGCGCCTTGCGGTTCGCTTCCAGCCGCTTGCCGCGGTCGTAGAAAACCTTGGCGGCCAATCCGCCCACCACCACCGCCAGACCAAGCGGCGAACGGCGGGCAAGGTGGCTCGCCCCCCACAGCGCAACGCTGGAGGCCAATCCGCGTCCGTGGACCAGCTTGTCGACCTTGGTTTTGTCATAGTTGCCGCGCAGCAGGCCCTTTTCCATCTGGTCGCGCAGCAGGCCTCCTGCCGCGCGCAGCACGATGTCGGCGATGACCAGATTGGTGCCCGCGACGGGGCTGGGTAGCGGCAGGCCGCCCGCGCCGGAGTTTTCCGGGCTATTGGTGCGCGCGCGCGTGCCCCGGCCAAGGCGTTTGCCCCGCGGCATCGGCCTATTTCTTGCGCCCGAAATCGATCGAGACCACGTTGGAGCCATCAGGATCGGTGTCCGGTCCGTCATTTTCGGCATCGTCGTGGACTTCGGGGGCCAGTTCTTCGACCGCCGCCTGGAATTGCAGGCCGAAATCCACGGCCGGGTCAACGAAGGCAGTGATGGCGGCAAAGGGAATGTTCAGTTTGGCCGGCACCTGATTGAAGGTGAGGCTGACCGAAAAGCTGTGGGGCAGGACTTCCAGATCCCAGAACTTGTTCTGGAGCACGATGGTCATTTCGTCGGGGAACCGTTCGCGCAGATGCGGCGGGATCGACACGCCGGGTGCGCCGGTCTTGAAGGTGATGTAGAAATGATGCGCGCCGGGCAACGTGCTGCCGCTGCTGACAATCGAACCAAGCACCCGTCCGACCACCGCACGCAGGGCTTCCTGCACGATCTCGTCGTAAGGGATCAGGCTATCGGGTGCATCACTGGTCATAACGTGCCGATTGGTGGCGCTGCGCGCGGGCTTGGTCAAGCCCTCATGCAGCTTCAACGCCGGATTGCCCGTGCATCTGCGCGCGATGCTTGTCATGCGCTGCCAGCCGACTATAGCGCGGGGCCATGTCCAGCATCCCCGCCCGCACCCCTCAGCGCACCGGCTCGGTTGACCGCAACACCACCGAGACCAAAATCGCCATCCACGTCAATCTTGACGGCACGGGCGCCTATGACGTCAGCACCGGGATCGGCTTTCTCGATCACATGGTCGAACAGTTCAGCCGCCATTCTCTGATCGATGTGACGATGAAGGTGGAGGGCGATCTGCATGTCGACCAGCACCACACCACCGAGGATTCGGCGATTGCGCTGGGTCAGGCGATCAGCAATGCCTTGGGCGACAAGGCCGGGATCGGGCGGTACGGCGCGGCCTATTCGCCGATGGACGAGACGCTGAGCCGGGTGGCGCTGGATATTTCCGGGCGCCCATTTCTGGTGTGGAAGGCCAAGTTCAGCCAAGAAAAGCTGGGCGAATGGGATACCGAGCTGATCGAGCACTGGTTCCATTCCGTTGCCCAGAGCGCCGGGATCACGCTGCACATGGAACTGCTGTACGGCAGCAACAACCACCACATCTGCGAGAGCCTGTATAAAGGTTTCGCCCGGGCGATGCGGCAGGCGGTGGAGCTTGATCCGAGGAAGGGCACGGCGATCCCGAGCACCAAGGGGCAACTCGGTGGGTGAGATTGTTGCCTTGGTCGATTACGGCGCGGGCAACCTCCACTCGGTTCACAATGCGCTGAAGGCTGCGGGGGCCGCGGTCACTGTCACCGCCGATCCCTATGCGGTGCGCGCGGCCGACCGGATCGTGCTGCCCGGCGTCGGCAGTTTCAAGGCTTGTGCCGAGGGCTTGAACGCCATTCCCGGCATGGTCGACGCGATGAGCGAGCGCGTGCAGGTGGGGGCTGCGCCGTTCCTGGGTATTTGCGTGGGCATGCAATTGCTGGCGACCCGCGGGCTCGAACATGGCGAGACACCCGGCCTCGGCTGGATTGCGGGCGAGGTGCGGCTGATCCAGCCGACTGATCCTGCGATCAAGGTGCCGCACATGGGCTGGAACGATGTGGCCCTGTTGCCCCATGCCAAGGACCATCCGGTGATCGAGGAGGGTGAGGCCTATTTCCTCCACTCCTACCACTTTGCCGCCGACAATCCGCACAATGTTGCCGCCATGACGGATCACGGCGAGGGGCTGGTGGCCGCCGTGGCGCAGGACAATATCATCGGCGTGCAGTTTCACCCGGAAAAGAGCCAGGCTTACGGGCTGGCAACATTGGAAAGGTTTCTGGCATGGTATCCGTGATAGCGCTCCCCTTGCAGGGGGCGATAGCATGATCGTTTTTCCCGCCATCGATCTCAAGGGCGGCCAGGTCGTGCGCCTTGCCGAAGGCGACATGGACCGCGCCACGATTTACGGCGATGATCCCGCCGCGCAGGCGCTGATCTTTGCCGATGCGGGCGCGCAATATCTCCACGTGGTCGATCTTGACGGCAGCTTTGCGGGCGAAAGCCGCAACCGCGAGGCTGTCGAAGCGATCGTCAAGGCCTTCCCCGGCCATGTCCAACTGGGCGGCGGGATCCGCGATGCAGCGGCGGTGGCCGGCTGGTTCAACCTTGGTGTGGCGCGGGTGGTGATGGGTTCGGCGGCGCTCAAGAACCCCGAATTCGTCAAAGACATGGCGCGTGAATGGGCAAACGGCATCGTCGTCGCGGTTGACGCCAAGGACGGAATGGTCGCGACCGAAGGCTGGGCCGAGGTCTCCGACGTTCCCGTCACCGATCTTGCCCGCCGGTTCGAGGATGCGGGCGTTGCCAGCCTGCTGTTCACCGATATCGGGCGCGATGGCTTGCTGAAGGGCGTGAACATCGAAGCCACCGTCGATCTCGCCCGCCGCGTCGACATTCCGGTGATCGCCAGCGGCGGGGTGAAGGGTCTGGACGACATCCACATCCTTTCGCTCCACGCGCATGAAGGGATTGAAGGGGTGATTACCGGCCGCGCGCTGTATGAAGGCCGCCTTGATCTTGCCGCGGCGATTGCGATGGGCGATCGGGTGTAATCATGCGCCTGATGGGCTTTCTTTTCCTGTGCCTCACCTTCCTTGCCGGGATCACGGTGGGCACGGTGGAAATCGCGCTCATCAATATCGTCGTCTTCCTCGGCCTTGCCTTGCTGGCGGAGCGTTTCCTTGCGCCGCGTTTTGGCAAGAATGGGCTGGTTTTTGGCATGGCGGGGGCGTTTTTCGTCAGCTGCATGTGGCCCGCTGTCGTCCATGCCGCGCGCGACAAGACCTATTGCGACGGGGATGATTGCCCACCCAAGGAGCCTGAAGTGACCGTCACCATAAGCACAGCCCCATGACCGTCCGCATCCGCGTCATCCCCTGCCTTGATGTCGCCAATGGCCGCGTGGTCAAGGGCGTGAACTTTGTTGATCTGAAGGACGCGGGCGATCCGGTCGAACAGGCGCGGGCGTATGACGCGGCGGGCGCGGACGAGCTGTGTTTTCTCGACATTTCCGCCAGTCACGAAGGGCGCGGCACGCTGCTCGATATGGTGCGGCGCACGGCAGAGGTCTGCTTCATGCCGCTGACGGTTGGCGGCGGCGTGCGCAGCGCCGATGATGCGCGCGCGCTGCTGCTGGCGGGCGCGGACAAGGTCGCGGTGAACAGCGCCGCTGTCGCCCGGCCCGAACTGGTGGGCGAAATCGCCGCGCGCTTCGGCAGCCAATGCGTGGTCGCCAGTGTGGATGCGCGCCGCACGCCGCGCGGCAATTGGGAGATTTTCACGCATGGCGGGCGCAAGCCCACGGGGCTGGACGCGGTCGAATATGCGCTGAAGGTCGCAGGGCTTGGCGCTGGCGAATTGCTGGTGACGAGCATGGACGGGGACGGGACGCAGAAGGGCTACGACCTCGATCTGACCCGCGAGATTGCCGATGCCGTCAGCGTGCCCGTGATCGCCAGCGGCGGGGTGGGCAGCCTTGACCATCTGGTGGACGGGGTGGTGAAAGGCCATGCCAGTGCGGTGCTGGCCGCCAGCATCTTCCACTTCGGCACGCACACCATCGCCGAGGCGCACGCGGCGCTGCGCGCGGCGGGACTTCCGGCGCGCGGTTGAATTCTCGTTATCGCGAGCGTAGCGGTAGCGAAGCCGGCCGAAGGCCAACCAATCCGGAGCGGCACGCGAAACGCTGCGGATTGCCGTGCGCCTGCGGCGCCCGCAATGACGAGAAAGAGCCAAGTGTCAGACACTCTCACCCGCCTCGAAGCCACCATTGTCCAGCGCCTCGCCGCCTCGCCAGAGACAAGCTATGTGGCGAAACTCCACGCCAAGGGCCTCGCCAAGATTGCGCAGAAGGTCGGCGAGGAGGCGACCGAGACGGTGATTGCCGCGCTGGCGGGCGACGATGCCGAACTGGTGGGAGAGGCGGCGGACCTGCTCTTTCACCTGATGGTGCTGCTCGCCGAAAAGGGCGTGCCGATTGACAGCGTTCTTGCCGAACTCGACCGGCGCGAGGGCATGTCCGGCATAGCTGAGAAAGAAGCCCGGGCTCAAAAAGCTGCCCGCACGGAGTAACCCATGCCGATCGATCCGACCCTGCCTTACGATGACAACAACATCTTCGCTCGCATCCTGCGCGGGGAAATCCCGGCGAAGAAAGTCTACGAGGATGACTGGGCCTTCGCCTTTGAAGATATCAACCCGCAGGCCGAGGTGCATACGCTGGTGATCCCCAAGGGCCGCTATGTCAGCTGGGATGATTTCAGCGCCAAGGCTTCGGACGCCGAAATCGGCGGCTTCGTGCGCGCGGTGGGCGAAGTGGCCCGCGCCAAGGGGCTCGTCGAACCCGGTTACCGCCTGCTCGCCAATATCGGCCAGCATGGCGGGCAGGAAGTGCCGCACCTCCACGTCCATATTTTCGGCGGGCAGCCGCTCGGCCCGATGATCGCGCGGCGCTGAATACGGATTAACCCGCGTTCCAGTGCCGTTCATCGACAATTCGCGATGTCGCGGCTTTGCAGGGATTCCCCGCTAGGCTAGGTGGCGCCTGATGATTTCTCCCAACCCTCCCGGCGGTGTCCTCGATGGCGCGCGGCACCTGTATGCGGTGCGCGTCTATTACGAGGATACCGACCTGTCGGGGATCACCTACCACGCCAATTACCTGCGCTGGTTTGAACGCGCGCGCAGCGATCTGTTACGCCTGCTCGGCATTAATCAGCGCGCGGCGATTGAGAGCGGGGCCAAAGGAGGGGATGGGGGCGCTTACGCCCTGTCTGAAGTGAACCTCAAATACTTGCGCCCGGCCAAGCTCGATGATGACGTGGTAATCGAAACCCGCTGCACGGAACTGGGCGCCGCGTCCTGCCGGATGCACCAGATTGCGCGCCGGGGTGACGAGCCGCTGTGCGAAGCGCACCTCAGGGTCGGCTTCATCACCCTCGATGGCCGCCCGCGCCGCCAGCCTGCCGCATGGCGGGCCGCTTTCCAGACTTTCATGAACGAGGATACCTGACCCTGTGACGCTCGCCCTGCTCAGCGCCGCCGCCGCTGCTCCCACCCGGCTCGACCCGGTCGAACTGTTCCTGACCGCAGACATCATCGTGCAGGCCGTGATGCTTGGCCTGATCCTTGCCAGCGTGTGGGTGTGGACGATCATCGTCTCCTTCAGCCTGCGGATCGGCGCGCTGGGCAAGAAATCGCGGGAATACGAGGCCGAGTTCTGGGAGCATCAGGGCAGCGAGGGCTTGCTGACCAAGCAGGTGCGCAAAGAAGTGCCTGCCGCCCGCGTGGCTGCCGCCGGGCTTGATGAATGGCGCAAGTCCACCGCCAAGCAGCCGGTCGACCGCGCTGCCACTCGCGAGCGCATCGCCGCCGTGATGGAAAGCCAGGTTGCCGAGGAAGCCGACGCGCTGGCCGGGCGATTGAATTTTCTGGCCACGGTCGGATCAGTCGCGCCGTTTGTCGGGTTGTTCGGCACGGTGTGGGGGATCATGAACAGCTTCTTCCAGATCGGCGCGCAGCAAAGCGCCAGCCTCACTGTGGTCGCCCCCGGCATTGCCGAGGCACTGTTTGCCACCGCCATCGGCCTGTTCGCCGCGATCCCGGCCGTGATTGCGTACAACCGCTTTGGCGGGGCGGTAGACCGGTACGAGGCGGGCTTGCAGCGCTTCGCCGACAAGCTCCACACGGGCCTGAGCCGCGAGTTGGACCGCGCATGATGATACGCACTGAAACCGGCTGCGCAGCAGTCGCAAGGGCGACTGCCCGCCCGCAGCGGGCGCAGCTTTGCTGCGCGTCTAGCGAGGACCGCACGCCCGGACGGGCGTGCGGAAAACAAAAATGAGCATGGGTGTATCCTCCCGCCGCCGCAGCAAACGTAGCCGCCGCGCGGCGATGGCCGAGATCAACGTCACGCCGCTGGTCGATGTGATGCTGGTGCTGCTGATTATCTTCATGGTCACAGTCACGCTGCCTGCGGTCGGTGTTCCGGTAGAACTGCCCGAAAGCCGTGCCGCACCGGTTGAGGAGCAGCCCGATCAGATTACGATCTCGATCGACCGGGAAGGGATTATCTATATCGAGGATACGGCTGTGCCCGCTGGCGGGCTTCCGGCGGCGTTGAAGGCGCTGGACCGCGGCGGCGAGCAGCCGCTGGTCGTGCTGCGCGGTGATCGCAGTTTGGATTATGGCCGGGTGATGCAGGTGATGGGCGAATTGGGCCGAGCCGGCTTCACCTCGATCTCGCTGGTCACCGATGGTTCAGTTTCGGCTCCATAGTCGGGACAGGGTTATGGCGCAGCCTGCACTCCGGAACGACGAAAAGGTCGGCCTTGCCGCGGCGCTGGTGCTGCACGGCGCGCTGGTGGCGGTGCTGCTGATGCAAACGGTGCGCAGCGAGGTTTCGGTCTTTCCCGAACGCATGACGGTCAGCCTTGCGAGTGAGGTGGGGCTGGAGGCAGCCGCGCCCGATCCTGTGCCCGAAAGCCGCGCCGCGATTGCGCCGACGCTGTCTGACGAACCGGCCCCTGCGCCTGAGGTTGTGCGGCCGGAGCCTGCCGTGCAGCCCCAGCCGACCCTGCCCAAACCCAAGCCCGCCGCCCGCACGCCGGCCCCCCGGCCCGTGCCCACCCGCGAGCGCGCGGCGCCTGAACGCGCCGCGCCCCGGCAGGCTGCTGCCACCCCGCCCAAGCCTGCGGCCAGAACCGGCGGCGGCAGTCGGATCGGGGATGATTTCCTCGCCGGGGCCGGGTCATCGACCACCACGCAGGAAACCCGCGCGCCCGCATCGCAGATCGGTGCGAGCGCCAAGGCGTCGATCCAGCAGGCGCTCGCCCGGCAAGTCAAGCCGCACTGGACCGCGCCGCAGGGCGTGGATGTTGATCTGCTGGTGACGCTGGTCGATTTCGATCTCAATCCCGATGGCAGCCTGAAAGGCCGCCCCCGGGTGCGCAGCCAGAGCGGCGTCAACGAATCCAACCGCGCACAAGCGGCTCGTCACGCGGAAAATGCGATCCGTGCGGTGCAGCTTGCCGCGCCGTTCAAGCTGCCCGAAGAATATTACGAAGCCTGGAAGACTGTCCGGGGCGCCCGTTTTGACAGGAATACATCACGATGAAACCCGCTTTGCTTGCCGCCCTGCTTGTCACCGCTGCATTCCCTGCGTCCCTCATGGCGCAGGATCTGGGCGCGCCCATCGGCGATGACGCTCCGGTCGAAACGACCGCCACCGATGCCTCGCAGGCGCAGGCGGAAGAGGGGATTTCCTTTACTGTCACCGATGAAAGCGCATGGCAGGACATCGGCATCGCGATCCCCGCCTTTGCCACCGACCGCGAGCGCGCGACGCCCGCCAACGAGGCCGGCACCGGTGCGCTGGGCCGCGAAGTTGCCCGCGTCATCACCGCCAACCTGCGCAATAATGGCCTGTTCAAGCCGGTCGGCCCCGACAGCCTGCCGCAGCCCGGCTTCACCCAGATCACTGCGCCCGCCTTTCCCACCTGGAGCGGGCAGGGCGCTGAAATGCTGGTCCACGGCTATGTCCGCGCGCGCGATGATGGCCGGCTGGTGGTCGGCTGCTACCTTTATGATGTCGCCTTGCAGAGCGAGCTGGTGCGTGAAGGCTGGGTCGTCGCGCCTGCCGACTGGCGCCGCGCGGCGCATAAGTGCAGCGATCTCATCTTCTCCCGGCTGACCGGCGAAAGCCCGTTCTTTGACAGCCGCATCGCCTATATCGCCGAGACCGGGCCCAAGGACCGCCGGGTCAAGCGCCTTGCGGTGATGGATAGTGACGGGGCGAACCACCGCTTCCTGACATTGGGCAGCGCCACCGCGCTCACCCCGCGCTATTCGCCCGACTATTCGAAGATCCTCTACCTCTCCTATGTCGACGGCAATCCGCGCATCTATGTCTATGACATCGGCACGGGCAAGCAGACGCTGGTGACGGAGAACCGCAACCCCACCATCGCCCCGCGCTGGTCGCCTGATGGCAAGCACATCCTCTATTCGATGGCGGTGGCGGGCAATACCGACATCTACCGCGTGCCGGCGACCGGCGGCGCAAGCATCAAGCTGACCGACAATCCGGGGATCGACGTGGGCGGCAGCTATTCGCCCGATGGCACCAAGATCGTGTTCGAAAGCGACCGTTCGGGCAGCCAGCAATGCTATGTCATGGACGCGGACGGCAAGAACCAGAAGCGCATCAGCTTTTTTGGCGGGCGCTGCGCCACGCCCGAATGGAGCCCGCGCGGCGACCAGATCGCCTTCACGCGGATCGCGGGCGATTTCAACGTCGCGGTGATGAACACGGGCGGCGGCAATATGCGCGTGCTGACCCGCGGCTGGCAGGACGAAGCCCCGACCTGGGCCCCCAATGGCCGCATCATCCAGTTCTTCCGCACCGAGCGGAACACCGGACGATCAGGGATTTGGCAGGTCGATCTCACCGGCCAGAACGAACGCCGCCTGCCGACCCCGGTTGATGCCTCCGACCCCGCCTGGGGCCCGATCCGCCCCTGATGATGACTGAAAGGAAAAGCGCGATGAACACCAAGCTTGCCACGATCCTCTTGCTGGCTTCGGCCACCGGCCTTGCCGCCTGTTCCAAGAAAGCGCCCGAAGTGCTGCCGCCTGCCCCGACCGATACCGCGCAGCCGACCCAACCGGCCATGCCCGCCCAGCCATCCGGCGCGCAGCCCGGCACGCAGGCGCATTTCGCGCAGGCCGTGGGGTCTTCGACCACGATCTACTTCGATACGGATCGCTATAATGTGGATTCGCAAGATGCCGCCGCGCTTCAGGCGCAGGCGCAGTATTTTGCGCGTTTCCCGCAGGTCACCTTCACGATCGAAGGCCATGCCGATGAACGCGGCACCCGCGAATACAACCTGGCGCTGGGTGAACGCCGCGCCAATTCGGCCAAGGCCTATCTCGTCAGCCTGGGCGTGGATGCCAACCGGATTTCGGTGGTGAGCTATGGCAAGGAACGGCCCGTGGCGCTGGCCTCAAACGAGGCGGCCTATGCGCAGAACCGCCGCGCGGCGAGCGTCATTATCAACTGATCGTCAGCCTTGCAGCAGGCCGGGCGCACGCTCGGCCTGTTCGGCCATTACCGGCGCATCTATCCCGCTCAGATCGCGCAGTGATGTGACCACGCACAGCCCCGCGAGCGCAAGCACGCAAAACAGGCTGGAGAGGGTTAACTGCTGGCTCATCACTTCGGCTTTCCTGCGCGCCGGATTGATCGGCGCGGCGTGGGTGGTTTTGCATTGCAACATTTCACATTGCAACTGGTTCCCGTATTCTCACGCCTTTCCTTTCCCGGCCATGCCGCCTAGATTGAGCGCGTGAGACAATCGACCAACGACATTCTGCCCAGCCTGCTGCCCGAGCTTAGCGCATGACCCGCGCCCGCCGTTCGATGGACTGGGGCTTCCCGCGCTGGCGGCCCTATGGCGCTTCGCAAGAGGCGGTCAATGTGCGCATCTGCGACCGCCACGGCTGCGATGAACCGGGCAATTGCCCCGCGCCCAAGGCCCCCAACAGCCGCGACCGGTGGTATTTCTGCCAGCGCCACGCGGCTGAATACAATTCCCGCTGGGACTACTTCGAAGGCCTCGACAAGGCCGAGAAGGAAGAACGCGCGCATGCCGAGCGGCAGGAATCCTCAGGTTATGCCGAAAGCGCGCATTATGGCTGGGCGGGATCGGGCGATGGCTCGCGCTCGGCCGACGAAATGCGCGCGCTGGAGGTGCTGGGGCTGGAGGCTGATGCCGATTTCAACGCGGTGAAGAAAGCCTACCGCGCACGCGCCAAGGAAGTACATCCCGACGTGAAGCCCGGCGATGCCGACGCGGCCAAGCAATTCCAGCTGATCCAGACCAGTTACGAAGTCCTGCGCGCCGCCGAAGAACGGCGCGAATGGCGGGGCTAGCGCGCCTCATCTGATCGCGGCCCGGCAAAGCCCTTGCCGACACTGTCGATCTGCGGGTCGGGGTTGTCGTTCCACCACGGCACATCGGTCCATGGGCGCACATCGACCTCGTGGCTCCAGCAATTGCGCGGCTGGTGGGCGAGGTGCCAGTAGGTTTCCGCCAGCGCGGCCGGGTCGATCACGCCGTCATGGCCCTTGCCAGCCTTGAACGCATCGAAGCTGTCGCCCAGCAGCTTGCCCAGCGTGTCAGGCGCATCGACGGGGCCGTCGACGATGACATGGGCAACATGCACGCCCTGCCGCGCAAATTCGGCGTTGAGGGTCTGGCACAGCATCCGCCGCCCGCCCATCGCGGCGGCATGGCTGTGCTGCCCGGCATTGCCGCGCACCGCCGCCGTCGCCGAGGTGACCAGTAATGTGCCATGCGCCCCGGTTTTCGCGCGCTCTACCATCTGCGGCAGCAGCGCATGGGCGAGGCGGAAGACGCCATAGGTGCCCAGCCGCCAGCCGAGTTCGAAGATGCGGTGCGGGGTCTGATCGAGCGTCCGGTTCCCGATCTGCGCGCCGAGGTTGTAGAGCGCGGCCTGGATCGGGCCAATATCCCGTTCGGTGCGTTCGACCAGTTCCTCGATCGTGCCGTCTTCGGCTGCGTTCAGCAGGGTGCCAGTGGCAGACCCGCCCGCCGCCTCGATCTGGCCAACCATTTTCGCCAACCCCGCCGCGTCGCTGCGCCGGGCTAGCACCGCGTGATAGCCACCGGCGGCAAAGCGCATCGCGGCGTTCCCGCCGATCCCAGCGCCTGCACCAATGACGAGGAATACTGGCTTTCGGCTATCTGTCATGGCTGTTTCTTCCCGTTAGCGCCGCGCCCGCTCAGTCTGGCGCAGTTCATGTCATCGCAGCGCAGCAATGCCCCACACGACGGCGACAATCAGCAGTGCGCCTGCAAGATCGAGCAGTGCGCCTGCGGTCACCATCCTGCCGATCCGGATGCGTCCGGTGGCCCAGGCGATGGCATTGGGCCCGGTTCCGGCTGGCAGCATAAAGCCCCAGCTGCCCGCCAGCGCGGCAGGCAGGGCCAGCAGGACGGGATCGGCGCCGAGCGCCACCACCAGGGCTGCCACCACCGGAATAATCCCGGTGGCCGTGGCGACATTGCTGGCGAATTCCGTCACCACAATCACCAGCGCCACCACCGCCAGCGCGACGAATAGCAGCGGCCAGCTCGCCAGCGGCAGCAGGGCCTGACCGATCCAGTCTGCAAGGCCCGAGGCTTGCATCCCGGCGGCCAGCGCCAACCCGCCGCCGAACATGAAAATGACACTCCACGGCGCGCGCTCGGCCTCCTGCCAGATCAGCAGCGGTCGGCCCGTTCCGTCGGGCGTCAGAAACAGCGCCAGCGCGGCGGTGACAGCAATCGTGCCATCGTTCCATGCGCCCGGCGGCAACAGCGGCGCGACCAGCGGCTGCGTGACCCAGGCCGCAAAGGTGAGGAGCGCCAGCGGCACCAGCCGCTTTTCGGGCGTGGTCCAAGGGGCCTTGTTATCAATCGCGGTGCGCGCCGCGTTGATATCGAAGGGGTGTGCGGACACTTGCTGTACCCGCGCGATAATCAAGGCGGCGAGCGGGATGCCGAGCAACACCAGCGGCACGCCGTACATCGACCATTCCAAAAAGGTGATCCGCACGCCTGCGATCTCGTCCAGCAGACCCACCGCGATGGCATTGGTGGGTGAGCCGACAATCGTGCCCAGCCCGCCGATGCTGGCGGCAAAGGCAATGCCCATCGGCAAGGCGCCATCGAGGCCGTCCTGCGGGGGGATGCCAGCCTGATCGCTGCCGAGCGCATCACCTGTTGCCGTGCCGCGTCCGCTGTCGAGCACCGCCAGCGCCATCGGCATCATGATCAGTGCGGTCGAGGTGTTGGAGATGAACATCGATAGCAGCGCAGCGGCGATCATGAAGGCCAGCAGCAGTCGGGCAGGGCCCCCGGTCGTGCCCACGGCGCGCAGGATCGCTAGGCTGAGGCGGCGGTGCATCCCCGTGCGCTCAATCGCCAGCGCGATAAACGCACCGCCCAGCAGCAGGAAGAGGATGGGCGAATAATAGGTGCTCGCCGTAGTCTCGGCGTCGGATACGCTGGCCAGCGGCAGAATGAGGAAGGGCAAAAGCGCCGTCACGGTCAGCGGAACCGCTTCGGTCATCCACCAGACCGCCATCCACACGACGAGGCCTGCAACCAGCCACGCCCCTGAAGGCATTCCCGCAGGCGGCGCTAATACCAGCGTCAGTGCAAAGGCCAGCGGTCCTAGAACGCGACCGATCCGGCCTGCTGTCATCTGCGCTGTTCCCCCCGACTACGGTGGTGGAGGGGTATCAGCTTGTTGCCGCCGCGTGCAAGCCCTCACTGACGCGCCCTTACGGATAGGGGCGCCTCATACCAAACGGGGCGAGCCTTGAAGGCCCGCCCCGTTGTAAAATTGCTCGCAAGGGAATGGCTGCGCCTTACTTGGGCGCGAGCACCATCAGCATCTGGCGACCTTCCAGCCGCGGGAAGGCTTCGACCTTGGCGACTTCGGCAACATCTTCCTGCACCTTCTTGAGCAGGTCCATGCCGAGGTGCTGGTGGGCCATTTCGCGTCCACGGAAACGCAGGGTGATCTTCACCTTGTCGCCGTGTTCGATGAACTTGGTGACGTTGCGCATCTTCACATCATAATCATGCGTGTCGATGTTCGGGCGCATCTTCACTTCCTTGATGTCCTGCGTTTTCTGCGTCTTGCGCGCCAGATTGGCTTTCTTCTGCGCTTCGTAGCGGAATTTGCCGACATCGAGATACTTGCACACCGGCGGGTCCGCATTGGGGGACACTTCGACGAGGTTCAGGCCCTTTTCATTGGCCTGCTCAATCGCTTCGCGGGTGAACATCACACCAAGGTTTTCGCCTTCGTCATCAATGACGCGGACCTTGGGGACGTTGATCATGTTATCAAAACGAGGGCCGCTTTTGATTGGCGGGGCCATCGAGCGCCGGGGTGGACGTGATATGGGGTGTTCTCCTGTGGTGGCTGCGTGTCTGCGCGCTCCTTAGTGCGAAACGCGCGTTAAGGCTAGGTGGAGTCTTAGGGGGCGCGGTAAAGGTGCACGCCCCATGAGGCTTTGGGCCAGTCGACGAGACCGAAGCCGACGGCTCTTGGCATCAGAAAAATCGCGATGCAGGCGAACAGGGCGAGACCCAGCGTGAAAAACGCGATGCCAAAGACCGAGAAAAGGGCCAATTCCAAGGTCAGAGTCTTTCCATCGAACGCCAGTGAGCAGGCCACGAAGACCACAGCCATCGAGAAACCGAGCGCCAATGCCGAAGGCCAGACTTGCGCAAAAGGAAATTTGTCTCCGAAAAGCCGTCCGAGCACCAGTGCAGCAAGGCAGTACATCCAGACCGCCATAAAGCTGAGCAGGAAAAGTCTGGGCAGCGACGTCTCCAGCGTCGGTTTGGCGGCTGTGCTGGTGACATATGCGTAGGCGCTGGGGGCCATGATCGCGAGCAGAGCAACCCCGTGCCAGACCGTGAGTGTTCCGATCACATAGCGGAGCGGGACGAAATGCATCACGCCGTCTGCCACAGCGGGAAGCGGGCGATGCGGCCCTTGGCGGGCATCAGCGCCTCGATGGCGCGCGCGGGTTGCAGTGCGCCGAGGATTTCGGGGTGGGCGGCGTCGAGCCCGCCCGTCAGGCTGCCGAATGCGGGGAGGATCATGCGCTCGGCCCCGCTCTCGCTCCGGCCCATGACCGCACAAGGACGGGCAATATGGCGGTTCCGGACGTTGACCCGCAGCTTCGGGTGGTAGTGGCCGGAAAGCTCGGGCGCGGTCTCGCCGGCGCGGGCTTCGTGGCGCAGGATTACCCCGCCCAGTTCCAGCTCCGGCACGATCGTCCCGCCGAAGCCCTTCGGCAGTTCCTCGTCGTGGTTGCCGGTGATCCACACCCATTCCAGCGCGCGGGTCAGCGCCTCGAGCATACCGGTGCAATGGGCATCCAAGCGCAATGCGCCCGCGTCATCGTGGAAATTGTCGCCCAGCGTGATCACCCGCCGCGCCCCCGTCTCGCGCACTGCATCCGCCAGCCGCTCGAGCGTGTCGCGGCTGTCATACGGCGGCAGCATTGACCCGCGCTGTGCGAACCAGCTCGCCTTTTCGAGATGCAGGTCCGCCACCAGCAGCGCACGTTCGGCGGGCCAGTACAGCGCGCGCCCCGGCCCGAGCAGCATTTCGTGCGCGGCGAATTCAAACGGGGCGAACATAGCAGGAACCATGGCCCGCCTGTGCCTGCAAACATTCGGCTTTGCAACTGTCTCGTGGGGCTAAAGCGGGGCTTGTGTGGTCCGCTTCATCGCCTATGGTGCGGTTTGAATGACGGACGGGGATGTATGACGGACTGGACACCTTACACGGAGCGCGCGCGCACGTGGTTTGAAGATTTGCGCGACCAGATTTGCGCCGAATTTGAGGCCATCGAGCGCGAGGCTGGGTCTGACGCCAGCTTCCAATACACCCCCTGGAACCGCGAAGAGGAAGGCAATCCCGATCCCGGCGGCGGCGTGCAGGGTTTGATGAAGGGCAAGGTCTTCGAAAAAGTCGGCGTGAACGTGTCGACCGTGCGCGGCAGCTTTGCCAAGGAGTTTGCCGGCAGCATCAACGGGGCGAGCGCCGATGCGCCCGGCTTTGTCGCTACCGGCATCAGCCTTGTCGCGCACATGACCAATCCGCATGTGCCCGCCGTCCACATGAACACCCGCTTCCTCACCACCACCAAGGCATGGTTTGGCGGCGGGGCCGACCTCAACCCGCCGATCCCCTATGCCGAGGATACAGCAGAGTTTCACAAGGCGATGCAGGCCGCCTGCGATCCGCATGGGGCCGATTTTTACGAGCGCTATTCCAAGTGGGCGGAGGAATATTTCTACATCCCGCACCGTCAGGTCGGGCGCGGGGTCGGCGGGATCTTCGCCGACCATCTGGAATGCGCCGACGATGCGGGCTGGGCGGGCAATTTCGCCTTTATTCAGGACATCGGCAAACAGTTCCTCGCCGCTTTCCCTGCGATCGTGCGGCGGCGGATGAACACGCCCTTCGATGCGGCCGATGAAGCCCGGATGTTCGAATACCGGGGCCGGTATGCCGAATTCAACCTGGTCTATGACCGGGGCACGATCTTCGGGCTGAAGACCGGCGGCAATATCGACGCGATCCTGATGAGCCTGCCGCCCAGAGCGACCTGGTCTTAAAGCGCCACCTGATCGGAACCGCTTGCGGCCGGGGTTATTCGGCCGCCAGCGGTTCGTAAACGCGCACCCAGTCGACATACATCGCGACCTCGCCCGCCTTGATCTTGTCGACGGTCGTTTGCGGCAAGCCGTTATAGGGCGCAGCGATCCTGCTGGTCTTGAACGGATAGGCGCCGCCCAGCGCGAAGTTCACGATCAGGTGCTTGGGGTTGTCGAAGCGCCATGTGCCGTAGTTTTCGACCATCGGGCGGGTGACCCGGTAGGTAAGGCGCCCATCAACTTCGAACAGCACCGCGTCCTTCGTCCATTCGACCGCATAGACGTGCCAATCGGTCGCATCGGTGCCGGAGTCGAAGACGAACTTGTTCACCAGCGGCGTTTCGCCCGAATAGCCCGGCCCGTGCAGTGCCACGCCGATCCAGTCCTTTTCGCCGACATATTCCATGATGTCGATCTCGCCGGTGTCGGGCCACTCGCCGCCCCCCAGCATCCAGAACGCGGGCCACACCCCCTCGGCATCGGGCATCCTGATGCGCGCTTCGATGCGGCCATGGGTGAATTCAGCCTTGCCGCTCGAATGGATCCGGCCCGAGATGAAATCGGCCTTGCGATCCTTGTGCGTGTCCACGCCGGGGCGATAGACCGGCCGCAACACCAGCGCGCCGCCTTGCGCGCCTTCGATATCGCTGGCGAACTGGATCGTGTCGGGGCTGTCGAGATAGGCCTGCTGTTCGTTGTTGACCCAGAAATCCATGCCCACGACGTTCCACTTCGTCCGGTCGAGCGCGCCGCCATCGAACTCGTCGGCGAACACCAGCGTGCGCGCAGGCGTGGCCGTGTCGGCAACGCGGTCATCGGCCCACGCGCCGCCAGCGGCGAGGAGGCACGCCGTGGCCAGGGCTTGTCTGGTCATGAAAAAGCGCATGGTGGAATCCCTCTCGGCAGTTTTGAGAACGTTAGCAGAGTGCGCCCGCCATGCCAGCCCGGCGCTGTGCAAACTTGCGGGCCTTTGCAGTTGCTGCTTGCCCGCAGCGGGTAGGGGCCACATATTCAAAGGCGATGCTGCGCCAATATGAACTTGTCGAGAAGGTCCTCGATTACGACCCCGACGCCGATGAGGCGATGCTCAACCGCGCCTATGTCTATACCGTGCAGAAACACGGCAGCCAGAAGCGCGCCAGCGGCGATCCCTATTTCAGCCACCCGGTCGAAGTTGCCGGGTTGATGACCGATCTGAAACTCGATCAGGCCACCATCATCACCGCGCTGCTGCACGACACGGTTGAAGACACCCTTGCCACGATTGAGGATATCGAGGCGCATTTCGGCCCCGAGGTCGCCCGGCTGGTCGATGGCGTCACCAAGCTGTCCAAGATCGAGGCCATGCCCGAGAACGAGCGCGCAGCCGAAAACCTGCGCAAGTTCCTGCTCGCCATGTCCGAGGATATCCGCGTGCTGCTGGTCAAGCTGGCGGACCGGCTGCACAACATGCGCACGCTGCATTTCATCAAGAACCCCGAAAAGCGTCAGCGCATCGCGCGCGAGACGATGGATATCTATGCCCCGCTGGCGGAGCGGGTCGGCATGTATGAATACATGCACGAAATGCAGGCGCTGGCCTTCCGCGAGCTGGAACCCGAAGCCCACGCCACGATCGCGGGCCGTCTTGACCAGCTGCGTTCGCAAGATGGCGGGCAGGTTGATGCGATTGCGCTTAAGATGAAGCAGCGGCTTGCCGAAGCGGGCCTCAAGGTTGAGGTTTATGGCCGCGAAAAGCACCCCTTTTCGATCTGGCACAAGATGGCCGAACGCCATGTCAGCTTTGAACAGGTCACCGACATCATGGCCTTTCGTGTGCTGACCGACGACGAAGGTGACTGCTACCGTGCGCTGGGCATTCTGCATACGACGTGGCAGTTTCTGCCCGGACGGTTCAAGGACTACATCTCCACCCCCAAGTCGAACGGCTACCGCAGCCTTCATACCTCGCTGATGTATGAAAACTCGATGCGGGTCGAAGTCCAGATCCGCACGCGGCAAATGCACCGCACCAACGAATTCGGTCTGGCCGCTCACTGGGCCTACAAGCAGGGCGACAAGCCCGACGGCGAAGTGGGCTGGCTGCGCGACCTGATCGAAATCGTCGATGCCAGCCACGATGCCGAAGAGCTGCTCGAACATACCCGCATGGCGATCTATCAGGATCGCATCTTCGCCTTCACCCCCAAGGGCGCGCTGTTCCAGCTTCCCAAGGGCGCCACTGCGGTGGATTTTGCCTTCGCGGTGCACACCAATCTCGGCATCCAGACAGCGGGTGTGAAGATCAACGGGCGGCACATGCCGCTGCGCACGCCGCTGGCGAATGGCGACGTGGTGGAAATCATCAAGAACCCCCACGCCAGCCCGCAGCTGTCATGGCTGGGCTTTGTCGTCACCGGCAAGGCGCGCGCCGCGATCCGCCGCGCAGTGCGGATGAAGGAGCGGGCAGAGGTTGCCGCGATCGGGGTCAAGCTGTTCGACGAAATCGCTGCGCGCGTGCCCGCCCGGATCGGCAAGAAGGCGATCCGCGCCGCAGTGGAGCGGCTCGGCCTCGATGAGCCTGATGACCTGATGTACGCGATTGGCGCTGCGAAGATTTCAGACCGCGAAGTGATGGAAGCTCTGGTCCCCGGTTGCACCGCCGGGATCGAGGACAACGAACACTGGGAGCGGCGGGAACGCGCGATCTCGATCCGGGGACTGACGCCGGGCGTGGCGTTTGAACTGGCGCCGTGCTGCCACCCGGTGCCGGGCGACCGGATCGTCGGGATCCGCCGCAAGGGCGAAACCGTGCTGGTTCACGCGATCGACTGCATGGAACTGGCGAGCGGGGTGGATAGCGACTGGATCGATCTTGCCTGGGGCAACCGCTCGGTCGGGGCGACAGGGCAATTGTCGGTCACGATTTACGACCGGCTGGGCACGCTGGCGGAAATGGCGGGGATCTTTGCGCAGAACAAGGCCAACATCATCACCTTGATGCAGGCACAGATCGATCATCCGTTCGTGACCTATGATGTCGAGGTCGAGGTGCAGGATGTGGGACACCTCAGCCGCATCGTATCGGCCCTGCGCGCCAGCGACGCGGTGGCGCAGGCGGAGCGGCAGTAGTGGTGGTTGTCGGCCTCGATCACGTCCAGATCGCCATTCCTGTGGGCGGTGAGGATCAGGCACGCAGCTTCTATGCCGGGCTGCTCGGCATGACCGAGGTGCCTAAGCCTGCCAACCTGTCACCCAGCGGTTGCTGGTTCACCGGTGGCACGGTGGCGCTGCACATCGGCGTCGATCCCGATTTCCGTGCCGCAGCCAAGGCGCACCCGGCGTTTCTGGTCGATGATCTGGCGGTCTTGCGTACGCGGCTGGAGGTCGCCGGCTGCCCGATCCGCGAAGACAAGCCGGTCGAAGGCTATGCGCGGTTCTTTACCGAAGACCCCTTCGGCAACCGCATCGAGCTGATGGAGCGGACCTAGCCCGCCTCAGCGACCCGCCGCACCGGCACCCGGATGTTGCAGATATCCGCACCGCCAGCAGGCGCGATGAAGAACGGATCGCGGCGGTTGGCGATGGCTTCGGCATAGGTCGCGAAGGTCTCGCTTTCGGTCGACAGGTATTCGAATTGCGGTTGCTCACCTTTCGGCAGGTCACTCGCCACCCGCACCGACAGGATCGGCGTGCGCTTGGCGGCCTCTTCGGCGGTGTAGAACCCCAGCGCCCCCGACCCGCGCGGCAGGCTGGAGAGGTGCTCCATCCCCTCGATCACCCGGCCGACCAGCGCGATGTTGCGATCGAGGTGGCGCGGCGCATGGCCGATAACGGTGTAGAGCTCCGCGCCCGAGCCGGTGTCGGGCGAGTAGTTTCGCCCGACGCCGACCATGCCGTAGCAGTGGGTGGGCCACGCTTGATTTCCACGCAGCCCGACGGGCCAGCCCTTGAAGAGCACCCCCGTGGCATACGGTTCGTAGCTTCTGAATTTTCCGGGCGCCACCTGTGCGTTCGGAGGGCAAACATGGTATCCGCAATAGTCCTCGCGGGCTTTATCTCCGAGCACATACTCCGCCTCCCTCATCACCTTCAGCCCCTCGGGCAGCGGCTTCACTTGCCCCGTCGCCTCGGGGTTGTCGTAATTGGGATCGCCCCACTGGGTGACGTAATTGTCCTGCACCCGGTTGACCGAGATGCCGTCATACCACTTGGCGCGGGCGAACAGGCGGATGTTGTGGACCCAGCCTTGCGAGAAGGGGGCGGGCATCAGCTGGATCACCACCTGCCGCGGCTTGCCGCCCGCATCGGGCGCGAGGGTCATCACCAGCAGATCCTCCGCCGCAATTGCCACCCAGTCCGCGCGCGGCGCGGCGGCGACGATTTCGGACGGGGCGGGATAAGCCGACTTGCTCGCCTCCTGCGCAAAGGCCGGCATGGCAAGGGCGAGCGCAGCCGAAGCCGCCAACAGCATGGTTCTCATGTTGCGAAACGTGCCACCACGCGCCTTGCGAAGCAATCCATTCGCGGCTAGTGGCGCGTTCTTGTTGCGCTACCGCTTCGCTGCTTGAGCGCGTGCAACATACGGAGCGGTGGCCGAGTGGTCGAAGGCGCACGCCTGGAAAGTGTGTATACGTCACAAGCGTATCGTGGGTTCGAATCCCACCCGCTCCGCCAACTGCCTTTTCCCGGCAGTTCCAGACCTTTGCACACATTCTGACGAAAATCAGTGGCAGCCAGGTATGCGCCGCGCCGCCCGAGTGACGGTTTGCGCGCTTGGTCGACCGTTCTTGCAGATTTGGTTTGGGGCAGGACGGTAAACAGGCAAGTACAGGAATGAAACTGCTACCGCGCTGACACAGCCCATTGCAGTGTTCCGGCCAGTCACTGCCAAAAAACCGACGAAATCTCCTAATTCCATTCTGCCCGGTGCATGTTAAACCTGAGCCGGGTCGGAGCAAATGGGGCGGCGGGGACGGCACATGATGGACAGTGACGCTTTGGCGACTATCCTTGACGCGATCTCGCAAGGCGTGGTCGTGTTCGATGCCGATCGCAAGATTTTGTATTGTAATGATGCCTTCCTCGACATGACCGGATGTGACCGGTCGGATGTGGCAGAGGCGCTGTGCGGGATCTTGCAAGGACCAGAGACTGACAGCGCTGCCCTTGCAGCCATCGATGAAGCGATCCGCATGCGACGCGCTTTCTCGGGGGAAATCCGGAACTACCGCAAATCGGGAGAGCCCTTCTGGAATGACCTGAGCTTCAAGCCCGAGTTCGATGTCGGTGGCGCGTTTTGCTATTTCATCGGTATTTCGCGCGATATCACCCGGCAAAAGGATGCTGAGCTGAAGGCGGTCAAGCTTGAGCTTGATCACCAGTTCATGATGGAAAACGTGCTGTCCGGCGTGGTGCTGCACAAGGCCAATACCGAAATTGTCTACGCCAACCCCAGAGCCTTGGAGCTGTTTGGCGTGCACGAGGCATCGGTTGTCGGCGCGACGAACGATGATCCGCGCTGGGCCTTTCTGCGCGAAGACGGGACGCCGATGCCGATCAGCGAATATCCCGTCAATCGGGCGGTGGTTGAGCGAAAGCCGATCCGCGGCTTGGTGTTTGGCAACCAGCGGGTTAGTGACGGGAAGCTCATCTGGCTCATCTACAACGCTTTTCCGCTGCTGAACAGCGAAGGCCATGTGGCTGAGGTGCTGACCAGCTTCACCGAAATTACCCAGCTGAAGGAAGCCGAGCACGAGGGGCGGATCTACCGCGAACGATTTGAACTTGCGGCCCGTGCGACGCAGGATGTGATCTTTGAATGGGACGTTGCAACCGGTGCCTATTGGGCCAACGAGGCCTTCGAGACGGTCTATGGTTACCCCGCCCCCAGCCACATCAGTCTCGACCATCTCGAAGGTATCAGCGCGGTGGAGGCCGATCATGATCTGGTGCGCCGCCTGACCCTTGAAGCCATCGAATCCGGCACGGAGCGCTATTCGATCGATTATGGTTTCGACAGGCCCGATGGCACCAAGGGCCACGCTGCGGTTCGCGCGTTCATCGTGCGCGATCAGGCGGGCAAGGCGCTGAGGATCATTGGCACCGGCACGGATGTCGGCCAGCTGACCCGGGCGATGCACGCAGCCGAAGCATCCGAGGAGCGGTTCCGGATCATTGCAGATACCGTCAGCGATGTTCTGTGGGAT
Organism: Porphyrobacter sp. TH134; assembly: GCF_002855495.1. Lineage (GTDB taxonomy): Bacteria > Pseudomonadota > Alphaproteobacteria > Sphingomonadales > Sphingomonadaceae > Erythrobacter. The sequence continues at coordinate 86,891 of NZ_PKRO01000010.1, forward strand.
CGCAATTTCGACACCGATACGATGTGGGTGACGCCCGATTGGCCGGACCGGCTACGGATCGCGATCGATCCTGGCGTGACACAGGAAAGGTTCTTTCTTGATCATGTGGAACCCGACGATGCGGCGCGGGTGCAGCAGTCTTTCCGTGACGCCATCCGGTCGAATGCGGCGCAATGGGAAATCCAGTACGTCCTGATCGGCAGCGATGGTGCCAAGATCGATATGGCGGTCAAAGCGGCCATCCGGCGGCACCCTGACGGCAGAGCTCATCGCATGCTGGGCAACGCCAGAAATGTGACATTCGAGAAGCGGCAGCAGGAAGGCTATTCGCGGGCGCGCGCGCTGGAAGCGGTCGGCCAGTTGACCGGCGGTGTGGCGCATGACTTCAACAACCAGTTGATGATTATCCAGGGCAATGCCGAATTGCTGGAAATGAGCGAACTGGACGAAGACCAGGCAGAATCTGTTGCGCTCATCAACCAGGCGTGCGGCAGTGCTGCCGACCTGACGCAGCGGCTCCTGTCGTTCTCGCGCCAGTCGCATTTGCAGACCGGGCGCATTGATCTGACCAGGCTGGTGCCCAATACGGTCGCTCTGCTGCGCGCCGGCATACCGGAATCGATTACGATCCGGTGCAAGGTATCCGCTGGCATCTGGCAGGCGAAAGCCGATGCCAACGCGCTTGAACAGGCGATTGTAAACCTTGCGGTGAATGCGCGCGATGCGATGCCGGATGGCGGCACCATCACGATTGATTGCGAAAACCGGACCATTGCGACCGATGCGCACCCCCTGCAATCAGAGCTTGCGCCGGGGGATTATGTGGTCGTTTCAGTGACCGATGATGGCGAAGGCATGCCGCCCGAAGTGCTGGCCAAGGTGTTTGAGCCGTTCTTCACCACCAAAGACGTTGGCAAGGGAACAGGGCTGGGGTTGAGCACCGTCTATGGCTTTGCCAAGCAATCAGATGGTCACGTGACGATCCGCAGTGCGCCTGAACAAGGCACGACGATCAAGCTTTTCCTTCCTCGTTTTATCGAGGCCGCCGTGCAGCGCGAGGCAGCTGTTGCAATCCAGCAGGCGCGCCCCGGCAACGGACAGCGCATCCTGCTGGTCGAGGATCAACCGGAACTCAGGGCGCATGTCCACAAGCTGCTCACCAAGATGGGCTATCTCGTGACCGCGGCCGAACACGGGAAAGAGGCGCTGGCGTTGCTTGACCGCGGCATGGCGTTCGATCTTCTGTTTACAGATGTCATCATGCCCGGCGGGATAAACGGGCAGCAGCTTGCCGAGAAAGTCCAGCAGCGCGACCCGCACATCAAGTTGCTTTTCACCTCCGGCTATCCGGCCCTTGCCTTTGAACATTTGCGGCTGGAGGAGGCCGACAGCATCCGGCTGCTCAAGAAGCCTTACCGGTCCATCGAACTGGCAGAAGCGCTGTCCAAGGTGCTTGATAGCTGAGCGATCGGTCTGACGCGGCACGCCGGATCGAAGCGAGGGCCCTATCGCCTTATTGTCTCAGCGCATTGCTGATCGCGGTGATGAGGGTGGAGCGGCTGACCGGCTTCATCAACGTCAGATCGCTGGCCAGGATACCATTGCCATGGACGTTCGCTTCGTGCGGGTATCCCGACATGTAGATGACAGGGACCGCTCCGCGTTGATGACGGATTTGCCGCACCAGTTCCGGCCCCTGAAGCGTGCCGGGCATCACCACGTCTGTCAGGATAAGGTCAAAGGCCGATGGATCCTGTTCAAACAAGGCAAGCGCGCTGTCGCCCGAAGCGGCCGCCACAACCGAGATCTTGGCGGATTCCAGCATCTGAACCACAATGCGCCGCACCGCCGGCTCGTCCTCTGCAACCAGCACCCGCACACCATCGAGCATGGTTCGGCTCAATGGCGCAGTGTGTACGCTTTGTTGGGCGGGATTGCTGGACGCGGGCATGAAAATCTTGACCGATGTGCCATGCCCTTCCTCCGAATAGACGCGGACGAAGCCGAGTGATTGCTTGGCGAAACCGACAACCATCGACAAGCCCAACCCATTGCCGCCGCGGTGCATCTTGGTTGAAAAGAATGGTTCAAACACCTTCTCAAGGTTTGCTTTGGAGATACCGCACCCGGTGTCGGTCACGGCCAACATCGCGTAGGAACCGGGTTCGACATTTTCTTGCCGTTCCGCGATGAAGTTTCGATCCAGCTCGACCATGGCCGTTTCGATGGTGAGCTTGCCACCTTTGGGCATGGCATCGCGCGCATTGATCACAAGATTGAGGAGCGCCCGCTCAAGCAAGCCCCTGTCGACCTTGGTTGTGCAGGGGGTTTGTGACAATGAAAACTTGAGCTCGATTGACTCCGGGATGGTCCGCAGGAGCAGGGTCGACAAATTGGCAATGGCTATATTGGCGTCGATAACTTCGGGGTGAAGATCCGATTGGCGCGCAAAGGCCAGCAAACTGGATGTCAACTCGCTGCCGCGTGTGGTGGCGTCAAAAATGGCCTGGAGCGTTGCGATCTGGTCTTCATCGGTCAGGTCTTCGCTCAGCATTTCAGCGCTTCCCATGATGATAAACAGCAGATTGTTGAAATCATGCGCAACACCGGCCGCTATCTGACCAATTGCTTCCTGCTTTTGATAATCGGAGAGAAGCATATCCTGCTGGTGAACCCGTTCTTGGGCGACAACTTCGGTTGTCACGTCAATAATGACTGAATTCCAGGCCACACATCCATCAGGCCGTGATACGGGCATGCCGTAACCTTGGAGTGTCTTCTTTTTGCCGGACTTGGGAATGATTGACCAGCGATGCTGCCACAGTTCGAAAGTTCTGGCAGACCGTTGCACCGATGCCTGCATCCCGGCAGCATCGCTTTCAACGATACACTCCCACAGCTTCGATGCATCGTTCTGCATTTCTTCGGGAGACACCTCCCAAATCTCGCGGCAGCCCGACGACATGTAATCGACCGTATCGGTCCCATCGGGGTGCAAGGTGTAGCGGAACACCGCTCCCGGTACGCTTTCGGCAACGTCACGGAACCGTTCGGTCATGTCACGCAGGTTTTGCATGGCCTCAAGTTCGCGGAGCATCGTCAGCCGGTGGGAGACAATTTCCGATATTGCGCTGGCCAGCGTTGCAAGGTTGCGCTCGTCGCGGTCGGACCAATCGCGCGGGGAATCGACAATCGCGCACAGCGCGCCGATCGGCCCGTCCTCGCCTGCGACAATCGGTGCACCCAGATAGGCAACAACCCCAAGGCTCTCGATTGCCGGATGGTCGCGGAAGCGGGGATCTTCCTTAGCATTGCTGACTTTGAGCACTTGCGCTTCGGACGCGACCGTCTTGCAGAACGAATGGCTGAGCGGCGTCTGTCGCTGCGCTGCAACATCTGCGGGAAGACCGATCGCGGCCTTGAAGAATTGTCTGTCCTCAGCCTCGTCAATGATGGACAATAGCGAAACCTGAGATCCAAGAATATCAGCGGCCATTTCAACGATTTGATCGAACTTAAGTTCGGGAAGGCTGTCTAGCATCTCGATTTCGATAAGCCGGTCTCTCGTCCCCACGCGCCCATCCTCAATATTGATTGATTAAAATGCTATCCTAAGTTAGGATTGAGTGCAGTCTGCGAAACGTACAGTGGATCATTACATATCACGGCAATGACATCGTTTTCGAATCATTTATCTGATCCGCTGCCAAAGTGCCTGGGAAAGGGCCGGAGCGTCAGCAGGCGCGCGGCGCGGGTTGAAAAGCTCTGCACCAAATTTTCATCACGAACACACTATTTCGAGGTGCTGTTCACTTGCATGACGGCGTAATTTAATTCACACCAATAGCCTGCGAAAAGACGGGCGGGGGAGGGGCGCGTTATGAACAACGACGCATTTGCCAGCATTCTCGATGCCGTTTCGCAGGGTGTTTGCGTGTTTGGTGACGATCGCAAGATCGTGTACTGCAACCAGGCTTTCCTCAATATTACTGGATTTGATCGATCAGAGGTGGCCGGTGCTCTTTGCGGGATCATGCAGGGGCCCGAAACTGACCGCAACACTATTGAAGCAATCACCGCAGCGATTAACGCCCGCTGTGCGTTTTCAGGCGAAATACTCAATTATCGCAAGTCGGGTGAGGTGTTCTGGAACCACCTGACATTCAAACCTGAATTCCATCAGGACGGTTCGTTCAAGCACTTTGTTGGCATTTCACGGGATATCACGCGGCAGAAAAGCGCGGAAATCAGAGCCAGCAAGCTCGAGCGCGATCATCAGTTCATGTTGGAGAACATTCTTTCGGCAGTGGTGCTGCATAAGGCGAATACGGAAATACTTTATGCAAACCCCAGAGCAGTCGAACTGCTGGGTGTGACGCGCGATTCCATCATTGGGGCTGTGAATTGGGATCCGCGGTGGGCCTTTATCAAGGAAGATGGCTCTCCGCTTCCGATTGAAGATTACCCGGTCAACCGCGCGGTTGCTGAACGCCAGCCGGTGCGCGGCCTTGTGTTCGGTAATTTTCGCGAAAGTGATGGCGAGCTGGTTTGGCTGATCTGCAATGCCTTTCCGGTCATGAATGCCGATGGCGAAGTGGTTGAGGTTCTGACCAGTTTTACTGATATCACCAAAATCAAAGAGGCCGAACGAGACATCAAGATCTATCAGGAGCGCTTCGAGCTTGCCGCTCGCGCGACGCAGGATGTGATCTTTGAGTGGAATATCGAGACCGGCGAATACTGGGCCAATGAAGCCTTTGAAACGGTTTACGGCTATCCGCCTCCCAGCCATATCAGCCTGGACGGGCTCGAAGGGATCAGTGCCGTCGAAGCCGATCACGATCTCGTGCGGCGCGTCACCCGACAAGCCATCGATTCCGGCGAGGTTCGCTATTCCGTTGATTACGGGTTCAAACGCCCGGACGGGACCAGCGGCCATGCGGCCGTGCGCGCGTTCATTGTGCGTGATCAGGCGGGTAAGGCCCTCAGGATCATCGGCACCGGGACAGACGCCGGGCAGTTGACCCGTGCCATGCACGCGCTGGAGGAATCCGAAGAACGCTTCCGCATCATTGCCGATACCGTGAGCGATGTGCTGTGGGACCGCGCTTTTGGCAAGAATACTCTGTGGGTCACGCCAAACTGGCCGCAGCGCCTCCAAATCGACATCGAAACCGATCCGGCTGACGATCAGCTCTACCTTGACTATGTCGACCCGGAAGACCGTGAGGCGCTGAACAAGTCTTTCGTCGCCGCCATCAAATCGGACGCATCCCAATGGGAGTTTCAGTTCGGGATGATCGGCAATGATGGCGGCAAGATTGTTCTGGCGGTCAAGGCGGCGATCCTGCGCCATCCCGATGGCAGGGCCCACCGCATGCTGGGCAATGCCCGCAATGTGACGATCGAAAAGCGGCAACAGGACGGCTATTCCCGCGCGCGCGCGCTTGAGGCGGTTGGGCAACTCACGGGCGGTGTGGCGCATGACTTCAACAACCAGCTGATGATCATTCAGGGCAATGCCGAGCTTCTGGAGATGAGCGAGCTTGACGAGGACCAGGCCGAGTCTGTGTCGCTGATCAATCAGGCATGCAGCAGCGCTGCCGATTTGACCCAGCGGCTCCTGTCGTTTTCCCGCCAGTCGCATTTGTTGACGCGGTCTGTCGATCTAACCAGATTGATCCCCAACACCGTGGCTTTGCTTCGTGCCGGAATCCCGGAGTCCATCACGATCAAATGCATTGTCCCGCCCAGCGTGTGGCAGGTGAAGGCGGATGCCAATGCGCTGGAGCAGGCCATCGTGAACCTTGCGGTCAATTCGCGCGATGCCATGCCGAATGGCGGCGATATCATCATCTGCTGCGACAACCAGACGATTTCGGATGGTTCACACCCCTTTCAATCCGAGCTTCAACCGGGCGACTATGTGGTGTTGTCGGTCACCGACAACGGGGAAGGGATGGCGCCGGACGTGCTGGCCAAAGTCTTCGAACCGTTCTTCACGACCAAGGATATCGGCAAGGGAACGGGACTTGGGCTGAGCACTGTGTATGGCTTTGCCAAGCAGTCGGACGGACACGTCACAGTCTATAGCGAGCCTGGCCACGGAACGACGATCAAGCTGTTCCTGCCTCGCTTCGTCGAAGCGGGCATGGAATTGGAGCTTCCGGTTGCCAGCGCCAAAGCCCGGCCCGGACGCGGGCAGCATATTCTGCTGGTCGAGGATCAGGCGCAGCTCAGAGCGCACGTCGAAAAGCTGCTCACCAGGATGGGCTACACCGTTACGGCCGCAGCCGATGGCAACGAGGCGCTGTCGCTGTTGAATGCCGGCAACCAATTCGATCTGTTGTTTACCGACGTTATCATGCCCGGCGGGATGAACGGGCAGCAGCTTGCCGAAGCGGCGAACAAAATCGATCCGCGCATGAAAGTGCTGTACACTTCCGGCTATCCCGCCTTCGCATTCGAACATCTCAATCTCAATGAGATCGACAATATCACGCTGCTCAAGAAGCCCTATCGGTCAATCGAACTGACCAATGCGCTTCAGGAACTGCTTGAAAGCTAGGCCGGTTGTCCGGTTAACCGGCCATGCCTTGACCTATTTCACTCCGCTAAGGCGGTGATAATCCGGTGTGTTTGTCGCAGCATACGAGAAGGCGGGCACCGCGTCTGTGTGACTGGCGGGTTGTTTTTGCAGCCGCGATACAAGATCGCGGAAGATCGACGGATGCACCGGGTCTGCGAAACGCAGGCCGAACAGGCCGTGTCTTTCCCAGCGAACGTCCGCGCGTTCGAAACACGCATTGGCGATTTGCAGTGAAACCAACTGCCCGCGGACGAGCGCGGCGTCGCTTCTGATGCAGGCCCCGCGGATCGACAGGTTATGCAGGGTGGCTGCCGCGCTGCGACCATGGAGGTAAAGCTGCGCGGGAACGGACAGCGGCAGGCGAACAGAACGCGACGGAAACATTTGGGGCCCCCACTGGGACAGGCTCAGCTCGGTCGAATTGATGCCGCACAGCCCGCCTTTCACCCAGCGCACCGTCCCTTTCCTGAGACCGTTGGAGTCGATGCAAAACTCAACCTCGTCCCCTTCCGCCGCGCCCGGCCAGGAATCGAAGCACAGCCCGGAATCGGAGATATTTCGCAATGTTACAAATTCCAGACCGTCGGTGGTCTGCACATAAGCGCTCTTGAACACGGCTAGAGCGCGAGGTTCTTGTCGCCTTTCAAACATTGGCTATCCTTTGCAGCGATGCGAGCAAGGCATTATTTGCCTTGGACAAAGTAATAACCCGCAGCACTCACCAGATCGTTCCAACCCAAGCCAGTGGTCCCTTACAAGTGTTATTGAGGGGTCATTAATCATACCAGTGCCGTTAACCATTCGGCATGAAGAGCGGCTCTGCCGACCAATTAAATTTTGCATTACTCTTATCTTGTTTCATAACCTATGATGTTTCCGAGCGAGCGGCGATGAAGTTTGTCGCTGTGAAGCAGTTCGTGGCTTCGGCAAGACACAGGATGCCGGATTATGCCAATACTTGAGCAAGTTGCCCCTCTGATCGCGGTTGTGGACGATCAGCGTGACGTCCGCACCACTGTGGGGCGAGGTCTTGAGCGGTTTGGTTACAAGGTTCACCCGTTCATGGGCGGGACGGACCTTCTCGAAGCGCTCGAATATCTAGAGCCTGATTGCATACTGCTTGATGTCAGGATGCCCGTGCTTGACGGGTTGGACACGATGAAACTGATCCCCCAGGACCGGCGCCATATTCCGGTGATCTTTTTCACATCGCACGGCGACATCCACCTCGCGGTTGAAGCGATGAAGAGCGGCGCTGCCGATTTCATCGAAAAGCCTGCTACGTTTGAAATGATCGTGCAGAAAATCGAGGCGGCCCTGTCTTCAAGCCGGCCGACGGTGGAGAAAAACCATTCCGCCGATCAGGCGCGAAAGCAGCTGGCAGAACTGACAAAGCGCGAAGACGAAGTCATGCGCCTTGCCTGCGCAGGTCTTCGCAACAAGGAGATTGCGGAGCAATTAGACCTGTTGCGAAAGTGGGGATTAGGGGATTCCCGTTTGGCGTAAAATCTGATTCACGCTTTGGATGCAGAGGTTTTGCGCTGAGCGGCTGATAG
>NZ_PKRO01000011.1 GCF_002855495.1 Porphyrobacter sp. TH134
AGGCCGGCTTCTGATCCCTTGCATCAAAAGACACCCCCCTGTCCTCACTCGATGTCCCAGAAAAATCAAACTGGCCCGGCTTTCGCAACAGGTCTAACGCATCCGCGCCAGTCTCAATCAGGCCCGGTGAGCAGGCGGCTCAGTCCATGTGCTTGAGGCCGACCCGCAGGTAATCCCAGCCGGTGATGCAGGTCAGCACCGCCGCCGTCCACAAGCTGACAAGGCCGATCAGGTGCACCCAGCTTTGCGCGATGGTGCCGCAACCCTCGCCTACGGACTGGCACGGCGCACCGTGCACCGCGCCGCCCAGGATCAACGCGCCGAGCGAGACGAGCTGAAAGGTGGTCTTCCACTTCGCCAGCTTCGATACCGGCATCGAGACCTGAATGCCTCCCAGAAATTCGCGCAGGCCTGATACCGCAATCTCGCGCACCAGAATAACCAGTCCGGCAATCACATGCACGTCCCCGGCATAGGGGCCGCGCAGGTATCCTTGCGCGGTCAGCACCAGCACCACGGCAGCCACCATGATCTTGTCCGCAATCGGATCGAGAAACGTACCCATCTTCGAGACCGTGCCATGCGCGCGGGCAAGATAGCCGTCCAGATAATCGGTCAGCGCAATCACGCAGTACAAGCCGAAGCCGATCAGATACCCCAGCCGCCATTCCGGCCACCACAGGAAAAATGCCAGCAATGGTACCGCAAAAATGCGCGACAGGGTGAGGATGTTGGGTAGGCTCGACATGGTTGCTTCATCGTCTAGCGCCGGTTTCGCTGCGGCAAAACCCCTCGCCCCCTCGATTGCCCACGATCATCGCAAACAGGCGCGCTGCGCCCGGCCGGATCATGCGCCCTTGTGCCTGCCGCCCTTGGCGCTATGTGCCAGTAATAAACAGGGAAGCGACAGCCAGACCTCCGCATGACAACATCGATCGATCTGATGCGTCGGCGGCGCTTTCTCCCGCTGTTCCTGACGCAGCTGTTTAATGCGTTCAACGACAATCTCTACAAGAACGCGATGGTGCTGTTCGTGGTCTATCAGGTGTATGATTCGCCTGAGATGGAAACGCTCATCAGCGGCGTGGCCACCGCGCTGTTCGTCCTGCCTTTCGTGCTGTTTTCAGCCACTGCAGGCCAACTGGCCGACATGCGCGACAAGACCAAGATCATCCGCTGGATCAAATTTGCCGAAATCATCATCATGGCGGTGGGCGCAACCGGATTGCTGCTCGCCTCACAAGGGATGCAGATCGAAAGCCTGGCCATTCCGCTGATGTTTGCCGCGCTGTTTGCGATGGGTGTGCACTCCACCTTCTTCGGCCCGATCAAATACGCAATCCTGCCCCAGCATCTCCATAAGGATGAAGTGCTGGCGGGCACCGGACTGGTCGAAGCGGGCACCTATGTGGCGATTTTGTTCGGCATGATCCTGGGCGGCGCAATGCCGGTGATGGGCAGCATCATCGGGGTGATTGCGGTTGCACTGGTGGGGTACCTGGTTTGCCGCTGGGTTCCGCCTGCGCCGGCCCAGTCGGACGAGACGACAGTCGATTGGAACCCGATCCGCGCGTCACGATCACTGATCGCCTTTTCGATGGGCAATCTGGAATTGCGCTATTCGGTGCTGGCGATCAGTTATTTCTGGGCCATCGCAGCGATCCTGTCGGTGCAGTTCATCCCGCTCGCCAAGAATGTGCTGCTTGCCGACAAGCAGGTCGCAGCGGTCATGCTGGTGGCCTTTTCAGCCGGAATTGCCATCGGTTCGGTGTCGATCAACACGTTGCTGAAAGGCGATATTTCGGCGCGTTACTCTGCGCCCTCGGTCCTCGTGCTTGGTGTGCTTCTGGTGTGCTTTTACGGCCTGTGCCGGATGTGGAACCTGACCCCGTCGGGAGAGCTGTTCACGGTAAGCGAGTTTGTGTCGCAGCCGCTCGCACTGGTGCTGATTGCCAACCTGCTGCTGATCGCGATTGCAGGCGGGATGTTCGTGGTGCCGCTTTATGCCTTTCTCACCACCCGCGTCGACAAATCCGAAGCGTCACGGTCGGTTGCGGCCAATAACTTCATCTCATCGGTGTTCATGGTGGTTGGGGCTGGCGCGGCCGGGGCGCTGGGCTTTTTCGGCATTCCGTTGCAAGAACAATTGCTGCTCAGCCTCGTGCTGTGCCTGTTTTCAGCCCACCTCGCGCGCAAGCTGCACGCCGCCGAGGCGCTGCGAACGCCGGACGATGCCTAGATAATGAAGGCAAGAATCGCGAGGGTGGAAGCCACATAGGTGCTGGCCACCCCGCGAACGTCATCCACCGTCAACCGCCACAAAGCCTCGGCGGGGATCGGAATCAGGTCGCGCTTCACATGCGGCGGCAGACGCCGGCGGAACCAGTGACGGGCGCTTTCATCGGTAAGAACCAAGCTGCGGCGCATTGGCGAGTCTCCTGTGGCAGGCCCACCAGCATTAGGACTTTCTTAACCATTGGAAACGCTTTGCGGCGAATGTGTCGCAGCATGGGACAGGCTGAAGCGACCACTCCGCCCGGCTCTCAGGTTTGCACGGTTTGGCGGCGAGATGTAGAGGCTGGCGAGCGACCCGACCGGAGATTGTGACATGCCTGATTCCACCCGCAGCGCGGCTGCATTGCTGGTCGATTGTCTGGCCCAGCAGGGGTGCGATCGGGTTTTCACGGTGCCGGGCGAAAGCTTTCTGGCCGTGCTTGATGCCCTGCCCGACTGGCCTGACATCGATGTCGTCACCTGCCGACAGGAAGGCGGAGCGGCCTTCATGGCCTGCGCTGACGGAGCAATGAATGCTGCCGGATCCGGGCGGCCTGGTGTCGCCTTTGTCACGCGCGGTCCGGGCGCGACCAATGCCAGCATCGGTGTTCACGTCGCGCATCAGGATTCGCAGCCCATGATCCTGTTTGTGGGCGATGTTGCCCGCACCATGCAGGGGCGCGAGGGGTTTCAGGAAGTCGATTTTCCCGCTTTCTTTGGCCCGATCTGCAAATGGGCGGCGCGGATCGATGATCCCTTGCGCATCCCTGAATACATCGCCCGCGCCTATGCTGTGGCGATCAGCGGGCGGCCCGGCCCGGTGGTGCTTGCCCTGCCCGAAGACATGCTGACCCAGCATGTCCCGGCCCATCTCACACCGCGCCCCGCTGTCCTGCGGCCAGCACAAGCTGTCTGCCCGGACGCTATGGCTGCCCTGTTTGATCTGATCGCGGATGCCGCCAGCCCCATCGCCATCATCGGCGGCGCGGGCTGGAACGCCAAGGCGCGCATACACTTCCAGCACTTTGCCGAACGCATCGGCTTGCCTGTGGCCACGGCCTTCCGCCGGCAGGATGCGATTGCGCCTACCAGCCCGGTCTATGCCGGGAACCTTGGCTATGGCCCCAATCCCCTGCTGACCCAGCGGGTCAAAAACGCCGACCTCATCATCGCAGTGGGCGCGCGGCTGGGTGAGGCGACCACCGATGGTTACGCGGTTCCGACCCTTGAACACCCCGGCCAGATCCTCGTTCATATCCACCCCGACCCGGAAGAACTGGGCCGCGTCTATCGCACCGATCTTGCGCTGGCTTGCGCGGTCGATGAATTCGCCGAATGCGCAGCCTTATGGGAGGATGAGGCCATCATTCCCTTCGGCGCCGGGGCCGAGGCTCATCGCGAATGGCGCGAATGGTCAACCTGCCAACCATCCGATGCCCCGATCGACCTTGCCGCCTGCGTGGCAGCGATGCGCGCGGCGCTGCCCGCCGATACCATCATCGCCAACGGGGCGGGAAACTTTGCCGGCTGGTGGCATCGCTACTGGCGTTACGAAGCCTATCCCGGCCAATTGGCACCGACCTGCGGCGCGATGGGTTACGGCGTGCCAGCCGCTGTCGCGGCGGCGCTGCGCTTTCCGGGCCGCACGGTCGTCGCCGTTGCGGGCGACGGTGATTTCCTGATGAACGGTCAGGAACTGGCGACGGCGGCCCAATATGGGCTGAATCTGATCGTGGTGGTGGTGGATAACGGCGCTTACGGCACGATCCGGATGCATCAGGAGCGAGAGTACCCTGGGCGGGTTTCAGGCACGCAGCTGATCAATCCGGACTTTGCGGCGTTGGGCGCGGCCTTTGGCGCGTGGACTGTCCGGGCCGAAACAACCGAGCAGTTCATCGCATCCCTCGGTGAGGCCAAGGCACGCACGGGTCTGCGCCTGATCCACGCTGTCACCGACCTTGAACGCATCGCGGCCAGCGGCGCAACCATCAGCGGCCTGCGCGCGCGGAACAGAGTCTGACACGAAGAAGGCCGCCTCTCAAAGGGGAAAGAGGCGGCCTTCACGTTGATCGTCAATCGGGGCGTGACGATCAGATTTTGTCGCCCATGGCGCCCTGAACGTCGCCCTTGACCTTCTGGGCCTTACCCTTGAGTTCCTGCTTCAGGCCCTCGGCGCGGGTTTCGGGGTTGTCGGACTGCTGCTTCACGCGGCCAGCCAGTTCGTTGGCGGTGCCTTTGATGGTTTCGGTGAGCTTGCCCATAGGAGCCTCCTTCATCGCGCGGGCCAATGCGGCGGCGCTTCGCCAGTCATCAAGCGGATCGGCCGGCCGATGTTCCGTTTCAGCCAGCAGAGCAAGGCGAACAGAGGCACCGCCGCGACCAGCCGTGGCTTTGCAACCCAGATTATTGATATGCAATAGAAATTGCTGTTACGCGCCGCGCGCCATATCGCAAATCACCCGCCATTCAGCCGGCGTCACACCGCACACTGACAGGCGCGACTGGCGGATCAGCTGCATGTCAGCCAGCCGCGGTTCGGCCTTGATCGCCACCAATGTCACGGGATGGGCAAACTTTTCCTTGGGCTTGATCTTCACCGCCGCCCACTTGCCGGTCTCGTCCGTGGGATCGGTGATCCCGGCCACGCTGATGGTGCAAATGCCGACCACCTCCAGCCCTTCGCGCGAGTGGTAGAAAAACGCCTCGTCCCCCACCTGCATCGCGGCCAGATTGTTGCGCGCCTGATAATTGCGCACCCCGTCCCACGTCCCCTCGCCCTCGGCGACCAGATCGTCCCAGCTGTATTTGAACGGTTCGGATTTCATCAGCCAATAGGCCATGCAGCAGCGTGCTCCCAGCGTTGAGAGCGTCCCGATAGCCCGCAATGTTGCGACTCGCCAAGCCCGGGTTTTCAGCGCCCTCGGATCCCGGGGATTAACGCTATCTTTAGCGTGATATGCGATTGTCCGGCACAAGGGCGTAATTGACCGGGTATCTGATCATGGGCGCCGTTCAGACAAGGCAATGGTTTTGACCGATCACGAGCCCACAAATCCGCTTGAGGCAGCCGAACGCGACATCATCGCGCTGGGCATCGCTGTGGCTTCGATCATCATGTTGGTCGGCACAGGCGGCGCGGTCTTGCCCAAGACAGTCGCCGCGCTGCTGGGTACTGGCTCCAGCCCGGACATCATCCTGGTCAATGCCCTGCTGCTCAATATCGCGCTGATCATTTTTGGCTGGCGCCGTTACCGCGAATTGACCCGCGAGATCGCGGAACGCCGTGAGGCAGAAGCCCGCGCGCGGTTGCTGGCATCGATTGATCCGCTAACCCAGTGCCTCAACCGGCGCAGCATGTTCGAGGCGACCGAAGAATTGCGCGCCCGCGCCGCAACCCGCGGGGAGGCTGTCGCCTATTGCATGATCGATCTTGATAACTTTAAGCAAGTCAACGACATGCACGGCCACTCCGCAGGTGATGCCGTGCTGGTGATGCTGTGCGAACGGGTGAAGGCCCTGCTGCCGCGTGAAGCCCAATTCGCCCGGCTTGGCGGCGATGAATTTGCCTTTGTCATGCCCTTTCAGGCCGGGCACGCCGACCGGGTCGATGATCTGGTGATCCGGTTGTTCGAATCTGTCGCACAGCCGTTCCAACTGCCTGAGCTTTCCCTCGAAATGACCATGTCGATCGGGCTTGCGGCCGATCACGAAGCGGATGGGACAATCGGGCTGGTGGTCGATGCCGCCACACTGATGCACCGGGCGGACATGGCGCTCTACCACGCCAAAAAGCAGGGCCGGTATCGCTACTTCTGGTTCGAACCGAGCATGGAGAGCGAAATCAGGTTCCGCAATCAGATCGAAACCGGCATCCGCCGCGGCCTCTCCAACGGCGAATTCGTCCCCTTCTACGAACAGCAGGTCGATGTGGATACCGGCGCGCTGGTCGGATTTGAAATGCTTGCCCGCTGGCGCTCGCCGCAACTCGGCCTGATCAGCCCCGACATCTTTGTGCCCATCGCCGAGGAAATCGGCCTGATCAACGACATGTCAGAACGCCTGATGGAACAGGCCTTTGCCGATGCGCGCGAATGGGATGACAGCCTGACGCTTTCGATCAATATTTCGCCGGTTCAGCTACGCGATCCGTGGTTTGCCCAGCGATTGCTGAAAAAGCTGGTGGCGGCCAATTTCCCGCCGCCGCGGCTTGAGATCGAGATCACCGAAAGCTGCTTGCATGAAAACATCGGTCTGGTGCGATCGATGATCATTTCGCTGCGCAATCAGGGCGTGAAGATCAGCCTTGATGACTTTGGCACAGGTTATTCAAGCCTTGAGCAGCTGCGCAATCTGCCGTTTGACCGGATCAAGATCGATCGCAGCTTCGTGTCCGAACTGCGTGAGCCGGGCAATCGTTCGCGGATTGTCGAAGCGATTGTGTCGCTGGGGCGCGGGCTTGATTTGCCACTGACGGCGGAAGGCGTTGAAGACGAGGAAATCCTCAAGGCGCTCAAGCGGCTCGGCCGCCTCAAAGCGCAAGGATATTTCTATGGCCAGCCTGAAGATGCCGACGCTGTGCGCACCCGGTTGAAGGCGGCAGGCATGTTGACGGGTGGCCAGATGACTATGGCAAGCACCGCGGCTGACGAGGTGCCAAGCATCTCCCGTATCGCCCGCCCCTGACCGCCAGCCACGCCACTGCACCAATTGGCAAGTTGCGCCGGCGCGGGGCGCGCAGGGCTGGACGCAGCGTGCCGGGGCGCATAGATGCGCAGCCGTGATGCAGACGATCCCCTTCATCAAGATGCACGGGCTGGGTAACGACTTTGTCGTGCTCGACGCGCGCGAAGCGGTCATCCCCCCCATGACCAACGCCGTCGTGCGCGCACTGGGCGATCGGCGGACGGGGATCGGGTTCGATCAGCTGATTCTGCTTGAACCGAGCGCGACGCACGATTTCCGCGCGCGCTTCTTCAACTCTGATGGCAGTGAATCCGGAGCGTGTGGCAATGGCAGCCGCGCTGTCGCCCTGCTGCACGGCGCTGCGGCCACTGTCGAGACGGCTGGCGGGCCGATCAGGCTTGAGCCGCTGGCAGGCGCGGCGCGGGTCGACATGGGTGCGCCCCGGTTCGACTGGGATGTGATCCCGCTGGCTTTTGCGATGGACGCCTTTGCCATGCCGGTCGCTTGGGAGCCATTGAACAACCCGATGGCGGTCAATGTCGGCAACCCGCATGCGATCTTCTTTGTCGGTGATGCCGATGCGGTCGATCTGGGGGCGCTGGGGCCGGTGATCGAACATGATCCGCTGTTTCCCGAGCGGGTGAATGTCAATGTCGCCAGCGTGGCAGGGCCGGATCACCTGCGCTTGCGGGTGTGGGAGCGCGGCGCCGGACTGACACGTGCCTGCGGCACCGGCGCCTGTGCGACAGCGGTCGCCGCGATCCGGCGCGGGCTGGTGAACAGTCCGGTGCGCGTGACCCTGCCCGGCGGCGATCTGACGATTGCCTGGGCGCCGGGCGGCACCATCGAGATGACCGGGCCGGCGGCAATCAGCTTTCGCGGCACCTTCGACTGGGACGATTATTCTTGAACGCCCCGCAGATCATTAGCCTGGGCTGCCGCATGAATATCGCGGAAAGCGAAGAGATGCGGGCGATGCTTGCTGGTGAGCGAGATCTGGTGGTGGTCAATTCCTGCGCGGTAACGGGCGAAGCGCTGAGCCAGACCCGGAAAGCGATCCGCCGGGCGCGCCGCGATCATCCGGCAGCGCGGCTGGTTGTTACCGGCTGCGCCGCGGAGATTGATCGCGCCGCCCTTGGCGCGATGGAGGAAGTGGATGGATTGGTCGCCAACGCGGCCAAGCTTGATCCAAGGGCCTGGAATGTGGCGGGCGATGCCCCCCCGATCGCCCCCGCCCGCACCCGCGCTTTTGTCGCCGTGCAGAACGGCTGCGACCATGCCTGCACTTTTTGCGTCATTCCCCAAGGACGGGGCAAAAGCCGTTCGCTGACTGTCGCTGAAGTCCTACAGGAGGTGGGAAATCATTGCGCGGCAGGGGCTAAGGAAATTGTCCTCACGGGTGTCGATCTTACCAGTTGGGGACATGATCTTGCCAATTCACCCCGACTGGGCGCGCTCGTTCAGGCCATCCTGGATGAAATTCATCAACTAACACGCCTACGCCTGTCCTCGGTCGACGGGATCGAGATTGACGAAGGCTTGTTCGAGCTGCTGGCGCATGACGCGCGGGTGATGCCGCACCTGCACCTGAGCTTGCAGCACGGTGCTGACATGATCCTGAAGCGCATGAAGCGCCGCCATCTGCGCGCCGATGCTGTAGGTCTGGTCGCACGGGTGAAAGCGCTGCGTGCCGATATCAGCATCGGCGCGGACCTGATCGCAGGCTTCCCGACCGAAGACGCGGCGCACCACGCCGCAAACCTTGCGATCATCGACGAACTGGACATCGTCCACGCCCATATCTTCCCCTATTCGCCCCGCCCCGGCACCCCTGCGGCGCGCATGCCGCAATTGCCGCGCGAGGTGGTGAAGGCCCGTGCTGCCGACCTGCGTGCCCGCGCCGCGGCCCGCCGCGCGGCTTGGCTCGAAAGCCTTGTGGGCGAAACGCTCCCCGTCCTCGCCGAACGCGACGGCACGGGCTATGCCCCCAATTACGCCCGCGTCGCGCTGCCCGAAGGAACGCGCGCGGGCGAAATCATCGAAGTGACTGTGCGCGGGTTCAGGGAGGGCCTGCTCGTATGAGTGAAACCAGCTGGACCCAGCGCCTCTTTGGCGGCTTTGCCAAAACCTCCGAGCGGCTGACCGCAAACCTTCCCGGCGCATCAGGCGGATCGGCGAGACTTGACGATGCAACGCTCGACGAGGTCGAGGATGCGCTGATCCTATCCGACCTTGGCCCGTCGGCCGCTGCCCGCATCCGCGCCAAACTTTCGGACAAGCGTTTCGGGCTGGAAATCACCACCCGCGAGTTGAAGGAAGCTGTCGCCGAAGAAATCGCCGCGATCCTGCGCCCGGTAGCAAAGCCGCTCGAAATCACGGCCTTTCCGCGCCCGCAGGTGATCCTTGTGATCGGGGTCAATGGCTCAGGCAAAACAACCACCATCGCCAAACTCGCCCACCTGTTTCAGGAGGATGATTACGGCGTGCTGCTGGCAGCGGGAGACACCTTCCGCGCCGCCGCCATCGGGCAACTGGCGACCTGGGCGGGCCGGATCGGCGTAGATCTGGTGCGCGGGCCTGAGGGCGGCGATCCGGCGGCGATCGTGTTTGATGCGGTCAAACAGGCCACCGACACCGGGATCGACGCGCTGATCGTCGATACGGCAGGACGCCTTCAGAACAAGTCCGAGCTGATGGAGGAACTGGCCAAGATCCGCCGCGTGCTCGGCCGCCTCAACCCCGAAGCGCCGCACGATGTGGTGCTGGTGCTGGATGCGACCAATGGCCAGAACGCGCTCGCCCAGATCGATGTCTTCAAGGAAGTCGCAGGCGTCACCGGCCTCATCATGACCAAACTGGATGGCACCGCGCGCGGGGGCGTGCTGGTGGCGGCGGCAGAGCAATACGGCCTGCCGATCCACGCCATCGGGGTGGGCGAAAAGCTGGAAGACCTGCGCCCGTTCGATCCCGATCTGGTTGCGCGCGTGATTGCCGGGGTGGCCTGATGAACGAGAACGAAACCAAAAAAGCTGCTGCCAGCTGGATCAGCGTGGCGGTCGATTATGGTCCGCTGCTGGTGTTCCTCGGGGTTTATCGCTGGCAATCGCCGGCCGATCCGAACCCGGTGGGCGAGCTGTCGGCGATCATTGCGGGCACCGGCGCTTTCATGGTGGCCGCTGTCATCGCGCTGATGGTATCGAAATGGCGGCTCGGCAAGGTATCGCCGATGCTGTGGTTCTCGACCGCGCTGATCGTCGGCTTCGGCAGCCTGACGATCTTTTTCGGTGATCCGACCTTCGTCCAGCTAAAGCCCACGATTATCTACGCGAGCTTCGGGATTATCCTGCTGGTCGGGTTCTTTGCCGGGCGGGCCTTGCTGAAAATCCTGCTCGAAGCCGCATTTGAAGGCCTGTCGAACGAAGGCTGGCTCAAATTGTCGCGCAATTGGGGTGTATTCTTTTTGCTGCTCGCCGGCCTCAATGAAGCCTTGCGCGCGCAGATGGACTTTGAAGGCTGGCTGTGGGCCAAGCTCTGGGTGTTCCTGCCGCTGACCTTCCTGTTCACCTTCAGCCAGATTCCGATGCTGCTGAAGCATGGGTTGAACTTCGAGGATCGGGACGAACCACTGAAGGACGAGCCGCCAACGGGGGGATAATCAGGGCTTGACCTGCGACAGGGCAATCCGATTGCCCTCGCTGTCCTCGATCTCAGCGACAAACCCGCCAGCACCGATGTCCTTCTTCGGATAGAGCATCTTCGATCCGCGCGCGGTTGCTCGTTCCAGCACCGCGTCAATATCGGGCACATCGAAATAGATCACCGGCCCATCATGCGATGGACGATAGACATCGCCCTTGGCCAGCGCGCCGCTCGCCCCGGCAGCGCCATCCGCTCGCGGGAAGAAGGCCATGTCGTAACCGTCAACGTTCTGGCGGCTCAGCTGGTAGCCGAACACACCTTCGTAAAACGCGATAGCCCGGTCCAAATCGGTGACGGGGATTTCGAAATGAACGACCGGATTGCTCATAAAAACGTGTTTGCCTTCGGACGCCGGCGCGCTGCCAGCCGTGTCCGGCCCACATGCTATGGCCATCAGGCTGAGCGGTGCGAAGAGCGTGAGGGCAGCACCAGGGCTCAAATCTCCACCTGGCTTCCCAGTTCCACCACGCGGTTGGTCGGCAAGCGGAAGAACGCCATCGCGCTCGCGGCATTGCGCAGCATCCACGCAAACAGCTTTTCGCGCCAGATCGCCATGCCGGGCTTGGCCGAGGCCAGCAGCGTCTGGCGCGACAGGAAGAAGCTGGTGTGCATCATCTCGAACGCCCCATCGCACAGCGTCAGCGCGCTAAGCAATTTGGGCACGTCGGTCTCTTCAAGGAACCCGCAATTGATCGTGACCCGGAAGAACCCGTTGCCCAAATTCTTGCACTCATACCGCTCCGCCTCGTCGACATAGGGCATCCCCTGCACCGCTACGGTCAGGATCAGCACACGTTCGTGCAGCACCTTGTTGTGCTTGATATTGTGGAGCAGCGCGGAAGGCACGCCCGAATTGGTCGAGGCCATGAACACCGACGTGCCCGGCACGCGGGTGGCGCTGCCATGTGCGCTCTTGGCGAAGATTTCGATTGGGAGCGCGCTTTCAGTCATGCTCGCCCGCATCAACTCACGGCCCTTCGACCAGGTGGTGAGCAGGGTGAAGATCACAAACCCGATCATCAGCGGCACCCATCCGCCCTGCGGCACCTTGATGAGATTCGCGCCGAAATAGGCGATATCCACGATCAGAAAGACAATCACCAACGGCAGCGCCTTCCAGATCGGCCAGCGCCACAGAGCGAACAGCACGGCGGCGAGCAGCAGCGTGTCGATGAACATCGCGCCGGTTACCGCGATGCCATAAGCTGCCGCCAGCGCGCTGGATGATTGGAAGAACAAGACCAGCAGGATCACCATGACCATCAGGCCCCAGTTGATCGCCGGAATGTAAATCTGCCCGGCTGCGGCCGCGCTGGTGTGGCGGATTTCCATGCGCGGTATGAAACCCAGCTGGATGGCTTGCTGGGTCAGGCTGAATGCACCCGATATCACCGCCTGACTGGCGATGATGGTCGCAAGCAATGCAACGATGATGACCGGCACACGGACCACATCGGGGATCATCAGGAAGAAGGGATCCTTGACCAGCGCCGCCGCCGCCTCTGGCGTGGCCTGCGACAGGATCAACGCGCCCTGCCCCATGTAGTTCAGCATCAACGCGGGGAACACAAAGCCAAGCCAAGAAAGGCCGATCGGTTTCCGGCCGAAGTGCCCCATGTCGGCATAAAGCGCCTCGGCCCCGGTCACGGCCAGCACGACGCTGCCAAGCGCAACAAAAGCGACAAACCCATCTGTCGCAAAGAAACGCATCGCGTTGATGGGGTTGATCGTCTCAAGGATGATCGCCGGATTGGCGCTGAGATGCATGACGCCCAGCGTTGCCAGCATGGTGAAATAGGTCAGCATCACAGGGCCGAACAGCTTGCCCACCCGGTCGGTCCCGCGCGATTGGATGGCAAACAGGGCAAACAGGATCGCCACTGCTGTGGGCACGATCCACGGTTTGAAGCCGGGAACGATGTATTGCAGCCCCTCTGTCGCCGACAGCACGGAGATTGCCGGGGTGATCATGCTGTCGCCATAAAACAGCGCCGTTGCAAACACGCCGAGCAGGATCAGCGGCGCTGTCCACCCCGCTTGGCCTGATGTTCGTTTGATCAAGGCGAGCAGCGCCAGACTGCCGCCTTCGCCGCGATTGTCGGCGCGCATGATGGTAAAGACGTATTTGACCGTCACCACCATCATCATCGACCAGAAGACCAGGCTCAGGACCCCGTGGATATGCGCTGCGTCCGGCGCAATGCCCGGCGCGCCGTTGTGCGAGGCAAATGTTTCGCGAAACGCGTAGAGCGGGCTGGTTCCGATATCGCCAAACACCACCCCCACAGCCCCGACGGCGAGCGTCAGAGTGGAGGCTTTGTGACCGTGGCTATGCGCGGCGGGCGGGTTGGTGGATGCTGCTGTGCTGCTCATGATACTCGGATTTCCCGTGTCCCCCGGTACTGCCCACCCGGCCTGAAGAACTCAGAGCCAGCGGCGCGGGCACCTAGCACCGCGCATTAGCACCTGCAACATAACTCACGCAGGCAAAACATCACATGACAGAAAGGCGTCACCTGCCCTTTAGCATCGGTGCGCGTGCGATCATGTCGTCCAGTCGGGCCACTTCAGCGGTCAACCCTTCACGCCACGGAGCATCGGCCGGTGAACGCTCCACCAGCCCCGCCCAGACATTGCGGGCCGCCACAATCTCTCCGCTTTGCAGATAGGCAAAACCAAGGAAATATTCCGCGCCCGGGTGCGCCGGATCGATCGCCCGGGCGCGTCCGAAGGCCTGAAGCGCGGCGGGCGTTACAAAACCATCGGCATGGCCGACAAGGGCAAGGCCAAGCGCAAGCCAGCTTTCCAGATCACGCGGATTATCCCGCAGTCCTTTTTGCAGCAACGCCGCTGCATCCCCGAACTGCCCCCGCCGCGCAAAAGCATCCGATGTCACCAAGTAATTGGGCGGCGGCAAGGTGCGGTCGAACAGCGCGGAACGGCCATCCACCATCGCCTCACCCTCTCCGCCAGCCGCGACAGCCGCAACCTTGGGCGCCGAGGGCTGACCGGGCGATCCTTGCCAGGCATAACCGGCAAGACCGGCAACCAGCACGGCGCCAAACAGCGTCATCCCTTCGCGCGGAAGCCGCAAAACCACCGCAGCAAAGGCAAAAGCTGCAAGCGCCAGTGCCGCAACTGCCAGCCAACCGCCGATCATGATGATTGCCCTTCTGAACTGCCACGCCGCTGCCCAAGGCGCCGCAGCAGGACGCCTGCCACCACCAGCACGATCAGCACGGGCACAGCAAACAGCGGCCACGTGGTGGCGCTGACCTCAGGTTCGTAACTGACATAATCGCCATACCGTGCGATCAGCCAACGGCGGATCTCATCCGGGCTTTCACCAGCGAGAATACGGCTGCGCACCTGATGGCGCATATCGCCAGCCATCGGCGCGTCGCTATCGGCAATCGACTGCGATTGGCATTTGATGCAGCGCAAGGTGTGCATCAGTGCGGCAGCCTCGGCTTCGAGCTGCGGGTTGTCGAGCTGGCTATAGGCGTAAGGTGCCGGCGGCATGGTATCCTGCGCCGCCACCGGAAGCGCCAGAATGGCGATGAAAAACGCGGC
Organism: Porphyrobacter sp. TH134; assembly: GCF_002855495.1. GTDB lineage: Bacteria > Pseudomonadota > Alphaproteobacteria > Sphingomonadales > Sphingomonadaceae > Erythrobacter. Next base: position 14,230 of record NZ_PKRO01000011.1, read on the forward strand.
CAACCACCGGATCATCGGGCCTTCTCCAGTTCTGCGAGCAGCTTGGGCACATCGCCTTCGCGGATGTCGCCGATATGCTGGTACCGGATCACGCCCTTGGCATCGATCACGAAGGTTTCAGGCACGCCGGACGAGCCGACCGCCAGCTGCACTTCAGAAATCGGATCGCTGCCAATCCGAGTGTAGGGATTGCCGTGGCGGGCAAGGAAGTTGGCGACATCGCCGGGCCGGTCGCGGATGGCAATGCCAATGATTTCCACGCCGCGTGCTTGCAGCGCTTCCAATTGCGGGGCCTCGGCGATGCACGGCAGGCACCAGCTGGCCCAGATATTGAGCAAGCGTGGCCCACGGCCAACGAAATCTGTTTTTGCTGCTCCGGGCAGTCCGTCATAGGCTGGCTCAAGCGTGAAGTCGGGCAGTGGCTGGCCAATCATCGCGCTTTGGACGAACTCGTCCTTCTCCTGGGTCAGCATGTACGCTGCTACCCCTGCAAAGAAGGCGAACAGGGCGAGTGGCACCCAAAGATACAGCCGTGAACGCATGGCCGATTATTCCGCCGGCGCCGGTGAAGCGCCCAGCGCTTCAAGATCGGCGCGCCGCTCAGCACCTTTGGTGCTTGCCGTGCGGCGCTTCACGTCCACCTTCACGCGGCCCGCAATCGCCAGCACCCCGCCCAGCGCAATCAGCAGGCCCCCATACCAGATGAAGGTCACAAACGGCTTCCACCACACGCGGATTTGCCAGCGCCCGTCTTCGGCCTGATTGCCGATGACAGCATAAAGCTGCCCGTCCCACCGGGTGAGCAGAGCGCTTTCGCTGGTCGACATCGGCGGCGACCAGAAGCTGCGCGCCTGAGGATACAGGATGACAGGCTCACCCCCGCTCTCGCTGATCGCGAGCCGGGCCTCGATCGCCGTCCAGTTTGGCCCAGCGACCGGGGTCACGCTCTGGAGAGTGACCGAAAAATCGCCAATCTGTTCCGTGCCGCCCGGGGCAACCGCCGCGAGCCGTTCCTGCGAGAACGCGCCTTCGCAGGCCATGCCGAACAGCGAGACGGCGACGCCGAAATGCGCCAGCACCATGCCCCACGTCGCCACTGGCACGCGCCACAGCTTGCGGCCGCGCAGCGGCATGAACGCCGCCACAGCAAGCGCTGCGGCAAGGCCAAGGCCCAGCAACGGCAGCAGCGGGAACTGGCCAAAGAAGCTCACCAACACAATTGTCCCGATCACCAGCGCCGCGATCAGCCCAAGCTCGATCTGGAGCCGGGCAGGCTTGTCGCTTTTCCAGCGCAGCAGCGGACCAACCGCCATCACCAGGAACATCGGCACGGCAAAGATCGCGCTGGCCGGATTGAAATAGGGCGGGCCAACACTGACCCGGACATCAAATGCTTCGGTCAGCAGCGGATAGAGCGTCCCCAGCAAAACGATCGCGAGGATCGCCGACAGCATCACGTTGTTGAACACCAGCGCACCTTCGCGGCTGGCCACCGCAAAGCGCTTGCCTTCGGCCACGGCGCCCGCGCGCAGAGCAAAGATCGTGAACGCGCCGCCGATGTAGAGCAGCAGCAGGCCGAGGATGAAGGCCCCCCGCTCCGGATCGACAGCGAAAGCATGGACGCTGGTCAAGACGCCCGACCGTACCAGAAAAGTGCCCAGCATCGACATTGAAAAGGCCAGCACGCCCAGCATGATCGTCCACGTCCGCAGCGCATCGCGCGCGGCCAGCACACTGACCGAATGCATCAACGCGGTTGCCGCAAGCCACGGCATCAGCGAGGCATTCTCGACCGGATCCCAGAACCACCAGCCGCCCCAGCCCAGTTCGTAATAGGCCCAATAGGAACCGGCGGTAATGCCGAAGGTCAGCAGCACCCACGCGCCCAGCACCCACGGACGAAGCACACGGGCGAAAGCCGGGTTCACCTGATTGGTCAGCAGCGCGCCCATCGCCAAGCTGAAGGCGACCGACAGGCCAACATAACCGGCGTACAGCGTAGGCGGATGGATCGCCAAACCGATGTCCTGCAGCAACGGATTAAGGCCAATGCCTTCCGCCGCCGGGACGGGCAGACGCTCGAACGGATTGGAAGACAGCAGCAAGAAGGCATAAAAACCGAGCGCGACAAAGCCCTGCACCGCGAGCGTCGCGCCCATAGTGCGTTCAGGCAGCCGCTTTTCAAAGCCTGCCAGCAAGCCGCCCGACAGCGCCAGCACGCCAACCCATAGCAGCATCGACCCTTCGTGGTTTCCCCAGGTGCCGGTCAGCTTGTAAAGCATCGGCTTCATCGAGTGGGAGTTGCTCGCGACCAGCTTGATCGACAAATCAGTGGTCGCAAAAGCGTAGAGCAGCATGATGAAGGCGAGCACCGCCAAAAACGCCTGCACCACAGCCGCCGGGCGGGCATAGATCGCCAGCGCGTTGACCTCACCTTCGGCAGCACGCAGCGCAAAAGCGCCAGAAACCATTTGCAGCACCGCCAGCGCGGCCGCGAGCCACAAGGCGGCCAGTCCGATTTCGGCAGTCATTGCTTGGCCCTCGTTTGTGGCACGATGTTACTTCAACCCGACTGTGGTTTCAGCGGCCATCTTGGCGGCTTGCTCGGTCCCCATGCCTTCGAGTTCCTTGGGCACGTAGTTTTCGTCATGCTTGGCCAGCAGGTTGGTGGCGACAAACACGCCGTCCGGGCCAAGACTGCCTTCAGCCACCACGCCCGAATTCTCGACGAACAGATCGGGCAAGATACCGCTGTATCGCACGGGGATTGCATCGGCGGTGTTGCCGGTGACCATGAAGTTCACGGTGACACCGTCAGGCATGGTCTGGATCGAGCCAGCCTTCACCATCCCCCCCAACCGCACCGCTTGGCCGACTTCGGGCGGCTCTGATGCCATTTGTTCGGGAAGGTAGAAATAATTGGCCTGATTGCGCAGGCTCCAGGCCGCAAGCAGACCCGCGCCGACAATCGCCAGCAGGGCAATGATCACAAGGATCAGACGTTGTTGCTTCGCCTTCATTGCATTGTTCCTGTTCAGCGCCGCCGCACCGCATCACGCCGAGCCTCGGCACGGGCCATCGAACGCCATGCCCATGCGATCAGCATGGCCAGCGCGACCACGCCCACGCCATAGGCCATCAGGACAAAATCCCATTGGTTAAGCTGTTCGCGCATCATGCCTGTTCCATCGCCGGGGTCGCAGCGGCCATGGCCGGCGCGTCATCATCCAGCGCGCGGCGACGCAGCCGGGCTTCGACCTGCGCCTGCGCAATCAACGCCCGCATCCGCATCAAGACTATCGCGCCGAACAGCAAGGAAAAGCCGACCACCGCAATCAGCAGCGGCACAAGGAACGTCGCCTCGATCGCGCTTTTACCAGCGGTGATGCTCGGCGGCTGATGGAGCGAGTTCCACCACACCACGCTGCGATTGATGATCGGCACATTGACCGCGCCGACCATGCCGAAAATGGCGGCTATCTTGGTCGAGGAGCCTTCCTTCTCGGCCGCTTCTGTCAGCGCGATATAACCGGCGTAAAGAAACAACAGCACCAGCATCGATGTCAGCCGTCCGTCCCACTCCCACCAGGTGCCCCAGGTCGGGCGGCCCCAGATCGATCCGGTGGCAAGGCAGATCGCGCAGAACACCATCCCCGGCACCGCAATCGCCCGCGCCGCCAGTGCGGCCAGCGGGTGCTTCCAGATCAGCAGCATGGCACTGGAGATCGCAATCCCCGCCCAACCGCCCATGCCGAGCCAGGCCGCCGGGACATGAATGAACAGAATCCGCACGGTATCGCCCATCAGCCGATCAGGCGGCACCATGAACAGGCCCCACGCAACCGCACCTACAGACAGCGCCAGACCGCTCCAGAACAGAAGCGGTGTCAGCCACCGGGCAAGTGACAGAAAGCGGGTGGGGTTGGCGTATATGTGCATAATGTTTAGCGTCTCGCCGAGCTTGTAGCGTTACACCCAGAGCGGACAAGACTGCAATTCATACAGCGGGGGATCGTTCCCGCAGCCGTGCCCGTTTCAGCCGCGTCCGATCAGCTTTTGCGCCATCCGGTCAGCGACCACATCCGCCGAAACGCCGCTGCTGTCGCTTTCCTGCCAGATCGCTTCGAGTCGCCCGGGAATCTGCGCGACCAGCGCGTTGACTTCGGCAATATCGCCGGTGCGGCCGTCGCGGCGGGCGAGATATTCGGTAGCGACCGAAATGATTCCGCCCGCGTTGATCACATAATCGGGCGCATACAGAATACCGCGCGCGGCAAGATTGGCGCCGTGCTGGGGCTTGGCAAGCTGGTTGTTGGCGCCGCCCGCCACAATCGCGCAATCAAGCGCCGCAATGCCCTCGTCATCAAGGATCGCGCCCAGCGCGTTCGGGCTGAACACATCGCACGGCGTCGCCATGATGCCATCGGTTGAGGCCGTAACGCCGCCAAGCTCTGCTGCCAGCGATGCGGCGCGGGCCGCGTTAATATCGGCGAGGGTCAACTTGGCCCCATCACGCGCCAACAAGCGGGCAACCCCGCCGCCCACGCTACCCGTGCCCTGCACCGCGACATGAACGCCCGAAAGACTGTCCTTGCCAAGCTTGTGCGCCACAGCCGCCTTGATGCCGAGATAGATACCATAGGCGGTGAACGGGCCGGGATCACCGCCCGCACTGCCCGCGCCTGTCACAGGAAGGCCCGAAACATGCGCGGTGCGCTGGGATACCGCGACCATATCGGCTTCGGTGATACCAACGTCTTCAGCGGTCACGTAACGCCCGCCAAGACCCTCAACCGCATCGCCAAAGGCTGCCAGCATCTCAGGGGTCTTGATCCGCTGTTCATCGGCCAGGATCACGGCCTTGCCGCCGCCCATCGGCAGCCCGGCCATCGCGTTCTTGTAGCTCATCCCGCGCGACAAGCGCAGCGCATCGCGCATGGCGCCAGCCGGATCGCTGTAATGCCAGAACCGGGTGCCGCCCGCCGAAGGGCCACAATGGGTGGAATGGACCGCAATGATCGCTGTCAGCCCGCTCGCACGGTCGTGAACCAGTTGCACCAGTTCGTGCGCGTCGAAATCGGGCTCGGCCCAGAATGCGGTCATGCTATCTCCCCTGTCGGGCGCGGTACTGCCAAGCAGCAAGCGGGGAGATGGGGCGACCAACGGGGTTCGAACCCGCGACCTCCGGTACCACAAACCGGCGCTCTAACCAGCTGAGCTATGGTCGCCACACACTCCTGCCCGCATACCACCATTTTGGTCGCTGCCAAGCCCGCGCGAAGAGGCGCGGTTTACGCAACGCAGACATACGGTCAAGCGCCCTGACAAGGGAGGCGCGCCTCTTGCACAAAGGGCTGCCTGAGGAAAGCGAAAACTGCGCAGTGCGATTGTCAGCGCAAGATTATTACGCGATGCCAAAATTGCGGTGCCCCGCCCTCACCGATCCAGCACCGTTCCGCGAATCCTTTGATCGCTCACAGCGACGCGAGGTCTGGCATCAGCCGCCTATCGCCGCGCCAGCGCAAGCATAACACTGCGCCTCATACGAAAAAGGCGACCCCGTCGGGCCGCCTTCCTCCTGCGGTCAGAGACCGCAAACTTGTGCCGCGACCGGAAAGCCGCGAATCGCGTGACAGGGCTTACTTCTTGAGGCTGAGCCCACCGAAACGCTTGTTGAACTGGGCCACACGGCCGCCTTCGGAAACCTGCTGCTTGCCGCCGGTCCAGGCAGGGTGGCTCAGCGGATCGATATCGAGCGCAAGCACATCGCCTTCCTTGCCCCACGTCGAGCGGGTCTGGAATTCGGTGCCATCGGTCATCTTGACCGTGATCAGGTGATAATCGGGGTGACCTTCGGCCTTCATGATGGTGTCCTTTGCAGCGTGGCGCCGGTACCGACCGGCGCTGCTATGAATGGGAAGCGGGGCCGATAGGCGGGAACGCTGACCAATGCAACCTCAGATGTCAGCGGGAACGCGATCAGGCAGGCGGATCTGTCATCATGGCGGTGAACTCGACCTCGCAGGTGGTCTTGCCCTCGACACTGGCAACGCCTTTGAACTTGTAGACGCGGCTGCGCTTTTGCGTGAACTCCACGTGCAGATCGAGCAGGCACCCCGGGGTCACGGGCGCACGGAACTTTGCGTTCTCGATCCCCATGAAGATCACCAGTTTCCCCGTGCCTGCCAACTCCATCGTCTCGATCCCGAGGATACCCGCCGCTTGGGCCAGTGCCTCGATCTGGAGAACGCCGGGCATGATCGGCGCGCCAGGGAAATGGCCCTGAAAGAACTGCTCGTTCATGCTCACGGCCTTGACCGCGTGAATACGTTCTCCCAGCTGGATGGCCTTGACCCGGTCAACCAGCAACAGCGGGTAACGATGCGGCAAGGCCTTGAGGATCTTGACGATGTCATAGCCGGACACCTCGCCCGCGCCGTTACCCGTGTCGCTCATCGATCAGCTCCGGAACGGATCAGCGGCCTGCCGGCGCCGCGGCATTGCCCGGCTGCGCGGCTTGCTGCTGCTGCTGTGCCTGCGCCATCTGGGCGGCGATCAGGCGCTGCTGGATTTCCTGGTAGATTTGCACGCCCTCACGGCTTGGCTGCCAACCGGCCGGCGGCACCACGCCAACACTTGCGACCTTGGCGTTGAGCGCGGTCGTCACCTGCTGGGTGATGTCGGCTTCCGGCGGCGCGAACAGCAGCGACGACGGATCAATCACCATCTTGATCTGCTGCGCAGTCGTCACCTGCTCAAGCGCGGCGGGATACTGCATGATGATCTGCTCGATCGCGTAGACCCGCGCACCATCGATCTGGTTGCCAAGGCCCTGAATTTCCTGCTCAAGGGTCTGAAGCTTGGCAAAATCAGGCGACTTCTGCATCGCGGCCTGTTCGCTGTCGTCAACCTGCTTGTCGCCGTTCTTGTCGAACTTGGCGAGCATGGTCTGGCGCTCCTGCGCCTTGGTACGGCGCAGTTCGTTTTGCTGGGCGTAAGTGGTGTTGACCTGCTCGTACGAGGTCTGGAACGCCGTGGTGCCGATGATGGTGCGTGAGATATCGACCGTGGCAAGACGGCCATCCACCTGAGCATGCGCAGGCAGCGCCGTCAGCGCCGTCAGCGCAACACCAGCCGAAGCGAGATATTTGGCAAGACGTGTCATCAGAATTGGGTTCCTACGTTAAAGGTGAAAGTACGCTCGTCATCGCCTTCCACCTTGCGGATGGTCTGAGCGAAGTCGATGCGGAAAGGTCCAAAGGGCGAGTTCCAGTTCACCCCGATCCCGGCTGTCACACGCGGGCTGGGCGAATTGCCGAGGAAGACTTCGCGCAGGTTGGTGCCGGGTTGGATCGACAGGCGGTTGGGCGTGCCATCCGGCTGGGTCGGGCTGGTGGTGAACTGGCCGGTGGTGGGCACCTCATAAAGCAGCGCACCATTCGCGTCGCGCTGCTGGATGCCGCCGGGATTGACCGTAAGCACCGGTGTTTCAACACCCCACAAGGCGCCGACATCCGCCCAGATCGAAGGCCGCAAGCCAAGTTCGCGCGCGCCGCTCCCCAGCGGGATTTCAAGCTCGGCCCGGCCCAGATAGTAGTTGCGCCCCCCGATCGCATCGTCACGCACCTGATTGCGCTCGGTTACATACAGGATGTTGCCGTTCGCATCCAGCCGCGGCCGCCCCAGATCGTCGAGCAGCGACTGCTGCGTGAGAATCCGAGGGCCGACCCCGCGGATCGCAAAGCCGCGGATTTGCGGTTCGCCGAGGAAGAAGCGGTCGGTCAGCAGCACATCATCAACGCCTGCACCCGGGCGTTCCTGCAACGGAATGATCGTGCCGCCCTCAGCCAGGATCGAGAAGATGAAGCCTGAACTGCCGACATTCCAGAATTGCTGCGCCCGGCCGCGGAAGCGGGCGTAACGCACATCGCCGCCCAGCCCTGCAAACTCGGCGCTCAACGACACGGTCTTGCCCCGTGTTGGACGAACGCGCGAGTTGAGCGAATTGTAATTGAGGCTCAGGCCAACGATCGAGCTCAACCGCGTGCCGATCGCATCGCACAAGAAGCGCCCGGCCCGCAGCGGATCACACTCCCGCACGCCGTCGCCGTTAAGGTCCGAAAAGAACAGGTTTTCGTCGAGCGACACGTCTTCATAGTTGAGCGTGTAACTGCCCACCAGCGACATGTATTCGGTCAGCGGTACACCAGCGCGCATCGAAAAACCGGTCGTGGCCTGCTGGAACGTCGTATTACGATCATTGCCGGTAAAGTTGAAGCTGTTGAAATCGCGCCGGTAAATGTCGATGCCGCCGGAGATATTCCGATCAAAGATATAAGGATCGGAGAAACTGATCTGCGCCGAGCGCGAGAACTGCGAATAGTTGATGCTGAGCCCGACAGTCTGCCCGCGCCCGCGGAAATTGCGCTGGCGGATGCTGCCGGCAAGAATGAACTGCTCGATCGAGGAAAAGCCGGCTGAAAATTGCAATTCGCCCGTCGGGCGTTCTTCGACGTTGGCCTCAAGGATGATGCGGTCGGGCGCGCTACCCTCGGTTTGCTTGACCTCGAAGTTTTCCTGAAAATAGGCCAGCGAGTTGATGCGCGCCGTGGTGCGCAGCACCCCGACCGAGTTGAACGCATCGCCCTCCGCCAGACGAAATTCGCGGCGAATGACCTTGTCCTGCGTGAGCGTGTTGCCGTTGATATCAACCCGCTCGACATAGACGCGCGGCGCTTCACGCAAGACGAAGGTGATGTTCATCTTGAGGTCGTCGGGCACGCGGTTGTAGCGCGGCTGGACGTCGGCAAAGGCATAGCCGTAACGGCCCGCCAATTCGGTCAGCTGTTCGATGGTGTCTTCGACCAGCTTCGCGTTGTAAAAATCACCCGACTTCATCGGCAGCTGGGTGCTCATCACATCGCTGTCAAAGTCGCGCAGCTGGCTATCGACCTTGACGTCGCCAAAGTTATAGCGCTCGCCCTCTTCCACCACATAGGTGATGATGAAGTCCTTCTGATCCGGCGTCAGTTCGGCCACCGCCGACACCACGCGGAAATCAGCATACCCTTCGGTCAAGTAAAACTGCCGCAACTTCTGCTGGTCGAAGGCAAGGCGGTCAGGGTCATAACTGGTGTTTGAGCTGAAGAAGCTGGTGAGCCGCGATTGCTTGGTCACCATTTCGCCGCGCAATTGGCCGTCAGAAAACTTCTCGTTGCCAAGAATATTGATCTGGCGGACCTTTGATTTGGGCCCTTCGGTGATCTCGAAGACGATATCGACCCGGTTCTGCGGCAGCTGCACCATCTTGGGCTCAACCTGCGCGGCGAACCGGCCCTGACGCTTATAGAGTTCGATGATGCGGGCAACGTCAGCGCGCACCTTGGAACGGGTGAAGATCTGGCGCGGCGAAAGCTTGATTTCGGGCAGGATCTTGTCGGCCTTCAGCCGCTCGTTCCCTTCCAGAACGATGCGGTTGATCACCGGGTTTTCGGTCACATTGATCACGACATTGCCGTTGTCATTGCGGATCGAGAAATTGGCGAAAAGCTCCGTCGCGCCAAGATCCTTCAGCGCCTCGTCAGCGGCAGCAGAGGTGTATTCCTGCCCGACGCGCAGACGGATGTAGCTGAGAATGGTAGTGGGTTCGAGCCGTTCGGCACCGACCACAGTGATGGTGCTGATCGCGTTCGCGCGCGCTGGCAGAACAGGCGCAGGGGCTGCTGGCTGAGCAGTCGCCGCCGTTTCCGTTTGTGACTGGCCAGATTGTGACTGGGCAGACGCGAGCGCCGGAACCCCCGCAAGGATCGAACCACAGCACAGCAGGCTGGCCAGCCGGATGACCGGACGCGGGGCAGAGGCGTTGCAATTGACCGGCCAGGCGCCTGTCTTGCTCATTCGGTTCATCCAGCAAAAATCCCGTTTTCAACCCAGTGCGCCATGATGCTTGCCATCAGTGACGTGACATCGTGTCAGCAACCTTTCGCGCATCGTGCGCGCCAACCCATCCCGGCGCCCGCCTCTGCCCCATGTCCCCACCGCAATCAAGCCGCGTGGCACCAGATCGCCCCTGCGGCGAGACCTTTCACCGACAAAAGCGCCGCAGTCCGCCTGCCTCAGCTTCCGAAGATCGGCAGCGCCACAATGTCATTCACCGTCACCACCACCATAAGCATCAGCACCAGCGCAATGCCAGTGCGGTAGGCCCATTCCGTCGCCTGCGGCCCCACCGGCTTGCGGCGGATTGCCTCGGCCGCGTAGAACATCAGGTGCCCGCCATCGAGCGCGGGGATTGGCAAGAAATTGATGAATGCCAAATTAAGCGAGATCAGCGCAGCAAAATGGATAAAGGCCGCAGCCCCCATGCTCATCTGCTCGCCCGAATATTTTGCGATCTTGAGCGGACCGCCCAGTTCCTTGACCGAACGCTCGCCTATGACAATCTGCTGGATGCCGGTGATCATCATCCCGGTGAAGTCCCAGCTTTGCCGGATACCGAGCGGGATGGCTTCAAATACGCTCACCTTTTCAAGTTCGTACTTGCCGCCTGCCGGAGCAACGCCAATCAACCCCTCGGTGCTGACATTGCCAAAGCTGTCGGTATTTTCGACCCGCGCAGTAGCAAAGCTATAGTCGATTGTGCTGCCAGCACGCTCCACCGTAAAGACCATCTGCTTGCCCGGATTGAGCGCGATCTTGGTTTTCATATCGGTGAAATCGCGGATCGGGCGACCATCAATCGCCACCACGACATCGCCCACTTTCAGCCCTGCGGCCTCAGCCACGCTGCCTTCGCTGAAAGCACCGATGGTGCGCGAATCCTCTTCGCCGACAATCACAGGCTTGCCGATGATCGCAAAGAAAGCGGCAAAAATGGCAATCGCAATCACCAGATTGGTGACTGGCCCGGCTGCCACAATCAGCGCGCGTTTCCACAAGGCGGCATGCTGAAAGCTGCCCTCTTCGACGGGCGCAGCCGGATCGGGCACGCTGGCCGGGTTCATGTCGCCCTTGAACTGAACATAACCGCCCAGCGGCAGCGCGGACAGTTTCCAGCGAGTGCCCTGCTTGTCGGTAAAGCCGACCAGTTCCTTGCCGAACCCAACCGAGAATGCATCGGCCTTTACGCCGAACAACCGGCCCATCAGCAGGTGGCCAAGCTCATGCAGAGTAACGAGCGGCCCGAGCAACAGCAGGAAGCCGATCACATACATCCAGAAAGGGGGCGATTCAAACAAGGGCGTTGGTCTCCAGCAGGCTCAACGCTTGCCTGCGAGCAGATTGATCGACAGCGAGCACTTCTTCAAGGCTGGCAGGGCGCGGCGCATCGTTGCTGCGCTGGAGCGTCTCTTCCACCAGTGCGGCAATCCGGGTGAACGTGATCTGACCGCCAAGAAACGCAGCGACCGCGACTTCGTTGGCCGCATTGAGGATCGCGGGCGCGCTCCCGCCAGCGCGAATCGCCTCGCGCGCCAGGCGGGTGGCGGGAAAGCGGGTCTCATCGGGCGGAAAAAACGTGAGCTCGCCAATCGCTGCCAGATCCAGCGCGGGCAGCGGCGTTTCCATCCGCTGCGGCCAGGCAAGGCATGACGCAATCGGCACGCGCATGTCGGACGGCCCAAGCTGGGCCAGCGTTGACCGGTCGCGGAATTCGACCATTGAATGGATCACGCTTTGCGGATGGACGACAATGCCCAGCTTATCCAGTCCGACCGGGAACAGGTGATAGGCCTCGATATACTCGAGCCCCTTGTTCATCATCGTTGCGGAATCGACACTGATCTTGGCGCCCATCGACCAGTTGGGGTGCGCTACAGCCTCGGCCGGGGTCGCCGCATCAAGGCGGCTTTGCGACCATGTCCGCAGCGGCCCGCCGCTGGCGGTCAGCGTGATTTTGGACACATCCTCGATCCGGTTGCCCTGCAAGCATTGGAAGATCGCGTTGTGTTCAGAATCGGTCGGCAGCAGGGTTGCGCCGTGGCGAGCGACGGCTTGCATCAACACCTCACCTGCCGAGACGAGCGCTTCCTTGTTGGCCAGCGCGATGACGCCGCCACGCTCGACCGCCGCCATGACAGGGGCAAGCCCGGCACAGCCGACAATCGCCGCCACGGTCATGTCTACCGGACGCTGAGCTGCTTCAACCAGCGCTGCGCGCCCGCCTGCCGCTGCAATGCCACTGCTGCCAAGCGCCTCGCGCAATGCCGGCAAACACGTTTCATCACCCACGACGGCGAGCTTGGCCCCAAATTCGATCGCCAGCGCAGCCAGCTCTGTCGCGCTGCATTGCGCCGTCAAAGCGTCAACCTGCCAGGCATCGCGGTTGCGCCGCACCAGATCCAGCGTCGATGCGCCAATCGAGCCGGTAGCGCCAAGCAGGGTTATCGAACGGGTCATTGCCGCATCATCCCAGCAAAAGGGTGACTTGTTCAATCACAAACAGCACAAAAAACACAGCGAGGAACCCGTCCAGCCGGTCAAACAAGCCGCCGTGCCCCGGAATGAGGCTGCCCGAATCCTTTACGCCCGCGCGCCGCTTCATCCAGCTTTCGAAGAAATCGCCCGCCTGAGCGATTACGGCAATAACGATCCCGCCCACCACCGCGCCGGCCAGCACCATCCCGTTGTAACCGGCAAAGATTGCCCCCGGACCGATATCGGCCACTTCGCTCACCACGCCCACCAGCGCCGACAGCACCGCCCCGCCAGCCAGCCCGGCCCAGGTCTTGGCAGGACTGATCTTCGGCGCGATTTTGGGGCCACCAATGGCGCGGCCAGCGAAATATGCGCCCACATCGACCGCCACCACCGGCAGGATGAAGCCCAACAGAACACCAAGCGGCGCATAACCCGCCAGATCCGGGTCAAGCGGCAGCACCTGCCGCCCGTTGCGTACCGCCATGATCGCATAGGCCGCGCCGCCGATATAGAGCACCCCGGCGAAGAACCACAGCGTCTCACCAATCCCGCCCAAGCCAAAGCGGCCGATCAGCTTGTTCCATTCCCACAAGGCGCCAAGCGCCAGCAGCGCGACAAACGCGGTCCAGAACCATCCGCCCAGCCACAGCGCCCCGCCCGCCAGCACCAGCATGACGATAGCCGAGCCGAGCCGCACCGGCAGGTCGCTTACCCCTGCCGCAGTATCACCCACCCGCGCCTCACCGTCCGCCATAGCGCCGCTCCCTCCGGGCAAAATCATCCAGCGCCTGCGACAGGTGCGCAGGCTCGAAATCAGGCCACAGCGTATCGACAAACAGCATCTCGGCATAGGCCGCCTGCCACAGCAGGAAGTTCGAGAGGCGGATTTCGCCGCTGGTTCGGATCAACAGATCAAGCGGCGGCAGATCGGCAGTATCGAGCTGCGCCGCGATGGTTCCGATTGTCACCTCGCCCAGTGCCGCGGCCTTGGTCGCAGCGCGCGCGATTTCGTGCTGACCGCCATAATTGAGCGCCACCGCGAGCGTCTGCTTGCCGTTCGCAGTCTGCGCCAGCGCGTCTTCCAGCATCGCGACAATATCGGGCGCCAGGCTCTGCCAATCGCCGATGATCTTCAGCTTCACATTATTGGCAATGAATTCGGGCAGATCGGATTTGATGAACCGGCGCATCAGGTTCATCAGATCATCGACCTCGTCTTCCGACCGCTTCCAGTTTTCCGAGGAGAAAGCATAAAGCGTCAGGCATTCAAGCCCGGTGCCTTCGAGCGAGCGCACCAGCCGGCGCACCGCTTCCACGCCGCGCTGATGACCCACCGCGCGCGGCAGGCCCCGTTTCTTGGCCCAGCGGCCATTGCCATCCATGATGATGGCCACGTGTCTGGCGCGCGACTGATCCAAGCCCTGTCCTTACAACCCCCGAGCCAGCATCACTGCGTCAGGATTTCCTGTTCCTTCTTGGCGGCGGCCTCGTCGGTTTCCTTGACGTATTGATCGGTCAGCTTCTGAACCTGCTCTTCGGAACGCTTGCGATCGTCCTCGGAGATTTCCTTCTTCTTCTCGTCGGTCTTCAGGCTTTCCATCGCATCGCGGCGCACGTTGCGGATCGCGATCTTGGCCTTTTCGGCATATTGGCCGGCCAGCTTGGCGAGTTCCTTGCGGCGTTCCTGCGTGAGGTCAGGGATCGGCAGGCGCAACGTCTGGCCGTCGATAATGGGATTAAGGCCGAGGTTCGCGTGCGCGATGCCCTTTTCCACCGGCGTCATGTTCGACTTGTCCCACACCTGCACGCTCAGCATCCGCGGTTCGGGTGCGGAGACGGTGGCGACCTGCGAGAGCGGCATCATCGAGCCATAAACCTCGACCACGACCGGATCGAGCAAACTGGTGTTGGCGCGGCCCGTGCGCAGGCCCTGAAGATCGCTTTTCAACGCTTCGACAGCGCCCTTCATCCGGCGCTCGACATCGGCCTTGTCATATTGCGGCATGGCTGGGGTTCCTTCGGTTGTCTTTAGCTGTCTTGAACGATGGTGGTCGTGCCCTCGCCCGCCAGCACGCGGGCAAGGTTGCCTTTCTCGCGGATCGAGAAGACGACGATCGGGATCTTGTTGTCACGGCACAAGGCCACGGCAGAGGCATCCATGACTTTGAGGTTGTCGGCCAGCACGCGGTCATAGGTGACGGTGTCGAACCGCACCGCGCCCGGGTTGTGCTTGGGATCACTGTCATAGACCCCGTCGACGCTGGTGCCCTTGAGCAGCGCGTCGCACTTCATTTCGGCTGCACGCAAGGCTGCGCCGCTATCGGTGGTGAAATAGGGCGCGCCGACGCCAGCGGCGAAGATCACCACGCGGCCCTTTTCCAGATGACGTTCGGCGCGGCGGCGGATCACCGGTTCGCACACCTTGTCCATCTCGATCGCGGACTGCACGCGGGTCTGCACGCCGAGCTGTTCCAGCGCGTTCTGCATTGCGAGCGCGTTCATCACGGTCGCCAGCATCCCCATGTAATCGGCCTGCGCCCGGTCCATGCCCTTGGCCGCGCCCGCCATCCCGCGGAAGATATTGCCGCCGCCAATGACGAGGCAGATTTCGAGGCCCGTTTCCTTGGCCGCCTTCACCTCGGCAGCCAGTTCAGCGACGAAGGCCGGATCAATCCCGAACTGCTGGCCGCCCATCAAGACTTCGCCCGACAGTTTCAGGAGAACGCGTTTGATCGGCGGCAGGGACATGGGATGCGGGGCTCCGGGCTGGAATCTAGGCCGTGGGAATAGGTTCGGCGCACTTAACGGGCAATCCCCCGATGCGCAAAGGGTAAGGTTGCGCGGTGCACAACCGCGCGCAAGCAAACGGCCGCCGCAGCATCATACTGCGACGGCCGTTGCGATGCTTTGGCGCTGAAATCAGCCCTTGAGCGTGGCTGCCACTTCTGCGGCGAAGTCCACTTCTTCCTTCTCGATGCCTTCACCCAGCTGGAAGCGGGCGTAGTCCTTGAGCACGATGGGCGTGCCAGCGGCCTTGCCAGCCTGCGCGACCAGATCGGCGATGACGGTCTTGTTGTCCATCACGAAGATCTGGCTGAGCAGCGCGTTTTCCTTGGCGAACTTCTTCACCGCGCCGTCGACCATCTTCGCCTGCACGTCAGCCGGCTTGCCGGTTTCCGCAGCCTTTTCGGCAGCGATCTTGCGCTCACGCTCGATCACGTCGGCATCGAGACCATCAGCATCCAGCGCCATCGGGAAAGCGGCAGCCGCGTGCATGGCCAGCTGCTTGCCGAGCGGTTCGAGCACGTCCGCGCCGGCTTCGCTTTCCAGACCGATCAGCACGCCGATCTTGCCGAGGCCTTCGGCAGCGGCGGTGTGCATGTACGAAATGACCGCGCCCTTCTCGACCGACACGGTCTTGATGCGGCGGATCTGCTGATTTTCGCCGATGGTTGCGACGTTATCGGTCAGCTTTTCGGCAACAGTGCCACCTTCCGGGTAGGCCGCCGCCTTCAGCGCTTCAACATCGTCGGTGCCAAGGCCAAGCGCCACAGCGGTCGCGTTGCGCACAAAGCTCTGGAACTGGTCGTTCTTGGCGACGAAATCGGTTTCCGAGTTGACTTCGACGGCCACGCCCTTGGTGCCCTGCACCAGCACGCCGACGAGGCCTTCAGCCGCCGTGCGGCTCGACTTCTTCTGAGCGGTGGCGAGGCCCTTGGCGCGCAGCGCATCAACCGCCGCTTCGATGTCGCCGCCCGCTTCGGTCAGCGCCTTTTTGGCGTCCATCATGCCAGCGCCAGTGCGCTCGCGCAGCTTCTTCACGTCGGCGACGGAAAAATCGGCCATGAGAAATTCCTTTTCGTGTGGTGTTCGGGCGCCCGGCCTGCCGGTCCCGGGTGGGAGGGCAATGCCGGGCGCGCTAAAGGGGTAATGTGACGGGCGATTGACGGAGGAGCTCTATTACCCGCCCCTCTCACCCGAGCAGGATCAGGCTTCGGTTTCTTCCGCAGCCGGCGCGTCAGCAATGACGGCTTCGGCCGGAGGATTGGCCATCGCGCCGAAATCGCTCGATACGTCGGCCTGGAACTTGCCCTTGCCGGCCAGCGCCGCCTCACCAATTGCCTGGCAGTACAGACGCACCGCGCGGCTGGCATCGTCATTGCCCGGAACCGGGAAAGCGATGTGGCTGGGATCGACGTTGGTGTCGAGGATGCCGATCACCGGAATGCCGAGGACGGCGGCTTCCTTGATCGCGAGGTCTTCCTTGTTGGCGTCAATCACGAACATCACGTCCGGAATGCCGCCCATGTCGCGGATACCGCCGAGCGAGGCTTCAAGCTTTTCACGCTCACGGGTGAGCTGAAGCACTTCCTTCTTGGTGAAGCCCGAGACATCGCCCGAAAGCATTTCCTCAAGCGACTTCAGACGGCGGATCGAGCCCGAAATCGTCTTCCAGTTGGTGAGCATGCCGCCCAGCCAACGGTGGTTGACGAAGTGCTGGCCCGACATGCGTGCAGCTTCTGCGATAGGCTCTTGTGCCTGACGCTTGGTGCCGACGAACAGCACCTTGCCGCCCGAACGCACGGTCGATTCGACGAAGTCCAGCGCGCGCGCGAACAGCGGGACGGTCTGCGACAGGTCGATGATGTGAACACCGTTGCGCGCGCCGAAAATGTACGGCTTCATGCGCGGGTTCCAGCGGTGGGTCTGGTGGCCGAAGTGAGCGCCGGCCTCGATCAATTGCTGCATCGTGACGACAGGTGCCGCCATAGGTAATTCCTTTCCGGTTGTTCCTCTGGAAGGCTGGAACCGCGTCGCGGAGATCCCGCAGACGGCACCGGTATGAACGCCTTCCATGCGAATTCGCATCCGTAACGGGCGATTTGCCCCTCGGTTGCGAGCGGGCCCTTAGCGGGGCAAGCGCATCAAATCCAGCCCTGAATAGCCCTATCCGTCAATTTCCGGACCAGTTCGGTCACAAAGCCGCTTGACACTGAAGAACATGTAGGGAACAAAGCCTCAGGAACAAAAAACGAACGAATGAGCGTAAAGGACAATCATGATGCTCGCACTCGCCATTTCTGCGCTGTTTACCGCCTCGGGCATCCTTGCCATCTGGGTGATTGCTGACGCATTGTCGACGGCGCGGGCGGCCTATGGTCGGCTGATGCGCGAAGGCGCGATTATGCGCGCCGGGTTTGCGCTTCAATCAGCGGCATTGGAGATGCAGTTGCGCCCCGCCCCTGTTCGGCCTGCCCCCCTTCGCCCCGCTCCCGCTCGCCTCGCAATCCCTCGCAGCGTTACAGCACGCCAGCGCCCGGCGCGCTTGCAGTTGCTGTCGCTTCAAGCTGGCGCCGCCGCTTGATCCTGCCGTATTTGACGAGGCCATAGGGCATCAGCGCCAGATAGGTGAGGCTGATGGTGGCCAGCGTCCACCATGGCTCAAGCAGCAGAGCAGCAAAAGCAAGGCCCGTAAACGCGATCAGGGGCAGACGAATGGAACGGCGCGGACGCAAGGAACCCCAGCTGATCGTTGCCATGTTCGATATCATTAGAATGGCGATGACTGTGAGCCACAGTGTCATCAGGACCGGATCGCGAAACAGTTCGTAGCCGGTCTCATGCCACAGATAAAACGGGGTAAAGGCCAGCCCCGCGCCAACTGGCGCTGGAACACCTGTCAAAAATCCGGCCGATTTATGCGGTTGTTCGTCCACATCGATCCGGGCGTTGAACCGGGCAAGACGCAGCGCGCAGCAGATCGCAAAGGCAAGGGCTGCAAACCAGCCAAACCGCGGCCAGTCCTGCAACGACCACAGAAACAGGATCAGCGCCGGAGCGACACCGAACGAAAGCGAATCCGCCAGACTGTCAAGTTCGGCGCCAAAGCGTGACTGGGCATTCAGCAGCCGGGCAATCCGCCCGTCGATCCCGTCAAGGATGCCGGCCAGCACCACTAGCGCGATGGCATAGGTCCACTGCCCATCAATCGCAAAACGGATCCCTGTCAGCCCAGAGCACAGCGCGGCTGACGTGATCGCATTGGGGAGCATCGCTCGCAATGTCAGCCCCCCGCTGACAACGCTGCCCATGGCAGGCACGTCGTCGTCGTCATCCTCTGCCGCCTTTGGCCCAAGCCGGGCGGGCAGGAATCGTGATCCGGGCAGCTTGCGCCGACCGCGCTGGCCGGGCGGAGTCGGAACGGGGCGGCTCACTGGGAAATTCCTTCGATCAATCCGCGCCGGCCAACCTCGGCAATCACAGTTTCGCCGGCGATGACGGTCTGTCCGATCATGACGGCCGGATCGGTTCCGGCCGGCAGATAGACATCAACCCGGCTACCGAACCGGATAAGCCCGACCCGCTGGCCCTTGGCCAGCATATCGCCCGGTTTCACAAACGGCACGATCCGCCGCGCCACCAACCCCGCGATCTGGGTGAAGCCGATTTTCAGCCCATCAGTCCGCTCGATCAAAATGTGCTGGCGCTCGTTTTCGTCACTCGCCTTATCGAGATCGGCATTCATGAAGCGGCCGGGAATATAAACCACGCGCCGCACTGTCCCGCCCACGGGCGTCCGGTTGATGTGGACATCGAACACACTCATGAAGATCGATACCCGCGTGACCGGCCCGGCAGGCAGGCCTGCCACGCCCGATCCGTCGTCGATCTGCAATTCCACCGGCGGATCGACCTCGGTAATCAGGGTCACCAGACCATCGGCAGGCGAGATTATCACAGCATCGCTTTGCGGCACCACCCGTTCCGGATCTCGGAAAAAGGCAAATACTCCGATGCTGAACAGCAACAGCGGCCAGCCGATCATGTCCCAACCCAGCACCAGCAGCACAAACAGGCTCACGCCTGCCGCAATGAGCCCGAACTTGCGACCCTCCGGATGGATCGCGGGCCAGCCCCAGCCAGCCTCGCCGCGGCCCTTGTTATCGAGAATTTCGCCTGCCATCGTTCCGCTTCTAGGGCGAGGCGTCCCACCCCGCAAGGCAGGTCGGCCCTCAGGCAACCTTGCGTACGAACACCGTGCCGGCAGAATAGCCTGCCCCAAAGCTGCAAATCAGCCCGGTGTCACCAGCCCGCAGATCATCACTGTGCTGGTGGAACGCAATGATTGACCCCGCGCTGGAGGTATTGCCGTAGGTATCCAGCACGGTCGGACTTTCATCCTCGCTCGCCTCGTGGCCGAGCACCTTGTGCGAAATCAACCGGTTCATGCCGGCATTGGCCTGATGCAGCCACAGGCGACGCAGGCCTTCGGGATCAATCCCCAGCCGGGTCGCTTCATCAAGGATCATCTGTGCCACCATCGGCACGACTTCCTTGAAGACCTTGCGCCCTTCCTGGACGAACAATTTGTCCGCTGCATCCGCGCTGCCAGGCGCGGCGCGGTTGAGGAAGCCGAAATTGTTGCGGATGTTGTTGGAAAAGACGGTCTTCAGCCTGGTGCCGAGAATATCCCAATGCTGCACAGGCGCGATGGCGGCGTCTTCCACCAGCACGGCGGTGGCGACATCGCCGAAGATGAAGTGGCTGTCACGGTCGCGCCAGTTGAGGTGGCCCGAGGTGATTTCCGGGCTGACCACCAGCACAGAACGCGCATTGCCCGCACGGATGTAATCGGCTGCCGTCTGGATGCCGAAAGTTGCCGAGGAACACGCCACATTCATGTCAAAGCCAAAGCCCTCGATCCCCAGCGCCTGCTGGATTTCGATCGCCATCGCCGGGTAAGGGCGCTGCATGTTCGAGGCCGCGCACAGCACCGCGTCCACATCGTCCGGCTTGCGCCCTGCCCGCTCCAGCGCCTGACGTGCCGCTGCCACGCCGATTTCGGCCATGATCGACAATTCGTCATTGGGCCGCTCGGGCAGGCGCGGGCACATGGTGGCCGGATCGAGGATCGCCGCCTTGCTCATCACGTGGCGCGATTTGATCCCGCTCGCCTTTTCGATGAATTCGGCCGAGGAATAGGTCAGAGCTTCCGCCTCGCCGGCCGCAATCGCATCGGCATGGGCGGCATTGTGGCGGTCAACGAAGGCGTTGAAGCTCGCAACGAGTTCGTCGTTGCTGATGCTGTCGGCAGGGGTGAACAAGCCGGTGGCAGAGATGACCGGGCGGCCCGTCAGCGTGGCGGTGGGGGGAGATTGCATTTCCTGCATGGGACTTTCTTGCATGGGACGCGCGCCTTACTGCCCGCGGAATGCTGCGGCAAGCCCTGCGGCTGCATCAGGCGCGGCGCCCCTTTCAGGATCCAGCACTTCGCGCAGCAAGGGATTGGGAAAGGTGCGCGCGATGGTGACGGCATGGAACTCTTCCGTGATGCCCGGCAATTGCATCAATTCATACAGCGTGCCTGAGGCCAGTTCGTCGCGCACCACGATCGGAGGGATGACAGCCACACCGGCATCAGCGCGTGCCAGCAGGCGCAGCATCGCCATATCATCCGCTTCAGCGGCGATGCGCGGGACAATGCCCATCCGCTCCAGCATCGCGTCGAACCCGGCGCGCAGCGCGGTTTCGGGCGTCGGCAAGATCAACGGCGCATGGGCTAGCAGCATCGGCAAGCCCTGCGCGGCGAGCGCCAGCCGCGCCCGGGTGCCCACAAGACTGACCGATTGTTCCGCAATCCGCCGCACGAGATAGGGACTAGCCGCATCGCGCGCGGGCACCTGATTGGTCAGCAGCACGTCGATCCTTAGCGCATCAAGCGCGCGCAGCAGGCTGGACTGGGTGCCCGATCGCAGCACCACCTCGACATCGTCGCGCCCGATCAGCGGGGCAAGAAAGCCCATCTGGAAATTGCGTGACAGTGTCGCCAGCGCACCGATGCGCAGCACCTTGCGCTGCCCACCCACCGCCCGAAAGGTGGCGGTCAGCTGTTCGGACGCGCGGAAGATCTGCTCGGCATAATCAAGCGCGATCCGCCCGGCTTCGGTCAGCACCAGATTGCGCCCGCGCCGTTCAAACAGATCATGGCCAAGGTCAGCCTCCAGCGCCTTGATCTGCGTCGACACCGCGCTTTGCGAGATGTTGAGCGCTTTGGCAGCCGAGGTCAGGGTGCCTTCGCGCGCGACCGCCCGAAACAGACGCAGGTGGTGGAGATTGAGGCTCGCCATGGTCGAATACCCGCTTAATCGTTCGCTTGAACCGAACGTTCGACCGCAAAATATGAATTTTTCTTGGTTTCGTCCACCCCCTACTTGGCAATGCGACCCACAGCTCTTCATGCCGGAGTGCCGCATCATGCCTGACGCCATTGCCTTTCCCATGCTCGCACCTTTGGCGCTGGTGCCTGTCAGCCTGCTCGCGCTGGCTCGCCCCGGCAAGCGTCCCGGGCACCTGCCGCGCTGGTCCGAAACCTCGGCGCTGGCCGCATTTGCTCTGGCATTGGCGGGCCTGATCCAGACCGCGCTTGCCGCGCCGACCGGCGCCGCGCTGCTGGACGGGCCGTTGGCGCTGGGGCTGCGCGCTGATCTGGTCGCCGCCAGCATGGCGAGCCTTGTTGGCTTTATCGGCTGGATCGTGATGCGCTACAGCCGCACTTACTGCGACGGTGAGGCCCGCGAAGGCGCTTTCCACGGCCTGATGCTGACCACACTCGCCGCTGTGCTGGTGTTTGTGCAGGCCGGCACGCTGCCCACCATGATCCTTGCTGCTGTTGCAGTGGGCCTCACGCTCAAGCGGCTGCTCTTGTTCTACCCCGACCGGCCCGAAGCCCAGCGCGCGGCGACCAAGTTTGCGCTGGTCTGGCACGCGGGTGATGCGATGCTGGTGCTGGCTGCCATCCTGCTGTTTGCCCGGTTCGGGACGCTGGACGTGACAGCTCTCTCCGGCGCTGCGGCAAGCATGGGTCTTGGCCTTGGCGGAACAATCGGGGTCGCCGCCCTTGTGGCTGCGGCTGCCTTGAAGACCGCCGCTTTCCCCCTGCACGGCTGGCTGACCGAGGTGATGGAGGCGCCCACCCCCGTCTCTGCTCTGCTTCACGCCGGGATCATCAATTCGGGCGGTGTGCTGCTGATTACAGCGGCCCCGCTGGTGCAGATGAGCACCGGCGCAATGGCCGCTCTGGTGATGATCGGCGGGCTGACCGCATTGTTCGGCGCCGCGGTGATGCTGACCCAGAGCGCCATCAAGACAGCGCTGGCCTGGTCGACGATCTCGCAGATGGGCTTCATGCTGCTGCAATGCGGCCTGGGACTGTGGACGCTGGCGCTGCTGCACATCATCGCGCACTCGCTGTACAAGGCGCACGCCTTCCTGTCCTCGGGCGGCGCGGTTGCCGAGGTCGCCAGCATCCGCCGCCCTGGCCCGGTCGCTGTGCCAAGCGTGGCTGCGGTGCTCAAAAGCTTCGCTTTGGCGCTGGCCATCTTCGCTGCCATTGCCGGCGCGTTTACCGCTGCCTTCGGGCCAAAGTCTCCGCAGGCGCTGGCGCTGGGTGCAATCCTGATCTTCGGGGTAGCCTACCTCGTCGCTCAAGGCCTTGCCGACCGCGCGCCGGTCGCCCTGACCAAGCGCACGGCGGGCGCGGCGCTGGCGGCGGCAGCCGGCTACTTCAGCTTCCAGACGCTGGCGCAGGCAATCTGGGGCCCGATCCTGCCCCCTGCACCGATGCCCGGCGAGCTTGAATGGGCCATGCTGGTTATCGCCGTGGCCAGCTTTGGTCTGGTCGCCTTTGCGCAAGCCTTGTTCCCGCTGTGGGCGCATCACCCGGCGACCGCAGGCCTGCGCGTCCACCTTGCCAACGGCCTGTACCTCAACGCCCTGCTTGACCGTGCGATCGGTGGCTTTCGCACCACCATCCGCTGAACCCCGCCTGAGATACGGAGAATTGCCATGCTGATGAACCACGCTGACATCGCCCCGGCCCGCTTCTCGGCGGTGCTTGAAGCCGCTGAAGCAGCCGGCCGCGCCATCCCCCCGGCTTTCCCGCTGGACGCGACTGTGGCGGTGAACCCCTTCCTCGGCCAAACCGGCGAAGACCTTGCCACCGCCGCCGCCCGGCTGGCCCGTGTTGCCGGTGTGCGCGTGACCCGCAAGGGTGCAGACTATGTCGCCGCCATCAGAGACGGCCGGATTGGTGCGAGTGATCTGGCACAGGCACTGGCCGCCTCGCCCTCACCGCTAAAGCCCGCAAGTGTCACGGCCTTGCGCGAAGTCGCAGAAACGCTGGGCGATGGCCCCGCCCCGCGCGCTCTGCCGACGGTTGCCGATCTGGCGGCGCAAGCGACCGGGATTGATTGGCCCGCGCTGATCGACAAGTGCATCGGCCTGTGGGCGGCCGGGCATTTTGATCGCGGCCAGGCGCTGTGGTCGCCTGCTCCGGGCGCTGACGCCTTCACCGCCTGGCGCGGCTGGGCGATGCATGACCTCACGCCGGAAATCGCCGGGCTTGAAGGCTTTTGCGCCCACGTCGCCTGCGCCCCGGACACGACCGAGCGGGCGATCCTGTCTGCCGCCGAAACGCTTGGGATCAACGACGACGCCGCACCGACCGCGCTCCACCGCCTTGCCATGAGCATGGGCGGCTGGGCACAGCATGCGCGCTGGCTGTTGTGGCAGGCCGAACTCGTCGGCGATACGGACCGCACTGTCATGGACCTGATAGCGATCCGTCTGATCTGGGACGAGGCGCTGCTGGTGCGCATCCCGCAAATCGCCGAAAGCTGGGCCGGGACCGTCGCGGAACACGCCGCGCCGATCAGCCCAAGCGCCGATCAGGTGGCGCTGGCGATCCTTCAGGACGCCGCCGACCGCGGCCACCAGCGCCGCCTCGCCGCCGCGCTGGAGGGCGCGCAAGACAGCTCAGGCCCGGCGGGCGAACGCCCCTTCCTGCAAGCAGCTTTCTGTATCGACGTGCGTTCCGAAGTGTTCCGCCGCGCGCTGGAATCGCTCGACACCGGGATTGAAACGATTGGCTTTGCCGGGTTTTTCGGCCTGCCGCTGGCGCACCACGCTCACGGCTCTGACATTCTCGAAGCGCGGCTGCCTGTGCTGCTGAACCCGGCGATGCACACCACCAGTGCCGGCGACCCTGCCGCGGATCAGGCCGACCGCATCGCCGCCCGCGGCCACCGTGCGTGGGGGCGGTTCCGGCAGGCCGCAGTGTCATCTTTTGCCTTTGTCGAGGCGGCAGGGCCGGTTTATGCGGCGAAGCTCATCAAGTCTGCGCTCGGCCTTGGCACAGCACCTCAGCCCGAACCCGCCCCCCAAGTCATCGGCGGAATGAGCGCTGAGGCCAAGGCCGATACCGGCGCGGCGGTGCTCAAGGCCATGAGCCTGACGCGCGGGCACGGCGAGGTCGTGCTGCTACTCGGCCACGGCGGCAACACCACCAACAACCCGCACGAAAGCGCGTATCATTGCGGCGCCTGCGGGGGTTATACGGGCGAAGTTTCGGCCCGCCTGCTGGCGATCCTGCTGAACGACCCCGAAACCCGCGCCGGGCTGGCATCACGGGGCGTTGACGTGCCGGAGGGCACGCTGTTTGCGGCCGGCCTGCATGACACCACCACCGATACCATCACGATCTATGACGATGGCCTGCCGGCCGCCCGCGCCGCCGAACTGGCCAGAGTGCGCCAGCTGCTGGCGCAGGCAGCGGCCATTGCCCGCGCAGAGCGCGCCGTGCGGCTGCCCGGCGCGCGCGCTGCCACCATCGCGCAGCGTGCGCAGAACTGGGCGGAAATTCGCCCGGAATGGGGCCTCGCCGGGTGTGCCGCCTTCATCGCCGCTCCGCGTAACGCCACCGCGGGCCGCGATCTTGGCGGGCGGGCCTTCCTGCACTCCTATGACTGGCAGGCGGACGCAGGCTTCGGCACGCTCGAACTGATCATCACCGCGCCGGTGGTGGTGGCGAGCTGGATCAGCCTGCAATATTACGGTTCGTGCGTCGCGCCCGAGATGTTCGGGGGCGGCAACAAGCTGATCCACAATGTGGTCGGCGGGATCGGGGTGATCGAGGGCAATGGCGGTAAGCTGCGGGCCGGCCTGCCCTGGCAGGCAGTGCACGACGGCGAAACTTTCGCCCACGAACCGCTGCGTCTGTCCGTGATGATCGAAGCCCCGCGCGAGGAAATGCTCAAGGTGCTGGAAAAGCACCCCGGCGTGCGCGCCTTGTTCGACAATGGCTGGCTGCATCTGTTCGCACTGAAAGATGGCAAGGTCGATGCGCGCTACCTTCCGGGCCTCGCATGGTCCGATCAGCAACCGGAAACGCTGGCTGCCTGATCGGCGCAGGCCCGAGAAACAGGGAGGCGCCTGCCCAACCCTGTTTGTTATAGCGCGGGGCACACGTGGCAACCGGCGATTGCCTGTCCTTGCGGCTCATGCCACACCGCTGCAAACACGCGCATTCAAGAGGATCAAGCAGCGGTTCGGCGGGGTGCGGCTTTTGCGGGCATGATGTGGATCTCCCCACGCACGCCTTGGCCATTGCGACGGGTGGAGGAGACGGAGATGCGATCTGCGGCAGTGACGCGAGGCGCGGGTTGGGCGGCGGTTTTTCTGGCTGCCGGGCTGGCCGCAGGCGTCGCTGCGCAAGAGCCGGACATGGCGCTCAGCTATGCCGAGGCGCAGGCGCGGTTTCTTGACCGGTCAGACGCGATTGATGCCGCCGATGCTGCCGTGCGGGCGGCCGAAGCGCGGCGCGATGCCACCCGCACACTTGGCCGGCCCGAGGTTGAGGTTGAGGCGCAGGTGCTCGATTTTCAGAAGACGCTGTTCTTGCCGCTGGGGTCGCTTGAACCGGTGGCCAACGCCTTTGGTATCGCAGACCCGCTGCGCTTTCGCATTCGCCGCTTTGTCTCACGGCCCATCGTAACAGCCACAGTGCCGATTTATGCCGGCGGACAGATGGCCGCGGCACGGGCCGGCGCAGCCAGCCGCGTAGCGATCGAGGAAGCCAGCCGCGAGGAGGCATCGGAGCAGGGGCTGGCGCAGCTCGCCCGCACCTATTTCGGGCGGCAATTGGCAGCGCAAGCGCTCACGATCAGGCAAGCGGTCGTTGCCGGTATCAGCGATCACGTGGCCGACGCGCGCGCCTTGGAGCGCGAACAGCAGATTGCACCCGCCCAGCGGCTTCAGGCTGAAGCGCAGCTTGAGCAAGCCCAACGCGAGGCCGAGAAAGCCGCCGCCGATCTCGCTGCAGCGGATATTGCGCTGGAAGGGCTGCTGCGCGCGCCGCTGCCGATTGAGCCCACCACCCCGCTTGCCGTCAGTGCGCAGCCGCTGCCGCCGCGCGATACCTTTATCGCCTCGGCCTTTGACCATCATCCCGGCCTCAACCGCCTTGAAGCCAATGTCAGGCTGGCAGGCGCGGGCGTCACCGCCGAACAGGCGCAGCTGCGGCCTACGGTGTATGGACTGGCGCAGTATAATCTGGACCGGCAGGACACCTTGGTGACCGATCCCGATTTCATCTTCGGCATCGGGGTCAAATACAAGCTCGCCTCAGGCATGGGCCGCCGAGCCGGCGTCGCCGCAGCACGTTCGACCGAAGCGCAGGCCGAAGCGGGCGTGCGCGAGGCGCTGGTGCAGATCGAAACGGGGGTGAAGATCGCTCATGCGCAGGCGCTCTCGACCCGCAAGCGGCATGACCTGTACGGCCAGACCATTGCGGCCGCCGATGAAGCGCGGCGGGTCGCACGCCTTTCCTTCCGCGAACTCCAGGGTACCAGCCGCGATGTCACCGACGCGGAACTCGCCGCCGGGCGTGTGCGGGTCGAACAAGCGCAGGCCGCCTACGAATATTTGGAGGCGCTGATATCACTGCTAGAAATCAGTGGGCAGATGGATCGCCTGCCAGAATTCCTTTCATCTTCAAACCAAGGCACGGGTAGCCAATGACCACAAGCGAAGCAGATTTGGCACAGTCTGGTAGCATGCAGCGCAAACTGTCAGCCACCGTGCTGGTGGTGCTGACCGTGGCGGTGGTGGGCCTGGGCCTGTGGCTGGCTTGGAGCCCGCAGGCCGGACAAGTCCAGGGCATTGTCGATGCACGCGAATACCGGGTTGCCAGCAAGGTGACCGGGCGGCTGGCGCAGGTGCTGGTCGCCGAGGGCGACACGGTCAAAGCCGGGCAGCTTCTCGCCCGCATCGATAGCCCTGAGGTCTCCGCCAAAGAGGCGCAGGCCAATGCCGCCGTCGATGCCGCGCAATCGCAGGCCGACAAGGCGGAAACCGGCGCGCGGCGGACCGACATTTCGGCCGCAGAGGCGCAGTGGCGGCGGGCGTCAGCCGCGTCCGATCTGGCCCGGGTCACGTTCGAGCGGGTCAACCGGCTCGCCAATGAAGGCGTGGTTGCGGGGCAAAAGCGTGATGAGGCGCGCACGAACATGATCGCCGCCCAGCAGGCGGAACGCGCGGCCCGGTCGCAATATGATGCGGCACTGTCCGGCGTGCGGGTCGAGGATCGCCGTGCCGCTGCCGCTCAGGCTGCGCAAGCACGCGGCGCTGCTGCCGAAGTCGCCGCAGCCCGGTCCGAAACCCAGATTATCGCCCCTGCCAAGGGCGAGGTCGGTCGGCGGCTCGCCCAGCCAGGCGAAATCGTCAGCGCCGGCTATCCGGTCATGCTGCTGACCGAGGTGCAGGCGCCGTGGGTGACAGTGACCTTGCGCGAAGACCAGCTGCAAGGCGTAAAGGTCGGCAGCCAGCTTACCGGAAACATTCCTGCACTCGGTGTGCAAAGCGCGACCTTCAAGGTCAGCTTCATTGCGCCGGCAGGCGATTACGCCACCTGGCGCGCCACCCGGCAATCGGAGGGCTTTGATGTCAAAGGCTTTGAAGTGCGGCTGGTGCCGGTAAAGCCGATTGCGGGCCTGCGACCGGGAATGTCGGTGCTGTTCGCTTGGCCGCAATGACCGAGCGGACCGGGTTTCGGGCAAGCTTTGCGCGCGAATGCCGGTTTATTGCGCGCAGCCCATGGGATCTGGCTGTGGTGACGTGGATCCCGTTGCTGCTGTGCGGCATGATTGCATGGCAATTATCGGGCGGGGTCATCCGCGAATTGCCCGTGTTGCTGGTAGCGCAGGATGAGAGCGCGATCAGCCGCGATCTGGCGATCAGGATTGAAGCCGCCCCCGGCCTGAGGCTTGCAGGCACCGTGCCCGATCTTGCCTCCGCCCAGCAACTGATCCGTTCGCACCGGGCGCACGCGGCGCTGCTGGTGCCCCGCGAGACCGCCGAGCGCACGTTGCAAGGACAGGCCCCGGTTACCCTCTATTTCAACGCCAGTTACCCCGCTGCCGCCGCGGCAATACAGCGCGAGTTTGGCGCTGTGATTGATGCAGCCAACGCGCGGCAGGCAACCGATCGGATTGCGCCAGTCCTCCCGCAAGGCAGTGTCCGCCCTGCACCGGTGCGCGCGGTTATAGCAATCGCCTGGAATGCACCTGCCAGCCAGGAATTTCAGCTCGTCAGCCTGCTGCATCCCGCGCTGCTGCATCTGATTTTCATGCTGGCGGTCGTTTCGGCCTTCGGGCGCGAATTGCGCGACGGTTCGATTGGCCCTTGGGCGCCCAATCTCGCCGGGCTGGCAGGCAAGGCTGCGCCCTATCTCGCCGTGTTCACAGGCTGGGCCATGCTTGCGATCTTCTGGCTTGCCGGCGTGCGCGGTTGGCATTTTGCCGGTTCACCGCTCGTGCTGCTGACCGGCTATGCGATGATGTATCTGGCCTATCTCGGGGTCACGTTGCTGATGGTGGGCGGCACGCGAACGCTCAGCCAGTCGCTGTCGATGACCGGACTTTATGCAGGGGCTTCCTTCGCCTTTGCCGGGGCAATCTTCCCGCTGGAGCAGGCCAGCGCATTTGCGAGGATCTGGGGCAATGCCCTACCCTACACCCATTTCGCGCGGTTGCTGGCGCGCACGTGGGTAGCCCCGGGGAGCGGCACCGCGCTGGCAGGGCCGATATTGGCGATGCTGGCGATTGCGCTGGTAACGGCTATTCCTGGCACATTGCTCTATCTGCGGGCCGCGCGCGATCCCGGCAGTTGGGGACGGCGCTGATGTGGGCTGCGTTCCAGGCTCTGTTTGCAGCGATCAGAGCAGACCGGGCGGCGGCCTTGTTGTTGCTGATGTCGCCGGTGATTTACGCCGGTTTCTACCCCAGCGCCTACACCGATGAGGTTGTCAGCCGGGCGCCGGTCGTTGTGGTCGATCACGATCGCACCGCTGCCAGCCGCAACCTCATCATCAAGGTCAGCGGTGCCCAGCAAGCCGAGATTGTCGCGTACCTGCCCGCCGCAGCCGAGGCCGAAAACTGG
Organism: Porphyrobacter sp. TH134; assembly: GCF_002855495.1. Lineage (GTDB taxonomy): Bacteria > Pseudomonadota > Alphaproteobacteria > Sphingomonadales > Sphingomonadaceae > Erythrobacter. The sequence continues at coordinate 43,921 of NZ_PKRO01000011.1, forward strand.
ATGGCCGATGGCCGGGCGGTGGCAGCGCTGATCATTCCCCGCGGATTTGGCGAAGAAATTGCGCGCGGCACCGCCGGAACAGTGCTGCTGACCGGGCATGGGGGCTATCTCCTGCGCGCATCCAGCGCTCTTGGCGGGATCGGTGTAGCGCTCGGCCAGACAGGCCGGGACGCGGCGCGAGAACAGGCGCGTGCGGCCGGCCCGCCAGCGCCGCCTGCTTTGATGCTGATACCACGGCCGCTGTTCAACACCCGGGAAGGATATGGCGCGGCAGTGTTTCCGGGCGTCGCCTTTGTGATCATTCACCAAAGCCTGCTGCTGGGTCTGGCGCTGCTGGCCGGGACAGCCCGCGAGCAGATGGGGCGAGGCCTGCGGCTAACCGGAGCGCAATTGGCAGGCATTGCGCTCGCCGCGGGTGTCATCGGAATGCTTGAAGTGGGCTGGTTCGTCGGCATGGTGTTTTGGTGGCATGATTACCCCCGTGCCGCAGCGCCGCTGCTTGACGTTGTTATGGGAGCGATATTGTTTGTGGCTGCCACCGTGGCCGCAGCGCTGGCCTTGGCGAGCCTTTTCAAGACGCGCGAACGCCCGCTCCAACTGCTGCTGGCGGTTTCACTGCCGCTGTTCTTCTTGGCCGGCCTGTCGTGGCCAGCCGAAGCAACGCCGACCTTGTTGGTTATCGCTGCGCGTTTGTTTCCCACATCATCGGGGTTGGAAATGATGGTGGGCCTCAATCAGATGGGCGGTTCGCTGAAAGATTACTGGCCTGCCGCGCTCAACCTTGGCTTGCTTACGCTGCTGTTTGGGACCGTTGCCACCTGGCGATGGGTGTCTGGCAAGGACGTGCCCCCGGCGAGCTGATTGGCCCGCACCGCGTTAACCGTTCGGGACGGTCGGCCCGTGGGCCATGTGAGCCAATCTCACAAACGCTCGCCCCTGCTGTCCAGCAGATCCATCTTGTAGGAGCAGCCGAACAGGGTTTTGCCCGGATGGCTGCTGACATTGGAAAGGTTCCGCGAGATTACCGTGCGCTGGCGCCAATTGTCCTCCCCGAACGGCGGCCCGATTTCGTCCACCAGAACAGTCTGACCCAGAAATTTTCGCAGCACCGGTGCGGGCTTGTTGTGAGATTCCTGCGGGCTGGTGCCATCTGCTGATTGTTCGCCCGTCGCGGCCTGCATCTCGCGGACGAGCGCTGCGATCAACGGGTCGGTGCCGATCTGATTTTCAACCCCGACCTGCCCCGCAATGGCGTTAGGGTCTTCAAGATCAAGCACGGCCATGATCCCCGTGGAAGTGAAGGCAATGTGATCGGTCGTCCAATTGTCTGTGACGAAAATCTCGCTGGGTAGTCTGAATTCGAGCAGAAATGGGTTATCGCTGTCGATCTTCTTCCAGCCCCGCTGCCTGGAGATCTCGTCGTTCGTGCCAATCGACAGAGCGAAGCTGTTGTAGGTTGGCGCATCGAGGTAGCAGTTGATCGCATCGGAAACATCGACCGTCGCTGGATCAAAACTTTCTTCTCCAATGCCGCCCTCAGACGCTGCAACCACCAGAACTGCGGCGAGCAACAAAGGCATCATGCTCATGTCGTCTCCCCCCAACACCATCTTCGGCTGGTTCGAAAAACCATCGGTTCAACACAATCGGATGATCTGAACAGCGGATCGGCCTGCACCCGCTCGCCCTCCGATGGTTACCCATAGGCCTGCGCCTTTGCCCACTCAATATCAGCAGGACGGTTATCACTTCAGCGCGCGTGAACCGTGCCCCGCCGCCCCTTTGCCCCCGGCCCAATGTAACGGGCCTGATTGCCGAACAGCAGCCGATTTGCGCCCAGTCCCACCATCACCGAACTGACGAGTACGATCAGCATCACGTCGATATAGTGCAGCCCGCCCAGCCCGATGTGCTGGTAGAAGGTTTCGCCAGGGTAGAACACGCCGGGCACGTACAGCACAAAGCTGTGCAGCGCATAGACGCTCACACCATAGAGCAGACCGATAACCGCTGCGCGCGCATCGACATTTGCGAACAGCAACCCGGTGATGAAGGCGGATAGCACCGGCATCGACGACAGGCCATTGAGTTCCTGCAACAGATTGATGATGCTGCTGGCGTTCTCGAACGCCTGAATCATGATGATCGACGAAACGGTGAATGCCGCCGATGCCAATGCCGACAACTTCCAGAAATTGTCGATTTTGCGCACGAACTTGTCATGGAAATCCAGCGCATAGAGCGCGACTGAACTGTTGAGAATTGCGCTGGTGTGCGCAATCACCGCAGCCGCCATCAGGGCTGCAAACATGCCTGACATCCAGCCCGGCAAGACATGGGCAACCACGCGCCCGTAGGTGGCATCGCCCATGGGGCCGAACAGCTTGTAGCCGACCACGCCCGGGATCACCACGATCGCAGGGATCACAGCCACGCGCAGCACGGCGGCCGCCATCACGCCCTTCTGCGCCTCGCGCACGGTGGGCGCGGTCATCGCCTTTTGCGTAATGTTCTGATTGGTCGACCAGTAAAAGATCTGGATGAACAGCATGCCGGTGAACAGCGTGTGGAACGGAATGGGCGACTGCGCCGACCCGATCATGGAGACACGCTCGGGCGGAACGCCGCTGACCAGGTCGAAATCGACCGCGTACAGCGCGAGCACGACGACCAGCAACGCAATCGCCAGCACGCCGATGCCGGAAAAGGTGTCCATCACCGCCACCGCCTTCAGCCCGCCGGTAATGGCATAGATCGCAGCGATCACCGCCATCGGCACGGCGAACCACAGCAGCGGCCAGTCCACCCCGAACATCGATTTCAGAAACAGGCTGCCTGAATAGAGCGCCGCGGGCAGATAGATCAGGATATTCCCGAGCAGGAAGATCGCGGAAATCACCGTCCGAACGCTGCCACCCTGGTAACGCCGCTCAAGCAGTTCGGTGACCGTGGTGCACTTTTCGCGGTAGTAGATGGGCACGAACACAAAGGCGAGGATCATCAGCCCGACAAAGCCCGCCAGTTCCCACCACGCAAGCAGCAGCATCTGGTTGCCGTTCATCCCGACGAGCTGTTCGGTCGACAGGTTTGTTAGCGTGATCGAGCCGGCAACATAGATCCACGTCAGCGACCCGTTAGCGAGAAACACTTCCCTGCCAGAGCCGGAATGGGGCGCGGCCGGTCCGCGCACCTTCAGCCATGTTGCAACCGCGATCAGCACCGTAATGCCGATAAAGACGGCAATCTGGCTTGAACCGATGATCTGCTGAGACATGCGCTGTGGTCCTATCGAATGCGTACTGGGGCGGACTGGCGCAGGCTCATTTGACAGCAGCCACAAAAGCGCGCGCGTCTTTCGCCACATCAGCGGCAGACTTGCCGGGCTTATAAAGGCTTGATCCCAGCCCAAAGCCGCTGGCCCCGGCAGCGCGCCATGCTGCCATGTTGCCGGCATCGATCCCGCCGACCGCCAGCACCGGCAGATCCTTGGGCAATACCGCGCGGTGCGCTTTCAGCACGGACGGCGGCGTTGCATCGGCCGGGAACAGCTTCAGCCCATGCGCACCGGCGGCCAGTGCGGCGAAGGCTTCGGTCGGAGTGTAATAACCGGGCAGAGAAATCAGTCCCGCGGCCACGCTGCTGCGGATCACATCGGGGTTGGTGTTGGGCGATACGATCAGCGTACCGCCGCACTCGGCGACCCGGGCGACCTCAGCCGTATCGGTGACTGTTCCGGCACCCACAAGCGCTTGGCCACCCAGCCGCTGGGCAAGGCGCGCGATGCTGTCGAACGGCAGGGGCGAATTGAGCGGCACTTCAATCAGCGTAAAGCCGGCATCCACCAGCGCATCACCCACCGCATCCACTTCGTCCGGCGTGATACCTCGCAAAATCGCGACCAGCGGGCAGGCGGAAAAGGCAGCGGCGAACCGGTCGGCAGTGGAGGTCATGGCAGCAGCTTTCTGTTACGATGGATCATGCATGCAGGCGTGCTGGCTCACCCGCCGAAGCGGTGCGGGACAAAGCCCTTGCGGCCGGTCTTCACCTCGAACAGCGCGCCGCCGTGTGGTTCGTCGACATCAGCAGCGGCGGAGGTGACAAACATCCGGTCGAGGTCAAGTCCGGCAAAAGTGCAACTGCTGATCTGGCTGGCGGGCAAGGCGATTTCCTGATCGATGCGGCCATCCGACAGCAATCGCACCACGCGGCCCGCGCCCCACAACGCCACCCACAGTCCGCCATCCGTATCGAACGTCATGCCATCGGGCTTGCCTTCGTCCGCGTGAAACTGGCGAAACAGACTGCGCTCACCAAGGTTGCCTTCGGCATCGATGGGAAAGCGGTAAATCCGGCCGAGCACGCTGTCGGTATGATAGAGGACGCATCCATCCGGACTGATCGCCGGGCCATTGGCCACGGTATAGCCCCGATCGAGCACATGCACGGTACCATCCGGGTCCAGCCGATAGAGGTTGCCCGAAGCGCGATCAATCGCGGTTGGCATGGAGCCGGCAAAGATGCGGCCGCGGTCATCGGCCTTGGCATCGTTCAAACGGTTGGTGGGCGGATGATCGGGCGGCACCGCCAGCGCAGTCATCACGAAGGGTTCAAGGTCGATCCGCGCAAATCCCGAACGCAGCCCGGCGATAAAGCCCTGCCCCCCCGCGCGCTCGATCACCCAGCCGATCATGTCCGGCACTGCCCATTCGGTAACGGCGTCACTCGCCAGGTCGAGGCGGTTGAGCCGCTGGCCAATGATATCCACCCAGAACAGCGCGTTGTGCGCCGGCGACCACAGCGGGCCTTCGCCGAGCAGATCGGCACGGTCGCGCGCAATGACGCGGTAGGGGAGCATCGCCATCGTCAATGGCTGTCTCGCGGCAGTCCGCGCGTCTGCGCTATCCGCTGATAGGGGATAGCAGATTCGATCACTGCACCGCCGGGATATTGCCCGGTCAGATTGCGGCTGATTTCCTGCCAGGGTGTTTGCGATGCTGGCACCTCATATCCACCCGATGCTTCGAGCGCAGCGCGGCGCTGTGCCAGTTCATCCTCGGTTACCAGCATATTAGCCGTGCGCAGATTGAGATCGATCCGGATACGGTCACCGGTGCGCAGCAGTGCCAGGCCGCCGCCCACCGCCGCTTCCGGGCTGGCGTTAAGGATCGAAGCGCTGCCCGATGTGCCCGATTGGCGGCCATCGCCGATGCAGGGCAAGGCGTCGATCCCGGCCCGGATCAAGGCAGCAGGGGCGCGCATGTTCACAACCTCGGCGCCGCCCGGGAAACCGATCGGGCCAACACCGCGAATGACGAGCAGGCACTGCGCATCGATGGCAAGCTCCGGATCGTCGATCCGCGCGTGATAATCCTCCGGCCCGTCGAAAACGATCGCCCTGCCCTCGAACGCGTTCGGGTCTTCGGGGTTGGAAAGGTACATCGCGCGGAACTGCTCGGAGATAACGCTGGTTTTCATGACGGCAGCGTCGAACAGGTTGCCGGTGAGCACGGTCAGCCCGGCATTCGGCAACAAGGGATCAGCCAGCGGACGGATCACCCGCACATCCTGCGAGACAGCATCGGCGTTGTTTTCTGCCACGGTCTTGCCGTTCACAGTCAGCGCATCACCATCGAGCAGCCCGGCGCGGAGCAGTTCGCCCACCACGGCCGGAACGCCGCCCGCGCGGTAGTAGTCCTCACCCAGATATTCCCCGGCCGGCTGGAGATTGACCAGCAGCGGCACCCCTGCCCCGTGCTCCTGCCAATCCTCAAGCGACAGCTCGACGCCCATGTGCCGGGCGATGGCATTGAGATGGATCGGCGCATTGGTCGACCCGCCGATCGCCGAATTGACCCGGATCGCATTGAGGAACGCGGCGCGGGTAAGAATGTCCGAAGGCTTGCGGTCGGCCGCAACCAGTTCCACCGCCTGCAATCCGGTTTCATAGGCTGATTGCGCGCGGTCGCGATACGGCGCGGGGATCGCGGCAGAACCCGGCAGCGACATGCCCAGCGCTTCGGTCAGCGAATTCATCGTGGTCGCAGTACCCATCGTATTGCAAAAACCGGTCGACGGCGCCGAGGACGCGATCAATTCGATAAAACCGCGATAATCGATTTCGCCAGCAGCCAGCATTTGCCGGGCCTTCCAGATGATCGTGCCCGAACCCGTCCGCTCGCCCTTGTGCCAGCCGTTGAGCATCGGCCCGACCGAAAGTGCGATTGCCGGAATATTCACCGTGGCTGCCGCCATCAGGCAGGCAGGCGTGGTCTTGTCGCAGCCGACAGTCAGCACCACGCCGTCGATGGGATAGCCGTGCAGCACTTCGACCAACGAGAGATAGGCCAGATTGCGGTCGATTGCGGCGGTTGGCCGTTTGCCAGTTTCCTGGATGGGATGAATCGGAAATTCGAGAGGAATGCCGCCTGCATCACGAATGCCGTCACGCACACGTTCGGCCAGAACGAGGTGATGCCTGTTGCACGGCGCAAGATCGCTGCCGGTTTGCGCGATGCCGATGATCGGGCGGTCCGATTGCAGCTCGGCGACCGAAAGACCGAAGTTGAGATATCGTTCGAGATAAAGCGCGGTCATGTCGGGATTGGCTGGATTGTCGAACCATGCGCGCGAGCGAAGTGGCTGTTTTCCCGCATTTGCGCCGCCAGCATCGACGGCAAGGTTCCCGGCAGCTGTCGTCGCAGTTGGCGCCGCATGAGGCGCGCCGCGCGCGGTTTCTTCAGTCATTATTGGCCCTTTGATCTCTTCCGGAATGGCAAATTCCGATCGCCCTGTCTATTTGTCAGATAATTATACCGGAAAGGCTCCCCATGAACAGACCCATTCGACCGTCTCACGTTCACCCGGCTCCCATTCGTCTGGCGCTTGTCGGGATCGGCAAGATTGCCCGCGATCAGCATCTTCCGGCGATTGCCGCAAACCCGGATTTTGCGCTGGTCGCCGCGGTCAGCCGCAATGCGGTGATCGATGGGGTTGCCAATTTTCGTGAACTGGATGCGCTGATCGCGAGTGGGCTCGAAATCGATGCCGTGTCGCTGTGCACGCCGCCGGTGGGCCGCCACCGCATTGCTGCTGCGGCACGCGCGCAGGGATGGCACGTCATGCTCGAAAAGCCGCCCGGCGCGACCTTGGGGGAAGTGCGGGCTTTGGCTGCGGCGCCCGGCCCGACGCTGTTTGCAAGCTGGCACTCGCGGGAGGCGGCCGGGGTGCCAGCCGCAAAAGCCTTTCTCGCCGAAACCCGCGTGACTGCCGCGCACATTTCGTGGCGCGAAGATATCCGTCAATGGCACCCGGGGCAGGAATGGATCCTTGAGGCGGGCGGACTGGGCGTGTTCGATCCGGGGATCAATGCGCTGTCGATCCTGACCGAGATTCTCCCCGGCCGGGTGCGGCTCGAATCGGCCATTCTCGATTTTCCAAAAGGCCGCGGTGCGCCCATTGCCGCCAGTCTCGCGCTCGTCCACGACGAAGCCGCCCGGATCACAGCCGAGTTCGATTTCCGCCAGGAAGGCCCGCAAAGCTGGGACATCACGGTCGAAACTGATGCCGGGCCACTGATGCTTCACGATGGCGGCGAACGCGTGACCATCGCCGGCGCTGCGCAAGATGTCGACGGGATTGGCGAATATCCCGCCCTCTACCGCCAATTCGCCTCGCTGATCGCCGCAAACCTTAGCGATTGCGATCTGGCCCCGTTTGAGCTGGTCGCCGATGCCTTCCTCGTTGGCCAGCGAACGGAAAGTCCGCCCTTCACTTTTTAAGAAGGCATCGGCTGTGGCTGGGTCCGCTCGCATGCGGGCTCAGCCGTGGGTCCAGATCGCCAGATCATGCGCACCGATCGCGGGACCGCCGAGCAGGAATGCTGCACCATCTGGCGCCGGAGCGGGCACTGGGGCCGCGCCATAATTGAAAGCAAACGTCAGCGCGCCGCGCCGGCGCAGACGCAAGGCGCCGGTAACCGGTGTAACGGCTATGCCTGCCTCGGCGCACAGATCCGAAAACAGCGCGCTGAGCAGAGCATCGTCGGTCAAGGCGGCCAGATAATGCACCCGCCCATGGCGAACCAGCGCCGGCGCGCCATCCTCATATTGCCCGATCACAGCCGCTTCGCCCGGATCGATAGACTCGCGCCACCGGGTCGAAACATAGTCCGCCCCGTCATACGCCAGAACGCCCGGACAATCGGGCCGCAGCGTTTCAACCGAAAGCACGCGGATCGGCAGCAACGCCTTGAGCGGCCCCGGGGCAAGCCCGTCGGGAATGGTGACATCGCGGGTTTTCGCGCCGGATCGCGGACCGATGACCACCAGCGCGTCGGTATCGCGCAGCGCCTCCACGGCGGCAGGCGTCGGCATAGCAAGGCACGGCGCGAGCACCAGCTTGTAACCGGAAAGATCAGCGCCGGGCGCCACGAAATCGACATCGAGCCCAAGCTGGCGCAGCGCGCCGTACCAGCTCCACAGCAGCGCGGTGTAGTCATAGCCTGCGCCTTGCCGCTCGATCGCGCAAAGCCACTGGGCCTCGACATCAACGATCATGGCCACGGGCGCCTGGGTCGTTTCCGGCAGCGTAATGTCGCCAAGCTCGGCCGCGAGCTGGGCGATTTCAGGCCAGGCTTCAGCCTCGGTCGAATCCGGACGGAGCAGGCCGGCATGCATTTGCTCCTGCGCAAACGGTGCCTGCCGCCAGCGGAAGAAGCTGACCACCGCCGCACCGTGCGCGAAGGCTTCCCAGCTCCACAGCCGCACCATGCCCGGCGCAGGGCGCGGATTATGGCTTGCCCAGTTTACCGGCCCCGGCTGCTGCTCCATCACCCAGAATGGCCGGCCCGTGAGCCCCCGCGTCTGATCGAACAGCACCGCTTGAAAATCGGGATGGCCGGTGCGCATCCACGGCCGGAATTGCTCCGCCGTCATCGCGGCCAGCGCCAGATCGGCGCGGCCCAAGGGGTAATTGTCGTAAGAGGCAAAATCGAGCGGAGCGGCAAGAGCGTGATTGTCGATCCCGGTTTCGTGCATCGGAATGAAATTGTGCGTGATGAAACGCCCCGGCGCGTGCGCGCGCAGAATTGCCACGGCTTCATCGTGAAATGCGACGACCGCTGCCGAGCTGGAGCGGAACCAGGCCATGCGGTGCGCCGGGCTGGTTTCGGTCACCGCGCCGACCGGAAGCTCGATCTCATCGAAACTGCGGTATTCCATCGACCAGAAGACATTGCCCCAGGCAGCATTGAGCGCGGAGATCGTGCCATATTGCTCTGCGAGCCAGGCGCGGAAACCATCACGCGCGGCAGGCGAGGCACTGAGCGTGGTGTCGTGGCAACACAATTCGTTGTCGGTCTGCCAGCCAACAACATGCGGGTTCTCGCCATAGCGCTTGGCGAGCACTTCGGTAATGTTGCGGGCTGCTGCCAGCCACGCCTGACTGGAAAAATCCGTGTGCCGACGGGATCCGAAACCGCGCGTACGGCCGGTGGCGGGGTCGACTGGCAGTATTTCGGGATGCTGATCGATCAGCCATTTCGGCGGGGTCGCCGTAGGCGTGCACATGACCACTTTCAGCCCGGCAGCACCCAGCACATCGATCGCGCGGTCAAGCCACAGAAAATCGTAGCGGCCAGGATCAGGCTCCATCCGGCTCCACGCAAACTCGCCGATACGGACCATGCGAAGGCCCAGCGCGTGCATGCGCGCAGCATCGCTGGCCCACAATTCCTCGGGCCAATGTTCGGGATAGTAGCAAACGCCGAGCATATCGATCTCTCCAGATTGCGCAGGCGGCGGCAGCTCATGGCCGGCAGCGCGCGTTACGCGCCACTCCTGCCTCAAGGCTCTGGACAGTTCCAGCCCAATTATCATATAATTTTGCCGGGCGCTGGAGGCGCACCGGAAGGGACTACCAATGGCCGCCGACCTGCCTGATTTCATCCGCCTCGATGGGCCTGCGACAACGCTGGTGATCGGCTTTGCGCAAAGACTGCCGGCGGCGATCTATTGGGGCGTGCGCTTGCCCGATGGCCTGGATCTTGCTGCGCTCGCGCTGCTCGGCGCACGGGCAGAGGCCAATGCATCGCCAGCAGAAGAACCGGTGCTGGCACTGACCCCTCAGGTCGGCCAGGGCAGTCCCGGCCGCCCCGGCCTTGCCGCGCACCGCGACGGCCTTGACTGGGCAAGCTGGGCGCTGGCTGAGACAGTGCAAAGCACGGCGAGCAGCGCGGTCATCACCAGTGTGGACACCGCGCATGGGATGCAACTGGTCCACAATCTCGCGCTTCACGGCGATGTGCTGGTGGGGACCACCGCATTGACCAATCGCGGCGATGCTCCGCTCACGATCGACGATCTGGTCGCGCCGGTCCTGCCCCTGCCCGCATCTGTCCGCCGCATCATCGGTTTTGAAGGCCGCTGGGCCGGGGAATTCATGACGCGGGCGCATGATCGCAGCATGGGCACCTGGCTGCGCGAAAACCGCCGGGGCCGCTCCAGCCACGATGCCTTTCCCGGCCTTATCGCCGCCGAAGAGTCCACAACCGAAGCGCAGGGCCTCGCCTTCGGGTTTCATCTGGGGTGGAGTGGCAATCACCGGCTGGCTGTCGAAACATTACCCGACGGACGCGCAAGCGCGGCGCTGGGCGCGCTCTTCTTGCCGGGCGAGATGCAATTGGCACCCGGCGCGACCTATACATCGCCGCCCATATTCGCCGCCGTGTCGGACGCGGGCCTCACGGGCTTGTCGCAGCATTTTCACCGTTACCTGCGTGCCCGGCCAGAGCACGAGCGGCTCCGTGCCAAGCCGCGTCCGGTGCACTACAATAGCTGGGAAGCGGTCTATTTCGATCACAATCCCACCGTGCTGACTGCCATGGCGACCCGTGCCGCCGCCATTGGTGTCGAGCGGTTCGTACTCGATGATGGCTGGTTCAAGGGCCGCCGCAGCGACAACGCCGGCCTTGGTGATTGGACGGTGGATCCAGCGGTTTGGCCCGAGGGGCTTGGCCCGCTCGTAAGCCATGTGAACAGCCTTGGCATGGAGTTCGGGCTGTGGGTCGAACCCGAAATGGTCAATCCCGATAGCGATCTGTTCCGCGCGCATCCGGACTGGGTGCTCGCCGCGCCGCCCGCGCCGCAGCTTTCGTTCCGGCACCAATTGGTGCTCGATTTTGGCCGCGAGGATGTGCGCCAGCATATCTATGCTGCGGTTGATGCACTGCTGCGCGAGTATCGGATCGGCTATCTCAAGTGGGACATGAACCGCGATGTCAGCCACCCCGGCGGGGCCGATCGCCGCGCCGGCGCGGTCAAGCATGTCGAGGGGCTTTACGCTGTGCTCGATCATCTGCGCGCCGCGCATCCGGGCGTCGAAATCGAAAGCTGCGCCTCAGGCGGCGGGCGGGCCGATTATGGCATTCTGGCCCGCACGGACAGGGTGTGGACATCGGATTCGAACGATGCCCTTGATCGGCTCGTCATCCAGCGTGGATTTTCGCATTTTTTCCCGGCCGAACTGATGGGCGCACATGTCGGCCCCGCGACGTGTCATATCACGGGCCGCAAGCTGACAATGGCGCTGCGCGTGGCAACTGCGCTGTTTGGCCACATGGGCATGGAACTGGACTTGCGCCAGCTTGATGCGGCCGAAGAAGCCGAACTGACCGCAGGTGTCGCGCTGCACAAAGCGCACCGGGCGCTGATCCATAGCGGCGATCTTGTCAGGCTTGAGGCCATGGAGGGCGCAAACGCGTTTGCCGTTGTCGCCGCCGATCGCAGCGAAGCGCTGGTGTCGTGGTCGCTGATGACCGAACAGCGCGGCTATTTTGCCGATCCGTTGCGCCTTGCAGGGCTCGATGCGGAAGCCGACTATGCGATGGAAATGGTATGGCCGGAACGTCTTGGTAAGCCGTGGCCATTGGCGGTCGGCGGCGTGTTCCGCGGCGCAATGCTGATGCAGGCAGGCTTGCAGATGCCGCGCCTGCACCCGGGCACCGCGATCATTTTGCATCTCCGGCGCCTCTGACCGACACGGCCGCCGCCGGCGGTGCCGCCGGTCACCGCGCAAACGGCCATGAAAAAGGGGGCGCAGCCACAACGGCTGCGCCCCCTTTTTGGTCAGTCTATCGATCCCGAAAGATCAGAAGTTGAACCGCGCCCCGACAGAATAACGCGCACCGGTATCAACAATCGACAGGAACTGGTTGTCGAACTCACCGCGCGTGCGGGTCTTGGCGTTGGTGATGTTTACGCCTTCAACAAACAGCGTTGCGTAAGGCGTCAACTCATACGAAGCCGAGGCATCGAACTGGCCATAGCCGCGGAAAAAGATCGGCTGCCCGCCCGTACCGTTCGCCAGGGTCTGGATGAACTCGTCACGGTGGTTGTAGGCCAGACGCGCCTGCAAACCGCTCTTCTCGTAGAAAAGCACCGCGTTCTGGCTGTTGCCAAGACCTTCGAGCGCCAGCGTGTTTCCAGCCGCTGTGGTGGCCGAGCTGCTGTCCACGAATGTGGCGTTCGCCGTCACGCCGAACCCATCGAAGGGCGCCGGCAGCCATGTCAGGTTATGCTGGAAGCCAACCTCGACGCCGTAGACATCAATCACGCCCAGGTTGCGCGGGCGCTGCACATTGAACGGCGCAGCACCGCCGGGAAAGATGTTGTCGGCATTGGCGATGGTGAAGGGTTCAACCGCAACCGAGCTACCCACGAAGTCCTGCACGCGCTTGTAGAAAGCGCTGACAGTGAAGTAGCCGCCCGGCTGGTAGTACCATTCACCCGTCAGGTCGAAGTTTGTCGACTTGTAGGGGTTCAGTTCAGGGTTACCGCCTGCGGCCTGCAAGTTACCCGGGCGCAGGTTTGTGAAGCTCACGCGCGGAGCAAGCAGGCTGAGATCAGGCCGCGTAACGGTTTGCGACGCTGCAAACCGGCCAATCACATCGTCCGAAAAATCGATCTTCGCGTTGAAGCTGGGCAGGAAGTTATCATACGTCGTGATGCGGGTAACCGGAACTGCCGTGGGCGAGAACACGCCGGTGTATGATGTCGTGTCATTGGCAATGACGCGAAGATCCAGCAACTCCTGCTGCGAACCACGAGAATTCACCCGCGTCCGCGTGTAGCGCACACCGAAATTGCCGCTGATCGGCAGACCACCAATTTCCGACTTGAAATCAGACTGGACGTAGCCGCCAATCACGCGTTCCTTGACCGCAAAGCTGTCGGGATAGACGATTGCGTCATAGCCGTTGTTGGCAGCAAGAAACGCGGCAAGCGATCCGACCGGACGGCCGACGGCCAGATCCTGCGCATTGGCTGCAGCCGTCGATTCAAGAAACGTGAAGTAGTCTTCGGCATTGAACTGCAGCCACTGGCGCGGAAAGTTGCCGCCGGCGTTGTTGAAAAAATTGCCGGGATTGAAAGGCTGCAACAGCCCGGCCCCTACAGGAATGGCATAGCCGCAATAGGCGCAACCGACGTTGGCTTCCGTGCGGACCAGCGTGTTGCGCTTGGTCAGATCCTGAAAATACGCGCCAACTTTGACGGCATCGATGAAACCACCCTCGGACCTGAAGGTCGCATCGAGGCGGTTTTCATATTTTTCCTCGCTGCGATCAAACCCTTCTCGCGTGGCAAAGTGCGCACGGCCAACCGACGTGTCGACAAAGCCATTGGCAGCAGTCAGATCGGGCAAGCCCGAACCGGTGTTGTTGAAGGTGACCGCATTGTTGAACCCGATGACGGCGAAGATTTCGTTGCCGCCATTGTTCGACGTCGCCTTCGAATAGCTGCTGTCGAGAGTGACATCGATCAGATCGCTGGGCGACCATTGCAGGTTGGCGCCAAACGCGACCAGTTCCGTCGGCCGGTTAAACGTCCGGTTGATGTAGTCGGTATGGCCTGTTGCGTTCTGCGAGAAGCTGGTGACAGTGTTGTTGCCGTCCACCGTCGCGCTGGTTGCAGAACCAGGCGAGAAGAAATGGCCAACGCTATTGGCGGTGGAATCGACGGTAAACTTGTTCCACAACCCGTCGACGGTCAGCAGGACTTTATCGCTCGCCTCGAATTGGACAGTGCCGTTGACGCCAATACGCTCACGGTCCTGCGCATCGGAGATCTGATCGTAGTTCTGCGCAAAATTGACATTCGTGAGACCGGCAAGCGGCAGATTCGTCCGGTAGTAGCCATTGGTCGCCACCGTGTTCACAAGCGCCTTGCGCCGCTGATAGCTGACCGATGCCAAAATGCCGAGACGCCCATCGGCGGAGGTGTTGCTGTAAAGCGCAAAGCCGTCACCGGCGAACTCATCAGCAAGCTGTTCGTAATTGGCCTGACCCGAAAGGATGATTTTCTGGCCATCGTAATCGAGCGGACGCGCCGTCTTGATGTTGATCGTCGCGCCGATCCCGCCGTCCTGAATGCCGGCATTGCTGCTCTTGTAGACATCGGCGCCAGAGATCAGTTCGGCAGCCAGAAGGTCGAAGCTGAAAGCCCGGCCCGCATTTTCGGTCGCGATCGAGCGGCCGTTAACAAGGACCGTGTTAAACTGGGGGCCAAATCCGCGAACGCTGATGAATTGGCCTTCGCCGCCGGAGCGGTCAACCGACACGCCCGTGATGCGCTGCAAGGATTCAGCGACGTTGGTGTCAGGAAACTTGCCGAGGTCTTCAGACGCGATCGAATCGACAATGATGTCGCTGTTGCGCTTCGTGTCGATCGCGCGGCTCAGACCGGCGCGCAGACCCGTGACAACGATTTCGTCACCCGGCGCATCGACTTCAGCCCGCGGTCCGGGGCCCTCTGGGTCGGCAGCGGTCTGCGCGGCGACCGGAAAGGCGGCAACGAAAGCGATTGCAGCGCAGCTTGCGCGCAGATTCATGACCATACGGCCGTTAGTGGTGGAATGAACCACGATGTCTCTCCCCTGATGGGTCGGCTAGTTCTGCCGACTTTCCGATTGCGAGCTCAGCTCCATGCGCCGCATCGATCTGGCAATTATATTATCAATCTGCTACTGTCAAATCCATGCCGACGAAACGGCGCGTATTGTGATCGGTGGGCAACGCCGACAGCATCAAAAAGTGACCGTGAAGAACGGCGCGGCGGGGAATGGGATGGTAGAGGCAAGCACAGCAATGCGCACAGCAGCGGCGATGGCCGCGCTGCTGTCAGCTGCCTGTTCTGCGCCGCCGCAATCTGCCGGGGTCGCCGATCCAGAAGCAACCGCGGCGCTGATGCCGGCCGGTGCGCTGAAGCCGACATTGGCGCCCGAAGATCTGGTGTCGTTCCGCCGCTTGCCCGCGTATTCCGAACCGGTTTGGGTCACCCGTGATTTCGTGGCCAAAGGCTTGCTGCCCCCGGTTTCCAAGCGCCTGCCGCGCGAGCCGTTGGTCGTCGGCCCAGCCGCGATGCCGGACGGGACCGGCCATTACGGCGATGCGCTGCGGCAAGTCACAGGCGGGCGCCCCGAAGGCTGGAACTACAGCGCTGGGCAGTCGCAGGGCTGGGGCGGGGTCGATATCGGCACAATGGAATGCCTCACGCGCACGGGGCCATTGTTCCTGGTGCGGCCCGATGCTTTGCGGCCCCTGCCCAATCTGGCAAAAAGCTGGTCTTGGTCGAAAGACGGCCTGCAATTGACGATGAACCTGGTTGAAGGCGCGCGCTGGTCTGACGGACATCCGTTCACCAGCGACGATGTCATGTTCTACTGGACCGACAACGTCCTCGATCCGCAAGTGTCGCCGCTGGGCGGCGCCGGCCCGGATACATTCGGTCAGGGTTCGAAACTCGAAGCGCTTGGCCCCTATACGATCCGGTGGACATTCCAGCGCCCCTTCCCCGAAGACGTGCTGTATCAGATGGCATACGGCAAGTTCTGCCCCGGCCCTGCCCACGTCCTGCGGCCGCAGCACCCGCGGTACAACAAGCGCAACAGCTATGCTGATTATCGCAATGCGTTCCCCGCTGCGCGGGTCAATTTCCCGGTCATGGGCGCGTGGGTGGTCAGCGAATACCGGCCTGATGACATTCTGATCCTGCGCCGCAATCCCTATTACTGGAAAGTCGATGCCGAGGGGCAACAGCTGCCCTATTTCGACGAGCTGCAATATCGCCTGCTGGGCTGGAATGACCGTGACATTCAGGTGATTGCTGGCACCAGTGATCTCGCCAACGTCGAAGTACCGGGCAACTATGTCGAAGTGTTGGAGCAAGCCGCGCGTCCGGGGGCACCGTTCCGCATCGCTTTTGGCCCGCGCGGCGCTGCTTATTCGGTGCTGCTCAATCTTTCAGGCAATGGCTGGGGTGAACCCGATGCCCGCGCACAGCGCATCAGGCAGCTGAACCGCCTACCTGAATTTCGCCAGGCAATCAGCCTCGCGATGGATCGGCGCACGCTTGCCGCAGCGCTTGCCAAAGGCCCCTTCGTGCTGCCCTATGCCGGCGGCATTCTGCCCGAAACGCCATTTTTCGATGCCGCCGCAACCCGTGTGTTCGCTCATGACGCCGCGCAGGCCCGCAGGCTTCTCGACCGGATCGGGCTCAAGGACACCGATGGCGACGGCCTTCGCAATTTTGCCGATGGCGGCAATATCGAGATCGTGCTGACCGCCAGCCCCGACACCGCGACCGATCGCACGCTGGCCGAAGGCGTGCTCATCTTCGCACGCGAGATCGGCCTGCGCGTTATTCTGCGCTTTGTCGGCGGCACCCAGCGCGATGCCGCCAATGCGAGCGGCCAGTTCGACTGGCTGCTGACCCGCGCCAATTCGACCGAACTGATCACAGTCGTCCAGGGCGCCGATGCGCTGGCGCCGATGGGGCCCTATAGCCACGCGTTCCACCGTGCGGGGCCAGATGGCCAGCTTGATCTGCTGCCTTACGAGACGGAAATGGTCGAAATCGTGCGCGCGTTTCAGGCTACGCGCGATCCAGCGCTGCGTCGGCGACTGATGGCGCGTTATCAGGCGCTTTCAACCGAAAATGTGAACGCGGTCGGGTTGGTGCGCTTTCCGGGCGCACTGGTGGTCAATCGCCGGATCGGCGGGGTGTTTGGCGGGATGCCGATTTTCATGTTCAACTGGGCGGAGGATGCGATCATGCGGGAGCGGTTGTTCGTGCCGCCTGCCAAACAGGGCGGCGTGGAACTGCGCCCGCGCACACTGCCCGGCTGCTTTGATTGCAAGGCCCGATGAGCCGGGCCGTCTTCCTCTTCCTGCTGCGGCGCATTCTGGAAGCGATTCCCGTGCTGCTGGCGCTCAGCCTTGTCACATTTCTGATCATCAAGTCACCGCCGGGTGATTATGCCGATGGTCTGCGCACGATGCTGATCAACCAGGGCGGCGCGTCTGCCGCCGAGGCCGATGCACAGGCGGCGCTCTACCGCGCGCAGAACGGGCTCAACGATCCGCTGCTCGTGCAATATGGCCGCTGGCTCTGGGGTATCGTCAGCCGGTTCGATTTCGGCATGTCCATGGCCTCCAATCGCCCCGTTGCCGACATCGTCTGGGAACGGCTTCCGGCCACGATCGCCCTGGCGCTGGTGTGCCATATGCTCGCGTCGGCAATCGGTGTGGGCCTTGGCATTCTTGCCGCCACCAATGCCGGCACATGGGCAGATCGGTTGATCAACGTGATCGCCTTCCTGGGCATGACGACACCGCGCTTTCTGTTGGCGCTCGTCATGCTTTATGTCCTCATTTTCCATTTCGACGTCACCCAGATTGGCAGCTTCCAGTCCGCCGCCTTTGCCGGCGCGCCGTGGAGCCTTGCCAAACTCGGCGATCTGCTCGGCCATGTTTGGCCCGTCATCGTGATCGCCACCTGGGGCGGGCTGGCTTACAACGTGCGCGTCATGCGCGGCAATCTGCTCGACGTGCTCGGCGCGCAGTATATCGAGACGGCGCGTGCCAAGGGACTGCCCGCGCACAGGGTCGTCCTGCGTCATGCTGTGCCCAATGCCGTCCACCCGCTGATCGCCTATCAGGGCGTCGCCCTGCCCTACATGATGACCGGAGAGATCGAGGTGGCGATTGTGTTCGGCCTCGCCACGGTCGGCCCGGCAATTGTCGGGGCCATGGCGGTGGGCGATGTGTTCGTAGCCGCCACTTTCATGCTGGTGCTGGCGGCAACGCTGATCCTCGGCAACATTCTGGCCGACCTGGCGCTCGTGCTGGTTGATCCGCGGCTGAGGCTGGGAAGCGAGGCATGAGCCGCCCACAGGCCACTGCTCGTCCGCAAAACTACGCGCGGCTGGTTTGGCTGCGCTTTGCTCGCTCGCGGCTCGGGTTGGCCGGGCTCGGCTGTCTGGTGCTGCTCCTGATAATTGTGCTGTTCGGCAGGTTTCTGGCCCCGCATGATCCCGATACCCGCTTTGCGCCGTTTCAGCCGCCAAGCCATTGGACCAGCGCAGGCTTCGTCAACCCCATCGACAGCGGCAAGGTCGATCCGGTGACCTTGCAACCGATCCTGACCACAGCAGGCGCACAGCCGGTGCGGCTGGGCCTGTTTGTGCGTGGGCATCTGGTGGCGCCGCGCGATCCCGACGGCGAGCTTCACTTGCTCGGCACCGACAGGTTCGGGCGCGATATCTTCTCGCGCGGATTGGTGGCGGCACGCATTTCGCTGGGGCTGGCAACGATCGTCGTCACCCTGACCACCACGACTGGCCTGCTGCTTGGCGCGATTGCCGGTTACCGAGGCGGCGCGATCGACCGCTGGCTGAGCCGGCTGATCGACTTCGTGCTCGCCTTCCCGCAATTGCCGCTTTACCTCGCGCTGGGCGCGCTGATCCCGATCACGCTGGGTTCGGGCATGTTTCTTATTCTGTTGATCGGCATCATGGCCATGCTCGGCTGGGCCGGGCTGGCGCGCGAGATCCGCGGAAAGACCATGGTGCTGGCCCGGATGGACTATGTCCGTGCGGCAATCGCGCTGGGTGCGACCGACTGGCGCGTGGTTTATCGGCACATTGCGCCCAATCTGGTTTCGCACGTGCTGGTCAGCTTCACGCTGACGCTGCCCGCGATCGTCCTGCTTGAGAGCTTTCTGGGTTTTCTGGGCCTGGCGGTGAAACCCCCGCTGATTTCGTGGGGGCTGATGTTGCAGGATGCCGGCTCGTTTGCCGCTATCGGATCATACCCTTGGATTCTCAGCCCGGTGGGATTTGTGTTCATCACCGTGTTTGCTTTCAACGCTGTGGGAGATGCGCTGCGTGACGCAATCGACCCTTACTGATCCCGTGCTGGAAGTGGCCGGGTTGGGCATCGGTTTTGGCGCCAGGACGCTGGTGGCCGGAGCGGCGCTGACCATTGCCCGCGGCGAAACGGTGGCGCTGGTTGGCGAATCGGGATCGGGCAAATCGCTGACCGCGCGGGCCATTATGGGATTGCTCCCGCGCGGCGCAGCGCTCGCGGCGGGCTCGAGCATCCGCTTGGCCGGCACCGAACTTACGACCTTGCGCGAACCCGCGCTGCGGCGACTGCGCGGAAACCGCATGGCGATGGTGTTTCAGGAGCCGATGAGTTCGCTCAATCCCTTGCACACGGTCGGCGCACAACTCGTCGAGGCAATCTGCATCCATCAGCCGATCAGCCGATCAGCGGCCATGACCCGAGCCGGTGAACTGCTCGAAGAAGTCGGCCTGCCCGAACCGCTGCTGAAATTGCGGCAATATCCCCACGAGCTTTCGGGCGGGCAACGCCAGCGCGTCATGATTGCGATGGCGCTATCGAACCAGCCCGATTTGCTGATTGCCGATGAACCGACAACCGCGCTCGACGTGATCGTGCAGGCACAAATCCTTGCGCTGCTTAAGGATTTGCAGGCGCGCTATGCAATGGCCGTGCTGCTGATCACCCATGATCTGACCATAGTCCGCCGCCATGCCAGCCGGGTTCACGTCATGCAGGCAGGCCGCATCGTCGAAGCGGGAGAAACGGCCGCGATCTTTGCAACACCGCAGCACACCTACACGCAAATGCTGCTTGCGGCCGAACCTTCCGCCGTCGCACCGCCGTTTACCGGTTCTGGCGATCCGCTGTGCGAAGCGCGTAACCTGTGTGTCGACTTCCCTGCCCGCCGCACGGGCTGGGGCGCGAAGCCGGCGGACATTCGCGTCGTGCACGCAGCCAGTCTCGCGGTTGCGCGAGGCGAATCTGTTGGGATCGTCGGCGAATCCGGGTCGGGCAAGACCACCCTGGGCCTGGCGATGATGCGCCTGATCGCCGCCGCTTCGGGCGAAATCGCGTTCGATAGCACGCGGATCGATGGCTTTGACCGCGCCGCGATGCAGCCGTTTCGCAGGCGGATGCAGATCGTGTTGCAAGACCCTTTCGCCAGCCTCAACCCCCGCCTTTCGGTCCGTCAGATCGTCGAGGAGGGGCTGATCGTCAACGGCATCGGCAGCGGCCCGGCCGACCGGCTGAGGCGGGTTCGCGCGGCGCTTGATGATGCCGGGCTTGGCGAAGCTGCGATGGGAGATATTCTGGCACGCTTCCCGCACGAGTTTTCGGGCGGCCAGCGCCAGCGCCTGTCGATTGCCCGCGCACTGGCAGTCGAACCCGAATTTTTGCTGCTCGACGAGCCGACGTCAGCGCTCGACCTATCGGTCCAGGCGCAAATTCTGGCACTGCTACAGCGCCTCCAGCGCGAGCGGGGCCTGTCCTATCTGTTCATTTCCCACGATCTCAAAGTTGTCCGCGCGCTGTGCCAACGGATCATCGTCATGAAGGCAGGCGCGATTGTGGAAGAAGGCGCAGCTTCCGACATTCTGGCGCACCCGCAAACCGAATATGCCGCGCGGTTGGTCCGTGCGGCGCTTGATCTTGCCGCTTGAGGAGCATTTGGCATGAACAATGGCTTTGATACCCAGGACTTTCTGTTCGATCTCAATGGTTATCTGGTCCTGCCCGGCGCGGTCGGACCGGATCTTCTGGCGCAGCTTAATGCCGCCTTCGATGCATTTCCCGCGCTTGAGGCCGGGCAATGGTGGGGCAATGTGCAGCGAATGGACAATGCCGGTGCCACGGGCACCGAACTGCACAATATCGTCGAGGCCGGCCCGCCGTTCGAAGCGCTGATCGACCATCCCGCGTGGATCGACCGTGTCCGCCGCTATTGCGGCGAGGACGGCACCTATGTGCAAGGGCTGTTCATCGATGAATGCTTCGCCTCGATCCGGCGCAGTGGCGGCTTTTTCCCGATGCATTCGGGCGGTCAAGACGGCGTGGTGCGCAACCAGTTCCGCTTCGTGAATGGCCAATTTCGCTGTGCTCAGGTCAATATCCTGATCGCGCTCACCGATATCAACCCCGGTGACGGCGGCACGCGCGTGATCCCCGGCAGCCACAAAAGCAACATCGCCCACCCCGTGTTCAACCAGCCATTCGATGCGCGCCGCGAGGCTGAGGACGAAGTCATCGAGGGGTCGATCGAAGTCACGCTGAAAGCTGGCGACGCGCTATTGTTCGTCGATGCCATAGCCCACGGGGCCACGCGCCGGACCAATCCGGGCGATCGCCGGGTTGTCATCTATCGCTACGGCCCGGCTTGGGGCAGCACGCGGTATGGCTTCCGCTATTCCCCGGAATTGCTCGATCGGCTGACACCCGCGCAGCGCGAGATCCTCGAACCGGTCAAGCCGCGGCTCCCAGTGTGATATCCGCGCGGATGGCGTTGATCCCGGCCATGAACGCGCTGTGGCTGTCTACCAACACGCCGCTCGCGCCGAGCACGTCGAGAGCGGTCAGATAAAGCGCACCCAGCGCTGGATCGGCGAGGACATGAACCCGTGCGCCCGGGGCAACGCGCTGCGCCGCGTCCGCGCCGATCAGCAGCCCGCTTACATAGCTGGCCTGATCGGTCCGTTCCCGCTCGCCCAGCACCAGCGCCGCCCGCGCCCCGAACAGTGCTGACAGCAGATCGCCCTCACGCCCACGCAGGACCCCATCGCGAAATGCGGGGCCATCCTGCACCGGCAGATCAAGCCCATCGGCGAGCAGACCGCCCTTGCCCAGCATAGCAAACACCTCGCCGACCACCGCAGTCGTGAAATCGGTGATCGCACCGCCCTTCATGACCGCCCATTTGGCATGGGTCCCGGGCTGGCACAGCAGGCTGTCTGCGGGCACCAGGCCAGCTGCGCAGGCACCAAGGAACTGCACTTCCTCGCCGCGCATGACATCGCAGCGCCCGCCTTGCCGCGACACGCCGGGAATGATGGCGGTGCGCCCCGGCTCGACCCAGCATAGTGCGGCTGCAAGCCCGGCAAGGCTGGCGGGGGCCACAGCAGTGACCGGCACGTAGCCAGCATCCGTCCAGCCGCGGTTCGATCCGGCCATGCCCGCGATCAGCACCGGCACATCGCCAAACCGCGCCCGCAGCATCGCCACTTCGCCTGCAAAATCGCGCCCGGCCATGGCCAGTACCCCCAGCGCGTCCCGCTCGGTTTCGACCACGGCTCCCGCCGAATCAAGCGCAAACACGCGGCGGTTGGTCGACCCCCAATCGATGGCGAGCGAAGCTATTGTCATGGCGGAACCTTTGCGATGCGCGCGATTTGCGCTACGAGTATTGATCCATCGGTTGAACAAATTCGCTCGGCAATCTAGTCTTTTTTATCTGCTTTATCCGAACAGGAGCATCCCAACATCGTCACCGCAGCCACTCCAGTTAGCATACGCACCGGGCTGGGCCGCAATCTCACCTATGGCATGCTCGATGCGCTGGGCCGTGCCATCGTGATCGGGGTTTACGATGCCCAGCCGTTTCCGACCGAAGCCGAGCTGGCCCGGCAATATGGTGTCAGCCGCTCGGTGACGCGCGAGGCGGTAAAAATGCTCACTGCCAAAGGGCTGCTGAGCGCGCGGCCGCGCCAGGGCACCATCGTCCAGGCAGCATCCAGCTGGAACCTGTTCGACACCGATGTTCTTCACTGGCTGCTTGAACGCAAGTTCTCGGTCGACCTGCTGCGCCAGTTCAATGAACTGCGCATTGGCATTGAACCCGAAGCCGCAGCGCTCGCCGCCGCCGGCTCAACCCCCGCTGAACAATCTGCGATTGCCATGGGACTTGCCCGAATGGTCGCCGCCGAAGAGGGCAACGACGACCCGCTCGAAGCCGACATCGCGTTTCACATCGCGGTGCTCGAGGCATCGCGCAATCCGTTCTACAATCAGTTCCGCGATATGGTCGCGACCGCGCTGCGCACCTCCATTCGCTTCACCAATCGCATCAAGGGCCGGTCCGCCAGTGTGGAGGATCACCGCGCAGTCCATACCGCCATCGTCGCGGGTGATGTGGCAGGGGCGCGAACCGCGATGAAGCGGATTATCGGCGATGTCCTCGAACTGATCGACGATGCCCCAACGACCGACAGGGCCAGCAGCGTCTGAAAGCCTCACCGGCAGCGCGATATCATTGCGTCGCAGGCTGGCCGATCTTCATTTCCAGCCCCAGGGCCCAGCGGCGTTGAAAGCCGCGCCAGTGCCCGGGCTCGCTGGCGCTCGCCGGAGTGCCGCCCACATTCTGCAACGGTGCAAGCGGCCATTGCCCATCGCCTGCAACTTGCGGGGTCACATCAAGGTAAGCCCGTTTGCCTTCGTCGCGCTTGAGGTGAAGATCGAGAAACGCCGTGATGAAATGCTGATTGATCGCGTTGATCCGCTCCGTGCGCCAGACCGGCTCGGCAAAGTATTCGCGAGTCGAAAAATCGCCATCAGCTTCGGGCGGTGGCGGATTGCCGCCAATGTTGTGCCTCGCATTCTGGAACAGCAGGAAATGCCGCTGATTGCGCATCATGCCCTCGAATATCCAGCTCACGCCGTTTTTGGTATCGACCACATCGTCATGCTCGCCGCCGATGATCAGCAGCGGTTTGGCATAGGCGGCCAGCGCCGGCTGTGACCATACCCGGGTGGCCGGACTTCCGCCAAACGGTGCCAGCGCCACGACCCCCTTGATCCGCTCTGCAATCGGCTTGCCCGATGCCTGGCTCTCAAGGATCGCGGACTGCGCGGGCGCGGGAAGCTGAGCCATCACCGGGCTCGCCATATCATAATCAAGCCCGGACGCGCCCAGCACCCCGAAGCCGCCCATCGAATATCCCACCAGGCCGATATTGCCGGCATCCATGACGCTGCCAATCGGATCGCTCGCGTCCGCCGCCCGGCTCGTCAAAGCTGTGATCACAGCACGTATATCAGCCGCGCGATTGATCAGGACATTACCGAAGGAAACCGGAAACTCGGCCGGGTCCGACACGCGCTGATCTGCATGATCAATCGCGACAACGACATAGCCTTTGGTCGCAAGATTTTCCGAAAGCCAAGTCATAAAGGTGTCCCACCCGCCATACCCGTGGGACACAACAACCAGCGGAAACCGCTGTGCCTTTATCGGCAGCGCGCCTTCGGCGGCGAGGCTGGGGATGATGAATTGTTCGCCTGCGCCGCCGCGCTTTGGCAAGGCATGCCCGAACGCGGTTCGCGGCGCATGGGCGGCCGCGTCTGAAGGATACCAGATCCGGGCCTTGATGGTCCTCACCCCCCGCGAAACACCGGTGCTTGCCAGCAGCACCCGGTCTGGTGCGTCAATCGCCAGCATTTGCGTGCCGACCGCAAAAGACCCAAGAGCCGCCAGCGCCGGGGCATCAGGCGCTGGAACTGCATAAGGCAGCCGGGCGGGCGGATTTGATTGCGCGAGTTCTTCAGGCCGATCGCCAGCCGACAGCGGCAACGCAACACACATGCTGAACAAAAAGGTCAATCGGCGCAATTTCATATCGTTTTCATATTCCCCATCAACGCCTTATTGCCTCGCCTGCGCATCAGACATTGGACCTTGCGAACGTGGCCCGTAATGCATGTGTGGATGATGCTTGCAGTGCAAGCGCAATTATTGCGCGGTTGTGTCCGCCAGATCGTCCCTTCCGAACTTCTGTGCGTGCCCGTAGTAACCCAGCGCATCGCGGCCACCCCAATTCATCGACCCGGTGGCCAGCGCGCTCCCTCACCTTGAAGTCGAGGCTGGAGCCCAACCAGCACATTTAGTGTCGCATTGGCGTCGACCAGTGCAATAATCTGCCAATGACGGTTAAAAGCGCACACAGGCTGGCTGCCGTCGCATTCATCGTGGTTGTGGGCGTGCAGGGAATCGGACTGATCCTGCCCGTCATGCCGCGTCTGATCGGGGACATCGGCGAAGCTGTGCTCTGCGAAAACCCTTTCCGCCGGGCTTCCCCCTGTAGCGTACCAATCAACTCGGTAGGGGTTGGTGGACAGGGCTAGAATCGAACCATCGAAATAACGATTTGATATCAATCCTGTTATTGGGGTCGGAAAAAAGCCACCCCCACACTCTCCCCCACATTTTCGTAAATCTAACCGCCGTTCGATACTTCGTTTGGGGGGGAAGGCTTGGAAAATGGGCGGTCTGCAAACCGTCCAGCTGATGCATTTCCCGCGCTGGCAATCTGATGGCGACTCACGCATCACCGCAGCAGCCCAGAGGAACAGATGAGCCCTCACCCTTCGCTCTGTCTGCCTAGCACTTTATCACCGACCGGCCAATGCTCGTCGGCTATCGGCCAAAGTAGGTCGTTCATTTGAACTGTGGCGAGGTCTGGTGTTGAAGAAAGCCGTCGATAAGAAAACGTGGCTAAGTCGGTTCGATCCCTCGTAGACGACGGCAAGGACCGGCATCATAACGTCCGCATGGACGAAATCTCATCTACTCGATTCAATGCGATCGCTGGATACGCCCGGGCACCGCACGCCGTTCTGATATGCGAAGAGCTTGCCTACTTCGAACTCGACGCCGGTCGGATCGTCGGCATGGTCGTCCGAGACCGGACCGATGGCGACTATTTTGGGATGATCTTCGCGCCCGACCGCAATCTTCGCTTCCGTAACGTCATGGTCTCCGGCTTCTACGACGATCCGCAGGAGGCATTCCAAGCTTTCGCTGAGGAAATGCGGGCGGCCGCAGATGCGCCTGCTGAGGATCACCATCAGGCCGATGAGGTCGGCGACCCCGTCGACTTCTTCACGCCGGTCCACCCGCACGAACGCCTCCATCCAGACTTCGTGAGCCTCATCACCGAGGAGGCCAACTCGCCTGCCCGCGACATTATCGAGAAGATGATGCGATGGTATGACGACGTGGACGGCAACTTCATCGAGCAGTTCCAGACCACCGGCTTCGATCAGCGGATCTGGGAACTTTATCTGTTCGCCACCCTCGTCGAACTGGGATACGTCTTCGACCGATCCCAGCCCATGCCGGACTACGTATGCACCGGACTGGCGGGTAGCTTCTCAACGGAGGCCGTGACGGTCGGGCCTACCCGTGACGGAGGGAAGGTCGTGCCGCCTCCACCGCGCGACACCGCCGAGCAGCAGACCGCCTACCTGCAGCAATACATGCCGATCAAGTTCGGCAGCGCGCTCTTCACCAAGATGAAGAAGCGCTACTGGGAGAGGCCGCACGTCGCGGCGAACCCATTCGTCCTCGCCATCGCCGACTTCTCCTCGCCGGGATCAATGGTGACGACGTCATCGGCACTCGAGCGCTACCTGTTCGGCTACGAGCACGCGGGGGCGAAGGACGCCGATGGAAGACTGAGGATCGTGCCCACGCGCGTAGAGCAGCATGCCTTCGGTGAGAAAGTCATCCCCTCCGGGTTCTTCCGCACGAATGACTCCGAGAACGTCAGCGCGGTCGTGTCAACGACAGCCGGCACCATCTCAAAGTTCAATCGGATGGGTGTGCTCGCCGGCTTCGGCACCGGCCGCGTCGTCCTCGTCAGAGAAGGCACACAGCCCGACAGCGACCCGAACGCAACCGAGCCGCTCCACTTTCGCTCCCTCGTCAACGCTCCCAGCTACGACGAACGTTGGGTGGATGGGCTGAACGTCTACCACAATCCCAATGCAGCGATGCCGTTCGAACGCCGCCTCCTTCCTGGCGCGGCACATCACTTCTGCGACGCGGAGGGGCAGGTCACGAGCGAGCTGCCCGCCTTTCATCCCTTTGCCTCGATCACCAACCATTACGCACCCGTTGACGTCTCGGCGTTCGTCGAGAAATGGGGCGATTGCGCCCATCTCATATTGTCTGACGGACAATGGGTCGACAGCCGGGAATTCCGGCGAGCCCAAGCCACGAGCAGCGGATAGGCCGCCCGCCTCGGCTACGACGTCGTAAAACTGAGGCTAGACAAGGCCGACAATCGCTTTCGCACTCTTGCTCTCGACGGGCAAAACAGGGAAGTTGTTCAGCGTGGTCAGTCTTTATGTCGCTATCACCGATCGCAGTTGGTTCGAGCTGCTCAGTCAGGAACGGCCCGATGAGGTCAATTTCTGGCAGCCGAGCGGCACGCGCAATTTTGGGGCGATCTCGGTCGGCGAACTGTTCCTATTTAAGCTGCACGCGCCCGATGACTATATCGTCGGCGGCGGCGTTTTTAGCCATGCCTCCAACGTCCCCCTGTCGCTTGCCTGGGAAGCGTTCGGAATCAAGAATGGCGTCACCTCTCTGCCCGAAATGCGCCGGCGCATCGCCAGGTACCGCCGCGACGACGCCCTTCTTGATCAGCGTAGCGATCCGCCGGTCGGCTGCCGTATTCTGACCCAGCCCTTTTTCTGGCCGTGCGAGCAATGGCTGCCCGTCCCTA
Source organism: Porphyrobacter sp. TH134 (assembly GCF_002855495.1). Classification (GTDB taxonomy): domain Bacteria; phylum Pseudomonadota; class Alphaproteobacteria; order Sphingomonadales; family Sphingomonadaceae; genus Erythrobacter. The sequence continues at coordinate 71,599 of NZ_PKRO01000011.1, forward strand.
AAAGCTTTGCGCGTAACATCGTCACCGGCAAACGCTATTCTACCGATGATGCCGAGGGCCGCTACCTGTGGGATGGTGTCGCCGATCGGGCCGGACTGCCAGTCATCGATCGCGCGCCGGCCGAACGCTATGGCACACCACAAATGGTGCGGCCCCGGCTGGGGCAAGGAGCGTTTCGCCTTGCCGTTACCGATGCCTATGAACGGCGCTGCGCTGTTTCTGGCGAACAGACGTTACCCATTCTCGATGCCGCCCATATCCGCAGCTATGGCGAGGGCGGCGAGCATGACCCCGCCAACGGCCTGTTGCTGCGCACCGACATTCACCGCCTGTTCGATCTCGGCTACGTCACCGTTTCGGAGGACCACCGCTTCGAGGTCAGCCATCGATTGAAAGCCGATTTCGACAATGGCCGGCATTATTACGACTTGCATGGTGTCGAGGTGCGCGGACCTCGGCGCGGCTATGCGCCACCGTCCGCCGACATGCTCGCCTGGCACCGCGAGCGTCGCTATCTCGGATGAGCCTCGTCGACCCCGTTGACGCCGCGATGCGACAGGCCGCGATCGTCGAGCTCGAACGACGCGCGGCCGGGCGACCGCTCGACGCCGACGACCTAGCCGCGGGCTTCCGATGGCAGGGCGAGCGCATCCCGTTCGTCAATCCGCAGCGCGGCATCTTCAAGCCGAGGGTAATGCGTTATCTGCTGAGTGTCCGCACTGTGTTTCCGCGTACCGGCGCACGTGTCTGGTACGACGATCAACGCCGCGTCCATGAGCAGATCCATGCTGGCGAAGAGCTGGTCGACTATGCTTTCATGGGCAGCAATCCCGATGCCGCCGACAATCGCTGGCTGAAGGAAGCCATGGAAGCGCAGGTACCTGTCATCTACTTCCTCGGCATTGCACCCGGCCGCTACACCGCCATCTACCCCAGTTTCATTGTCGACTGGTCGGCATCGCAGCTAGTCGCCCGGATCGGGTTCGGCATGCCTCTGGCACCTTCCGCCAGCAAGGCCGCCATCCCGCCCGCGCCCGAGCGCCGCTATGCCCTGCGTCTCGTCAGCCAACGCTTGCACCAGGCGACCTTCCGGGAGGCCGTGCTTGGCGCTTATGACGGGCGCTGTGCGATCTCACGACTGCCCGAACGGCGCCTGCTCGACGCCGCGCATATTATCGCCGATGGCGACGAACTGCTCGGTCAGCCTCTGGTCGCCAATGGCCTGCCTCTGTCCAAAGTCCATCACGCCGCGTTCGACGCGAACCTCATCGGCATCGACCCCGACTATCGCATCCATGTTTCCGACGAACTTTATGCAATGAACGACGGACCCATGCTCGAGCAGGGGATCAAGGCGATGCGCGGCAAGACACTCTTGATGCCAGATCGCCTGGTCGACCGGCCCGACCGCGACCGGTTGGCTGCGCGGTTCGAGCTTTATCGGGCGGTTAACTGATTCAAGATGCGGTCTACGCCGATCTTCGCGCCGACCTGCGATCTTGCCTAACGCTTGCCCGTGATGGTCGCTGAGCCTCTCGGTCAGGAGCCGAAACGAATCGTCGCTCTCGCGAGGACAGTGTCACCGACGCTCTGGTGGCTGCGCTGCTATCGCTGCCAGGCAAACGCGTCGTGTTTCTGACCCGACCGGAACCGAAGACAGGCGAGGATTTCGATGTGGTCGTTGTCGATCCGCTATCAGGCGATGCCACCCAGTTTGCAGTAACTCAGGAGACCTGAGACCCGATCCAGATCACCCTTCCAATGACGTTGACTGATTTTCGAAGCACGCCGTTCCAGCTTGGATAAGATTGATGGTCCGTCAGCACAGAGATGCGGTTACCTGTGGGGTAGAGCGCAATCCTTCGTACGAACGTTTCAGACGATCCCCGGACCGCATAAAGTCCATCATGTAAGGTCTCGCCGGCACGTAGTCTTTGGATCATCACCTCATCACCTTGACGTAGCGTCGGCTCCATAGCCTCGCCGATGATTGGCAGAATTGCGACGCCGCCATGTCTGCTACACAGGCGCTTTAGCCAAGCCTCATCAACCAGACGCGATCGCTCGAGAGTCTCGCCAAGACTTTCTGGCCAAAGCACCGGCACTGTAACGACTGAACGCCGGGCAGTGGTGGCATGACCCTTTCCCCCGAGCAGTTTCGCCGGCACGTCGAAATGGAGGGCGAGCTGAGCGATGTCACTCTGATCGAGCCGTGCCGGTGACCCGCGCTTTATGTACTGTTGGATGTAAGCTGAATTTCGTCCGAGGAGACGGGAGACGGCCGAATAGGACTCCTCTCGCTCTTGTATGAGATCGTCCAAAGCCTTTCGTGGGTCCATCCTCGCTGCTCCTACCGTTTCCTACGCGCTTATCACGCGAACGAGGATCATTCCTATTCGGCTTCGGCTCGATACGTGGATAGTCATAGCGTCCAGCATAAGCCTCTCGGGAGACGCTGGATGGTCTATCAAAACTACTGGGTTGGCCTCGATGCCGGTCATCTCGAAACCGCGGTTTGTCTGGTGGACACTGACGGACAAATCATCTTCGAGGCAATTTGCGAGACAAAATCCGGACCCATTAGGGACATCCTGCGGAGGCACGGCGTCGAAGCCGTACAACGCATCACGATTGAAGCCGGAAATGGCACCCAAATGGTGCGCGAACTCATGTCCTTCGGGTTTCCAGTTCAGGTGGTCGATGTCCGCAAGTCTAGCAAATTCCTAGCAATCCGGCGGCAAAAGACCGACGTCCATGATGCACGAGGATTGGCTGAAATGGGCCGTATTGCGCGAACGATGGGCTCGTCAGTCTACCTTAAGCCACTGGAGCATCAGAACATCCGGTCACTCATGAATGTGCGACGAACCCTTTTGAAGAATAGGACCCGGACAGATGCAGTGATCCAATCGATCATCCGCCTTCACGGGGGGGACATAAAGCTTCTAACCGGTCAGGGAGCACTGTTAGCCGAAGTCAAAAATCAGATCAGACTCATGAAGCGCGAGGGCTTGGAGATCGGGATCGACTTACATCCAATAGTCGAAATCGCGGAGGCACTTCGCGTACAGATCTCGGTACTCGATCGACAGTTGCGGGATCTCGCTTCAAGCATACCCGCTTGCTCGAGTTTCATGACTGTCCCCGGGGTCGGAACCATCGTCGCGCTCTCGTTCTACAGCGCAATTGGAGATCCCAATCGCTTCAAGCATAATCGAGACGTCGGCGCCTACCTTGGTCTCACCCCAACGCTGCACCAATCCGGAATTACATCACGCCGCGGACGTATCAGTCGGCATGGCAACAAACTGACGAGGATGCACTTGATCACGGCCGCGACAGTGATCCTATGCAGGATTGAGACAGAAAGCCATTTGCGTACCTGGGGGCTTCGACTGGCAAACAGGATCGGACTTCTGAAGGCACGGGTCGCGGTCGCCCGCAAGCTCGCGGTTATTATGTTGAGTATGTGGAAGTCAGGATTGGCTTTTCGTCCCTTTGGATCATTCTCATGATATCTCCCTCGGGAGTAGGCAGGCTTGGACCCCGGTTTGATTTCTGGGGCGCGACCCCGCTGTAGGTAATTGGGCCAAGTCTGCCGTCTATCTGTGAACTCCGAGTGCGCTGTATCATCAAACCACTGATGTGTTGGCGTCATCATCCGACCTGTTAAACACTAGCTCGGCAGCGTCTTTGCAGGGAAGGCTAGGTTACGAGCCAGATCCTCAATCCTATGGCGCCAAGCCAGCTTCTCGAGCCATGATTTCCGGATGGACGAGGCTCCGTACAGAGCTCCGGCTAGCTGACCTGTGATGGCCGCAGTTGTGTCGGCGTCGTCCCCCAGGTTTGCTGCCAGAAGCACGGCGTCGTCAAAATTGTCCGTGGTTGCAACGCACCAGAGAGCTGCCTCGAGGCTATGCGCCACAAAACCGCTGCTGGAAATTTGGTGGCGCTGCTTCCCGCGCCAGCTGCCAGCAATGATCGGCGCGACCACAGGCCCATACTCGCCATGAGCCTGGGTCAGTGCCCGCTCGAAATCAGCACCGAAAATGGCGGCTCTCAGGATCAATGAGTAAGCATCGCAGGCTTCCAGACAGGCTGGGGCCGCGTGGGTCGTTGCGCTTTGCCGACGGGCGACACGAGCCACAATCGAGGGATCCTCATGGATTCCCCAGATCGCGACGGGTGCCAGCCTCATGAGCGAACCATTCCCCGCCGAACGAGGATCGGCTGATCCCGACATGGGATCGCCGGTCGCTTCAAACCGGCTCAGCGCTTGACTGGTCGTGATCCCGATGTCGAAACAATCACCAGTCGGGCTGTAAGCCCCATTTCTCCACCAATCGACGAAGCGACTTTGCGCCTCCACTGGCTCGAAGACAGAACCCTGGGCTGCACTCGCAAGTATTGCGTCCGCGAGCGCCAAGGCCATCGATGTATCGTCGGTCCACGTGCCCGGCTCCAAACCGAACGGCCCTCCCCCAACCATGTCGGTGATATGGTGGTAGGAATCGCGCGGCCTGAATTCGAGGGTCGTCCCCAAGGCATCGCCGACAGCCAACCCTAGCAAGCATCCTCGAGCGCGATCGTAGATGTCCCAGATCGAATGCAAGTGATTTTCTTGAGACACAGTCTCGATTGCGCCGCGGCGGACTTCGCGCACGCGCGCAATTGCATCTTTCGGCTCGGCTTCTCCCAGCTCGATGAGGAGCCTCGCGGCTACCGTCCCCGCGCGGCCGAGCCCGCCCTTGCAATGAATGAAGACGCTTTGTCCGCTGGCGAGTAAGTCGCGCACATGGGGCCCGGCAGAGCGCCACCCATGCTCGAAATCAGCGCCGGGTGCGGTGACATCGGGGATTGGCAGGTGAAACCACTGCATCCCTCGAGCTGCCACCTCCGGAGCCAGATTTGAAACGCCAAGCGCATCAATCTCGTGGTCTTCGATCAGCGAGATCACCGCTACAGCGCCCCACTCAGAGACCGCGTCCAAGTCAACAGCGAGGTCACGCCGCCAGTCAAATCCACCAACGGATCTACACTGTTTGCCCGGGCAAAATGATACGCCGATGCGGCCACTGCCAGCTGCCAGGGTCGCAATCTGGATGGGGTCGGTGAAGCTTGTGCGGAAGTTTGAGTTCATTCCGACCCTGTAAACGTTATCTACGACAAAAATGGTCGCGACAATGCGCCTGTGCTTGGTGGGTTCGTGACCCGACCACGCAGATGCATTTCCAATGGCGCTTATCGGTACTCAATCGCCTTTTGCTCTCTGGCCGTGAGATGCGCCGCCAAAGTTTCGATGGCTAGAGCGAGATCACAATCGAAAAGCTCCTTCGAAACGACTGCCGCCCCATTCCGTATCCAGAGCCTTTCATTGCGAAATTCGAAAAGCGAGCGATGCACGGCGATCTCTTTCGCGCCGGCATGTTCTGCCCAAACCGTCATGCAAATCCGCCAGTCCCACGCCCCGCCGTAGCCATCGAGATTCGCGATGTAGATCCGATTGTCCGGATCGTCGCTTGAGAAGCCGATTTTGATCAAACCCAAATCCGACGACTGGGCAAGGTAAAGATAGCCTGGCAATTCACTCCGACGCGCAAATGCGATTGAAGCCGGGGAACACTGAATGCAGTTTCCGTACCGATTGCGCAAAGTATGGCCGTTGTGACACGGCGTAACACCGTAGGCGACAAACTTCCCCTCAGCCTTCATTCTCGGTCGATATTCGGCGCGCCTCAAGCCAGTGGCATCAAAAGCTTCTTCGGGTTCGATCCCATGGCGTTTCATGTAGCTCAAATGCGCTTTAGTGAGGCGAGCCATCCGCAGTGACCCCTCGTCAAACCTTCAGCACACTAGACGAGCCAAGCTCGCGGAGGAGCGAACCAGAACTGTTATGTGGGCGTGGCATGTTTAGCCTTAGCCTTGCCCGCATTTTCCGAGGCGACGACGCGGATCTGCAAATGGCCCGTATCAGTTCGGCGAGATTCGAATCCCCCGGCATTTTCGACCAAGTCGCTCAGCTTGCCTTGGCCATAGGTTCGGGGGTCAAAATCGGAAGCGAGCGCCGCAAGACGTTGGCCCACGCGGCCGAGAGGTACCCAGCCCCCTTCATCATCAAGCTGTGAGATAGCGGTCCGGATGAGAGGAGCTGCGGCCGTGGGCGGTTTCATGACATTAGCTGGACGGGAGTCCTGTCCACCCGGCTCATCGGGAGTGGGTGCCTCTGGCAGCAGGTTTTCAGTGTAGATGAAGCGGCGACAGGCTTGGCGAAAGCTCTCGGGTGTTTTCTGCTCTCCGAAGCCGTAGACGTCGATGCCTTGCTCTCGGATACGCGAGGCCAAGCCAGTAAAATCACTGTCGGACGAGACAAGGCAAAAGCCATCGAAACGGCCGGTATGGAGAAGGTCCATTGCGTCGATAACCAGAGCAATGTCCGAGGCATTCTTGCCACTGGTGTATGCGAAGTTCTGGTGCGCCTTGATAGCATGCGTGGCGAGAACGTCGGCCCAGGATTTCAGTCTTGTGCCTGAGAAATCGCCGTAGATACGTCGGACACTTGCCTCACCGATTTTGGCAATCTCTTCAAAGAGCCGCGGTGCGATCCGGGAGGATGCATTGTCGGCGTCTATCAATACAGCAAGTCGGGGGTTACGAGGTTCAATAGCCATCGTGCATCATTGCCCGAACAACCCTTAATCAGGCGATAAAGCTTTGAAGGCGTTGCCTGATGATTGCCTCGTCTTGAGATAACCTGAGTAGGCGCTTGGCTCTATCATGCGCGAATTCATGCACCTCGAAAACGACTAGGCCGTGTTGACAAAAGGGATTCCCAATTGAGCCGAGTTCTGATTCAAGACTGCTTTTTGAGGAGCAGTCATGGGTCGCGGAGACTTGTCGGATGCAGAGTGGGAACTGATCGGGCCGCTGCTGCCGCCTGAGCGGGGTCGCTGGGCGCGGCCGGCGGGCGACAACCGGCGATTTCTCAATGGAATGCTACATGTGCTGCGGGTCGGGTGCCCCTGGCGCGACATGCACGAGCGCTACGGCAAGTGGAACTCGGTCTATGTCAGGTTCCGGCGCTGGGCCGAGCAGGGCGTCTGGGATGCCCTCCTGCAAACACTGGTCGATCTGGGGCTGACTGACGACTGGCAGCACATGATCGACAGCACCAGCGTTCGCGGCCACGTCTCGGCAGCGGGCGGAAAAGGGGGGCTTTTGCGAACGCTCTTGGTCGATCACGCGGCGGCTTTACGAGCAAAATCCACGCCCGATGTGACAATCAAGGACTACCTATCGGCTTCATCCTGACCGGCGGCGAAGCTTCCGATTACACGGCTGCCGAGCCGCTCATGGAGATCCCGGTCGCCGCACCCAAGGCATTGCTGGCGGACAAGGGCTATGATGGCGATCGCTTCCGGGAAAGCCTGCTGATCCAGGGTATCCTGCCGATCATCCCACCCCGATCGAACCGGAAGGTGCCAGAGCATCCCGACTATCGGCGTTACAAGGATCGCAACCGCGTCGAGTGCATGTTCGGCAAACTCAAGCCGCAGAGGCGTATCGCTACCCGCTACGACAAGACAATCCTATCCTTCGAGAGCTTCCTCAACCTCGCCGCCGCCCGCCTATGGCTGAAGTCTTTTGTCAACACAGCCTAAGCTATAGCCGTGCCTCGGCAGCACTTCGGCGCGGCGCTCATCATATCGTCGGCGCTGCTCGCCCCGAGACACGCCAGAAACCGTCGGCTTATCGTCGAAGAAACCGACGCGTTCGCGGTGTTGGCGCTCATGATATTCCACAACAAGGCCAAGATCCGGGTAAAAGCCATCGACAGGCAGTGGCTTTTGGCGACCATGCCGATCCGGATCTCCGGTGAGAAATGGGAAGCAATGCTGCCTGGAAGCCTTCAGTCCGAGAACAGCATCGCAGAGATCGAGCACGTAATGCTCGTCGCGGTTTGCGGCCGTGGAAACGCCCTTTACGGCCTTTGAAGTAGATCGGAGCCTGACGCGCCCTGCGGTCAGCTGCGCTATGACCCTCTCCATGTCCTGGTGCTGACAACTCCCTTGCACGACCTCCCAACGCCCGTTGTGTGGATGCCAATCGAGATTTGCTGCGCGAAGGGCAGCTCGAAAGCGCTTCGGATCTATTCCGCCCGCAACCGCCATATCGACGGCGCTGATCAACTGTCCTGGGATCGACATGCGTGCTTTCCCTTTAAGCAAATCCGCGCACCATCGCTGCCTCGATGCCAGCCCACTCCTGCTCGTGTGATCCAGAATTGTTCGGCATGCCCGCCTTGGTCAAACAGCCCTTGGGATAGGTATAGCTGTCGATCCGCCGCTCTGGCTCCTCGCGCCAAGCGATGTTAACGGCCCAGTACTTCGGGAAGAAATTTAGGCTCGAATAGGGAAGGTGGTCGTGGATCCACCAGCCGAGTTTGCGCCAATCGCCCTCTGCCTGAAATGTGTCCCAAAATGCCGGAACGACGACGCATGCCGTGGCCCCCATCCGGCCTTCGGCATCGCGTCGATCCCAGATATGCCCGGCAAAATTGGCCTCGTTCGACGCGCAGTTGTACCCGCCCTTCCCTGCAGCTTGCATCTCATTGCCCAATCCATTGACTTCGCACGACCGAAAGGCGGATCGAACAGCGATACGGCCAAACCGATCCTGCAACGGTTCAAGCAGTTCTTCGCAGAGCTTGCTTCCTGCTGCGATCGCCAAGTCCGGATCATCAGGCACGTTGGCCAGCCCATGAATCGCGGCGATGTCTGAGAACAGAAAATCCCGCATAAAGAACGACTTTGATAGGCGAACACGGCCAAATTCGGTCAGTGCCGCAACAGAATCAGGTTTTCTCATGTGCCAAGCCTCTTATCCCGATACGTCAAAAGCGGTCGCAGCTTGGAGCAATGAACCACTTGATTCCTCATTTCCTCTTGCAAGACATCTAGATAGCCGATGTAGATAGCAGATCTACGTGTTCAAAAGCTTGGATTGAGACCTGAAGCAGCCGCAATCTAACGCCCAAAGATGTCCGCTATCAACCAGCGCTTTCTGACCAGCCATTTCGCGCTCCACCAATGATACTTTTAACATCGTGAGAAAAATAATCAAATGACGCACTTTTTGAACAGCTTTCTCACCGAATACGACGACACTCTTTCGTCTGATTCCTACATTGACCCCGTGGGCACTCTGATTATTTGGTCTGCATTTGGAAGACAAGTTTTTCGCAACCGGATAAATTCAATCTCGAACGACGTTCGCAATTTCACGATCAACTTGTTTCATCACTACATGGTGAAAAAGCTGGTCGAGGATGATCGGGTCAAACTCAGCCCTTCGCTCCATCGCCAATACCAGAGTAAGGATAGCCTGAATTTCAAGCAAGCATGCCTGATTTTCCTTGAGAACGTCTTCGTATTTTCAATGCTTCGCCACGAGAAAATACAAGACGTAGAAACGACCGGAATACTTGGCATATTAAATGCGCGGAGACTGTGGTCGAATGAAGATCGCCCTCCTGCACTAATCCTTACCCATGAACCCGTCGGCCAAATCCTGATCCGGCAGCTCGGTCTCGGAGTCAGTGGTCGATATAAAACACCGCTAATGGAAATGGGCTTCTTCGATGGAAATTATCACTATCACAAGCCAGCATATCAAAGCCGGTGGGCGGATGCCGAGAAACTGATAAATGGCGAACCGAAGAGCTCGCTCAGCAAGCTTGCTAGCAAGACATATGAATTCCTAAAGGAAACCGTCTCCCGACCGATCCAAGGCGGGAAGCTTCCATTTAGTGATGTGTCTGCAGATCTAACTCGGGCATATGCTCGCGCATTTGCCTCCCCTCAGGCAGTCGGAAGTTACGCGAAAGAGTTTTGGCTGACTCAGACAGAGCTCAATCAAGGTGCGGCCGGCGCGATTTTCCATGTTCTCGAAGAAACAGAAGATCTCTCGCCGCAAGAGGCTGTCGAGCGGGCGCTTGCACAGGATTTAGCGCCCGCAGAGAAGACCAAGCTGGAGCACATTGTGCACCTGGAGCCATTTCTAGCAGATTGCTCGCTGCTATTCACCCTCATGGCATCTCGGCGAACCCAATCAACCGGCGACGTCGCGAGCGCTTGGGCAAACTTCGGCCGAGACGCGACGCAATTGCCCCGCGTATCTAGTGCTGTTTCTGAGTACGCGGATCTGCCAGCCATAAAGGGCACGGAGGGGGCGAAGCGCCTCAGGCAGCTTCTCAGGGCAGCTAAGGCCAACGATCTCGACGGCCAAATTCGCGAAATGGCGATCTACCATAGCTCGGTAATGCAATCCCGTGGCCAGGTTTCATGGCTCAATGTCGGCAGCGACGGCACCATCAATGTCCATGCGCGGACGGTCTCTATGCCCGAGCCCAACAGCCGTGCGCCTGGTTCATGGCACAATAGCTATTATCTCCCTCAGTTCAGCAGCTTCGTGAATGGCCTGCGCGGAGCGGTTGTATGAAACTCTTGCATGAATTGAAGCGCAAGGTGACCGGGATGGGGCCCCTGCGCCGAGCATGGTTCACCACATTTAACTTGGACATTGAGTTCTTCGAGACGTTTATTTTGCCCGCGGTGATCGGTAGTGAAAGTCCACGAAATCGGATCGAGTTCGAGCAGCTTCAGCAGGAGCTCACCGAAAAAGGTACTGACGTCAGGGTCTTTTGCGATCCGCGGTTCATCGACACCAATCGCATCAAAAGGACCTGTGTTCCCATACATGCTATCCGTCCCGATCGGTTGTCGGAGCGGTTCGGCGAGCGCAGCCTTTTCCATCCTAAAGTCATCTACCTTGAGGACGATAACGGTCGGCGAATGATCGGTGCGGGTAGCGCCAATTTAACGCTGTCCGGTTGGGGAAGAAATCTTGAAGCATTCGTTTTCCGCGAGGTCGAAAGCCTTGCCAATTATCGAGAAATCCGAACGTTTTTCAACGGACTTTGGGATGCGGCCGGCATTGAAGACGACGTAGGCAAACTTCGAGCGCGCCGAAAGGCAGCTAAGTCAAATGAGAAATGGCGCTTTGTCCATAGCCTCCAGGACCAATCATTCGCAGCGCAATTGCTTGGGGGCGCGGAGGTTTCAGACATCGTCGTGTGGTCGCCCTATCTGCCTCATGTTGAAGGACAGTTCACAGGAGCCGTAAGGCGACATCCAGCTTTACGAGGTGTCGCCTTGGCCTGATCGATTTCCCGGCGGATGGTCTTCCGGG
>NZ_PKRO01000012.1 GCF_002855495.1 Porphyrobacter sp. TH134
CTCCCGGAAGACCATCCGCCGGGAAATCGATCAGGCCAAGGCGACACCTCGTAAAGCTGGATGTCGCCTTACGGCTCCTGTGAACTGTCCTTCAACAACGGGTCTGGGCACGCAAGTGATGGAAGCGCTGGCCCATGGTCTGGATGGCCGTCTGGAAGTGGTCGGCACGGCGCCCGGCACCCGTGCGATCCTGCACTTTGCGGCCGCATGGCCGCCGCAAGATTAGACCAACAGGTCGGCCAGAACAGCAGATCGCGCCCACGGGAACATTTCGGCGGCTGCCAAGGTTGCTCCCCCTTCAAGGAGACATGCCATGATCAAGAGTATAATCGGCGCCGCGATGGGCGCGCAGGTTGCCAAGAAAATCCCGAATGTCGACAACGGGACCGGAGCGGTGCTGGGTTCGATCGTGCCGATGGTACTGGCACGGCTCAGTTTGCCGACAATGCTGGCCATCGGGGCTGGGGGATATTTGTTCAAGCGCTATCGCGACAAGCAGGCGGCAGAGCGCACCAATCCCGCCCAGCCGGCCGCTGGCGCTACCAAGACCGCGCCCGCTGCCAAGGCGGCAGATCCGGCGCTCTGACCGGACGGGCGATGCGCGCGGCACAATAACAGCCGGACGGGCGGCCATGCGGCCCCCGTCCGCGCAGTGCCGCCGCGCTAATCGCCAACAAAATCGCCCGGACTGCCGAGCTGCGGGGCTGAATGGGTCGCCCAGTCCGTCCCGCCGGGCGGCGGCGCAGGCACACCTGCGGGACCGGGCTGCGCGCTGGGTTCTCCCTGCCGTTCACGGTGCAGATGCACCTTGGCGATCATGTTGGCGCTGATCGGAGCGGTGACGAACAGGAACACCGACACCAGCAATTCGTGCGTGGTCCATTCGCCGCGGACCAGCTGGAACCATGCGACTGACCCCACCAGCATCGCCCCAAGACCCAGGGTGGTCGCCTTGGTCGGGCCGTGCAGCCGCTCCATCAGCGAAGGCAGACGCACCAGACCCCAGCTGCCGATCAGCGCAAACCCCGCGCCAAGCACGATCAGAAAGCTCACCAGCAACTCGGCCAAGGGCACCCCGATGGTCATTCGATAATGTCCCCGCGCAGGCAGAACTTGGCATAGGCGACGGTGCCGACAAAGCCCACCATCGCCAGCAGCAAGGCCGCTTCAAAGGATATACCGCTGCCGCCAGCGATGCCGATGAGCACGATGATCCCGATTGCGTTGATGACCATTGTGTCGAGCGCAAGGATGCGGTCTGCCACCCCCGGTCCCTTGAACAGGCGCCACAGGTTCATCACCAGCGCAAGCCCAAGCATCCCAAAGCCGATAGCAAGCGCATAGGCGATCATCGGAAAATCTCCTTCAGCCGCGCCTCATAGCGTTGCTTGGCCTTGGCAACTTCCGCTGCCGGATCAGGCGCGTGCAAGGCATGGACCAGCAGATAGTTACCACAGGCCGAGACATCGACCGAGACCGTGCCCGGCGTCAGGCTGATCGTGCCGGCAAACACCGTGATTGCCTCGGGCGTGGTCAGTTCGAGCGGGATTGTCAGCCAAGCCGGGCGCAAGTTGCGGTTGGGCTTGAACAGAATGATCGCGGCCACGTGGAAATTGGCGATGACAATGTCCCACGCGACAATCGCGAGGTAGCCGAGCGCGGGCGCAAACCGCACCGCCGGCCGCTCCGGCCACCACGGCGCAGTAAAGATCGGCACGGCAAGGCCAAAGACGATCCCGAGGAACAGCGTGCCAAAGGTGAGGTCGTTGACCATCACCACCCACATCAAAACCAGCAGCAGGCTGAGGCCGGGATGCGGGACGATACGGTTCATCATCGTGCCCCCTGCGTCAGCACAGCGCGCGCGCTTTGGGCCGGATCGAGCACCTGCACAGCGGCTGCATTGGCATAGGCACTGGCCCAGCCCGCCCCGGCTGACAGCGCGGCGAGCAGGGTCAGCGCCATGATCGGCGCGGCCAGATCGGCACGGCTGACAGGCGCGTGCGGTGCCCCGCCGCCGCCGCCGCCGCCAGCCGATTTCCAGAACACCGCGCTTCCCACGCGCGCAAAACCGACCACGCCGAAGAAGGTCGTCCCCAGAATAACGCCCCACGCCCACCCCCAATCGGGCAGCGCGGCAACGGATTTGAGGATCAACAGCTTGCCGATAAAGCCCGACAAGGGCGGCAGGCCCGTCGCCGCGATGGCAGCGGCCATGAACAACAGCGCTACGCCGCTGCGCCCTGCAAAGTCTGGCCCGGGGCTGGCACTGTCGCCAAAGCTCCCCCGCCTGCGGGCCACCACATCGGCCACCAGAAACAACGCGGCCGCCGCGAAGGTGGAATGGGCGAGGTAATAGAGGCCTGCCCCAAGACTATCCGCGCTCCATCCCGCAACCGCGATCAACAGCGTGCCGGTGGAACCGATCACCGCATAGGCCGCCTGTTCTGACAGGCTGCGCGCGGTAAAGACACCTGCAAAGCCGATCACGGCGCTCACCATCGCGGCAGGGAGCAGGTAGGGCGCGGGCACCCACGCTGCCGCGCCCGCGCTGTCGCCAAACACCTGCGGCACCACCCGGATCAGGGAATAGACGCCCACCTTGGTCATGATCGCAAACAGCGCGGCCACCGCGGGGGCCGAAACCGCATAGGTCCGCACCAGCCACAGGTGCAGCGGTGCGACGGCCGCCTTCAGTGCAAATACACTCACCAGCAGCAGCGCGGCAATCCGCAGCAGGCCCTGATCCCCCGGTGCAATCGCGGCCACGCGCAAGCCCATATCCGCCATGTTCAGCGTGCCGGTGAGCGCATAGAGCATTCCCAAGGCAATCAGGAACAGCGACGATCCGACGAGATTGACGACGACATACTGCACGCCCGCCTTCAGCCGCGCCGGGCCTTGGCCGTGCAGCATCAATCCATAGGATGCAATCAGCAGCACCTCGAAGAACACGAACAGGTTGAACAGATCGCCGGTCAGGAACGCGCCGTTCAGACCCATCAGCTGGAACTGGAACAGGGCATGGAAATGCCAACCCTTGCGGTCGGCTCCGGTGACCACGGCGTGGAGCCATGCGATCAATCCGAGGCAGGCGGTCAGCACCAGCATCATCGCCGCAAGCCGGTCTGCCACCAGCACAATGCCAAAGGGCGCAGGCCACTCGCCCACGGCATAGGCGAGGATCGACCCGTCGCTGACCCGCGCCATCAAGGCAAGCGCGCAGACCAGCAAACCAAGACACGACACCAGTGCGGCCGCAACACCCAACCACGGCCGCCGCCGTATCACCAGCAGGATAACCGGCGCGGCCAGCGCGGGAATGATGACCGGCAGGATCGGAAGATGATCGGCCAGCGTCACGCCCGCGTGTCCTCGTGATCGTCGGCGCGGCGATCCGCCAGCCCGTCCTGCGCGTCGCAAGGCACCTTGTCGCCATCGACATGATCGCTGCCGGTCTCAAGGAAGCTGCGCAAGCTCAGGATCACCACAAAGGCCGTCATGCCGAAGGTGATGACAATCGCCGTCAGCACCAGCGCCTGCGGCAGGGGGTCAGTGTAGGCGCTGACCGACTTGTCCCAGATTGGCGGGCGGCCCACCACCAGACGGCCGGATGCGAACAGGAACAGGTTGACGGCATAGGAGATGAGCGTGAGGCCCAGCACCACCTGAAAGGTGCGGGCCCGCAGCGCCAGGAAGATCCCGCCTGCCACCAGCACGCCAATCGCGGTCGCCAGAAGGAACTCGTAGCTCACGCCCCACCCCCCTCGCTGTGCTGCGCAGCATGGGCGCGGGCGGCGCGGGCCGCGATGTGGCTCAATTGTGCAAGCGCCAGCATCACCGCACCGAACACGGTCAGGAACACGCCGGTATCGAACAGCATCGCGCTGGCCAATTCGAACTTGCCGATCAGCGGCAGGGAGAAATAGCCGAAGGTCGAGGTCAGAAAGCTCGACCCGAACAGGAACGCGCCGAGGCCGGTCGCCATCGCCGTCAGCACGCCCCAGGCGATCAGCTGATGCTCGCCAATCCGCTTGCGCCTGTCGGACCAGTCGAACCCGGCGGCAAGGTATTGGACCAGGAATGCAATCGCTGCCACCAGCGCCGCGATGAAGCCGCCCCCCGGCTGATTGTGGCCGCGCAGGAACAGGTAAATCGCAACGGTCAGCGTCAGTGGCAAAACGATGCGGCTGGCGGCCACCAGCATGAGGGGATGACGCTCGGGCGAGTGGGGCATATCTTCGCGCCAAGCCCGCAGCCGCGCGCCCGCGGCGCCGGTGGCAGTGCTATCAAGCAGCGCAAAGATGCCCAGCCCCGCAATGCCGAGCACAATAATCTCGCCCAGCGTATCAAAGGCGCGGAAGTCGACGAGGATGACGTTGACCACATTCGTCCCGCCCCCGCCCGATTTGGCATTGGCGAGGTGATAGGCCGCAATGCTCGGCCCCGGATCGCGGGTCAGCATGGCCCAGGCGATCCCGCCGACCAGCACCCCGCCGGTCACCGCCAGCATCCCGTCCCGCCATTTGCGCGGCGCCGACGACAGCAACGGCGGACTTTTGGGCAGGAGGTTGAGCGCGAGCAGCAACAAGAGGATCGTGACAACCTCGACGGAAATCTGCGTCAGCGCCAGATCGGGAGCGGAAAATTGCACAAAGGTGAGACTGACCACGAGGCCGATGACGCTGATATAGATCAGCACCCGCAGGCGGTTGTGGGAATCGTTCACCACCGCTGCCGTGGCCGCGATCAGCAGCGCCCAGGCGATGAAGGCCAGCGGGGAAGCCGGCAGCAAGCTGCGCGTGCCGGTGAAGCTGCCACCAGCTTGGATGCCATCGATCACCAGCAGCACAATCACAGCAAAGCTCGCCAGCAGCATCCGTTGCAGCGAGGGCGTGTGGACGGCGACAGTCGCCTTGCGCACCCATTTGTCGGCAAAGGCAAAGCTCGCCTCGAACATGCGCTTGGCATCCGGCAGGCTGGCGCGCTCCCATGCTGCGAGCAGGCGCTTGTGCTGCCATAGCAGCAGCGCGCCGCCCGCGACCGCGATCAGGCTGAGGATCAGCGCGAGGTTGAGCCCATGCCACAAGGCAAGGTCGAATGCGGGGGCGGGCGCACCGGTTATGGCCGCGGTCACCGCACCGGTCAGCGGACCGGCCAGCAGCATCGGGATCAGGCCCAGCAGCACCGCCAGCACGGTCAGCAGCGCGGGCGCAGCCCACATGCCAAAGCCCGGATCATGCGCGCGGGCGAAGGGTTCGGCCTCGCGCGGGCGGCCGGAAAACAGGTGCCCGGCGAGCCTGAGCGAATAACCGACCGAGAAAGTGGCGCCCAGTGTCGCCAGCGCAGGCAGCAGCCACGGCAGGCCCAACAAGGCCAGCTTGGGCGTCTCGTAAAGCATCAGCTCCTTGGAGATAAACCCGCCCAGCGGTGGCAGTCCGGCCATCGAAGCGGCCGCCAGGGTGGCGATCAGCGCGGTCATCGGCATGGCCTTGGCCAGCCCGCCAAGGCGCCGGATGTCCCGTGTGCCGGTTTCGTGCTCGACGATCCCCGCGCTCATGAACAAAGCAGCCTTGAAGGCGGCGTGGTTGAGGATATGCAGCGCGGCCGCCAGGGCAGCCGTCTCCAGCGAAAAGCCCAGCAGCATCACCAGCATCCCCAGCTGCGAGATGGTGGAATAGGCAAGGATGCTCTTCAGATCGTGGCGGAACAAGGCAACCAGCGCGCCAAAGATCATCGTGGTGAGCCCCACGCTGGTGACAATTCCGGTGTACAGCTCGGTCCCCGCCAGCACCGGCCACAGCCGCGCAAGCAGGAACACCCCGGCCTTCACCATCGTGGCGGAATGGAGATAGGCGCTCACCGGGGTCGGCGCCGCCATCGCGTGGGGGAGCCAGAAATGAAACGGGAACTGCGCAGACTTCGTAAAGCAGCCCAGCAGGATCAGCCCGAGCAGCACAGGATAAAGCGGCGAGGCGCGCACGATATCGCCGCGCGCAAGGATCGTCGCGATGTCGAAACTGCCGGCAACAAGGCCCAGCAGCACCATCCCCCCGATCAGAGCGAGCCCGCCGCCGCCGGTCACCGCCAGGGCCATCCGCGCCCCCTGCCGGGCTTCAGCTCTATGCTGCCAGAAGCCGATCAGCAGGAACGACGCAAGGCTGGTCATCTCCCAGAAAACCAGCAGCAACAGCACATTGCCCGCGATCACAATGCCCAGCATCGCGCCCTGAAACAGCATCAGGCTGGCGAAGAAGCGCCCCGTCGCCTCATCCGCGTCAAGGTAGAAATGGGCAAAGATCACCACCAGCAGCCCGATCCCGAGGATCAGCCCGGCAAACATCAGCCCGAGCGGATCGATCATCAGCGTGAGATCGAGGCCCAGCGAAGGCACCCATTGCCATGTCGCGAAGGGAATCTCACCGCCGATGACAGGCCCGGCAAGGCTTGCCAGCAGCACCAATCCGCCGGCACTTGCCGCAGCCGCAATGGCAGAGTGCACCGCGCGCGTCGCTTGGTGCAGCAGCGCGGTGGCAAGCGCCGCAACAAAGGGAAGCGCAACCAGCGTCAAAAGCGTCAAGGCAATTGCCATTGGCGGCCCGGGTGGTCCCTTTGCGAGTGGATCGGCGTAGCGAGCGGCGCGCAAGTGGCGCTGCAACACGGCATAGACGAGCGGTCGGCCAGATTACAACCCACCAGGCCCCGGCGGGGCTATCGCCGCTCCGCCCAGCGCCCTAGTCGCCTTCGAATTCCATCAGCGCGTTGACCGCAATCCCTGCCCCCTTCAACCGAGCCGCCCCGCCGAGGTCAGGCAGATCGATGACAAACAGGGCCTGCTCGACAATGGCCCCTGCCGTGCGCAGCAATTCGGCAGACGCCAGCGCTGTGCCCCCGGTGGCGATGAGGTCATCAACCATCACCACCTTCTGGCCGGCTTCGACCGCGTCAGGGTCCATTTCGAGCCGGTCGCTGCCGTATTCGAGCGCGTAGTCGATGCCGATGGTCTTGATCGGAAGCTTGCCGGGCTTGCGCACCGGCACGAACCCGATGCCCAGCTGCACCGCCACCGCCGCGCCGAAGATGAAGCCGCGCGCTTCCATTCCCGCGATCTTGTCTGCGCCAGCCGCCTTGGCCAGCGTCGCAAGGTGATGGACACTCGCCGCCATGCCTCGATGGTGACCGATCAGCGTGGTGATATCGCGGAACTGGATGCCTGCTTTCGGGAAGTCCGGCACAGTGCGCACCAGCGCCTTGAGCTCTGCGAGTGAGAGATGCGGTGCAGTCATATCGGCAAGCCCCTTTTCGCAGCGTTCAAAGCAGAGCGCCCCGCCATCCGCAAGGGATGACGGGGCGCGCGTGCGTTTCTCAAGCGGGGAATTAGCCCTTTTTCGGCTTCAGCCCGGCCCAGATCTGCTTGTAGCTGAGGAACGCCAGCACAGTGGCGAACAGCAGGAAGCCAATCACGAACCAACCCGTCTGCTTGCGCTGCACCAGCGAAGGTTCAGCCGTCCAGGTGAGGAAGGCAGCAACGTCAGTTGCCATCTGCGGGATGGTGGCATTGGTTCCGTCTGCGTAAGTCACCTGACCATCAACCGCGAGCGGCGGGGCCATGGCGATGTTCACGTTCGGGAAGTGCTTGTTGAAATAGAGCCCAACCGGCGTTTCAAACCCAACCTTGGCCGCCTTTTCGGGATCGGGTTCGGTGTAGCCGGTCAGCAGCGAGTACACGTAGTTCGAACCGTCATGACGGGCCTTGGTCATCAACGAGAGATCCGGCGGGATCGCGTTGTTGTTGGCCGCAGCAGCCGCGATGGCGTTGGGGAACGGCATCGGGAAGTAATCCGTCGGCTCACCCGGACGGGTGGTCGTCTCGCCGGTGGCCGGATCAATCCCCGGAACGGTCCAGCTGGCAGCCTCGGCGTCAACTTCAGCTTCGGTGTAGCCAAGTTCCTGAAGGTTGCGGAAGGCGACAAACTTCAGGCTGTGGCAGGCCGAGCAGACTTCCTTGTAGACCTGATAGCCGCGCTGGAGCTGGGCATAGTCCCATTTGCCAAAGGCGCCGTCGAACGAAAAGCCGCCCTCCGGGCCTTCGCCGTGCTCGTAGAAAGCATAGGAAGGCTGCTTTTCCGGCGCGGGGCCGAAAGCGTAGTTGTAGACACCAGGCGCGAGCGACCAGAACAGCAGCACTGCGGTAATGGCGAGGCCGGCGATGATGCCGCCGAGACGAATAGACATGACTGAACTCTTTCTCGTTGTCGGTTCAGATTGCTTGGGCACTGCCCCGGCCGATTACTCGGCCGGTTGCAGCGAACCATCGGGCAGGCTGCCGGCGTCGCCGCCACCCACCACACCTGTTGCACGCGGCGCTTCCGCAGCCTTGCTGTTGCCGAGCACCGCTTCGGTGATCGAGAACGGCAGAGCCTTGGGCACTTCGATCTGGCTGATGATCGGCAGGATCACCAGGAAGTGGAGGAAGTAGTAAGCCGTCGCGATCTGGCTGATCACCACATAGGGCTCTTCCGCCGGGGCACCGCCGCAGATGAACAGCGCAATCATGGTCGGGATCAGGCCGAACCAGAAGAACTTGCGGAACAGCGGGCGGTAGTGGCCCGAACGCACCGGGCTCTTGTCCAGCCAGGGCAGGATGAACCACAGCAGGATCGAGCCGAACATTGCGATCACACCGAGCAGCTTGGCCGGGATCAGCACGATGCCGGTGAACGGAATGCTGAGGTCACCTGTGAAGGCGCGCAGGATCGCGTAGAACGGCCAGAAGTACCATTCGGGCACGATGTGTGCCGGGGTCGAAAGCGGGTTGGCTTCGATGTAGTTGTCCGGGTGACCCAGCGCGTTCGGCAGGAAGAACACCATCGTGGTGAACAGGATGAGGAACACGCCAAGACCGAAACCGTCCTTGGTGGTGTAGTAGGGGTGGAACGGCACGGTGTCCGATTCCTGCTTCACTTCCACGCCGGTCGGGTTCGACGAGCCGGGAATGTGCAGCGCCCAGATGTGCAGGATCACGACGCCCGCAATCACGAAGGGCATCAGGAAGTGCAAGCTGAAGAAGCGGTTCAGTGCGGCGTTGTCCGGCGCGAAGCCGCCCAGCAGCCATACTTGCAGCGGTTCACCCACCAGCGGGATCGCGCTGAACAGGCCGGTAATCACCTGCGCGCCCCAGAAGCTCATCTGGCCCCACGGCAGCACGTAACCCATGAAGGCGGTCGCCATCATGAGCAGGAAGATCACCACACCCAGCAGCCAGATCATCTCGCGCGGGGCCTTGTACGATGAATAGAACAGGCCGCGGAAGATGTGCATGTAGATGACGATGAAGAAGAAGCTCGCCCCGTTGGCATGGGCGTAACGCAGCATCCAGCCGTAATTCACGTTGCGCATGATGTGCTCGACCGTGCCGAACGCAACCGTTGCGTTCGCGGCGTAGTGCATGGCGAGCACAACGCCGGTGACGATCTGGATCATCAGACAGAAGCCGGCGAGAACGCCGAAATTCCACATGTAGTTAAGGTTGCGCGGCACCGGGTAACCGGCACCGACCGCGCTGTATACCAGACGCGGCAACGGCAATTTATCGTCAAGCCACTTGGTTAGAGCGGTTTGCGGTTCATACTGCTTGGCCCAGGCGAAACTCATGGCGTTCTCTCGGCTTGATCAAAGTGAAGGGACGGATGATTATCGTTATCGATCAGATACGCAGGCTTAGCCCACGCGGATGACAGTGTCGGAGGTGAAGCTGTATTCCGGCACCATCAGATTGAGCGGCGCGGGGCCTTTGCGGACGCGGCCCGCCACATCGTAGTGCGAACCGTGGCAGGGGCAGAAATAGCCGCCGAACTCACCCTTGTTTTCACCTTCGGCAGCGCCCAGCGGCACGCAGCCGAGGTGGGTGCAAACGCCCATCGTGACCAGAATGTCTTCGTGACCTTCCTTGGTGCGCGAGGCCAGCGTGGCGGGGTCGCGCATCGCGGCGCCATCATCGGCCTTGGCCCGCGTGATTTCTTCGGCCGTCAGGCGCTTCACGAACAAGGGCTGCTTGCGGAACGTCCACTTGATGCTCTGGCCGGGCTGGATCGCGCCGACATCGACTTCGGTGGTGCTGGCTGCCTTGACGTCGGCCGAAGGGGCCATCTGGCTGACCAACGGGAACAGCACTGATGCCCCACCAACGCCGGCCGTGCTCAATGCGGCGATATGGATCCAGTCGCGGCGACGCACGCCATCGGGGGCGGCGATTTCACTGGTAGCTGCTGTGTCAGTAGCCATTTCGTCTTACCCTGCTCGTTTTGCCGCGGCGGAAATACGGCCCGCGCGGCGTGGTGTTCCAGAGATGGGGCGACCGCCCCAATGCAATTTCCGTCGATTGATCCCTGCTTCAGGCCGGGAGGCGCTTATAAACGCACCTTGCCGGAAGCTTGGCCGGGGCAATTAACGGCAATCCTGCGAGAATCCAACCGTGTTTTAAACAAGCCGCGTTCGCATGCGTGCAAGCCGACCTTAGGGGAGAGCGATCATACTGATCTGCCGACCATAATTGGCTTCACCCGCCTGCGTGGCGCGTCTGTGGGAATGGTAACGCGCGACATGGGAGAAAGTATCCCGGCCTATATCCGCAATTTTGCTAAGGCCCGCCGCGCTCAGTTGCGCCATGATGAAGCCGGGCAAGTCAAACTGCCAGCGCGCCGCCCCCGCCCGTTCGGGTGCGGGAGCGAAGAAACGCTCCGCATCGGCGGGAAAGCGGGCGCGGAACGGCGCGTCGACTTCGTAGCTTGGCTGCGCAATTGTTGGCCCGAGCACCGCGGCAATGTCCCCGCGCCGCGCCCCCAGCGCCTCCATCGCGGCGATGGTGTTTTCGACCACGCCGTCCACCGCGCCGCGCCAGCCGGCGTGGGCTGCGCCGATCACCCCGGCCTGACGGTCAGCGAACAGGATTGGCCCGCAATCGGCCGTGACAATCCCGAGCACGATGCCCGGCGTCGCGGTGACAACGGCGTCTGCGACCGGGCGACCTTCGGCAGCATCGTCCCACGCCTGCGTCACGGTCACGACATCGGGTGAATGCACCTGATGGGGCGCGGCGAGCCTTCCGCCGGGCAGGATAGCCTGCGCCGCCGCCGCCCGCAGAGCGCGCACATCGGCCCCGTCCCCCGGCCCGCCAAAGCCGAACTGGTGCGCGCCGCCGTTGCTGCCGAAAAAGCCGTGCGGCACACCCCCCAGCAACGGGTGGGTTTCGATTGGGAACGTCACCCGATCAGCCTTCCAGCGAGCGGCTGACCTGCTCGAAAGTGTCGCGCGACAGGTTGCCGGCAGCCAGGATCCGCTCCAGCTCTGCCTTCATCAGCGCCGCCCGCCCGGCCTCGATCCGCCGCCAGCGCCCCAGCGCAGGCACGAACCGCGCCGCGGTCTGCGGGTTGATCGGATCAAGCGCGAGGATCACGTCGGCGACCATCCGGTAGCCCTCTCCATCAGACTTGTGGAAACCCTTGGGATTGCCTGCGAAGGCCATGTGCAGCGATCGCACGCGGTTGGGGTTCTTCATCGTGAAGTCCGGATGCTCGGCCAGTGCGCGGACATGCTGGATGACCTGCGGATGGAGCGAAAGCGCTTGGAGCGTGAACCACTTGTCCACCACCAGCGCATTGTCCCTGTAGCGATCGTAAAACGCCGCCAGCTTGTCCTCGCGCGCCGGATGATCGAGCCCGCACAGCACCATCAGCGCGCCCTGCCGGTCGGTCATGTTGTCGGCGGCATCGAATTGCGCGGCGGCCAGCGTCGCGGCGCTCACGGGGTCGGCGGCGGCGATCAGGCCCAGCGCAATGGTCTTGACCTTGCGCGCACCCCGGCCCGCAGGATCATCGAGCGTCACGGCAGAGGCGCGCGAATGGAGCGCCTGCAATTCGTCCGCCAGCGCGCTGCCGATGGCCGCTTTCAGCCCTTCGCGCGCTGCATGGATCGCGCCGGGATCAGCCTTGCGTGTCCCGGTCGCCATCGCCTCGAACAGGTAGGTTTCCGAAGGCAGCACCAGCAATTCGCCGCGCATCGCATCATCAAGCGCGTTGTCCGCAAGGCTGGAACGGAACGCCCCGATGATCGCCGCCTCACCCGCCGCCTGCGTGTCAGGCGAGAGGGTCCCGGCGGCCGTGCCGACGAGATGCCCGACAGCCAGTTCCTGCAAGGCTTCCGAGCGGGCGAAGGGATCATCGTCATGCGCGGCGAGGAACACCAGATCCTCACGCGCCAGATCGCGTTCGATCACGACGGGGGCGGTGAAGCCGCGATTGATGGAGACGACCGGCTCGCCGCCCGCCAGCGGCAGGGTGAAGGTCTGCTCTTCCTCCTCCAGCACCACCAACTGCTCCGCCCCGAGCGCGCCGGAGCGGGAGTGCACTGCGACCCGAAGCGGGATCGGCATCGACAGCTTGTCGGGCTGGCCGGGGGTGACGGGGACGGTCTGCCTGAGGGTAAGTTTGAGCGTATCGCCCTCGACGGCCTGCGACACGGTGACGCGCGGCGTGCCGGCCTGCGAATACCAGCGGCGGAACCGGGCAAGGTCGATCCCCGCCCCGTCCTCGATCGCCTTGACGAAATCCTCGCAGGTCGCAGCCTCGCCGTCATGGCGGTCGAAATAGAGGTCGGTCCCCGCCCGGAACCGCGCCTCGCCGACCATGCTGCACATCATGCGGATCACCTCGGCGCCCTTGTTGTAGACGGTCGCTGTGTAGAAGTTGCTGATCTCGCGGTAGCTGTCGGGCCGAATCGGGTGCGCCAGCGGCCCCGCATCCTCGGGGAACTGCGCCGCACGCAAAATCCGCACATCCTCGATCCGCTTGACCGCCTCGCCGCGCATATCCTGCGAAAACAGCTGGTCGCGCAGCACGGTGAAGCCTTCTTTCAGCGAGAGCTGGAACCAGTCGCGGCAGGTGATGCGGTTGCCCGACCAGTTGTGGAAATATTCATGCGCGATCACGCCTTCGACCGCGTCGAAATCGGCATCGGTCGCGGTGTCGGGATCAGCCAGAACGTACTTCGTGTTGAAGACATTGAGCCCCTTGTTCTCCATCGCGCCCATGTTGAAATCGGAAACGGCGACGATGTTGTAGAGATCAAGATCATATTCGCGCCCGAACACGTCCTCGTCCCACTTCATCGAGCGGTGCAGCGATTCGAGCGCGTGGTCGGTGCGTTCGAGGTCTTCGGCGCGCACCCAGACGTTGCATTCGACTTGGCGGCCCGAGCGGGTCGTGAAGGGCTTGGAATTGGCGACCAGATCACCCGCGACCAGCGCGAAGAGGTAGGACGGCTTGGGCCAGGGATCGTGCCATTCGGCCCAGTGGGTGCCGTCCGCGTTCTCACCCGCGGCCACACGGTTGCCGTTGCACAGCAGGATCGGGAACAGCCCCTTGTCCCCCTCCATCCGCACCGCATAGGTCGAGAGCACATCGGGCCGGTCGGGGAAGAAGGTGATCCGGCGGAAGCCCTCCGATTCGCACTGGGTGCACAGCATCCCGTTCGAGGCATAAAGGCCCATCAGCTGGGTGTTGGCGCTGGGGTTGATCTGCGTCACGACTTCGACCGTGTGCTTCGCGCCCGGCAGGGTCACGATCAGGTCAGGCCCATCCATCCGCCAATCGGCAGGCGCGCCGTCGACGATGACGCTTGTCGCGGTCAGGCTGTCACCATTGAGGCGCAGCTCGCTGGTCGGCTCGGCGGCGGGGTTGCGCTCGATTGCCAGCGTGGCGGTAACGGTGGTGGCCTCAAGCCCGAGCCGGAAATCCAGCGTCGTGGTCGGCACGGCCCAAGGAAACGGCTGGTAATCCTCGCGCCGGATCACGGGCGGCTCGTGCGGGGTGGGTGCGGCATCCGCCAGTTCGGGGTTAGCTTCGGGGCTGATGGGGGTGGTTGCGATATCCATGTGCGCCGATTTAGGTTGATTCGGCCCCGCGTCCAATCTTTAGGTTGCCAGTATGGGCAATCTGCTGATCTTCGGACTGGGCTACACCGCAGGGCGGATCGCCGACACGGTGCGTGCGCGCGGCTGGCGGGTCATGGCCACAGGCAGCGCCGGCGACATCGCCTTTGCCGATCGCGATGCGGTTTTGGCGGCTATAGGCGCGGCGAGCCACATTTTGTCCTCCGTCCCGCCCGACCGGACAAGCGGCGGCGATCCGGTGCTGGATACCTATGGCGATGCACTGGCCGGCAAGCCGCTGTTCTACCTCTCCTCCACGGGCGTTTATGGCGACCGCGCAGGTGCTTGGGTGGACGAGGCGACGCCGACCATCGCGGAAAGCGGAGAAGGCCGCCGCAATGCGCGGGCCGAAGCTGATTTGGCGTGGCTGGGCATGGGCGCGCGGGTGTTCCGCCTGCCGGGGATTTACGGGCCGGGCCGCAGTGCGCTCGACCGCGTACAGGAAGGCAAGGCGCGCCGGATTGACCTGCCCGATCAGGTGTTCAGCCGGGTGCATGTCGATGATATTGTGTCTGGGGTGGTCGCCGCGCTGACGCAGGATGCGCCGCCCGGAGCCTACAACCTCGGCGATGATCTGCCCGCCAGCGGCAACGCAGTGACCGAACATGCCTGCCGGTTGCTCGGCTTGGAGCCGCCGCCGCTGGAAACGCTGGAAGAGGCAAACCTGTCCGACATGGCGCGGGGTTTCTATGCCGAGAACCGCCGCGTCGCCAACGGCAAGGCCAAGCGGGTGCTGGGGTGGTCGCCGCGCTATCCGACCTATGTCGAAGGGTTAGCAGCTTTGTTTTGGCCTCAAGCGCCGGCGGGCGCGTCCGCGCCCTTGGCTACCGCGCCATAAGGCGCGACGGGCAGTCGCCCTTGCGGCCCTGCGGGCCGATCAGCACTCTACCGGCAAGTTATCTCCGCAGCGACCCGCTCTGCTGCACCTGCACCGCCTTCACGCGCCGCGCCCTGAGCGCCAGCCCCATGCCAATCAGCGCCAGTGCCATGCCGCCCGCCGACAGCGCGTCCCACACGAAACCCTCGAACACCGTCGACAGCAGCATCGCCACGCAGACGGTGACGATGCCGTTATAGGCCGTCTTCCCCGCCCCTATCTGGCGCACCAGATTGTAATGCAGCGGAAAGGTGACGACCGATCCGATAATGGCAAGATAGGCCGTCCCCGCCCAGAACTGCCATGCCGTCGGCACGGTCGGCGGGCCGACTGTGACGAAGGCGTAGGCGAAGTCGAAAACCGTTCCATACAGCATTGCCCAGGCCAGCAGGCTGACCATCGGCACACCGCGCCCGGTGGGGTTGGCCTGCACCACATTGGCGAGGCTGGCGGCCAGCATCCCGCCAACGGCCAGCACGATCCCCAAAGCGACATTGCCGCCGAGCGGCGCCGCGTTCCATTCGTGCACCAGCAGCATCGCCACGCCGATGATGGCGACAAGGCTCCCGCCGATGAAGCCGCCCTGCACCTTCTCGCCGATGAATATCTTCGCAAAAATCGCGTTGGGCACCATCAGCAGCGCGAACATCACCGCAACGATGCCCGACGTGATGTGCTGTTCGGAATGATAGACGAACAGGAAATTGCCCGAAAACTGCGCGATCCCGACGCCAAGGGCCAAAAGATGTTCTGCCCGGTTCAGCTTCAGTCGGTTGCCCATCGCCACCGCCAGCGCGAACAGCGCTGGCGTCGCCAGCATGAAACGGAAGAACACGCTCCACGCCGGCGGCACATTGGCGATCTGGCCGGTGATGACGAACCAGGTCGACCCCCAGATCGTGCCGGTCAGCATGAAGGGGATCAGCACCTTGGGGCTGAGCATGGAGGGGGCGGTTTCGGTGGTCACAGCGCGGCGATGGCCTTGCCCAGCGCAGCCGCGTCTTCGGCCCGCGTGTTCCAAGCCGTGACAAAGCGGGCGGATGTTGCGCCCCAATCATAGAAGGCGAAATCCTGCGCGCGCAGTGCGGCACGCTCCGCCTCGGTCAGGTGTACGAACAGCTCGTTCGCCTCGACCGGATAGAGCAGCCGGTCGCCGCAGCCCGCCGCCACTTCGCGCGCGGCGGCATTGGCGTGGGCGGCATTGGCGAGCCACAGCCCGTCATCCAGCATGGCCAGAATTTGCGCGGCAAGATAGCGGCCCTTGCATTGCAGATGGCCAGCGCGCTTGCGGCGGTAACGCACCTGCATCGCGGCCTCGGGATCGAACAGCACCACGGCTTCGGCCCCCATCCCGCCATTCTTGATAAAGCCGAAGGCGAGGCTGTCGACCGGGCCACTCGCGCTGCGCGCCGCGTCCTCGGGCGAACCACCCAGAAACGCCGCCGCATTGGCAAACCGCGCCCCGTCCATGTGCAGGCCGAGCCGCCGTTCTTTGGCGAAGGCTGCCAGCGCCGCGAGTTCTTCCGGAGAATAGGCGCGGCCATATTCGCTCGCCTGTGTGATCGCGATCGCGTGAGGCTGCACCTGATGCACGTCATTGCGGATCGGGTCGATCAGCGCGGCGATACCTTCAGGCGTCAGCTTCGCGCCCTCGCCCTCGGCGTGCATCAGCTTGGCGCCGTGGAGGAAAAAGCCGGGCGCCCCGCCTTCGTCCACCTCGATATGCGCCTCGGTGTGGCACACCACCCCGCCGTGCGGTGCGCACATCGTCGCCAGCGCCAGACAATTGGCCGCAGTGCCCGTGGCCACCCACAGCGCCGCACATTCGCGCCCGAACAAGGCGGTAAAGCGTGCGTCGAGCTCCGCCGAAAGCGCATCCCCGTCGTAAGGATTGTCCGGTTCGTCGGCCTTGCGCATCGCCTCCCACAGGCGGGGGTGGACGGGCGCGGCGTTGTCCGACAGGAAGGGTTTGGACGCAAAGGATTGGGCGGTGGTCATCGACAATCGCCTCTAACCACCAGCGCAGCCATTACAAGCAGGAGTAACGCGAGTGAGCGAGGAACCCACACAGCTGACCATCACCCACCATGTGGCAGGCCAGGGCGGGCGCTATGTCGCGGTGGTCGAAGGTGCGGCGGAAGAAGGCTATCTCGAATGGGAGCCCGGCGGGCAGCGTGATGACGTAGAGGTTCGCATCGCCGCCCACACCATCGTGCCGCGCGCCATTGGTGGACGCGGCGTGGCAGGCGCGCTGGTGGCGCGGCTGGTGGAAGATGCAAGGCGCCAGGGCTTCCTGATCCAGCCGGATTGTTCCTACGTGGCCCGGAAATTTGCCGAGAACCCCGATTGGGCAGGGCTGAAAGCCTGATACAGCAGGCCTGCAAATGGGGGCCGATTACTGGGGCGCCTGATCCAGCCGCGAATAATCGGTTGCAGCAATGGTTTCCAGCACGCTCGCCCGCAAGGCCCGCGCCTCGGCCAGTGGGACGCCGTGCATGGCAAACTGCCCTCCGGCCAGCCCGAACTGGACCGTCGCATAGCCGCGCAGCCGCGCCAGCGGGCCTTGCGCAATCTCGACCGAGTGCAGTTTCATGCGGGACGCAATCGTCTGGGTCGGCGAAAGAAAGCCTTGGCTGGCATAGACCTGCGCTGCATCGATGGCATGGCGGCGGAATTCCCACGCATACAGGTTCGCCCCCACCGCCAGCACTGCCGCGCCAAGGGGGACGAGGAACAGGCCGGTGGGCGCAAACAGGGCTGCAACGACAGTGAGGCCGGCGAAAATCGCTGCGTCACGGATCGCCATGTCGGTGCGGTGCGCCTTGCTGGCGCGGTGCCACTGTGTGCCCGCGTCGGGCAAGCGAAAGCCCGCTGCGCTGACGATCGGCGCAATCTCGTCCATCTGTGCAAAGGGCGCCACGACATGGCTTTCGCCCCCGGAATCCTGCGCCAGGCTGACAAAGCTGAGCCCGTGCCAGCCGAACCGATACCGCACAACGCCGGTGCCGATCACCAGCCCCTGCACGCGGTGCACGGGCATGACCACATCGGTGCGGGTCAGCAATCCGCGCTGCCGCCGGAACCCGCGCGGGCCGCGGGTCAGGGTAAATCCCCAATCGCGCAAGACGGTGCGCACCACCCCGGTTGTCATGCCGATGACAATGAGGCCCAGCAGCCCCGCAACCGCCCCTGCGGCCTGCGCGTAGGGGCCAAGGCTGGCGACCGCGCTCCCCTGCTCTTCCAGCCAACTGCGCCACAGATCGACATTCCACACATCGATATCCGTGACATTGTCGGCATATTGCAACAGGCCGCCCAGTACCGCGAAGACGGCGAGCGAGAATTCGAACAGGCCAAAGGTCACCAACCGCCGGGGCGGAAGGGCAAACAATACCTCGTCCGCGTCAGCATCGGCGCGGATCGGGGCATCCGGGCCTGCACCGCTGGCGCTGGTCACATCGTCATCGCGGCGTTCGCGCACCAGCTGGCGCAGGCGTTCGCCTTGCGCATCGGTGAGGTATTGAAGCGCAAGGTCATCGCCCCCGCCCGCCCCGGTCTCGAACTTGACCGCGACCAAGCCGAACAGGCGTGGCAGCGGCTTGGCTTCGAGGCTGACGTCCTGGATCCGCTCATAAGGCACCGACCGGGCCGAACGGCTGAGGAGACCGCTCTCAACCCGAATATCCGTCTCGCCAATGGTATAGGTCAGCCGCCGCCAGCGCGCGTAGCTCAGCGCCGTGCCGATGACGACCGACGCGGCGCCGACGCCAATGGCGATCAGGAACCGTCCGTCTCCGCCAATGCCCGAAAAGGCGATGGCGATGGCGGGAAAAATCGCGCTGCGGATGCTGCCAAGCGCGCCGAGGATGACGCTGACGGGGGCAGTGCGGTGTGGCCCGTTCACGCCGAACCGCTCACACTGTCTCGCGCCGGATATGGCCCCGGATGGCCTCGCGCATGTCGCGCGCCAGCGGCTCGCCAAGGCCGGGCAGCGACACGCTGGCATTGTGATTGCCCGCAGTGTGGATCGTCAGCGTGGCAATCCCGAAGAACCGTTCAATCGGGTCTTGCTGCACATCGATATGCTGCACCCGCCCGAATGGCACAACCGTATCGACGCGGAACAACAGGCCGCGCACCACCCGCAGCCGGTCGGCACTGATCTGGTAACCGCGCGCATTATACCGCCGGGCGGGCACGCGGATGATCAGCGCCAGCGCAATCACCAGCACGGTCCCGGCGATAAGGCCCTGCGGGATCAGCGCTGCCTTGCGGATCGCGGCTTCTGCCACCAGCGCCCCGATCAGAAACGGGATCGCGGTCAGCGTGGTGCGCACCCGCAGCGCATGGGCATAGTTGGGATGCAGCCTTGTCGGCGCATCATCATCGTCAATCGATGCTGCGGCGGGCGTGACGGCGGGGGCATGGTCCATGGTGCCTTAGTGGCGCAATACAGCCAGTCCGCGCAAGCGCTTTTGCGCACCTGGCCTAGCGCATTTAGGAGGGCGACGAATGCGGCCCTTCCCCCTAGAACCCTGGGCAAAACCAGCCGGGAGAACACCGCATGACCACACTCCATTCCAGCCTTGGCCCCAATCCGCGGCTTGTGCGCATGTTCATGATCGAAAAGGGGCTGGAGGAAGGGCGCGATTTTACCCGCGTCCACTACGACATCATCACCGGCGCGAACCGGCAGGATGCCAGTTACATGGCCAAGAACCCGCAAGGCACCACGCCGACGCTGGAGCTGGACGACGGCACCTGCCTTACGGAAAGCTGGCCGATCTGCGAATATATCGAGGAACTGCACCCCTCGCCGGGCCTGTTCGGCGAGACGGCGGTGGAGCGTGCCCAGGTGCGCAAATGGACGCGGCTGTTCGATCAGGAAGTGGTCGTGCCGATGACGATGGGTTTCCGCGCCACCACCGGCCGCCCGATGTTCGCGCCGCGCATGACGGTCGTCTCGCAAGGGGCAGGCGCGGAACTGTTCGCGCTGGCGGACGAGAAGTGGCGGATGTTCGATGCGTGTTTGGGTAACAGCAACCACATCGCACTTGGCCGTTTCACCTTTGCCGACCTCATGATCTTCGCCTTTGCCAATTTCGGCTTCACTGTGGGCTGGAAGCTGCCGGAGGGGACGGACAACCTCGCACGGTTTGTGGCGGCGCACAGTCAGCGGGCCTGTGCGGCTGTCTGGAAAGAAGCGGAGTAGCGGCCGATCCCAAGGGCCGCTTTCACGGCCGAGCAGAAACCAGCTGCCGGTCGGGAAGCAACCCCATTCCCGCCCTCACCGTCACCCAGGCGAAGGCCGGGGCCTAGGGCCGCTTGACGCCGTGCGTGCCGCTCTGGATCCCGGCCTTCGCCGGGATGACGAAAAGGGCAACGCACCACCCACTTCCGGCCAAAGCGCGTCCTGATCTCGCCTCCCAATAGCGCACGGTTCTCGCATTGCGGCAGGCACCTCATTCGCCCCGCATTTTCGCCAGATAGCCCGTTGGCCCCATCTGCGCGGCGGTCCATACGAAGACCGCGAGGCTCACCACGCCGGCCGCAAGGCATACGCCGAAGACCGCCACCGCCAGCGCGCTGGCGCCATAGGCCGGGCCAAGCGCATCGCTCACTGCGCCGATCATGCCGAGGCCCAGCGTCTGGCCGATCAGGTTATTGAAGAACAGGGCAATGGCGACAGCGAAACCGCGGCTGGCAGGCTCCACCGCCGTCTGGATGCCCGACATGATCCCGGCCTGGCTGGCGACGTAGATAGCGTAGGCGACCCCGAACCAGCCGAGGAAACCCGCAAAGCTGCCGGACGTCAGGCTCAAGGCGAGCGGGACAACGCAGCCGAGGCTTACCACCCCCGGCAGCCATGCGCGCCAGCGCTCGTCGCGCAAGGTCAGCCAATGGGTGAGGTATCCGCCCAGCAGCGGCCCCGGGATGCCGCCCAGAAAGAAGGTAAAGCCGAGATACAGGCCAACATCCCCGGTCGAGATCGGGAACTGGCGCAGCATCACCGCCGCCATCCAGAAGGCGAGACCATAGCCGATCATGATCTGCACCGCCCAGCCCAGCGCCAGCCCCATGAACACCCGGTTGGCCAGCAGGCTGCGGATGGTCTGGCCGAGCGGCAATTGCGCCATGTCCGTGCCCACAGGCGCATAGCGTCCACGCATGGGCTCGCGCACGGTGAGGTAGATCACCCCGCCCAGCAAAAGGCCCGGCAAGCCCATCAGCACGAAAGCCCAGCGCCAGTCGAAAATCTCGGCAAGCTGCCCGCCGATAATCAGCCCGCCCGCGGTCCCCATGCTCGCCCCGATGGTCAGGAACCCCATCGCCTTGGCGAGTTCAGCGCGGGAGAAGAAATCCGCGACCAGGCTTTGCGATGACGGGCCGGAACACCCCTCGCCCACGCCCACGCCGGTGCGCGCGGCGAACAATGTCCAGAAGCCCGTGGCGGTGCCGCAAACCGCGGTCATCAGGCTCCAGAAGCTGATTGCACCGGCAACAATGGTCTTGCGGCTCGACCGGTCAGCCAGCCGTGCGGCGGGAAAGCCAGCGAGTACATAGACCAGGCTAAACGCGAGGCCGCCGAGCATCCCCAGCTCGAAATCCGACAAAGCAAACTCGGCCTTGATGTCCTGAACCAGAATGCCGAACACCAGCCGGTCGGCCACGCTGAAGGCGCTCGTCAGCGTCAGCAGCCCGAGCACGTACCAGCGGTACGCGCCGGGCGCGTCGGCCTTAGTGGTGGGGTCTGGCGCTGAGGCCATTGTCCACCGGGATCGTCAGGCCATTGAGAAAGCGCGCCTCGTCCGAGGCAAGGAACAGCACGCAGCCCGCCACATCGCTCGGATGGCCGAGCGCATCGGCAGGCAGCGGGCCTGCGGGGATCTCCATCGGGGCCTGCCCTGCCCGGCCCGATACGCCCATCACCATCGGCGTCTCGATCCCGCCCGGCGCCAGCGCATTGACCCGGATGCCGTAACCCCGGTCCTGAAAATCCATCGCAAGGCTACGGGTCATCCCCGCGATCCCGGCCTTCGACGCGGCATAGGCGGGGATGTTGCCATAGCCCAGCAACGCCGCGGTGGAGGCCATGTTGATGATCGACGATCCCCCGCCGCCCACGTGCAGGTGCCGATGCTTCATCAGCTTCGCCGCATATTTGCAGCCCAGAAACGTGCCGACGACGTGAATATCGAGATGCAGCCTGAAGTGGGCAAGGCTGCATTCCTCGATGCTTTCGAAGATCACATTGCCCGCGTTGTTAACCAGAATATCCAGCCCGCCGTGGCGTTCCTGCACCGCGCGCATGACCTCGGTCCACTGCTCTTCGCTGGTCACATCAAGCGCCATCGCATCGCCGCCGATTTCAGCGGCGACCTTGTGGGCGAGTTCGGCATCGCGGTCGGTGACGATCACCTTGGCGCCTTCCCGCGCGAGCGCTTCGCAATCGGCCTTGCCCAGCCCCATCGCCCCGCCCGTAACGAGCGCCACCTTGCCCGCTACCCGTCCTGCCATATGCTCTCTCCCCACGGCTTTCTTATTCTGGCGCCAGCCTATCGGGCGGGCGGGGCGGTGCCACTGTCGAAAGCGCGAGGGCGCTGCGGGCGAGCAGCGGTGTAATCGCGCCAGCCAAGGGAGAGCCAGCCATGATGGAGCCGGAGCAACTCGCGCGGTTGAAGGTGCCGAGGGAGTGGGAGGGCCGCCGCACCGGTTCCAAGCCGCTTGCGGCGGCCACATGACGTTACGTTATCCGACGCTTTTGGACGCTCTTGTGCGGTTTTGTGACGTTTTTGCCGCAGCTACGCAGCCTCACTAGCGCTTTTGCGAATGGCGCGCATCGTGCCGCACCATAAACCTCCAACACATACCGGAAGACGTGAAAAGCGACGTCAGCGGATTGGGGATACAGGGCACGCGGGCGAGCCGCGGTCTGAAGGGGAGAGACGACCATGACCACATTTCGTGCCCGAATTGCATCTGGCGTCCGCGTGGGCGGCATAAGGCGCGCGCTGCTGTGCGGCGCTGCGCTGAGCGGCCTTGCCGCATTGCCAACCGCCGCCTTCGCGCAGGATGCCTCAGCCGAAGCGGAGACTGTCGAAAACGATCAGGTGATCGTGGTGCAGGCTCGCCGCCAGAACGAAACCTTGCAGGAAGTGCCGGTCACCGTCACCGCGATCGGCGGGGAAACGCTTCAGAAATACAATATCGATCAGGTCGCAGACATCACCAGCCGCGTGCCGACGCTGAACGTGCAGGTCGGCGGGTCGGGCTCGGGCGGACAGCTCAGCTTGCGCGGGGTCGGCTCCTCCAACATCTCGGCCGCCTTCGATTCCGCCGTGGCGTTTGATTACGACGGCGTGATCGTATCGACCATGCGCATGGTGCAGGCAGGCTTCTTCGATGTGGAGCAGATCGATGTGCTGCGCGGCCCGCAATCGCTGTTCTTCGGCAAGTCCGCGACCGCTGGCGTACTGTCACTGCGGTCGGCCAACCCGACCTCCGACTGGCAAATCGGGATGCGCGGTTCGTATGAGTTTGAAGAAAAGGGCTATCTGCTCAACGGCTATATTTCCGGCCCGCTGACCGATACGCTGGGCATCCGCATTGCCGCGCAGTTCAACGATATTGACGAATTCCAGCTGGCCCAGACCGGTTCGCCCGCGGTCAATCAAAAGCGCGGGCTGACCGATTTCATCGGCCGCGTCACGCTGGACTGGAACCCGGTCGACCGGTTCCGTGCGAACCTCAAGGTCCAATATACCAGAAACGAAAATGACGGCGCGCTTGGCACTGGCGAGGTATCCTGCGGCGCAAACGGCATCGCTGACACCATCTTCCTGCTGGGCGGCGCGGTCAATCTGCCGGCGGGATATAACTGCAACACCACCGACCAGCGCTATTACTTTACCGACACCGCCGGGCCACTGGCCAGCGGCGTGCCGACACCGTCGAAGGCTGCGGGCCGCAACGGCGTTCCTTTCGGCGAGACCGAAATCTGGTTCGGCCGCTTGCAGTTCGAGCTCGACCTGTCCGACACCTTGTCGCTGACGTCGGTGACCGGCCTGCTCAACATGAAATCGGTCGACTTCGAGAGCTATTCCTATGGCGGGTTCATCCCCGGCCCGAACGGCACCCGCTTGCCGGGCGGCGCCGGGTCATCCGATCCGATCAACAATCTGGAACAATACACCCAGGAACTGCGCCTTGCGTCAGACTTCGACGGCGCGTTCAACTTCATGCTCGGCGCGTTCTACGAAGACCGCACCATCACCTTCGATACCTCGCAACAGGGCGTGAACATCTCGTTCCTCGGGCCTGACCCGGCGACGGGCTTCACCTATGACTGGGACAAGACCCACCTGACCAAGACCGAGGCCCTGTCGTTCTTCGGCAGCGCGATGATCGACCTTACCGACAAGCTGGAACTTTCAGGCGGCATTCGCTGGACGGACGAGCAGAAGGTGCAGACGATCAGCGTGCCTTACGTTCACACCTTCCTGCAAGGCCCCGCCTTCGTCCGGCCCGGCTTCTTCTCCGGTCCGATCGAATTTGCCGATGACAACTTCTCGCCCGAAGTGACACTGAAATATCAGGCGAACGAGGATTTCAACGTCTTCGCCTCGTTCAAGACCGGCTTCAAATCGGGCGGGATCGACAATTCCGCGCTGCCGTCCAACAGCCTGAGTGCCGCGGCGGCGAGCGGCGATTTCAGCTCGCTGATCTTCAAATCGGAAGAAGCGATCGGCGGCGAAGTGGGCTTCAAGTCGCAGTGGGCAAACCGCGACATCACTCTGAATGCCACGGCCTACCAATATGTGTTCAAGGATCTGCAAGTGCAGAACTTCAACGCACAGACGGTGCAGTTCATTACCAGCAATGCGGGCGAATTGACCACCAAGGGCGTCGATTTGGAAGCGAAATGGCGCACGCCGGTGGACGGGCTGAGCTTTTCGTCCAACCTGTCTTATCTCGATGCCAAATACACCGATGACTTCCTGCAACCGGGCGGTCAGGGCGGGGTGATCAACCTGCGCGGCCGCCGTGGCAGCCAGGCACCCGAATGGTCGGGCAATATCGCCGCCGATTGGGCAATCCCGCTCAGCGACAGCCTTGAACTGTTCCTCTCGGGCAACGCGGCCTATAATGATGGCTACATCACCGACGAAACCACACTGAACGATCTGGAGCAGCCCAGCTTCTGGCTGCTGGATGCCAACGTGTCGATCGGCCACCCGGATGGCAACTGGAAGCTTTCGCTGATCGCGCAAAACCTGACTGACAAGATCTTCGTGATCACCTCGGGTGGGCGTCCGTTCCTGTCGCCGACCGGGGACGATCTCTTCCTGACCCAGAACCGCGGCCGTCAGGTGTTTGCGGAGATCAGCTTCCGCTTCTGATAGGGGTTCAACAGGGGAAATGGGGGGCGGGCCAGCGATGGTTCGCCCCCTGTCTTTTGACCCCTGTCTTTTGGCCCCTGTCTTTTGGCCCCTTTCGCTTTGCCAAAAATGAGCATTGCCGCAGGCGCCCAGCCAAAGGATGCTCGGCGGCAACCGGCACCCTGGGAGAAACGCCAATGTCACGCGAAACGCTGGTCGCAATGACCCGCAATCTGGTTGCCCACGGGGCTGCCGATACGATGGAATATGCTGACGACATCATGCGCGTGCCCGCCAGCGCCTATACCGATCCAGCGCTGTTCGAGCGGGAAAAGCAGCGCATTTTCCGCCGCCTTCCGCTGATGGTCGCACCCAGCTGCGAATTGCCCCAGCCCGGTGATTTCAAGGCCATGGACATCTGCGGCGTCCCGCTGCTGCTGTCCCGCCAGAAGGACGGCAGCATGGGCGCCTTCCTCAACATGTGCACCCACCGCGGCAACCCGCTCGCGGCCGGCTGCGGCAATGCCAGCCGCTTCACCTGCGGCTATCACGGCTGGACCTTCAAGGCGACCGGCGACCTGATCGGCGTGGCCGACGCAGCTGATTTCGGGCGGATCGACAAGAGCCAGCATTGCCTCACCAAGTTCCCGGTTTACGAGAACGCAGGCCTGATCTGGGTGACGCTTGACCCGCATTCCAAGCTCAGCATCCCTGATTACCTGTGCGGCTATGACGAGCTGCTCAAGGCCTTCGAATTCGATGGCTGGACGCTATTCGCCTCGAGAGTGCTGGAAGGGCCGAACTGGAAGACGGCCTATGACGGCTATCTCGATTTCTACCATCTGCCGGTGTTGCACAAGGACACCTTCGGCGCGGATTTCTATAATCGGGCGAACTACTTTGCCTTCGGCCCGCACCAGCGCCTGTCGACCCCGTCGCAATTCGCGATCAAAGTGCAGGGGGATGATGACCAGCAGATGGACCTCGCGGCAATGTCAGACGATGACCTGCCGCAGGAAGTACTGGTGCAGGGCGTGTGGACGATCTTCCCGCACATCTCCATCGCCAGCTTCTACGGCGGCGGGCAGCGCGGCGCGCTTATCAGCCAGCTGTTCCCGGGGCCGGATGTGGGCACCAGCTACACCACCCAGTTCTACGTCATGGAAAACCAGCCCGAAACGCCCGAACAGGTCCAGGCGGCGCACGATCAGTTCAATTTTCTTGAGATCGTGGTGCGGGACGAAGATTACGCCACCGGAAAGCGCCAGCATCAGGCGCTGCAATCGGGGCTGATGAAAGAGGTGCTGTTCGGCCGCAATGAACGCGGCGGACAGGTCTTCCACAGCTGGGCCGAGCGGCTGACGCAGGCCAGCGACGAGGAGCTGGTGGCGATCTTCGCTCAGGAACAGCGGCAGGCGGCGGAGTAGCTTTGCCCGCCAGCATGTCATGAAAAAGGCCCGGAGCGCAAAGCCCGGGCCTTTTATCGTGTATCGTCATTGCGAGGAGCCGCAGGCGACGCGGCAATCCATGGACAAACCACACAGCTAGGCGCGAAGTTCGGCCATGGATTGCTTCGCCTGCGGCTCGCAATGACGAAATAAGTTACCCGAACGCCGGGCGGTAGTTCGTCTCGCCCCAATCCTGCCGCTTGGTCCATGCGCCCAGCGGCTCAAGCTTGCCTTCCAGTTCGGGGAAGCGTTCGTAGACATGATCCATGTCGACCGCGAAAGGCTTGGTCGGGGCGTCGTTGTTGTATTCGTAGAACGCCTGAATCCCCTTGGCGAAATCGGCCCGCAATTCGGGCGGCATGGTGTCGCCCGCCGCTTCGACCAGATAGCGGCCGAACTCTTCCGGGGTGCAGGGATCGTATGTGATCTCCTTGCCCAGCGCTTCGGAAAGGCACTGCGTCACCTGCTTGCCGACCAGCCGCTCAGGGCCACCGATGTTCAGCCACGCGCCTTCCATGTCGGGCCGTTCAAGGCTTGCCAGCATGAAGCGGGCGACGTCATCAAGGCTGATCCAGTTGGCTTCAAGGTTGGGGTTGTGCGGGTACACATAGCGCCCCTCATTGACGATGAAGGGCCGCGCCCAATTGGTCAGCAGATTGTCCATGAACAGCACGCTGCCAAACACTGTCCCCGGCGCGCCGCTGCGCCACAGCGCGTTGATGCCCTTGGTATTCTCGCCATAGGTGAAGGGATCGCCCGGCTTGTCCGGAATCCAGCTTGATGTGTTCCAGACGACCCGCTTCACACCGATATGTGCGGCGGCCTTGCCGACCTCGCCGATCAGGTAGGCGCGGTCCGCCCGGGCTTGCAGCGGGTGGGTGTAGAAGATGTAGTCGCTTCCCTCGAGCGCCTCTACGAAGGTCGAGGTGTCGTAGAGGTCCATGGGGCGCACTTCGACCCGCTCGACGCCTTCGACCGGCGCACCCTCCAGCGCATCGGCGCGGCGCGAGATCGCGCGCACATCATACCCTGCAGCCAGCGCCTGGCGCACCTGCGCAAGGCCCTGCCGCCCGCTCGCGCCGATCACTGTGATGAGTGCCATCGGTAACTCTCCCTCTTCCCATTTGTGGGCCGAGACTAGGAAGCCCCCATCCCCCACGCACCGCGCCAAAGTGATAGCCCGGCTCTGGCAGGCCCTAGCGAAATGGCGGGGTTGCCGTCGCGGCGTGCGGGCCGGAATGTGGCCGCATGAGGAACCGTTTCTGGCGCATCGCACGCCGCCCCGAAGGCACCGATTTCGCCCGCGCGCTGGAGCTGGAGGAAGCCTCGCTTGGCCCTCTGGCGATGGGCGAAATCCGCATCCGCAATTCGCACCTGTCGATGGACGCCGGCACCCGGATGTGGCTGACCGACCGCGAGGACGGGTATCAGCCGCCGCTCCCGCTCGGCATCCCGATGTCGGGGCTGGTGCTGGGCGAGGTGCTGGAAAGCCGCGCCGATGGCTTCGCGCCCGGCGATCTGGTGCGCGCCTTCGGGCAGTGGGCCGATATCAGCACGGTTGATGCAGTGATGTCCGGCGCGATTGTGCTCGATCCGACCGTCGCGGACCGGCGCGCGTGGTTCGGCCCGCTGGGGATGAACGGCTGGACCGCACTATGGGGCGTAGAGCAGACTGGCGCGGCGAGGCCCGGTGAACGGGTGCTGGTCTCCGCCGCTGCGGGCGCGACGGGAATTCTCGCGGTGCAGATCGCCAAGCTGCTCGGCTGCGAGGCGTGGGGCATCGCGGGCGGCGCTGCGAAGTGCGCTTACCTGACCGACGAATTGGGGATCGCCGGGACGGTCGATTACAAGGCGGCGGATGTGGGCGGGCAGCTCGACGCGGCTGGCGGTTTCGACATCTATTTCGACAATGTCGGCGGAGCGCTGCTCGATCAGGTGCTGACCCGCATGAACCATTATGGCCGCATTGCGGTGTGCGGCTTGCTCGCCGACTACACGGGTGGCGGCCGCACTTCTCCGCGCGAATTCGATCAGGTGTTGATGCGGCGCCTGCGGATCGAGGGGTTCTTCTCGCCCGATTTCATGCACGAAGGCCCCGCCCTCACCCGCCGCCTGCGCGAATGGACCGAGGCGGGAGAACTCGTGATGCCCTATGACGTGACGCAGGGGCTGGACAACACCCTTACCGCCTATGCCAAGCTGTTCACCGGCGGCAATATCGGCAAGGTGATCGTGGAGCTGGACACATGACCGGAACCCTCGACAACCGCGAAGCCATCCGCGACATTCTCGCCGCCTATGCCCATGCGATTGATCGGCGGCGCTGGGGGATGATGGAGCATCTGTTCCATGCGGACGCGATCTTCCGCTTCGGCACCATCGAGGGGGATTGGCGCGGGTTCGTGGATCAGGCACGCGCGGTGATCGACCCGTGCCTTGCGACCCAGCACCAGCTTGGCCAGACGATCTTCGGCTTCGATGGCGATACCATCTGCCACACCGAGACTTACATGACCGCGATGCACACCGTCCCGCCGGGCTATCCGCTGGCGGCGGTGTTTCCAGACAAGGGCGTGATCTATTCCGCGATCGTGGCGGGCCGCTATGTCGACCGGTTCGAGAAGCGGGGCGGTGAGTGGCGCATCGCCCAGCGCACCGGCCTGTATGACTGGCGCGAGTTCCGGGTGGTGGAAGGCGTAGACCTCTCCGACACGCCCGAAGGCGCGGCGGGATACCATGACGAGCGCGATCCTTCGACGGCGGCGGTGAGGCGGTGGTTGGGGTAGGGGCTCTTTCCCATTCTTCTTCACCCTGAACTTGTTTCAGGGACCATCTCTCCACCCGCACCAGCCTCGCCTGCGGAGAAATGGATGCTGAAACAAGTTCAGCATGACTGCAGTAGAGAGATGTCACCGCCGGATCGTAAACACCCCGCTCATCGTCGCGATCTGCTCATTGCCGCGCCACACGCCGCCTGAGGTATAGGCCGTGCGCCCGCCCAGCCGGTCGATCCGCACCCGCGCCTCCAGCCAATCGCCTAGCTTCGCGCCGACGAGGTAGTTGACCGTCAGCGTCACCGTCGAGGGCGCCAGCCGCGGGCGCTCGGCATCGTAGACCGCGTGGCTCAGCGTCACATCGGCGAAGGTCGAAATCACCCCGCCATGCGCGGCGTCCTGGTAGTTGATGTGGTGCGGCATGATCTTGAGGCCCACCACTCGAGGCGTTTTTGGCCGTACGCCCTCCCAAGCAGGCCCGAGATAGTACGGCCCGCCATGGTCGAGAAAGCCGGGGGTGAAACCGGCCGGTGCAAAGCCCGAAGGAATGTCCATCCCCTCACCCTAACGCCGCCTGTGCTTCGCGCCGCTATGAATTGTGCCAATGACAGGCGCAGCGCCAGGGCCTATCCTTGGCCGCATGGGAGAGAGCACAACATCGGCAGCGGAGTCCTTTTGCGACGTCGTGCAGGATCACGCGCGCCTTCAGGGGGACGTTATCGCCTTCACCTACGCGGGCGAGGAGATCAGCTTCGCCGAACTCGATGAAGGCGCCAACCGGGTTGCAAACGGCCTTGCCGCACTGGGCGTCAAGCCGGGTGAGCGCGTGGCTTTCCTCGGCAAGAACCATCCACTCTATTTCGAGGCGTTTCTGGGCGCGAACCGGATGGGCGCGGTGATGACCCCGGTGAACTGGCGCCTCGCCGCGCCGGAAGTCGCCTATATCCTCGACAATTGTCAGGCCCGTGTGGTGTTCATCGGCGAAGGTTTTGCCGAGGTGCTTGCCGGCATCCGTGCGGACTGCCCGCATGTCGAACAGGTGATCGGCATCGACGCCCCCGACTATCCCGGTACCGATTACCGCATCTGGCGCGATGGTTTTTCCGCCACGCCGCCCGCCCACCGCGTAGCCGCCGAAGACGATGCGCTGCAACTCTACACCTCGGGCACCACCGGCAAGCCCAAGGGCGCTGTCATCACGCATGGCTCCCTGCTGTCCAGCCGCGATGCCACCGCAGCGGG
Organism: Porphyrobacter sp. TH134; assembly: GCF_002855495.1. Taxonomy (GTDB): domain Bacteria; phylum Pseudomonadota; class Alphaproteobacteria; order Sphingomonadales; family Sphingomonadaceae; genus Erythrobacter. The sequence goes on from NZ_PKRO01000012.1 coordinate 30,708, forward strand.
CGAGGATATGCGCAGCTGGCAAGAACCGATCCCGGGCGATGTCACGCTGCTCGCCATGCCGTGCTTCCACATCTCGGGCACCGGCACCGGCATCGGCACGATGGTGGCGGGCACCAATTCCATCGTCCTGCCAGAATATGATCCGACCAAGGCATTGGACCTGATCGCCAATTTCAACATCTCGAAAATCTTCCTCGTCCCCGCCGCGATCCAGATTCTGCTCAATCACCCGCGCGTGGCCGAAACCGATTTCAGCCGGCTGAAATACATCACCTACGGCGCTTCACCGATCCCGCTCGAACTGATGCGGGAAGCGATGCGGGTGATCGGCTGCGGGTTCGTGCAGATGTATGGGATGACCGAGACCAGCGGCACGATCATCGCGCTCGATCCCGAGGATCACGTGCCCGAAGGCTCGGTGCTGATGCGCTCTGTCGGCAAGCCGCTGGCGGGCGTGGAGATCAAGGTGATCGACGAGGCGGGCAACCCTGTCCCCGCAGGCACCGTGGGCGAGATCGCGACGCGCTCGAACAAGAACATGCGCGGGTATTGGAACAACCCCGATGCCACCGCCGCCACCATCGATGCCGAAGGCTGGCTGCGCACCGGGGATGCGGGATACCTCGACGAGGATGGATACCTCTATATCCACGACCGGGTGAAGGACATGATCATCTCCGGCGGCGAGAACGTCTACCCCGCCGAGGTCGAGAACGCGCTCTATTCGCACCCGGCGGTCGCGGACGTGGCGGTGATCGGCGTGCCGGACGCCAAGTGGGGCGAAGCGGTGAAGGCCTGCGTGGTGGTGAAACCCGGCGAACATCTGACCGAGGCGGAACTGATCGCCCACGCCCGCACGCTGATTGCGGGCTACAAGTGCCCCAAGACGGTCGATTTCATCCCCGCGTTGCCGCGCAACCCAAGCGGCAAGATCCTGCGCCGCGAACTGCGCGCGCCCTACTGGGAGGGGAAAGACCGGGCGGTGAATTGAGGTGCTGCCGGTCAGGCGACTGGCCTCCAAGGTCAATGATCCAGAGGCGGCGAAAGGCTGGAATGGCGGCGATGTGGTGCGGGAGTTTGGTTAGCTCCGGCTCGTCATGGCGAGCTTAGCGAAGCAATCCATGGCCGGATCATGCAATTGCAATCAGCGGTTCATGGAGTGCCGCGGCCTTCGGCCTCGCAATGACGAAAGAAAATTCAACGCCCCGCCAACCCCGCCAACCCCACCAACTCCGCGCGGCATTCTGCATCCGCCAGCGCTGTCACCACCGAGAACGCGACAAACCCCGGCTCGCCCAGATGCGCGACCATTGCGGCGGCTTCGGCGTCGGTGATCGCGGTATGCTCGAACGGCATCCGCCGCGCATAGGCGATCGCCGCGCGGTTTCCGGCGTCGAGCGCGCTTTCGTCGATCGGCGCACTGTCGATGCCATGCACCTGCGCCACCGCCTGCCGGACCAGCGCCACCAGCGCGGGGTCGAGCGCGCCTTCAGCCTTGGCACGGAAATCGGCGTAGTGGGCAGCCAGCACCGGATCGCCCGCCAGAGCGGCGCAGACGGCGGTCCCCCCTGCCGGGGTCATTCCGCGGCCTCCAGCACGGCAGGCGTGGGCAGCACGGTGCGGTCCATCATCTCCGGCTCCAGCCCCATCGTGATGAGCGCCTTGGCGAGCGCGAGGAACAACGTCACCCCCAACCCGAGTTCGGCGATCTGCGCCGGGGTCAAGTGCCGCTGCATAGCCGCCCGCGCATCGCCCGTCAGCAAATCGGGATCGTGGATCAGCGCATCGGTGAACTTCAGCACCGCCTTTTCGGTCTCGGTGAGCTTGTCCGAAGTTTCGTAAGCATCGGTGATGTCATCCACCACCTCCTCTCGCAGACCCTCGGCCACCGCCTTGTCGAAGCGGACATTGCGGCAGAACCCGCATTCGGTGACGCGCGCATTGCGCATCCGCGCGACCTCCTTGATCCGCGCTGACAGCACGTCCGAGCCCCAGAACCGGCCATAGAGTGCGAAGAAGCTCTCGGCGATGGCGGGCTGGTGGGCAAGAACACTGCCGAAATGCACGGGCTCTCCGGCAATCGCGGATGAGACGCGGGGCGTTGTGGACATGGAACTCTCTCCTCAGGCGGCAGGATACCCCAAGGCTGGCGTAACGTCCGCCTCGCCATTTTCGCAGGGGCACGCGCCCCGCGCCGCGCTATCCTGCCTGCCAAAGGAGAAACGGCACATGAAACTCGAAGGCAAAATCGCCGCGATCACCGGCGGCACGGCGGGCATGGGGCGCGGGATCGCCGAAGCGTTCCTGGCCGAGGGCGCGAGCGTCGCGCTGTTCGCGCGCAACGCTGAAAAGGGCGCGAAGGTGCTCGAGGAACTCGGGGCCGGTGATCGGGCGATCTTCATCGCGGGTGATGTGATGGAGCAGGCCGATCTCGAAGGCTTCATCGACGCGGCCATCAAGCATTTCGGCACGCTCGATATCCTCGTGAACAACGCCGGCGGCGCGGGGGATTTGCAGCCGCTGGTGAACCTGTCGGATCACGCCTTTGACGAAGCGATGAAGTGGAATGTCTATTCGACCTTCTGGGCCACCCGCCGCGCGCTGCCGACCATGATTGCGAAGGGCGATGGGCGGGTCATCAACATCTCATCGATGGAGGGCAAGCATGGCAAGCCGGTGCTGACCGCCTACTCCGCCGCCAAGCACGCGGTGAACGGCATGACCAAAAGCGTTGCGCGCGAAGTCGGCGTGAACGGCGTGACGGTCAACGCCATCTGCCCCGGCATCGTTATCACCGACATCATCAAGAACAACGGCCCCGCCACCGCCAAGGCGATGGGCATGGAATTGGACGAGATGATCGCGATGTTCGCTGCCGATAGCGCGATCAAGCGGCCGAACACGGTCGAGGAAGTCGCCGCCGTGGCAGTGCTCCTCGCCAGCAAGGCTGGGGCCGGGATTACCGGCCAGCAAATCAGCGTCGACGGGGGAACGGCGCAGTATTGAGGCCGCGCGCGAAGATCCGCACGCATCCCCCATCGTCGCGGGCTTGCCCCAGGGCCGCTTTCGGCAAGTGCCAAGCTGCGAGCGATCCCGGCTTTCGCCGGGATGACGGCGTCAGACTCTACCCCTGCAACTTCGCCATCGCCGCGCCAACCGCTGCCGCAACATCGCCCGCCTGCGGATTGCCGCGCATGATCAGCCCGCCATTGGGCTGGATGTTGGCCCCGGTGACATAGGCCTGATCGGTGCTGAGCCACAGGCAGGCATGGGCGACATCCTCCACCGTATTGAGCCGTCCCATCGGATAGCGCGGCAGGAAGGCATCGGTCAGGCCGGGCACCTGAAAGCTCTCATGCGTCATCGGGCTATCGGTAAAGGCAGGCGAGACGGTGTTCGCCTTGATCCCCAGGTGCCCGTAATCATTGGCGACACACTCGATCAGCGCCTCGGACCCGCGCTTGGTGCCAATATAGGCGGCGTGATTGGTGATGATCGCCTTGGTGGTGGCCGATGAGAGCGAGATCAGCGATCCGCCGGTCGGCGCTTGCGCGCTCATCACCCGCACGAAAGCTTGCAGGAAATGGTGCACACCCTTGAACTGGAGGTCGACGATTCTGTCGAGCTGTTCCTCGGTGATCTCCTCCATGCTGGCGAGCAGGCCCCAGCCAGTGGTGTTGATCGCGATATCAACCCGCCCGAACGCGGCGACGGCCTTGTCGGCCATGGCGTTGACCTCGGCCCGGCTGGTGATGTCGCACAGGGCAAATTCCCCGCCGATGTCTGCGGCGAGCGCGGCGAGGGGGGCTTCCTTGCGGCCCGCCACCATCACCTTGGCGCCTTCATGCGCGAACAGGCGGGCGACGGTCTGCCCCATATTGCCCTCCGACGCTGCGCCGAGCACCACTGCGGTCTTGCCCTCTAATTGCCCCATGACATTTCTCCTCTCGAAATGCGGAGTAACACGCGCAGCTGTGCGCCGACCCTTCCCAAAAGTGTCCATTGTTCGCACGCGCCGCCCGGCGGATAGCGGGATGGCAATCGTGGGAGAGCGCAATGTTTACCGGGCCGCTGGAGGATCGCGTGGCGATCGTCGAACTGAATGGCACCTATGCCGATGGCGTGGTGCGCTTCGATGCCGACACCTGGGGGAGCGTGTGGGCGGACGATGCCGACTGGGATCTGATGGGCCACAAGACCAAGGGCAAGGACGCCATCGTCGGCTTCTGGAACGGCGCGATGGGCGGGCTGGAGGCGGTGAGCTTCCAATGCGTACCCTGCATGATCGAAGTGACCGGCAACACCGCGAAATCGCGGGTGCAGACGCAGGAAATCCTCAAGCCCAAGGACGGCAAGGCGCGCCATGTCGGCGGGCTTTATGAAGACACATTGGCAAAGGTGGACGGGCGCTGGGTGTTCACCAGCCGCGTGTTCAAGATCGTCGCCGAATTCGGCGCGGAAGGATAATCGACATGACCAAGATCCTGATTTCCGCCCAGATCGACCTCGACCCCGCCCAGCGTGAAGAGGCGTTGCGCACCGCCCGCCCGCATATCGAAGCGGCGCTCGCAGAGAAGGGCTGCATCCATTACGACTGGAGCGCCTGTTCGATGAACCCGGCGCGTGTGAATGTATTCGAGGAATGGGAAAGCGAAGAGGCGCTCGCCGCCCATTTCCGCGACCCCGCCTATACCGGAATGCGCGATCACATCGGCCAGTTCGGAATCACCGGCGCGGTGAGCGCCAAGTACCGCGTCGATGCTGAAGGCCCGGTCTACAACGCCGAGGGCAATGCGACCGAGGCGTTTGACTAAACTGCGCCAGTGATCCTGGGCGCGATCCTCGCCGGCGGACAGGCGCGGCGGTTCGGAAGCGATAAGGCGCAGGCGCTTTACCAGGGCGAGCGGCTGATCGACCGGGTGGCGGCAGCGCTGCTCGCGCAGTGCGGCGGGTTGGTGGTTTGCGGGCGTGATGAACCCGGGTTCCGCTGCATTCCCGATTGGCCCGAGGCTGGGCTAGGCCCGCTGGGCGGGCTGGCAGCGGCCTTGCGCTATGCCGAGGCGCAGGGGTTCGCCTTCGTGCTTTCTGCCGGGGTTGATGTGCCGGACCTGCCGCATGATCTGGCCGCGCTGCTGGCTGGCGAAGGCGCGGCGATTGTGGAGAGCCAGCCGGTCGTCGGGCTGTGGCCGGTGGCCGACGTCCCGGCGCTAGATGCCTTCCTGAGCGGCGGTGGGCGATCGCTCTACCGCTTCGCCAATGCCATCGCCGCCCGGCGAATCGACCTTCCCACCGCGTTGATGAACGTCAACCGGCCTGAGGATTTGGGGTAGGAAGCCGAACCCCTCCGTCAGCCCTGCGGGCTGCCACCTCCCCATTGCTCCGCAACGGGGAGGGAGTGAAGGCCGCAAAGTCCCTCCTCGTCCTGAAAGGATGGGGAGGTGGCAGCCCGCAGGGCTGACGGAGGGGAAGAATCACAGCTTCAGCATCTGCTTTCCGCGGTTCAATCCAGCGAACAACCGCTGCAAGGTCTGCGGCGCGTTTTCGAAGCCGTGCTGGATGTCCTCCTGATACTTCAGGCTGCCATCCTTGACGAAGCCCTCCAGCCGCTTGCGGATGCCGGGGAATTCGCTCGCCCAGTCGAGCACGATGAACCCCGCCATGGTGCCGCGGCGGAAGACGAGGTTGAAGTAGTTTTCAGGGCCAGCGGGCAGCGTCCCGGTCTCGTAACGGCTGATCCCGCCGCAGATCACCACGCGCGCACTGGTGGCAATGCAGGCGAGCATATCATTGAGAATCTTGCCGCCGACATTGTCGTAAATGACATCCACCCCGCGCGGGCAGTGTTCGCGGATCTGTTCCTTCACCCCGCCCGCCTTGTAGTCGATCGCGGCGTCATAGCCCGCCTCGCGCACCAGCCAGTCGCACTTGTCTTGCCCGCCCGCGATCCCGACCACGCGGCACCCGGCGATCTTGGCGAGCTGGCCGACGATGCTCCCCGTTGCCCCCGCCGCGCCGGACACCAGCACGGTATCGCCCGCCACGGGCTTGCCGACCTTGAACAGCCCGCAATAGGCGGTCAGCCCGGTCGTCCCGAGCACTGACAGCACGGCGGTGGGCGACAGATCGGTTTCGACTTTGGTGAGTTCCTTGCCATCGGTGACGAGGTATTCGGTCCAGCCGGTCGTGCCGAACACCATATCGCCCACAGCAAACCTGCCGCCATTGGACGCCACCACTTCGGCAATCCCGCTGCCGCGCATCACGTCGCCAATAATCATGGGCGCGACGTAATCGGCGATGTTCTCCATCCAGCCCTTCTGTGCCGGATCGAAGCCGAGGTAATGCAGCTTCAGCAGCATCTCGCCGGGCGCAGGATCGCCAAGCTCTGTGGTGACCAGCTTGAAGTCGTTAGCGATCTCGATCCCCCGACCGCGCGGGTGTCCATTGAGCAGCCATTGGCGGGTGGTGGTCGGCATTTCTTGCTCTCCATTTCTGCATAAGTCGTCATGCTGAACTTGTTTCAGCATCCATCGTGCCATCCATTCCGCCGGTGCGTGGGGAGAAATGGACCCTGAAACAAGTTCAGGGTGACGAAGAGGCTAATGCAGGGGTCAACCCCCGCTCTCCACGGACAAAAGTGTCAGTCGAGTGGTTCGCCCCCTGTGGTAGTTTGCACAGATAAAGGGAGAACCACGATGGGCGTCGAGACTCACAAGACCTTCTGCCGCTTCTGCCACGCCAATTGCGCGATGGAGGTGGACGTTGCTGACGGGAAGGTGATCGAAGTGCGCGGCGATCCTGACGATCCGGCCTATGGCGGCTACACCTGCATGAAGGGGCGTGAGCTGCCGGATTCGCACAATTCCGAGAACCGCTTGCATCACTCGCTGGTCCGCAACGCGGCGGGCGAATTCGTCTCGACACCGATGCCCAAGGCGCTTGCCCATGTCGCGTCCGAACTGCGGCGGATCATTGACACCCATGGCCCCCATTCGGTCGCGGTGTTCATGGGTTCGGGCGGATTCCAGAACAGCGCCGCCATGTCGGCCTCATTGAGCTTTGCGAATGCCGTTGGGAGCCGCAATTTCTACACCTCGGTCACGCTCGATCAGCCTGCGAAGGTGTTCACCACCGCGCGGTACGGCAAGTGGATGGCGGGGCCGAATACGTTCAGCGAAAGCGATGTGGCGATGTTCATCGGCAACAACCCGATCGTCTCGCACTATTCGCCGGTCGGCGGCGTGCCGCCCTTCAGCCCCTCGCGCCGCATCCGCGACCAGCAGGCCAAGGGCCTCAAGCTGATCGTTGCCGACCCGCGTGAAAGCGATGTGGCACGGCTGGCCGACATCTACCTGCCGGTGAAGCCGGGCGAGGATCCGGCGATGCTGGCGGGGATGCTTAACGTGATCATCGCCGAAGGGCTGTATGATCGCAACTTCGTCGCCGCGCATGTCGATGGGTTCGATGAATTGGCCGAAGCGGTGAAGGCCTTCCCGCCCGAAGTCGCAGCGGAACGTGCCGGGCTCGACAAGGACCAACTAGTTGCCGCCGCGCGGATGTTCGCCACCGGTTCGAAAGGCTGCGCGGTCACCGGCACCGGCCCCGAAATGGCGGGCAATGGCACGCTCACCGAATATCTGGTCGTCTGCCTCAACACGATCTGCGCCCGCTTCAAGCAGGAGGGCGAGAAGGCCGCGATCCCCGGTGTGTTCAGCCCCTACCAGACCGCCCGCCGCGCGCAGGTCGGCCCGCCGGTGCCGATGTTCGGCGCGGAGGGGATGCCGAAATCGCGCTTCCGCGGGCTCGGGCACCTGGGGTGGGAGATGCCGTGCAATGTGCTCGCGGACGAAATCCTCACCCCCGGCGATGGCCAGGTGCGCGCGCTGATCTCGGTCGGCGGCAATCCGGTGGTGGGCTTCCCGGATCAGGCCAAAATGGTTCGTGCGCTCGACGATCTCGAGCTGTTCGTGCAGATCGACCCGTGGATGAGCGCCTCCGCCAAACGGGCCGATGTGGTGCTCGCCCCGTCGCAGTGTCTGGAGCGCGAGGACATCACCAGCCTTTCCGAATGGTGGCACGAGGAACCCTATGCCCGCTATACCGAAGCGGTGGTCGAAGCGCCGGGTGACTGTATCGACGAATATGAGATGTTCTGGACGCTCGCCCACCATCTCGGCACCCCGATGAACCTTGCCGGCGGCCCGCTGCCGATGGACAGGAAGCCGACCAAGCAGGAGTTCCTCGACCTTGCCGTGACCGGCTGCCTTGTGCCGCCCAGTCAGGTGCGCAAGGACTGCGCGGCGAACGGCGGGGCGGCGGTGCTCTATCCCGAAAAGCACCCCAAGGTGGAGCCAGTGGACGAGAGCGAGTTCCACCGCTTCGATCTGGCGGTCGGCGCGATGCCCTCCGAGATCGGCAAATACGCCGCTGCCAGCGCCGCGCGCGAGGGCTTCGACTTCCGGCTGATCTCGCGGCGTTCCAAGACCCGGTTCAACTCGATCGGTCACCCGCTCAAGAAGTTGCAGGCCAAGACCACCACCAACCCCGCCTTCATCCATCCGGATGACATTGCAGCCTTAGGGCTGGAGGAAGGCGGGCTGGTCGCGATTACCAGCCCCCACGCCACGATCCACGGCGTTGTGAAGGCCAGCGACAAGGTGCGGCGCGGGATCGTTTCGATGGCGCACGCCTACGGCGATGCGGACGCTTCGAAGGACGACGTGCGGGAGCGCGGCTCTTCCACCAACCGCCTTGTGAGCGAAGTTGTCGACTACGATCCGATCACCGGGCAATCTCTGCAAAGTGCCATTCCGGTGAAGCTGGAACCGGCCTGAGCACCTTACCCACCCACACCCGTTCGCCCTGAGCTTGTCGAAGGGCCGCACTTTCCTTGTGCGTGCGGGTTGGAAGAAGAACGGGGCTTCGACAAGCTCAGCCCGAACGGAGTATTTTCCTTTGCCCACCAACCGCCGCTTCCTCCTCCAGCGCCGTCCGAACGGCACGCCGGTGCCCGACGATTTCGAACTCGTCACCGAGCCCACCCCCGCGCTGGAAGAGGGCCAGTTCCTGATCCGCAACCACTACGCCTCGCTCGATCCGGCCATCAGGGGCTGGATGGATGCGCAAGGCAATTACATGCCGCCGATCCCGCTGGGCGATCCGGTGCGCGCCAGCACCATCGGCGTGGTCGAGGAAAGCCGCGCCGAAGGGTTCGCGCCCGGCCAGTGGGTGATGGGGCTAAACGCGCTGGAGGATTACTCGGTCAGCGCCGTCGGCGGTTTCACCCAGCCGATTGATCCGTCACTGGTGCCGAGCGTCACCAACTACCTCTCGATCTTCGGCGCGGTCGGCATGACCGCCTATTTCGGCTTCCTCGAAGTGTGCGAACCCAAGCCGGGCGAGACCGTGCTGGTCACCGGCGCGGCGGGCGCGGTCGGGTCTCTTGTCGGCCAGCTTGCCAAGATCCACGGCTGCCGCGCGGTCGGCATCGCGGGCGGCCCGGCCAAGTGCGCGCGCCTCACCGAGAAATACGGCTTCGACGCCGCCATCGACTATCGCGGCAAGGATGAAGCCGCGCTCACCGCCGCGATCGCCGAAGCATGCCCCGACGGTGTCGACGTGATTTTCGAGAACGTCGGCGGGATCATTCTCGATGCGGGCCTCATGAACCTCAACCTGCATTCGCGCGTCGGGCTGTGCGGCCTGATCAGCGAATACAACACCGCGCCGCGCGGCATCCGCAATCTGTGGCAGCTGATCGTCAAGCGCGCCCATATTCGCGGGCTGTTGGTAGCCGACTACGTCCCCCGCTTCGCCGAGGGATCGGCGCAGATGGGCGTCTGGGCCGCGCAGGGCAAGCTCACCATCGACGAGCATATCGACGAAGGGCTGGAGCACGCCTTCGACAGCTTCATGCGGCTGTTTGCGGGCACCAATGACGGCAAGATGATCCTCAAGATCGCGTGATGCGCTCCTTGCTGGTTCTGTCGGGGGGCCACCCCTACGACGAAGGCCCCTTTGCCGAATTGCTGGCGGCGCTTGGCGATTGGAACATTACCCATCTCGTCCACCCCGAGGGCGGAGAGGCTGATGCGGCGGAGGCCATCGGCGCGGCGGACGCCCTGCTGTTTTACGACATGGCAGGCTATACCTTCGGCGAGGGCACGGTGGCGATGCGCCCACCCTCAGCGGCTTTCCGCGAGGCCGTGACCGCGCGCTTTGCGGCAGGCAGGGGCGCGGTGGCGATGCATCATGCGCTCGCGGGGTGGACGCTGTGGCCCGAATGGCACGACTGGCTGGGCGGGCAGTTCCATTACCAGCCGGGACCGCATGGCCTCGATTCCGGCTACCGCCATGACATCATCTACGAGGCGCAAGTGGTCGCCGACCATCCGGTGACACGCGGCCTTCCCGCCAGCTTCCCCGTCACCGACGAGCTCTACCTCTGCCCCGTCGACGAGAATGCCCTCACCCCGCTGATCCGGGCCGAGGGCTTCGCCTTTACGGCGGACAATTTCTACTCCGCCGCGCAGGCCGTCGCGGGCGCGATGTTCAGCAATGCGGGCTGGGAGCACCCGCCGGGCAGCAACTGCGTCGCCTGGGAAAGCCGCACATGCCCCGCCCCGCTGGTCTACCTGCAATTCGGCGATGGCCCCGCGACCTACGCCAACCCGCACGTCCGCCAAGTGCTCGGCCAGGCGCTCGAATACACCTCACGAGGAACCCCCGAATGACCCCGCAACAGACAGTCGAAGCCTTCATCGGCCACTGGAACGCCTGCGATATCGACGCGATGCTCAGCCTGTGTGCCGAGGATATCGTCTACCACAACGTGCCCATGGAGCCGGTGATCGGCACCGCCCAGATGCGGGCGATGGTCGCAGCGTTCCTTGGCGATATCGACCGCTGCGACTGGCAGACCCATGCCATCGCCGCCAACGGCAACACCGTCCTGACCGAGCGCACCGACATCTTCCACTTCAAGGACGGCCGCCGCGCCGCGATCCGCGTGATGGGTACCTTCGACATCGGCACCAATGGCCGCATCACCGGCTGGCGCGACTATTTCGACAGCGCAGAATTCCAGCGCGAATTTGCGGGCGGCTGAAGGCCCTAACACATTCGCGCATCGCATACGGGGCGCGAGGGCAGCTAGGCTGGTGTCATGATATCCCGTGGGTCTGGAGCCGCCTGACATGAACAAGCCCGAAGGCAACGTCTTTGCACCCGAAACGCTGATCGATCCGTTCGACTATTACCGCGCCGTCCACGAAGCGGGGGTGGCCATCGAACACCTTGAGGGCATGAACACCTGGGTCGTCTATTCCTACGACCTGTGCAGCGAGGCGGCGGCCAAGCCTGACATCTTCTCGAACGATTTCACCGCCCTGATGGGCCGCGAGGCGGACGAGGACATTCAGGCGATCCTCGCCGAAGGCTGGCCCGATCTGCCCACCCTGCTGACCGCCGACGCGCCCGTCCATACTCGCAACCGCAAGCTGGTGAACCTCGCCTTCTCGGCCCCGCGCGTGAACGCGATCGAGGCCGACATGCGGCAGAAATCGATCGACCTGATCGAAGCCTTTGCCGACCGGGGCCATTGCGAATTCGTCGAGGAATTCGGCGTGCCGCTGCCCGTCGCCATGATCGCAGGCCAGATCGGGCTCGATGATGATCCGGGGCGGGTGAAGCGCTGGTCCGACGCGGCGGTGGACCGGTTCAGCCAGATGGTCGATCACGAGCGCAAGAAGGAATGCGCGCGCAGCCTCGTCGAGTTCCAGCACTACATCAAGGGACTGATCGATGACCGCAAGGCGAACGGCGGCAATGACCTGCTGACCGATCTGGTCGAAGCGCGCATTGAAGGGGAAACCCCGCTCGAAGACCCGGAAATCATGTCGCTGATGCAGCAGTTCATGGTGGCGGGGAACGAGACCACCACATCGACGCTGGCGGGCGGCCTGCTCCAGCTGATCCGCAATCCCGACCAGATGGCAAAGGCCAAGGCGGCCGCCGGCGGGCGCGATCCAAAGGTGCTCATGAACCTCGTCGAGGAAGCGCTGCGCTACGAGACGCCGACGGCGGGCATGTGGCGCATCGTCAAGCAGGACACTGAACTTGGCGGCGTGGCGATCCCGGCAGGCGCGGTGGTGCAGCTGCGCTATGCGGCGGCCAACCGCGATCCGTCCAAATTCCCCAATCCCGACCGCTTTGACATCGAACGCGCCAATGCCCGCACGCATCTCAGCTTCGGCAAGGGGCCGCATATGTGTGTGGGCAACATGCTGAGCCGCAAGGAAATGCTGGTCGCCTTCGACGAGTTGCTCGAACGGCTCGATAATTTCGCCGTAGCGGATGAGAACGAAATCCGCATCCTGCCCAACATCCTGCTGCGGGGGGTGACCCACCTGCCGATCACTTTCACACGGAAAGCCTGACATGAATTTCGACCTGTCCGAGGAACAGGAAATGTTTGTGACCTCGGTGGAGCGCTTCGCCGCGCCCATTGATGTCGAGTGGCGGCGGCGCCTGCGCCTTTCGCCCACCGGCTATGACGCAAAGCGTTGGCACACCCTTGCCGAGCTGGGCATGATCGCGCTGGCTGCCAGCGAGGATGCAGGCGGCATGGGCGGCTCGGCAGTGGACCTTGCGCTGGTGTGCGAAGCGATCGGCAAGGCCAATGCGCCCGACCCCTTGCTTGAACATGGCATCCTCCCCGCTCTGCTGCTGGAGCGCGGGCAGGCGGACGATGTGCTGGCCAAAGATGCTTTGGAAGGCGTGCTGTCCGGCACGACCCTTGCGACCTTGGCGTGGACCGAACGGGGGCAACGCTACAGCATCAAGGCCAAGGGGATGAAGGCCGAACAGGGCGCGGATGGCTTCACTCTCACCGGCGAGAAGACGATGGTGATGGGCGCGCTGCTAGCCGATCTGTTCATCGTGACCGCCGACCTTGACGGCGAGACTGCGTGCTTGCTGGTGCCGAAGGACGCCCCTGGTCTGGACGTGCGCGCCTATCGCTTGGCTGACGGCAGCATCGCGGGCGAAATCAAGCTCACCCGCACGCCTGCCAGCGCACGGCTCATGCTGGACAGAGCGGCGCTCGATGCCATCATTGCTGACGTCCGGTTGTATGCGGCGGCCGAAATGGTCGGCCTCGGCCAGCGCCTTTTGGACGATACGCTGGCTTACGTGAAAGAGCGCGAACAGTTCGGCGTAGCGATCGGATCTTTTCAGGCCTTGCAGCACCGGTTGGTCGATTGCTACGCCCGCGAAGAACAATCCCGTTCAATGCTTTACCGCGCAGCATTGACCGACAGGGGCGACGCCGAAAAGTGGCAGCGCGCCGCCGCCGGGGCCAAGGCCTATATCGGCGAAAACGTCGATGCCATCGCCCGCGAGGCGGTGCAGATGCACGGCGGCATGGGGATCACCGATGAACTGGCCATCGGCCATGCACTGAAGCGCGTGCTGGTGCTCGCCCGCCTGTTTGGCGATGTTGACACCGTGCTTGCGGAATATGCGCTCGCAGCGTGAACCGCGGGCCTGAGGGGAGCTGAACGATGGGCGAAAAGATCGACCCGAACCTGTGGAGCGACGGGCCGCAGCCGCAGCTTATGGGCGGCAAGTTACCGTCGGGCCAGATCGTCTTCCCGATGCCGGTCGGCGATGCCGCGCAAGGCGTAGAGCCCCACAAGCTGTCGCGCCGCGGCACGCTGTGGTCGTGGACCTCACAGGGGTTCCTGCCGAAGGAGCCTTACGAAGGCCCCGGCAGCGGCCCCGGTGAAGGCCCGCCCGATTTCCAGCCGTTCCTGATCGGCTATGTCGAGCTGCCGGGCGAGGTGATCGTCGAAAGCCGGATCGTCGATGCGCGGCTGGAAGACCTCCACCTTGGCATGGAGCTTGAGTTCTGCGTCGTGCCCTTCAACGCGCGCTACGACACCTTCGCCTTCCGTCCCGTTGCCGCAGCAGAAAGTCAGGCCGCATGAGCGAGAATGTCTATATCATCGGCGCAGGCATCCACCCCTTCGGGCGCACAGACGGCCGGTCAGGCCGCGAGCAGGGGGTCTATGCGGTGCGCGAGGCCTTGGGCGATGCGGGGCTCGAATGGCCCGATATCGAGTGCGCCTATGGCGGCAGCGCGGCGGCGGGCAATGCCGACATCATGGTCAACGAGCTGGGCCTCACCAGCCTGCCGTTCACCAACGTGGCGAACGGCTGCGCCACCGGCGGCAGCGCGCTCGCCGCCTCGCAGCAGGCGATTGCGAGCGGGATGTATGATCTCGCGCTGGCGGTGGGCTTCGACAAGCACCCGAGGGGCGCGTTCAACGCCAAGCCTGCCGATTACGGCCTGCCCGAATGGTACGGTCAGACGGGCATGATGCTGACCACGCAGTTCTTCGCGCTCAAGATCCAGCGCTACATGCAACTCCACGGCATCAGCCGCACGACGCTGGGCCGCGTCGCCGAAAAGGCCTTTCGCAACGGAACGATCACGCCCCACGCATGGCGGCGCAGCCCGGTCGATCTCGACACGATCATGAATGCGCCGATGATCAATGACCCGCTGACGAAGTATATGTTCTGCTCGCCGGCCGAGGGCGCGGTGGCGCTGATCCTCGCGTCCGAGAAGAAAATGCGGGAACTGGGCGCAGACGGGGTGAAGATCCGCGCGGTGTCGGTGAAGACCCGCCCACCCAATTCGTTCGAGGTGTTCCAGGCCAGCATCAGCATCGAAGAAGGCGGCAAGCCCACGGTCCTCGCCTCCAAGGCGGCGTTCGAGAAGGCCGGGATCGGGCCGGAGGACATCTCCGTCGCGCAATTGCAGGACACCGAGAGCGGCGCGGAAATCATGCACATGGCCGAAAACGGCTTCTGCAAGGACGGCGAGCAGGAGGAATGGCTCGCCAATGGCTGGACCGAGATCGGGGGCGGGAAGCTGCCCGTGAACACCGATGGCGGGTGCCTTGCCTGCGGGGAGCCGATTGGCGCTTCGGGCCTGCGACAGGTCTATGAAAACGTGACCCAGCTGCGCGGCCGCGCGGGTGAGCGACAGGTGCCCGAAAAGAATGGGCGCAAGGTGAGGTTCGGCTACTCCCACGTCTACGGCGCCCCCGGCCTGTCCGGCGTCGCGATTCTGGAACGCGAATGACGGGTCGGATGCAGGGCAAGGTCGCGCTGGTTTCAGGCGGCGCGGAGGGGATCGGCGAGGCGGTCGCACGGCTGATCGTGGCCGAGGGCGGCAGCGTGATGCTCGGCGATGTGCAGCTGGAAAAGGCGCAAGGCTTGGCCGCTGAACTGGGTGAGCGGGCGGCGGCATGCCTGCTCGATGTGCGTCACCTCGCGCAATGGGAGGCCGCCGTCGCCGCCACCCTCTCGCGCTTCGGCAAGCTCACGGTGCTCTGCAACATCGCGGGCATCTCCGAACCCGGTAATGTGCCCGATGGCGCGCTCGACGTGTGGGAGCGCACTATCGACATCAACCTCCACGGCCCCTTCTACGGGATGCGCGCCGCGATCCCGGCAATGGAGGCGAGCGGGGAGGCCTGCGCCATCGTCAACATCGGCTCGATGATCGCGATGCGCCCCGCGAGCTTCGTGGCGGCCTACTCAGCGTCCAAAACCGGCCTCAGAGGCCTCACGCAGTCCGTCGCGCTCGACCTTGCCGAACGCGGCCTGCCGATCCGCGTCAACATGGTCCACCCCGGCGCGATCCGCACGCCGATGTACAACCGTTACAAGTTCTCCGGCGCCGACACCCCTGAGAACATCGAGACCAATTTTGCCGCCACCCACCCGATGAACCGCATCGGCGAGCCCGAGGAGGTTGCCCGCGCGGTGGTCTTCCTCGCCTCCGATGACGCGAGTTTCACCACTGGCTGCGATCTCACCGTCGACGGCGGCGGCAGCATCAGGAGCTGACATGGCAGAGCAACCCGCCACCCGGATCGACGCGCATTTCATCGCCGCGGGCAAGTATCACGATATCGACTACCCCCGGCTTGAAATCCTCAAGCTGCTGGCAGAGCACCCTCACATCCGCACCACCGTGGCGGCGGACTATTCGGGGCTCGAGCGGCTCGACCAGTGCCGCTTCCTCATCACCTATACCTGCGATCTGATGCCAACCCCGGAACAGGCCGCGCAGCTGAAAGCGTGGCTGGAGAAGGGCGGCAAGTGGATGGCGCTCCACGGCACCAACTCGATCCTCGTCTTCACGGCCGATGGGCTGGTGGATGCGCCTGACGATCGGCCCGACGTGATGGAAATGCTCGGCACGCAATTTGTCGCCCACCCGCCGATCGACAAGTTCCCGGTCGAGGTCGTGAACAAGGATCACGAACTCACGCGCGGCATCGAGGATTTCGAAGTGGTGGACGAGCTCTACCTCTCCAAGACCACCGCGCCCATCGAAACCCTGATGCAGACCACCTTCGAAGGCGAGGCGACCGGTTTCACCCACAGCCAGTGGGACAAGACCACGGTCCCTATCGTTTATACGAGGGATATTGGCGCGGGACGCATAGTATACAACGCCTTGGGGCATTGCCGCGGGCATTATGATCTTCCGGGAATGGCCGATTTCTACCCGCACAAGGAAATGTGCGCGTGGAATTATGATGTCTATTACGATCTGCTGCGGCGCACGATTGCGTGGGCCATGCGGGAGGGGAAGTGAAGCTGGCCGGGGCTAAATGCCGTAGCTTGCGGTATCGCGAACGGGATTGATTGACATGGACATGGACTTCTCCCCCGAGGACATCGCCTTCCGCGAGGAAGTGCGCGCGTTCCTCGCCGACAACCTGCCCGAACGGCTGCGCGACGGCGCGCGCCGCACCCCCGGCGTGTTCGTCGAGCCCGATATCGGGATGGAATGGCACCGCATCCTCTACCGGCAAGGCTGGGTTGCCCCGCACTGGCCCAAGGAAGACGGCGGCACCGGCTGGACACCGACCCAGAAATTCATCTTCGAAAAGGAATGCGCGCTGGCCGGTGCACCCGCGCTTGCGATCCTCGGCCTGCGCCTCGTCGGCCCGGTGATCTGCGAATTCGGCACCCCCGAGCAGAAAGCGCGCTTCCTGCCCGGCATCCTGTCGGGTGACGATTACTGGTGCCAGGGATATTCCGAGCCCGGCAGCGGATCGGACCTTGCCAGCCTCAAGACCAGCGCGCGGCTGGAGGGCGATGAATACATCATCAACGGCTCCAAGATCTGGACCACCCACGCCCACCACGCCGACTGGATCTTCGCTCTGGTGCGCACCGATGCGACCGTCAAGAAGCAGGCCGGGATCAGCTTCCTGCTGGTGCCGATGGACCAGCCGGGCGTGTCGGTCACCCCGATCCATTCGATGTCAGGCGATCACGAAGTGAACGCGGTGTTCTTCACCGATGCGCGCACCTCGGCCGACAATCGCATCGGGGCCGAGGGCGCCGGGTGGACCATCGCCAAGTTCCTGCTGGAGAACGAGCGCGGCGGATCATGCTATGCCCCGCGCCTGCTGCAATCCATCGGGCGGCTGGAGACGCTGGCGCAAAGCCAGCCTTCGGGCGTCAATGGCGCGATTGCGCATGACCCGCGCTTCCGCGACAAGCTCGCCCGTGTGCGGCTGGAAGCCGAGGCGCTGGAAGTGACCGAACTGCGCATCCTCGCCGAACTCGCCAAGGGCCGCGCGCCCGGACCGCAGACCTCGCTGGTGAAATTGCTCGGCTCGAATATCGGCCAGCAGGTCGATGTGCTCAGGCTCGAACTGCTTGGCCCCGACGCGCTGCAACTGCCGCTGGAGCGCCCGCTCTACGGCAACGAGGCGCCCGAACCCGTGGGCAGCGAATATGCCCAGACCGCGATGGGCAAATACCTCAACAACCGCGCCTCGACGATCTTCGGCGGCTCGGACGAGGTGCAGAAGAACATCATCGCCAAGACCGTGCTGGGGCTTTGACTTAATCTCCCCTCCCCCTGGGGAGGGGCCGGGGGTGGGGGCACCGCCCCTAGCGAAAGCAGACCCCCCATCCCAACCGTTGGCCCACCAGCGGGCCGCCTTCGGCTCCCCCCGTGGGGAAGGGCTTTTTGCGAGGACACGACCAATGGACGCTTCGAAACTGATGTTCCGCGACGGGTTGATGGCGGGCGAGCGCATTCTCGTCACCGGCGGGGGCACGGGCCTCGGGCGCGAGATGGCCGAGGCGTTCCTGAAGCTGGGCGCGACCGTCTACATCTGCGGCCGCCGCCAGAACAAGCTGGATGAGACCGCAGCGGAACTGACCGCGCTGCATGGTGGGAAGATCGTCGGCATGGCCTGCGACATCCGCGATGCCGACGCGATCCATGCGATGGTGGACGCAATCTGGGCCGATGGCGGCGCGCTGACGGGCGTGGTCAACAACGCGGCCGGCAACTTCATCAGCCGCACCGAAGACCTGTCGGTGGGCGGCTTCAACGCCATTGCCGATATCGTGATGCGCGGCACGTTCTATGTCACGCTCGACATCGGCAAGCGGTTGATTGCCGAGAAGAAGCGCGCAAGCTTCCTGTCGATCCTTACCACCTGGGTGTGGTCGGGCAGCGCCTTCGTGGTGCCCTCGGCCATGTCGAAGACCGCGATCAACGCCATGACCCAGAGCCTCGCGACCGAGTGGGGCCGCTATGGCCTGCGCTTCAACGCCATCGCGCCGGGCCTCTTCCCGACCAAGGGCATGAGCGCGCGGCTGCATCCGGGCGGCGCGGGCGGCAATTCGGGCAACAGCCTGAACCCGATGGGCCGTGCGGGCGAGATGCACGAACTCGCCAATCTCGCGGTGTTCCTGATGGGCCCCGGCGCGGAATATGTGAACGGCCAGACCATCGCCATCGACGGCGCGGGCTTTCAGGCCAATGGCGGGACATTCTACCCGATGCTCAGCGCGCTCGGCGATGCCGAATGGGAGCAGATGCGCGCGATGATCAAGGGCACCAACGAGAAGGACAAGGCCGACCGGACGGTCGGTTAGGTCACCGCCGCGCGCTGGTTGAATTCTTCGCGCTGCCATTCACCGCTCGCCAGCACCTCGGCGAGGTGGCGGGCTGCGGCGGCCATGTCGGCGAAGCTCAGATAGGCAGGCGCAAAGCCCAGCCGCAGCACATCGGGCGCGCGGAAATCACCGATCACGCCGCGCGCGATCAGGGCCTGGCAGATGGCGTAGGCCTCGGGGTGACGGAAGGAGAGCTGACTGCCCCTGTCAGCGCTGCGCGCCGGGCTGACCTGTTCCAGCGTCACGTCATGCGCCATCAGGCTTTCAAGGAAGAACTCCGACAGCGCCTGCGACTTTTCATACAATCGCGCCACGCCAATCTCTGCGATCAGATCCACGCCCACTTCCAGCGCCGCCAGTCCCAGTACCGGAGGCGTGCCGCATTGCAGCCGGTCGATCCCCGGCGCGCCCTCGTAATCGTCATCGAAGGCGAACGGCGCAGCATGGCCGAACCAGCCGGTCAGCGGTTGCTGAAGGCTCGCCTGATGTCGCTCGGCGACAAAGGCAAAGGCCGGCGCGCCCGGCCCGCCGCACAGGTATTTGTAGCCGCAGCCCACCGCGAAGTCAGCATTTGCGCCGTTCAGATCAATCGGCAGCGCGCCGGTAGAATGCGACAGATCCCACAGCACCAGCGCGCCCGCCTCATGCGCGGCGCGGGTCAGGGCGGCCATGTCATGCAGCGCGCCGGTTTTGTAATGGGCGTGGGTGAGCATCAGCAGCGCGACATCGCTGTCCAGCGCCTCGGCCAGCCTGCCCCGCTCCGCCAGCCGCCGCGTGGCGAGGCCTTGCGCTTCCAACCCGGCGATCATGTAGAGATCGGTCGGGAAATTGCCCGGTTCGGACAGCACCGCCTTGCGGCCGGGCCGCATGGCAAGCGCCGCCGCGATCAGCTTGAACAGGTTCACGCTGGTGGAATCGCAGGCGATCACTTCGCCGGGCGCAGCGCCGATCAAGGGCGCAATCTTGGCCCCGACCCGGCCCGCGGCCGCAAACCATCCGGCGCTGTTCCATGACCGGATCAGCCCGTCGCCCCATTCATGCGCGATCACCTGCTGCAAGACCTGCGGTGTCGCAACGGGGAGCGCGCCGAGGGAATTGCCGTCGAGATAGATGATCCCTTGGGGCAAGGTAAATCGCGCGCGATAGGCTGCCAGCGCATCGGCAGCGTCACGCTCGCAGGCGCGGTCTTCGGGCGTCATATCGCAGTTCTCGCACAGGGAAGCTGGGGGGTGGCCATTCGGGGACTTATGGGCCGCACCTGTCGGGCTGCCAATCCCACGCATGCTAGCCTTCGATCACGCGGGCCTCGGGGTGATGCTTGTCGATATGCTTGAGCAGAATTCTGAGGTTTTTCGTATTGGACCGGAACACCAGATCAAACGCATCGCCGACCAGCGGAATCGCACCGATCGCCGTATCGAACAGCACATTGGCGCCCATCCGGGCCAGCTTCCACTTCGGCAGACCCAGATTGCGCGCCTCCCACACGATATAGGCGCCCATTCCCGCGGTCATGATCTCGCCCAGCACCGGGACAAGCCCGACCAGCGCGTCGAGGCCGACCGGCATGTTGACGCCGGGAATGGTGAAACTGCGCTCCAAAAGACGCTCTAAAGCAACAATGCGCGCGCGGACCGATGCGGCGTCGGCGCCGGTGGGCAAAACGAAGACCACAGGTTCAGGGCGGCGGGGGTATTGCGTGTCCATCCGCATTACGTGGTGGGCTGGGACAGCGCGAACAAGGGGTGCATCCCCCATGCGTTGGGCAGATAATTGCGGATCGATGCCCGCACCAGCGACCAGCGCACGGGCGCACCGAGAGGGATATAGACTTCGCGTTCGACGAGCGCGGCATGAGCATCGATGAGCAACTGTTCGCGTCGCCCGGCATCGCGCTCCGTCAGCGACTGACGGACCAGTGCATCGGCGCGCGGGGCGCATAGACCGGACTTGAGACCGCAATGAAACTGGTTGAGATACCAGCGCGGCGACGAATAGCGGGCCAGCGTGTCGCGCAGTTCAAGATCGGCTGCCTGGCCCGGCGCGGCGCGCCTGACCGCAACCCCGATTGCCCCCCAAGCCTCGGCCAGCTGGCGCAGCAGCAGGTCACTGCCCGGCCCCTGCGGCAGCGCAACCCGCACCACGGCCTCGCGCCCCGGCCCGGCCCACGCCCGGACCCGTCCAGCCGCCACCTCCCGCCGCTCCGCGATCGAAGCGCCATTCCAGCGGTCTTCGCCATAAGGCGGCGTGGTGTAGTTTTCGGGCGGGACGATCCAACTGCTTTCGCGCCAGCCGGACAGGCCGAAGCTCTGGATCAGCGCCGACCGGTCAATCGCCATGGACAAGGCCTCGCGCAGGGCAGGCTCCGCCAGCAATCCTGTTTCGGAACGCACCATCAGCCCCAGCAAACCGATGGCCGGGTCAACCTGAATTGTCCCGCGTGATAGCGGTCCTGCTTCGGCCTGGGGAAAATCAGCGATACTTCCGCCCAAAACCAGATCGACCTCTCCCCCCGAAAACGCAGCGACGGCCTTGTTTGCTGACAGTGCGCGCACGGCAACCGGGCGGGCGACGGCTTCCCAGTCCTCTCGCGCCGGCAAGCCGCGCGCTTCGGGGGGCAGGGCCGAAAGGCGTGCGATCGGTTCCGCTTCGTCCCGCGATAGCGCCATGGGGCCGGCACCGCTGCCGTTTTTGATGAAGCCGAGTTCGGGTTGCGCCAGCAAGCGCAGGAAATCCGGCATTGGCGCAGTCAGCCGGACCTCGACAACGCGCCCGGTCATCGCGCGAATATCTTGCACGGCGGCCAGATCAAGGCCCAGCGAAGTCCCGCGGACCCGCGCAATAGCATCGCGCAGTTGCTGGCGGACATCGACTGCGGTGATTTCCGCGCCGTCTGGCCACGCGCTGTCGCGCAAGCGGAAGATATAGCTGAGACCGTCTTCGGTCACGATCCAGCGCTCGGCAATGGCGGGTACGACCTGCCCCGCCTGGTCGAGCGCAACCAGGCCTTCATGGGTCGCCGCACGCACATGCTGTGCCGGCGGCGCAAGCCGGATGCCTTGCTGAAACAGGCTTTCGGGACTGCCGATAATAGCGACGCTGACAGGGCCTTCCCCGCCGGACGAACCGCAGGACGACAGGATCAGGGCAGCCAGCAAAGAGAGCGAGAATCGCATTGCCGTCAGCCTAGCAGGTTGCAACGCGCCGGTCAGCTTTGCGAGGATACAACCGGCCGGACGCGCAGGCGCCCGCCTGCTGGCGCGGGTCAGATTTTCCGCAGGGTCCCTGGCTCTGGCGGCGGCGGTGCGCGATGCGCCCATGATGCCTTGACGATTGCGGCGCTCGGGTGATCGTCATTCTGCACAGGCCGCCGGGCTTTCTGGGAATCGATTTCTTCATCGAAGGCAACGCCAAAGCGATTGTCTTGCACCCAGGCTACCGTGCCCGCCACAGATCCGATGTTGCGCAATTCCACCGAAACGCGGTGACCGCGCTGCACACGCGGATGGCCTTCGCCCATCATGCCGCCATCGGAGAGGTTCCGAACCCGCACACGGTAAACATCTGCGCCTTGTTCAACGCGGATGTCAGCCAGCAGAAACAGGCTGTCGCGCGCAACACTGCGTGTCTCAACCCCTGTCATCTTGCAGATCGCCTCCTAAGCCGTGATGTGCCAAGCCGAACTTGCCGTGCAAACTATCCTGCGCGTCGCTGCAACGCCACGCTGTGATGTGGTATTCGCAGTTAACAGGCGGTAAAGATTGCCACGTTGAGCCCCTGATCGTGACTGTCCGTCCCACGACGGCACAACCTGCCAACAAGGGTTTACGCTCAATCGTCGCGGGAGACCTTTTCGCGCCGCTCGTGGGCTTCTTGTGCTTCGACTGTCATGGTCGCAACAGGCCGCGCGATCAGCCGGCGCAGGCCAATGGGATCGCCCGTAACCTCGCAATAGCCATATTCGCCCGAATCGATCCGGCGCAGTGCTGCGTCGATCTTGGACACGAGCTTGCGCTGACGATCCCGGGTGCGCAGTTCGATGCCCCAGTCGGTTTCGCTCGATGCGCGGTCTGTCAGATCGGCTTCACGGATCGGGCCGTCTTGCAAGGACTGGAGCGTTTGCCCCGCAGCCGAATGAATGGAGCGCTTCCATTCCAGCAGCAGCATCCGGAAATACGCCTGCTGGCGGTCGTTCATATACTCCTCGTCATCGCTCGGTACATAGTCCGGCGCGAGTAGGCGCTTGGCCTTTTCGAGGATATCGATGTCGTCAGACGCGGTGGTTGGCATCAAGCTCTCTCATCCCAAAAGCCGCTGGGAAGACCATCGCGTCCTGACGCCCTGAATTTTTTCATTGGCTCACTTGGTCCCAGCAAGCGGAAAGCAGTGCGACGCCTATAGGCAAGGCCCTTGGGGCATACAAGCGGGATCGGACAGAAGGCGGGGCCAAAACCGGGGCCAACATCAATAGCGCGCGGCGTTAACTAATTTTTGACCATAAGTGCCGCACTCCTGATGCCACGGAGGATCCTCGTGGGGGGTGATCTGGTGAAAATGGGGACCACATTATGAACATCATCGCAATCGGAGCGAATGTTACACGTGAAACATCCGGCGAGGCCATGCTTGGCGCATGGCTGGCGGCGGCCAGCAATGGTCAGGCAGGGGCCTGCTTTGATCTGGGGGTCGCCTTTTCGACCGGCAGCAACGGCGCGGCCTGCGACCTTGTCGAAGCGCACAAGTGGTTCAATCTTGCGGCCGCGCGCGGTCACGAAGAAGCCGCCCATTGCCGCGCCGATATCTCTGACGAAATGACCGCGCGCGAAATCGCCGAAGCCCAGCGCCGGGCGCGCCAGTGGCTGGCCGAGGGGCGTCAGCGGGCGGCGTAAGCAAAGGTTAGCCGCGCCGGTTAATCGTCTTTCCTGAAAGGCGTACGGCTGCCGAGGTACACCTGGTCGCTCGTCACTCCGGCGCGTTCGCGTTTGAGGAAATCGGCAACCGCGCCGCGAAAGCCGGGATCCGCAATCCAGTGGGCCGACAGCGTTTGCACCGGTTCATACCCGCGCGCCAGCTTGTGTCCGCCCTGCGCGCCAGCTTCGACACGGGGCAGGCCCCGGGCGATCGCAATGTCGATCGCCTGATAGTAGCACAGCTCGAAATGCAGGAACCGCACCTCGCGGCTGCAACCCCAGTAACGGCCATAGAGCGCGTCCTTCCCGGCAAAGTTCAGCGCGCCGGCAATCGCTTCATCTCCGTCATAGGCAAGGATCAGGATGATCCGGTCGCCCATGCGTTCGCCCAGCAGGCTGAAGGCTTCGCGCGTGAGATAAGGCTGGCCCCATTTGCGCGCGCCGGTGTCCTGATAGAAGATCCAGAAGGCATCCCAATGCGCTTCGGTAATGTCAGCGCCCGTGAAATGCCGGATCGTCAGCCCCTCCACCGCAGCGGCACGTTCCTTGCGCAAGTCCTTGCGCTTGCGCGACGAAAGCGCGCCGAGGAAATCATCAAAGCTGGTGTAATCGCGGTTGAACCAATGGAACTGGATATCAGCGCGCGGCAACCAGCCCGCCGCCTCAAACAACGGCATCTGCGCCGGGTCGATGAAGGTCGCATGGGCGGAGGACATCTTGTTTTGCAGGCACACCGCTTCGGCCCCCTTGAGCAAATGGGATGCCAGTGCCGGATCGGACAGCAACAGGCGCGGGCCGGTGGCAGGCGTGAAGGGCGCGGCGATCTGGAGTTTGGGATAGTAGCGCCCGCCTGCGCGGTGCCAGGCATCGGCCCAGGCGTGATCGAACACATATTCGCCTTGGCTGTGTCCCTTGGCATAGGAGGGCATGGCGGCGAGCAACGTGCCCGCATTATCGGTGATGACAATCGGTGCAGGCTCCCACCCGGTGCCGGGGCCAACGCTGCCGGAATCCTCCATCGCGGTCAGAAATTCGTGGGAGACAAAGGGGTTGTCCTTCCCGCCGAGCGCGTTCCATTCGTCGGCCAGGAAGTTGCCGACCGAGGAGGCGATGCGGACGGTCAGTTCGGGTGGGGTCACGCCAGCCCTTCCCCTTCGGCGATCAGCGCATCGGCATGGGCAAGGCCAATGGCGCGGGTCTCGGGCGAGCGCACGGTCCATGTCAGCAGCGGGCCGCCAGCCGCGCGCCATGCTGATGCTTCGGGCCGGGTGAGATCACGCACATCGACGGCGAGGAAATCGGGCTGCGCGGCGGCGACCGCGTCAGGCATCCGCCACACGCCCTCGAAACCGTTCTCGTAGGAGTCCGTGCCGACCAAGCCCCGAAGCACGGCGGGCGCTTCCACTGCGAACCATCCAGGCACGCCTGGATCAAAGCTCATAACCGCAGCGGCACCTTCATAGGCGTCCAGCTGCCACGCGACAGCAGCGCAGGTCCATTCGACATCGTACCCCGGCTGCGACTTGATCTCGATCAGCACCGGCACCCGGCCCGCCACTGCCGCAAGAAACGTCGCTAGCCTGACCGGATGCTGATCGGTGCCAAGCAGGCGGCACTCTTCCAGCGCCGCGGCGGTCAGATCCCCTGCCTTGCCCGCCTGGCCAGTCAGGCGCTCCAATTCCCAGTCGTGGAACACCACCGGGTGATCGTCGCGGCTGCGCTGGATATCGCATTCGATCCCCATGCCTGCCGCAATCGCAGCCTCAGCCGCCGCCAGCGAATTTTCGGGCACGCCCGCGCGATGCAATCCCCGGTGGGCATAGTCCCACTGCGTCAGCCAGCCGGGAACAGCCCTTGCGCTCATGCCTTCAGAGCGACGATCGCATCAACTTCCACCGCTGCCCCGCGCGGCAGAGCGGGCACGCCCACGGCTGCACGGGCGTGCTGGCCTGCGCCGCCGAAGATCTGCTCCATCAGATCCGACGCGCCATTGGCGACTTCGGGCTGCTGGGTGAAATCGGCGGTGCAATTGATGAAGGCACCCAGCTTTACCACCCGGTCGACCTGATCAAGCAGCCCCGCCGCTGCCAGCTGCGCCACGATCATCAGCCCGCAGGCGCGCGCGGCGTCCTTGCCAGCTTCGACGCTGACATCATCGCCCAGACGGCCGGTCACAACCACACCATCGACAAACGGCAGCTGGCCCGAAACATAGGCCATGCCGCCATGCACAACGACCGGCACATAGCTGGCGACGGGGGCTGCGGCCTTTGGCAGGGTGATTCCGAGTTCGGCGAGTTTGGCGGTATAGCTCATGTTCAATTCTCCAAGCGTTCCAGCAGCCATGGCAGGGCCTCGTCCCAGCGGTCAATCCGGGCTTCGGCGTGCCCAGCCTTGTGCGCACAATCAATGGTGTGGGCGATCATCGGCTCGCCGCACAGGTGCAGCCGGGTGACGTGCGGCGTGATTTCCGCGACCGAGGCATGGTGCTGTGCCAGATCATCGATGAAGACGGCGCGGGTGGGCGCGTATTCGTCGATGATCGCCTTCAAGGCCGGTCCCTTGGGGCCCTGATTGGTGAAGACGCGGGCATTGATCCCGACCTTGGCCAGCTGCGCAGCGCGGGCATCGCGGTGGGCATCGACCAGGTTGGTCAGGATGACGACATCGGCTTTTTCCGCCAACGTGTTGATCCCTTCGACCGCCCCTGCAATCGGCATTTGCGAATCCATTTCGTCATCGAAAAACTTGCCGAGCATCCGCCAGATATCCGGCGGCGCGAGCAGTTCGCCGGTCGCCTGCCAGCGCAGGGCCTCGGCAAAATTATGGCCTTCCAGATGGAAGCTCACGCCTTGGCTCGCCTCCAGCCAGTCCTTGAACGGGGCGACCATGTGCAGCAGCACTTCGTCGCAATCGGAGATAATCAGCGGGCGGTTCATGCTTGCAAAGCGTCCTTGGCGGCAACCAGTTCCTCAGGCGTGACGGCAAGCGCCTCAGCCGCGCGGATCAGGTCTGGTTCGTAATTGGCGAGAAATTCGATCCCTGAGGCAAGGATCATCGGATCGTTCAATCCTGCCCGCAAAGAGTCGGGATCAAGCCCGGTCAATTCAAGGTAGCGCGCACCGCGATCCTCGCATTCCAGCACCCAGCCCAGCACGGCGAGCGCCAGCGTTTGCGGATTGACGGGCGCGGATGAAGGTTTGATCGGGATTGTCCTGTCCTTTAACGCGGGTTAGTCCTAAGAGGCAGGACATGCGGGGCAAGCAGTGACAAAGCGGATCATGGTTGTCGAGGATAATGACCTCAACCGGAAGCTGTTTTGCGACGTGCTCAAGGCCAATGGCTTTGATGTGGAGCCGGTTGCCGATGGCAACATGGTGCTGGAAACCGCGCGGGCCACATCGCCCGATCTCATCATCATGGACATCCAGCTCGGCGGGATTTCCGGCGTCGATCTGATCGAGGCGGCCAAGCGCGATCGGCTGCTGTCCGCCATTCCGGTGCTGGCGGTAACCGCCTTTGCCGCCAAGGGTGATGAAGAACGCATCCGGGCCGCAGGGGCGGAAGGCTATCTTTCCAAGCCCGTTTCGATCGGGCCGTTCATGACCGCGGTCAAGGCGCTGGTCTAGGCGATCAGGCGTCTGCTGTGTGGCGCAGCAGGTTGTGATAGACGCCGGTCAGCGCCATCACCGCCGGATCGTCCAGCCCGACCTTGCCCGCCAGCGTCTGGATCGCCTGATCCATCCGAAACAGATTGCCGCGCATCACCGCGTCGCGCACCATCGACTGGATCCAGAAGAAACTTGCCACCCGGCGCCCGCGGGTCACCGGCTCAACGCGGTGCAGCGATGATGCGGGATAGAGCACGCCGTCACCCGCCGGAAGCTTGACCCGCTGGGGGCCGAAATCGGTTTCGATCACCAGCTCGCCGCCGTCATAGTTTGCCGGGTCTTCAAGAAAGATCGTCATCGACAGATCGGCGCGCACCCGCCAGTCGGTTCCGGCGCGCACGCGCAAGGCGTTGTCGACATGATTGCCGAAGGCCTGACCGCCGGCGTAGCTGTTGAACATCGGCGGATAGATACGGTGCGGCAGCGCGGCGGCGATGAACAGCGGATGGGCCTGCAAGGCTGCCATGACCAGCTGGCCGCCCTTGCGCGCAGCCTCACTGTCTTCGGGCAATTGCAGGTTATTCTTCACCATCCGGGCCTGAATGCCCGAAGTCACCGTGCCGTCGGTCCATTCGGCCGTGTCGATCGCCGTGCGCAGGGCCGTCACCTGATCGGCAGCGAGGATCCGGGGTATCGCAATCAGCACGGGAGGGGGACTTTCTGTGAGAGGTAAGCACGAAGGGAATCTCGACGATCCCGCGAACCTTGACCGCTTGTCCGGCGACCCGCTGGGGCTGCCAGCGCCAGCCGCTGACCGCCTTGAGCGCGGCCTGATCGAGCCGGGGGGAACCGCTGGAGCGGGCGACCGAAATCGTCTCGACCCGCCCGTCGGTGCCGACGATGACGAGCAGTTCGACGGTCCCCTGCTCCTTCTGGCGGCGGCTTTCGCGGGGATAGCGCGGCGGCGCACCAGAGACGAGCGAGGAATCGAGGCCGTCGGAGGCGATTGTTGCCGGGGCAGACGGGGCGGTAGGGCGTGCAGGCGGCCCCGACAGCTTGGGCGACGGCACCGCGGGCACCGGAGCGCTGCTGATCGGCGCAGACAGCTCCGTCCTCACCGGCACCACCGGCCCGGCCTGCGCCAGCACGAAGGGCACCGGCGGCGCGGTGGGGGCAGATGGTTGCGCGGTCTCGGCCGGCTGATCGGGGACCGGCGCTGGCGGCGGCGGTGGCGGCGGCGCGGGCGGTGACAGGTCCATCGTCACCAACCGCGCTTCGGGCACCGCGCCCACCTGATGGCTGAGGCTGAGCGCCAGCGGCAGCAGCGCTGCGTGCGCAGCCGCCGTCAGCGCCAGCCCGCGAAAGCTGGGCCGCCGCGCGCCGCCAAAGGAACCAGCCTCCGCCATCACTGGTCAGAAGCTCACCCGCAGGGTGCCCATCACCGTGCGGCCCTCGCCCGGTACCGCGATCACATAGCCATCATTGGCGCGGATGCGTTCGAGGAAGCGTTCGTTGGCAAGGTTGTTGGCATTGACCTGCAAGACCAGATTGTCGGTAAAGCGATACTCAACCATCGCATTAAGCAGCAGATAATCGCCGCCTTGCCAGGCCTGATTGGCCAGCGTTGAATTGCGGGTGTTGAATTCGCCCACATAGTTGAACCCGCCGCCAAGCCGCAGACCGAGGCCGGTATCATAGGTGCTCCACACCGTACCGCTGTGGCGCGGGGCGCCGGCCAGTTCCTCGCCCACGATCAGCGCATCGGCCGTGCTGGCGCGCTGAATTTCGGAATCGAGGAAGGTATAGGCGGCGAACACCTGCCAGGCGTCGGTGATGTTGCCAGTGGCCGACAATTCGACCCCCTGCACCCGCTGGCGCCCGGCGAGCGCAATGTCACCGTCCACCGTAATCGGCTGATTGACCCGCTGGTTGCGGAACACCGCGGCGGTCAGGGCCAGTTGCTCGTCAAACAGATCGACCTTGGCGCCGATCTCGTAATTCTCGTTCTTGAGCGCAGGCAGCGCGGCGTTGGCGGTGGTTACCGTGCCAGTTGCAGTGGCACCCAGCGTCTGGGGCTGGCGGGCATCGGAATAGCTGACGTAGAGGCTGGCGGTCTCAGCCGGCTTCCACACAACGCCCGCCTGCCAGCTGAACAGGTCTTCGCTGAATTCACGGGTAGCAAGGGCAGCGTAATTCGTGCCCCCCAGCGTCACGTCAAACCGTTCAAATCGCCCGCCGAGGCTGACTTGCAGCGCCTCGCCGATTTTGAGCGTGTCGAAGGCATAGGCCGCAATCCGGTCTGCTTCGTTGGCGAATTGGCCGAAGGTGCGGGTCTGGGTGATCGGGCCGGCAAAATCAGGCGCGGGCGCGAACAGATTGCGCGATGTTCCGGCAAGGCCTGTGGTGGAAATGGTGTCGCGGTCCAGACTTTCGCGGCTGACCTCGGCGCCGATGGCAAGGCTGTTGCCGATCCCGCCGGGCCGGGTGGGGTGATCGATGACCACGGCAGCGCGCGCGGCGGCCACTTCATTGCGGCTGATCCGCCCAAAGCCCTGCGGCCCGCCGATGACGTAATTCGCACCCGCCGGATTGCCTGCATCGATCGCGTCGACAGCCGCTTGCAGCGATGCCTGACTGGTCGGGCGCGGCGTCGACCACACGGCCTCACGCCGCACTTCGCCCCAGCGCACGCCGCCCGTCAGGCTGACGATGTCACTGATCTTGTGATCCAGCGTCACGGTGGCAATCAGCAATTCCTGATCCTCGAAATCGATATTGCGCCAGCCGTAGTAATTGCTGAGCGGGAAATTGGCCGGGGTTCCATTGGCGAGCACGGGGACGCCGTAATCGATCAGGTTGTCATCTTCCTGATACTGGAGGCTGGCGGTCAAAGTCGTGTCCTGCCCCAGACCGAAGGCGAGCGAGGGCGCGATGCCGAACCGCGACCGACCCACGAAATCGCGGCCCGCTACGCCCTGATCATGCGCCATCAGGTTAAGGCGCGCGGCGATGCCCTTGCCTTCATCAAGCAGCACATTGGCATCCACCGTGCCGCGCAGCCAATCGCGGTTGCCCACGCCTGCATCGGCGCGGACAAAGGTTTCGGCAACCGCACGCTTGCTGACCAGATTGATGAGGCCCGCGGCGCCGCCGGCGCCGGAAAAGGCGGTGTTTGCACCCTTGTAGACTTCGATCTGTTCCAGATTGAACACGTCCGAGCGGCTGTACTGCAAGCGGTCGGCAAACCCATCGATGGCGATGTCGTTGCTGGCGTCAAAGCCGCGCAGGTTGATGAAATCGCCCGATCCGGCGCCGCCCTCGCCAACACCCAGCGTGATGCCGGGGACGTTGCGCAGCGCTTCGGTAAAGCTGACTGCTTGGACATCATCGAGGAAGGTCTTGTCGAGCACGGTTACAGTGCGCGGCGTGTCGCGCAGCGGCTGGGTGACGAGCGGGTTGGTGACAGTATCGGGCTTATAACTGTCTTCGATCGCGGTGTCCGTCACGGTCACGCCGCCAAGCTTGCGGGCAGTCTCCGCATCCTGAGCATGTGCGGGAAGCGCGAAAGCAGCAGCGCCGACGCAGCCCAAGGCAAGCAGGCGCGGCGAGAAGGTCGTGGTGGTGGTCATGGGAGCCCTTGCTTCGTTTGTCGGGTGTTAAACGTGCAGTCTCGCTATTGCGAATCACTCGCATTGTCAAAAGATAAAACTGCCGCTATTTGCAGATTCATCGCAGCGCCAGATTCGGGGGCTTTTTGCGCCATGAAAGACGGGCGACTCCCTGCCGCTCCGCCTGAGCGGTGTTGATTATGCCGTCGTATCGTTGATGCGAGTCATTTGCAATATGCTCGGACTTGCCGCATGGCGCCAAAACAAGCCGGGTAGGAGACCATCGCAAAATGCCAGGGAATCGCATCTTGGGGGCGTCGGAACAGCGCGCAGCGCGCAGCACTGTTCCGGCGGCAAGCCCGCGCCGGCGCGGTTCCGCGCGGCAATTCTGGTCGAAACAGCTGCACGCGTGGCACTGGATCAGTGCGGCCATATCACTAACTGGGATGCTGGTGTTTTCCGTCACCGGTCTGACGCTCAATCACGCGGCCAGCATCGGCGCAGAACCTCAGGTCAGCGCGATGACCAAACAGCTTTCGCCCGCCGGGCAAGCTGCCTTGGCGCGGGGCCAGGAAAGCGGCCTTGCCCACCTGCCCAGCCCGGTCGCCGCTGAACTTGAAGCCGCAACGGGCATCACTGCCGGCCAAGGCGAGGCCGAATGGTCGGCGGATGAAGTCTATATCGCTGTGCCGGGGCCAGGCCGCGATGCCTGGGCCAGTATTGACCGGGCCAGCGGACGGATCGAAGCCGAAGTGACCGACCGCGGCGCGGTGTCGTTCCTCAATGATCTTCACAAGGGCCGCAACACCGGGACAGCGTGGTTCTGGTTCATCGATCTTCTCGCAGTTGCCTCGATCATCTTCACCATCACCGGCCTGCTGCTGCTGCAACTCCACGCGCGCAAGCGTCCCTCCACCTGGCCTCTGGTCGGGCTCGGCACCGCTCTGCCCGTCATTGTGATCCTGTTTTTCCTCCACGTCTGACGCTGTTTCAAGGAGACCCCCTCGCGTGAAAATGTCCTTTCTGCTGGCCGCCGGTGCCGCTGTCGCCCCCGCCGCGGCGGCCGCCCAAAGCGTGACCATCACGATCCCGCCGATCAAGGTATCGGAATATCACAAGCCCTATGTCGCGGTCTGGCTGGAACCGGCGGCAGGCGGCCCGGCGCGCACGCTGGCGGTGTGGTACGATATCAAGAAGGGCGGCAACGAGCCGGGGACCAAGTGGCTGGCGGACCTGCGCACCTGGTGGCGCAAGGGAGGGCGCAGCCTCAAGCTGCCCGCCAACGGCGTCAGCGGCGCGACCCGCGCGCCCGGCGCCTACCGCATCCCGCTGCCCGCCAACCTCGCGCCCGGGGCCTATACCCTGCATGTCGAGGCCGCCCGCGAAGAAGGTGGGCGCGAGCTGGTGTCGATGCCGTTGGCCATCCCTGCGCCAAAGGGCCGCGCGTCCGGCAAGTCCGAGCTTGGCGCTGTCACCATTGTTGCCCGCTAATCACTGATCGCAAAGGAACGCCCATGATCCGTACAACTGTCCTGCTCGCCGCCGCACTTTGCGGCCTTGCCGCTCCGGCCACCGCGCACAACCAGTGGTTGCTGCCGTCCAGCACCGTGCTGTCCGATCTGGGACAATCGGTGACGGTGGATGCGGGCGCATCAACCGCGCCGTTCGAGGCCGATCACGCCGCGCTCCCAGCCGAAATGGTCAAGGTCTGGGCGCCGGATGGCACGATGGGATCAATCGAGAATGCTGCGCGGCTGCGCTATCGTTCAACCTTCGATGTGCGGATCGACAAGCCCGGAACCTGGCGGATCGGGATGGAGAACAACGCTGTCACCGGCAGCTTCAAGCTTGATGGCGAGACATGGACGCTGGGCCGCCGCCGCGGTCCGCCGCCTGCCGCTGGCGCACCTGTGCGCAATATCGCCAGTGTTGACGAACTGCCCGCCGGGGCGACCGATCTTGATCTGACGCAAGTGATGAGCCGCAACGAATTCTTCGTCACCGCTGGCGAGCCCAGCGAAGCGCTGTTCGCGCCGACCGGCAAGGGGCTCGAAATCGTGCCGGTAACCCTGCCGACCGATCTGGTCGCCAATGAGCCGGGCCAGTTCCGCTTTCTGGTCGATGGCGCGCCTGCGGCAGGTCTGGCGGTCGAAGTGATCCCCGGCGGACGGCGCTATCGCAGCGATAGCCAAACGCTCGCCCTGACCACCGACGCGGAAGGCCTTGTGACGATCAACTGGCCCAGCGCCGGGTTCTATTGGCTCAACGCCGTGATGACTGACGCCAACCCCGGCCACCCCAAGGCGAGCAAGCGGCGGATGAGCTACACCGCCACGCTGGAGGTTCTGGCCCCATGATGCCCGCGCAGGCGGCACCGCGTATCGCGGTGCCGCCAGTGATTGATGCCGCAGCGTGGGACAGCCGCGACCCGGCGGCGCCGATCATCACGCTGACCGGGACGAGCATGGGCACAAGCTGGCGCGTGCTCGCCGCCCTGCCTGTCAGGCTGGCGGTCAGCTCGGCCGTCCTCGGCGAACAGATTTCGGCGAGACTTGCGCAGATTTGCGCGCAGATGAGCCATTGGGACGCATCTTCCTGCCTCAGCCGCTTCAACCGCGCGCCGTGCGGAACAAGGGTCAGCCTTTCCGATGATTTTGCACAGGTGATGGCCTGCGCCTTCGCGATCGCCGAAGCCAGCGGCGGCGCGTTTGATCCTGCGTTGGGTCGCTTGACCGATCTGTGGGGCCTCGGCCCCCATGCACAAGCCGGCCATCCTGATGCGGCTGCGCTGATCGCAGTTCGCACGGTTTGCGGCTGGCAGCGGCTGGCGTTCGATCCCGCCACGCGCACCCTGACACAGCCGGGGGGCGTCTGGCTGGACCTTTCGGGCATCGCCAAAGGCTACGCGGTTGATGCTGTGGCGGACCTGCTTGGCCAGCATGGCATTGCCCATGCGCTGGTCGAGATCGGCGGCGAGATCAGCGGGCGCGGCATGCGGCCCGATGGCGACCCGTGGTGGGCCGAAATCGAAAATCCGCCCCGCTGCGCGCTGCCGCCGCTCAGGGTCGCGGCCCATCAGATCGCCGTGGCCAGCTCGGGCGATTACCTGCGCGGCGCACACACACTCGATCCCGCCACCGGCCTGCCGGTCACTCACGCCACGACCGCGGTGAGCGTGCTGCACGCCTCGTGCATGGTGGCTGATGCATGGGCGACGGCGCTCAGCGTGGCCGATCCTGAGCGCGCCCGAAACCTTGCCCGCACCCACCAGCTGGCCGCAAGAATCGTATCGCGCTGCGGTCACGAATGGTTCAGCCCGGCGCTGCAAGTGATGCTGTAGCGGCGCGGCGCGCATGGCGAAAACTTGACAATTTGCGTCATCCGCCGCTTTGCAGACGTATCACTGCGGTACATCCCGCGCCACTCCGATCCAAAGAAAGCACGCCGCCCCATGAGCCCCGCTGAAGTCGATGCGTCCATCCGCGCTCTGGTCGAACCCTTCAACAAGAAGGGCATCGCCATTGAGGACGCGACCACCTTTGCCGGCGATCTTGAATTCGACAGCCTGACCGTGATGGATTTCGTCGCAGAGATCGAAGACGAATTCGATGTGATCATCTCGATGAACCAGCAGGCCGAGATCGAAAACTGGGGCCAGCTGATCGCCGCAGTCCACAAGTTGCAGGATAGCTGATAATGGCAACCGCTATGACCGAAACGCTCAGCCCCACCCAGCCGGTTGATCTGCTGGCGAAGTTCGATCCGATCATCCAGACGCGCGAGACGCTACTCGCCGCCGGGGTGGAAGATCCGTTCAATCTGGTGATGGAGCAGGTGCTCTCACCCACCCGCGCGATCTGCAACGGGCGCGATACGATCCTGCTTGGCACCTATAATTACATGGGCATGACCTTCGATCCGGACGTGATCGCGGCCGGCAAGCAGGCGATGGAGGATTTCGGCGCGGGGACGACCGGCAGCCGCGTGCTCAACGGCACCTTCCGCGACCACCGCGATGTCGAAACCGCGCTGCGCGAATTCTACGGCATGGACCACGCGATGGTCTTCTCGACCGGGTACCAGGCCAATCTCGGGATCATCTCGACGCTGGCGGGCAAGGGCGATTACATCATCCTCGACATCGATAGTCATGCGTCGATCTGGGATGGCTGCGCGATGGGCAATGCCGAGGTCGTGCCGTTCAAGCACAACGACGTCGAAGCGCTGGAAAAGCGCTTGAAGCGCATCCCCGAAGGCGCGGGCAAGCTGGTGGTGCTCGAAGGCGTCTATTCGATGATGGGCGATGTCGCCCCGCTTAAGGAAATGGTGCGCGTCTCCAAGGAAAATGGCGCGATGGTGCTGGTCGATGAGGCGCACTCGATGGGCTTCATCGGCGAACATGGCCGCGGCGTCGCCGAAGAGCAGGGCGTGCTGGACGATGTCGATTTCATCATCGGCACCTTCTCGAAAAGCGTCGGCACCGTCGGCGGCTTCTGCGTTTCGAACCATCCGAAGTTCGAAGTGATGCGCCTCGTCTGCCGCCCCTATGTCTTCACCGCCGCGCTCCCGCCGAGCGTGATGGCGAGCAGCGCCACTTCGATCCGCAAGCTCATGCATGGCGGCAACAAGCGCGCGCATCTGTGGGAGAACAGCCGCACGCTGCATGGCGGGCTGAAAGCGCTGGGCTTCCAGCTCGGCACCGATACGCCGCAAAGCGCGATCATCGCCGTGATCATGCCCGATCTCGAAAAGGGCGCGATGATGTGGGAGGCGCTGCTGAAAGAGGGCCTTTACGTCAACCTCGCCCGCCCCCCGGCGACGCCTGCGGGCATGACCTTGCTGCGCTGCTCGCTGTGCGCGGAGCATACGGCCGATCAGGTGCAGACCATCCTCGGCATGTTCGAACGCGCGGGCAAGGCGATCGAGATTATCTGAGCCGCTCTCCCCCCCTTCATCTCCCCTCCCCGTGGGGAGGGGGGGTGGGGGTTCGAGGCCGGATTGTTGCGCCATTACGGCGATCGGCAGAACACCCATCCCCGACCCTTCCCTCTAGGGAAGGGGGAAGGAAGTGTGAGGCAATCACCCCGGCGCGTTGACTACAGCAATTCCCCCTGCGCGCCCTTCTGGTGGCTCTTGCGGGTTTCGACCCGCTGGGCTTTCTTCTCCGGGCTGATCAGCGGCGGCAGTTTCGGGCGAATACCCTGAAACAGTTCAGCCAGCGTCACGAACTGGAGCGCAGGATAGCGCGGCACATTATGCGGATCACCGCCTATCGGCACCTCAATCAGGGAATGGCTGGAGGCTTCGTCGCGCATTCCTTTGGTCGGCAGGCCCTTCATGACGAAAAGGCCGAATTCATGCCCGTCCCGCTTCATGACCTGCCCCAGATCGCGCACCATGCCGGGGTTGACATTGTGGCCCGCTTTCACGCTGATCACGCCGGTTTTGACCTTGCCGTCTGCCGCAAGGTAATTGAACCAGCCGTCCACGCCCTTGTCGCCGCCCTTCTTTTCGCGCGGGAAGCCGCCGACCTGCCAGCATAGCCATTGCTGGAACTGGTGCGGGTCTTCGGCAGCGAGGCGTTCGGCGCTGGCGAGATCGCGTGGCACGCCGATCGTTTCGAACACGATGCCGGGATAGCCTGACCGCATCCGGTCTTCGATCATGCCGATGGCGATGTGGGTGATATCAATCCCGATCCAGCGCCGCCCCAGCTTTTCCGCCGCGTCGACCGCCGTGCCACAGCCGCAGAACGGATCGAGCACCACATCGCCGGGGTTGGAGGAAGCGGCGATGATAGGTCCGTAGCGATTGGCTCCACTGTGCGCGCTTGTTCGCTTCCACATAATCTCGCTGCGAAAATTCTCTTCCCCAAACACCGCATCCAACACCAGCTTGAGGTAGTGGCTCGCGGTCGGATCGCAGTGGAGATACAGGCTGCCGGTGTCCTTGTGCACCCGGTGCAGCTCCACCAGCCGCACCGCCACCATCGCGAGGTCAGCCGTCAGCGGCGAATCCCCCAGCGCAGAGTGCATCGCCTGCATCATCACAGTCAGCGGTCGGTTGGTGCCGCTGGCAATGTCGGGCATCGCCGAGGCGCTTGCTGGCCATGCGGTTCCTTGCGCCGGACAACCATCGGCTTGTGAAGCCACCGCAGGGCAGAAAGCTGGGCCAAACCGCCGCAAGCGCGCCCGGCGCCACGAACATAGATTTAACCTATATGGTTATTTATCTTGACATCGTGACGCTTTTTGGTTAGGTCAGGGCATAGTCGAAAAATAGCGATTCGCCAGCAGGGCGGCCTTCCCCATCGGGAGTGCCGCCCTTTTGTCGTCCGTGCGACAGGAGAAGCCGACATGGCCAAAGCCAACGCCAAGCGCGTCACCATTCGTCCAAGTCTCAGGCAAGGCGAGGCCGATCACGTCAACAAGCAATGGCGGTCGGCATTCCTTGATCATCTGGCGGAAAGTTCCAATGTGACCGGCTCAGCCGAGAAAGCCGGGATCAGCGCCAGCCGCGCCTACAAGGTTCGGCGCGAAGACCCCGAATTCGCCCGCCAGTGGTTGGTAGCATTGGCGGAAGGCTATCTGCATCTGGAGATGGAGGTCGTCCGGCGCTTGCGAGATGGCGACTTCAAGATCAACGACGACGGCAAGTTCGACTTTGCCAACGCTATCCGCCTGCTCGCCGCCCACCGCGACACCGCCGCTCGCGGCCAAAGCCAGGTGCGCGATGTCAGCGCTGCCGAAGTGCGCGCTTCGATCGACCGCAAGATCGAAGACATCCGGCGGCGCGTCGCACGTCAGAAGGCCGCAACCACGGCGGATGCCCCATGAGCGAACCCTACGACCAGATGATGGCCGACAACACAGACGTCGGCGAAACAGTCCGGCGCTTGCTGCCCGACAGGCTGGACCAGAACGAGAAAAACAGCTTCGAATTCATCTGGGAATATCAGGCCCGTCCGCAGCAGCTGCCCCCGCCGGGGGAATGGCGCATCTGGATGATCATGGCGGGACGCGGCTTCGGCAAGACCCGCTCAGGTGCCGAATGGGTGCGAATGATCGCCGACGAAAACCCCGATGCGCGCATCGCGCTGGTCTCGTCCTCGCTGGCCGAAGCGCGGGCGGTGATGGTGGAGGGCGAGAGCGGGTTGATGGCAATCTGCCGCCCGGGCCACAAACCGCATTTCGAACCATCCCTGCACCGCATCCGCTTCGAAAACGGAGCGCAGGCGCAGCTGTTTTCCGCCGCCGAGCCTGAAAGCCTGCGCGGCCCCCAGCACAGTCACGCCTGGTGTGACGAGATCGGCAAGTGGCCGCTTTCGCATGAACGTGCGACCCGCTGCTGGGACAATCTGTTGCTCGGGCTGAGGCTTGGGCGCGATCCCCGCATCACTGTCACCACCACGCCGCGTGCCGTGCCTCTGGTGCAGCGCCTGATAAAGCTGGCAGCAAGCGGCGAGGTTGCCGTCACCCGCGGTTCGACCCTGGACAACACCGAACATCTCGCCGCCCGGTTCATGGAATCCATCGCCAGCGAATTTAGCGGCACCCAGCTGGCGCGGCAGGAGATCGATGGCGAACTGCTCGAAGATATCGAGGGCGCGCTGTGGACCCGCTCGCTGCTGGAACACGCCCGCGAATATGGCGCTGTGCCTCAGGCGCTGCGGGTGGTTGTCGCGGTCGATCCGCCTGCCAGCACGGGAGGCGACGAATGCGGGATCATCGTCGCGGCGTTGGGCGCCGACGGAATTGGCCGCGTGCTGGCGGATTGCTCGATCAGCGGCGCGGCACCGGCCGCTTGGGCGCAGCGGGTGGCCGAGGCGTCACGGGAATGGAACGCTGATCGCGTGGTGGCCGAGGCGAACCAGGGCGGTGCGATGGTCGAAAGCGTATTGCGCGCTGCCGATCAGGCGTTGCCCGTCAAACTGGTGCACGCCAGCCGCGGCAAGATCGCGCGGGCCGAGCCGGTGGCTGCGCTCTATGCCGCCGGGCGCGTACGCCATGTCGGCATGTTTGCCATGCTGGAAGACCAATTGTGCGGATTGCTGGTGGGCGGCAGCTACGCCGGACCCGGCCGCAGCCCCGACCGCGCCGATGCGCTGGTGTGGGCATTGAGCGAGCTGATGCTCGGCAAAAGCGGCCAGCCGCGCGTGCTGCGCTTTGATTAGCACCTGATGTCATCCCGGACAGGTTCCGGCGCAACCAAGGAAATCCGATGCAGTTCCTCGACACTTTCCGCTCCGCCTTCAAGGGCGGGGAGCGCGGCCGTGTGCCGCTGGCGCCCGGCATGATGCAGGGGTGGTATCCCGCATTCGAAACCGGCCCTGCGCCGCGCAGCTTTGAATATACGCGAGCCGTGACCGAGGGCTTCCTTGGCAATCCCATCGCGCAGCGGTCGGTGCGGCTGGTGGCCGAAGGAGTGGGTCAGGCCCCGTTGCAATGCTCCGATCCACGCCTCGCGGCGCTGGTGGCCGCGACCAGTGCGGGCCAGTCGCTGGTTGAAACCCTCGCGGCGCACCTGCTGCTGCACGGCAATGGCTATGTCCAGATCCTCAAGGATGCGAGCGGCGCGCCGGTGGAATTGTTCGCGCTGCGGCCGGACCGGGTCAAGACTGTCACCGGGGCGGATGGCTGGCCCTGCGGTTATGATTACACCGTGCAGGGGCACACATCACGGATTGCGCTGGAAGACGAGGATGGGTGGCCCGGCATCATCGCGTTGCGCACGATGCACCCGCTCGACGATCACACCGGCGCGGGCGCGCTGGAGGCGGCCTGGCAGGCGGTGCTGATCCACAACGCCGCAACCCACTGGAACCGCGCGCTGCTGGAGAATGCCGCCCGGCCATCGGGCGCGCTGGTCTATGACACGGGCGACGGTGCCGCGCTGACGCTGGAGCAGTTTGACCGGCTGCGGCGCGAGCTTGATGTGGCGTTTTCGGGCGCCGTCAACGCCGGCCGCCCGATGCTGCTGGACGGCGGGCTGAAATGGCAGAGCATGGCGCTGTCACCCGCCGACATGGACTTTGCGACCCTGAAAAGCGCGGCGGCGCGCGATATCGCCTTGGCGTTCGGGGTGCCGCCCATGCTGCTCGGCCTGCCGGGGGACAACACTTATGCCAATTACCGCGAGGCGAGCCGCGCGCTGTGGCGGCTGACCTTGCTGCCACTGGCCGACAAGCTGTTTGCCGCCCTGCGCCAAGGCCTCGCGCCGTGGTTCCCCGAAGCCGAACTCAGGATCGATCTCGATCAGGTGCCCGCCTTGTCAGAAGACCGCGAGCGGCTGTGGTCGCAGGTCGCCGGTGCCGATTTCCTGACCCGCGCTGAAAAACGCCAGATGCTGGGCCTGAGCCCTGAGGAGAACGCCCCATGAGCCGCGGAGAAATACTCGCCAACCTGATGGCGCAGGCGCGTGAGGAGGGGGCCGAACTGGTCACCTTGCGCGCCATCATCGAGGAAGCCAGTTCGCTCGCCACGGACCGGGCACTCGACCGGCTGGGGCTCGGCGATGCCGGGGCCGAGGGTGATCTGGTCGAACTGCGCGAATTGCTGCGCGCCTGGCGCGATGCCAAGACCAGCGCGTGGAAGGCCTTGATCGAATGGATCATCCGCGGCGCGCTGGCGCTGCTGCTGATCGGGATCGCGGTGCGGCTGGGTTTCGGAGACCGGCTGTGACCGCCGCCGCTGCGCCAAGCCGCTTTGCTGGCTACGCCGCGCTGTTCGATATCGCCGATGCAGGCCGGGACACGATCCGGCGCGGCGCCTTTGCGCGGACGCTTGCAGGCCGCACCACGCCGCTGCCGCTGTACTGGCAGCACCGTCCCGACCAGCCGATTGGGGTCATCGAGCGCATCGCCGAAGACCACCGCGGTCTGCGGGTCGTCGCCCGGATCGACCGGCCCGATAGCCGGGCGGCACAGTTGCTCGCGGCAGGGCAAGTCAACGGCCTCAGCTTCGGCTTCCGTACCCGCGCCGCCCGGCAATCGCCCGAGGGGCGCGAGCTGATCGAAATCGACCTGTTCGAGATCAGCCTTGTCACCCACCCGCTCCAGCACGGCGCCCGCGTGCATCTGGTCACCTGAGCCGCGCCAGCTCCCCCTGTTTCCACCGGCCGCCACTGGGGCGGCCTTTTTTCTGCCCAACCGAAAGGCCACTGCCCCATGGAAAGTACCCCCATCACTGCCCCGACTGCCGCTGGCACCGATCCGCTGGATGCCAGCTTTGATATCATCGCCCGCCAAGACAAGGCCGAAGCCGACATCACCAGCCTTCGCGGCGACGTTGATGAGGTGAAGTCCCGGCTCGACAAGGTCGCCCGCGCCGCCACCCGTCCGGCCATGGGCGCAGCGGCAACGCCCGATAATGCGCCGGAAGTGAAAAGCTTTGTCGATGGCTACCTGCGCCTCGGCCGCGAGACCGAACTCAAGTCGATGACCAGCACGCCGCCGGCTGATGGCGGCTTTGCGGTTCCGCGCCAGATCGACGCGGCAATCGTCTCGCGCCTCGCCAAGATCAGCCCGATCCGCTCGATCGCGCAAGTCGTGCAGACCGGCACCGGAGGCTATCGCAAGCTGGTGACGACCACGGGCGTTGCCTCGGGCTGGGTCAGTGAAACCGCGCTGCGGCCTGAAACGGCGACGCCGCAATTTGCCGAAATCGCCCCGCCGACGGGCGATCTTTACGCCAATCCCGCAGCCAGCCAGACCATGCTCGACGATGTCGGTTTCGATCTGGAAAGCTGGCTGGCCGGCGAGATCGCAACCGAGTTTGCCCGCGCAGAGGGGGCAGCCTTCGTCAGGGGGACCGGGGTGGGCCAGCCCGAAGGCTTCCTCACGGCTGCCAAGGCGACCACCGATGATAGCGTGCGGGCCTTCGGGACGTTGCAGTATATCGGGTCGGGCAGCGCCACGGGTCTTGGCAGCGCGCTCGATACCAAGCTGATCGACCTCATTCATGCCCTGCGCTCGGGCCACCGCCAGGGCGCGGTGTTCGTGATGAATTCGGCCACCATGGCGAGCGTGCGCAAGCTGAAGACCGCCGACGGGGCGTTCCTGTGGCAGCCCGGCATGGTCGAGGGACAGCCCAATCGCCTGCTCGGCTATCCGGTGATCGAGGCCGAGGATATGCCCGATGTGGCCGGCGGCGCCTTCCCGATTGCTTTCGGCAACTTCCGCAATGGTTATCTGATCGCCGAACGCAGCGCGACCCGGGTGCTGCGCGATCCGTTCACCAACAAACCCTTCGTGCATTTCTACGCGACCAAGCGGATCGGCGGGAAGGTGCTCGATTCCAACGCAATCAAGCTGCTCAGGGTCGAAGCGTAAGGCCCAGCGCCGATCCTTGTCCCCCGGCCGGGCCGCGTGTCCCCTGCGCGCCCGGCCGGGATTGTCGCGCCCGCATCGCCTCAGGCTGCCCCTCCCGCCTGAACCTGCGCGATGCGGGCGCACTTTTTCATGAAGACAATCTGGGAGTCCCCGCGATGGAGCGGATAATCGTAAAGCCCCCTGTGCCGGGGGAATCCGCGATGGCG
The DNA here is from genome assembly GCF_002855495.1 of Porphyrobacter sp. TH134. Classification (GTDB taxonomy): domain Bacteria; phylum Pseudomonadota; class Alphaproteobacteria; order Sphingomonadales; family Sphingomonadaceae; genus Erythrobacter. The sequence goes on from NZ_PKRO01000012.1 coordinate 73,383, forward strand.
GAGCTTAAGCACTGGCTGGGCATCAGCCGCGCCAATGAAGACCAGGCCTTGACCCACCTGCTCGATGCCAGCCTCGCCATTTGCGAGGCCTTTACCGGTAAAGCGCCGCTGCGGCAGACGGTGGAAGAAATCATCCCGCTTGCCGCAGGCTGGCAGGAACTGGCCTCTCGCCCGGTGCAGGAATTGACCGCGGCGACGGTCATCGCCGCCGATGGGACACGCAGCCCCCTTGGCCCATTGGCCGAGGCTCTGGAATGGCGCATCGGCGGCAGCGCCTGCGTCCGCTTGCTGCGACCGGTTGCCGGGCACAATCTGGCGTTGCAACTGGTGGTCGGGATTGCGGCAGACTGGGATAGCCTGCCAGCGCCGCTGCGGCTCGGGATTGTCCGCTTGGCAGCGCATCATTTCCGGGAACGTGAAGGGCCCAGTACAACCAGACCGAGCGCCGTTCCGCCCGCCAGCGTGACAGCGCTGTGGCGCCCCTGGCGCGAGGTGCGGCTGTGATGATCAGCGCCTCTGCCCGCGGGGATATGCTGCTGCAACGCCTGCGTGCCCGCGCGGCCCGCATCGTCGCGGCCCGCGCTGCGCAGCGCCGCACGCATCAGCGCCCGGACTGGCATTCGGCCGCCGCGCTGTGGCCCGATCTGTTTGGAGATCCCGGCAATGGAAAATGACCTGCGCGCCGCGCTGATCGCCTGGCTCGCCGCTGATCCGGCGCTGGCGGCGATCAACGCGATCGAGGAAGAAACCCCGCTATCGGCCACCCCCCCGTGGCTGGGCATTGCGGCCAGTGCATCGACCGAATGGGGCACCAAGGACCGCATGGGCCGCGAGGTTCGCGTCGCGCTTGAGCTTGATAGCTACACCGATCTGACCGCGGGCGACGCCAACCTGCTGGGCGCCATCGAACGCCGCGTGCTTGATCTGCCGCCCTTCCACACCGGCTTTGAAATCGCCTCGATCCGCTTCCTGCGCTCGCGCAGCGAGGCGCGCGCCGACAATCGCCGCGCGGCGCTGCTCGAATACCGCTTCCGCCTGTTCGCCCCGCTTTAGGAGTACGTCCCCATGCCCGCACAATCCGGCGCTGCTTTCCTGCTCAAGATCACCAACGGAGCCACGCCTCCGGCCTACCAGACCATCGCAGGCCTGCGCACCACGCAGATGTCGATCAATGGCGACACCGTCGTGGTCACCCACAAGCAATCCGGCGGGTGGCGCGATCTGCTATCGGGCGCCGGCACGCGCTCGGTTTCGGTTAGCGCGGCTGGGATATTTCTCGGCAGCACGGCCGAAAACACGGTGCGCGCCCATGCCTTGGCCGGAACGCTCGACAACTACGAGCTGTCCTTTGAAGACGGCGAGCGGCTGCGCGGTCGGTTCCTGGTCCAGCGGCTCGATTATGCCGGGGATTTCAATGGCGAGCGCAGCTATACGCTTCAGCTCGAAAGCTCCGGGCCGGTGGTGCCCGCATGATTGCCACCGCCAACCCGCTGCGCGGCGAAAGCGCGCTGGCTGTCAACGGCGTGACCTACGTGCTGCGTCCCAGCTTTGAAAACCTGGTGCTGGCCGAGGCTGAATTGGGGTCGCTGTTTGCGCTGGTCGAACGGGCGGCAGGCGGCGCGCTGACCCTCACCGAAATGACCGCACTCTTGTGGCACTGCCTCCCCACTGAAAACCGGCCTGAACGGGTCGCGGTGGGGCAAGCGGTGCTGGCGATGGGGCTGGTGGGCGCCACCGGCCCAGTCCGCGCGGTCCTCGCCCAAGTGCTTCAGGGCGAGGCATGACACCCGGTTTCAGCGATGCCGCAGCCCGCTGGTGTGCGCTCGCCGCGCGCCTGCTCGGCTGGCGTCCTGCCGAATTCTGGAACGCCACGCCCGCCGAACTGGCAATGGCTCTGGCTGCGCCTGACGATGCCACCACCCCCCCGCCCAGCCGCGATACAATCGCCCGCATGATGGAGCGCGACGCCGATGACTGACAATTTCGAAGAACTGGTGATCGACGTGCGCGCCCGCACCGATGGCTTTACCACCGATGTTGAAGCGATGCGCCGCTCGCTTGATGGCTCGCTGCTCGACGGGTTTGGCCGCGCGGGCAATGTGCTGGAGCGCGGCCTGCTGTCGGCGCTGCGCCGGGGGAGCTTGGGGTTTGATGACCTGAAGCGCGTGGCCTTCAGCGCCCTGTCCGAAATCGCAGGCTATGCCTTGCAATCGGGTCTTGGCAGCCTGTTCGGCAGCGGGGGAGCAGGCGGTGGCGGCGGTGGTCTGGGCGATCTGATCGGCAATTCGGTGGGCGCACTGCTTGGTCTGCCGGGGCGCGCAACGGGCGGCCCAGTCGCGCCGGGACGGGCCTATCTGGTTGGCGAGCGCGGGCCCGAGGTCTTCGTCCCCACCAATGCCGGGCGCATCGAAACCGGGATGGCCAGTCCGGGCCGCGATGTCCGGGTGGCGATTCAGGTGGCGGTCCCGCGCGGACAGGCCGCGCCCACCGCGATGCAGCGGTCATCGCGGCAAATCGCCAGCGCCGTGCGCCGCGCGCTGCAACACGCCTGAACGAAGGAACATCCGATGGCCTTCTGGCTCGCCCGCGAACGCCTCGCGCAGGAAAGCAGTTTCATCCAGCGCTTCGACCCGCGTTTCTGGACCGTGAACTTCCCCCGGCCCGCGATGGCCTCGGTGGTGACGACCGGCCCGGACAGCTTGCGGGTCGATGTCGAGCTGCACAATGCGGGCGAGCTGGTGGGATTGATCTGGGACAGCGCCGATACGCTCGATCACCCGCTGCTCGCCTACCAGACCGACCGCAATTATGCCCATACGACGCTGCAATTTCGCTGGCAGTCTGACGGGGTCATTGCGCTCGATCAGCCCAACGGCCCGACCCTGACGATCGAAGGGCGCGATGCCGCAGGCCTGCCCCGCACCTGGTACATCCGGTTGTGGAATTACGCGCAAGGCACGCCGACTGATGCGCGCATCACCTTGCCGTTCTCGGCGCTGGAAAGCGGCTATGGCTTGCCCGGCGAGCCGATCCATCCCTGCGACATCGACCGGATGTTTATCTCGCTGGTCGCACCGGGCCATACCCCCGGCAGCGCTGCGCCCTTGCCTGCGCGGTTCACCGGATCGGTCATCATGTCCGACATTACCGCCGATGGCGCGCGGGCGATGCTTGAACTGGGCGATGTTCTGCTGCCCCCGCATGCAGAGCGCATGGCGACAGCCTATGACGATGCCTATAACCAGACCCCGGCCCGGCTGCTGCGTGCGGTCACCGGCCTCGGTTACCGCGAAGATATCGTCCACTATGTCGGGATGAGCCACTTCATGCGGCTCACGCGCCAGCCGGACGGGTCCCTCACCGCAGCGCCGGGCGGCGAACTTTGCGTGCCTGCGATAGAGTGGCACCGCAGCCTTTTCACCCTGGCGCAAGACGGCGGCTTCGCGGTGATCGCCAGCCTGTCATACGAATTGTTCGACGCCTATTGTCCCGAAGACTGGAAGCAGCGCACCGCCGGCGGCGCACCCGCACTGACCGGATGGGTGCCGCCATCGACTCTGCTGTCACCCGCCAATAGGGCAGCGATGGAGTGGCTGGCCGAAGTCGCCCGCCGCTTCGTGGCGCTGCTTGAAGATGCGAGCCTGCCGGTGCGCTTCCAGATTGGCGAACCGTGGTGGTGGGTAACGCCTGCGCGCGAAATCTGCCTGTATGACGATGCGGCCAGAGCCGCCTTCGGTGGCAGTCCGCCAGTCATCGCCGATATCACCGCGCCGATGAACGGGGCGGCGACCGCGCTGCTGGATGCCGCAGGCGCGCTGCTGGCGCAGTCAACCGCGGCGCTTACCAGTGCCGTGCGCGCTGCGGCCCAAGGACAAGCCGAAGTCCTGTTGCTCGCCTTTACGCCGACGATCCTCGATCCGGCCGTGCCTGAACTGTACCGTGCCAACCTGCCGGTCGGGTGGGCAGCCCCTGCCTTTGATCGGTTGCAGCTCGAAGATTACGACTGGCTGACAGCAGGCGCCGATGCGGCACGGCGGGCGGCCTATGTGTTTGTCGACCAACGGCTCGGTTACCCCTTGGCCGATCAGGACTATCTGGCTGGCTTCGTGCTCGACCCGGCCAATGCCGAAGCTTTCTGGACGCGCATTGACAGCGGCATCGACGAAGCCGCCGCCCGCGGCGTCGCCCGCCGCTATGTCTGGGCGCTGCCGCAGGTCAACCGCGATGGCTACACCCGCCTCGCCCCTCCGCCGGAGCAAGCCATGGACCCGTTCGACAACGTGCTTTACCCTTTCGCCTTGGGCCGCAGCGCCTCGGTCGCGCCCGAGTTCTCCACCTCGATCGCAGTCACCGCGTCGGGGCATGAACGGCGCAATTCGCTATGGTCGGATGCACGGCTGCATTTCGATGTCGGGCCGGGCATCCGCTCGGAAACCGAATTGTCCGAGCTGATCGCTTTTTTCCGTGCCCGGCGCGGCCCGGCGCGGGGTTTTCGCATCATGGATCCCTTCGACAACAGCTCGAATGGCATGACAGGCGCACCATCAATGCTCGACCAGCTCATCGGCATCGGGGACGGTGTGCGCGCTGACTTTCAGCTCATCAAATCCTATGGCACCGCCGAACCGCAGGTGCGGCCTATCACCCGTCCGCGGCTTGAGACCTTGGTGATAAGCGTTGGCGGGGCGGCGAGTACGGGCTGGACGCTTGGCCCCAGAGGCATGCTGCAATTTCAATCGCCGCCCCCGCCCGGCGCTGAAGTGCGCGCCGGTTTCCGGTTCGATGTGCCCGTGCGGTTCGCGGAAGATCGGCTTGATGTGGCGACGGTCAATTTTGCCGCAGGCGAGGCCCCATCGGTTCCCTTGATCGAGATCCGGGAGCAGGTCTGATGCGTGTGTTCTTTGACCGCGAGCTTGATACGGTGGCGACGTTCTGGCGCATCTATCGCCGCGATGGCGCTGCGCTCGCCTTTACGAGCCACGACCGCGACCTCAGTTTTGGTGGCCTCAAACATCTTGCGGCACCCGGCATGATCCCGGCCGCGATCCGCCTCACAGCCGAACTCGCCAACGACAGTGCCGAGGTGCAGGGCGCGCTCAGTCACGATTCGATCCGCGAAGGCGAACTGGCCGCCGGATTGTTCGACGAGGCCGCCATCGAGATCGGCGCAGTCGACTGGACAAGCCTTGACCATCACACCCTTTACACCGGGCAGATCGGCCGGATCGAGGAAGACAGCACCCAATTCGCCGCCGAGCTGCGATCAACCAAGAGCTTGCTGGAACAGGATCTTGTGCCGCGCACCAGCCCGACCTGCCGGGCCGAATTCTGCGGGCGCGGGTGCGGGCTTTCGGCGGCGCGCTACACTGCGATCCACCGGCTTGCCCAGCTCGATCTTGAGGGCAACCGGGTCCGGTTTGCCAACCTCGATGGCGAGGCGCACCTGGACGGGCGCCTGCGCTTCCTGGCAGGGCCGCAGACCGGGGTGACGTTCGGGATCATCGACGCCGAAAATGATTGGCTGGTCCTCGACCGGCCCTTGGTGGCCGGCACGCCGCTGTTGGCGCGGGCAGAGCTGCGCGAAGGCTGCGATCACACCATCGCCACCTGCGCCCTGCGGTTCGGCAATGCCGCCAATTTTCGCGGCGAACCCTTCTTGCCGGGCAACGACCTGCTCGCCCGTTACGGCCAGCCATGAACACCTCTGGCGAAGCGCTGGCAAACGCCGCGCTTCGCCTGGTTGGCTGTCCGTTCCGGCTGCATGGCCGCGATCCGGCCACGGGGCTCGACTGTGTCGGCGTGGTTTGCGCAGCACTGGCTGCCACTGGCGTTCGGCTGATTGCACCGCGCGGCTATGGCCTGCGCAATATCGCGGTCGCGCCCTGGCTGCCGCTGGCGCACCAGTCGGGACTGATCGATGCCGATGCGCCGATACGGGCGGGAGACATCCTACTGATTACGCTTGGTTATTCGCAACATCACCTCGTCATCGCGGCCGACTCGCGCTGCGTCGTTCATGCCCATGCCGGGCTGCGGCGCGTGGTGCTCCAACCGCTCGACCCTGCGTGGCAGATTTGTGCCGCGTGGCGCCTTGCCCCTCCTTCGGAAGGTTAGTTTCTTGGCCACCATCGTCCTTACAGCTTTGGGCACCGCCATTGGCGGCCCGATCGGTGCATCCATCGGCGCACTCATCGGCCAGCAAGTCGACGCGCGTATTTTTGCTCCCGGCGGACGCGAGGGGCCCCGCTTGCGCGAGCTGGCGATCAGCACATCGAGTTATGGTCAGCCGATTCCGCGCCAGTTCGGGCGGATGCGGGTGCCCGGAACAATCATCTGGTCAACCGAACTGACCGAAAGCAAGCACAAGGAAAAAGGCCGCAAGGGCCAGCCCTCGACCACGGTCTATTCCTACTCCGCCTCGTTCGCGGTGGCCCTGTCGAGCACGCCGATCGCCCGGGTTGGCCGGATCTGGGCCGATGGCAATCTGCTGCGCGGGGCCCAGGACGATCTCAAGGTTGGCGGGAGCTTGAGGGTCTATCGCGGTTTCGGTGACGATCCGGTTGATCCACTGATTGCTGCCGCCAAAGGCAACGTCGCGCCTGCATTTCGCGACTGCGCTTATGTCGTCTTCGAAGACCTCGCGCTCGGCGATTATGGCAACCGCATTCCTGCCCTGAGTTTCGAGATTTTTGCCGCGGGCGGCGATGATACCGTGTCGCTGGCGCAGCTTGTGCCTGATGCAGCGCTTTCTGCCGCCCCCCCGTTGCTGGCATATACCCGGGGCTTCGCTGACGAAGGCGGACCGCTCGCCTCGACGTTGGCAGCGATCGATCAGGTGGTTCCGTTGGTCTGCATTTCGGGCAGCAACGGGCTTGAAATCGCCCCGCGCGGAACGGCCAGCAGCGACATTGTCACTCTGCCCGCCCAGCTTTCGGCTGCCGACGGATCTCAAGACGATGCGCGGCACAAACAGCGTTCTGGCATGACCGTGCGCGCGCCGGCGGCGCTTCGTTACTACGACGAAGAGCGTGACTATCAAACTGGCGTGCAACGTGCCGCCGGGGCTCGCCGGGCAGGGCGCGAATTGATGATCGACCTGCCGGCTACGCTGACCGCCAGCGGGGCCCGCCAGCTCGCCGATGACAGCGCCAACCGCGCCCGCTGGCAGCACGAAACCATGACATGGCGCGTGGGAGAACTCGATCCGCGGATCACGCCCGGCAGCATCGTGCGCCTGCCTGATATGCCTGGCCAGTGGCTCTTGCGTGTCAATGGACACCCAGTGTTACGAGCTAAGGCGACACCCAGTGTTACGAGGTGTCTCGTTGTGACCGTGCGATGATTTCAGGGGCGGGGAGCATGC
>NZ_PKRO01000013.1 GCF_002855495.1 Porphyrobacter sp. TH134
ATCAGCCGCTCAGCGCAAAACCTCTGCATCCAAAGCGTGAATCAGATTTTACGCCAAACGGGAATCCCCTAATCCCCACTTTCGCAACAGGTCTATTGAGAAAATCTAAGCGGATTGCGTGGTAAGGCCTGCATCATGACATTGCCCAGCAAACCTTCCGTTCTCGTCACTGGCGGCGCGGGTTACATCGGTAGTCACGCGGTGCTTGCGCTGCGCGATGCCGGGTGGCCGGTTGCCGTGATCGACAATCTGTCCACCGGCTTTCGCTTTGCGCTGCCGGACGACGTGCCGTTATACCAGGGCGATGTCGCCGATGCCGATCTGCTGGCGCGCATCTTTGCCGAGCAGGGGACGGCGGCGATCATGCATTTTGCAGGCAGCATCGTGGTGCCTGAAAGCGTGGCCGACCCGCTGAAATATTACGATAACAACACCGCCAAAAGCCGCGCGCTGATTGCTGCTGCGGTGCAGGCGGGCGTGCCGCATTTCATCTTTTCGTCGACCGCAGCGACCTATGGCATTCCCGATGTCGCCGCTGTGAGCGAGGATACCCCGCAGCGCCCGATCAACCCCTATGGCTGGTCGAAGCTGATGACCGAGCAGATGCTGGCCGATGTCGCGGCCGCGCACCGGCTGAACTACGGCGTGCTGCGCTATTTCAATGTCGCGGGCGCCGATCCGCAGGCGCGCAGCGGACAGTCCACGGCAGGCGCGACGCATCTTATCAAGGTCGCGATCGAGGCGGCTTTGGGTCTGCGCGAATCGGTCAGCGTGTTCGGCACCGACTATGCGACGCCCGACGGCACCGGCGTGCGCGATTACATCCATGTCAGCGATCTGGCGGCAGCCCATGTGCTGACGCTGGAGGCGCTGATCGCCGATCCGGCGCGCTCGATGACGATGAACTGCGGCTATGGCCGCGGCTTTTCGGTGCGCGAGGTGCTGGATGCGGTCGACCGGGTGACGAATCGCCAGCTTGATCGCCGGATCGAAGGCCGCCGCGCCGGCGATCCCGATTCGCTGATTTCCGACCCGGCAAGGCTGAAACGGACGCTGGGATGGCAGCCGCAGCACGCCGAACTCGACACAATCATTGCCCATGCGCTGGCGTGGGAGCGCAAATTGCCCGATTTGCGCCGCTCCGCGTAACAGACTCGCATTGACGCCGCCGTGCCTGCCCGCTAACGGCACGCTTCATTTTTGCGCGCGCCGGCTTGGGTTCGGCGCGCTTTGTCATTTGAAAGCTGAGAGCCATGAAGATCGTCAACAGCCTCAAGTCGCTCAAGGGCCGTCACCGCGATAACCGCGTGATCCGTCGTCGTGGCCGCACCTATGTGATCAACAAGACCGATCGCCGCTTCAAGGCCCGCCAGGGCTAAGCTGGCGCAGCTGCCCGCAGGCAGCTGATGGATTTCGCGGCCCGCCTCCTTTTCGGAGGGCGGGCCGCAAGCGTTTGGGGCCAAGGGAGCAGGGGCGCGATGCGCAAGGCGGTGGTGTTCGATATCGGGCGAGTGCTGTTCCAGTGGGAGCTGCGCGCCCTGTTCGAAAAACTGATTGATGACCCGCAGGAACTTGACTGGTTTCTCAGCCATGTCGTGACCGAAGAATGGCATTTCGAACATGATCGCGGCCGCGCGCTGGCCGATATGGTGCCAGAACGAATCGCGCTCTACCCGCAATACGAACCGCATATCCGCGCCTATGCCGAGCGGTTCAACGAGACGATCCCCGGCCCGGTCGAAGGCTCGCACGCACTGGTCGAGCGGCTGGCGGCGGCGGGCGTCCCGCTTTATTGCCTGACCAACTTCGGCGACGAGTTCTTCGCGATGTTCCGCCCGGTCCAGCCGATCTTCGATCACTTCGCCGACATTATCGTTTCGGGCACGGAGAAGGTCGCCAAGCCTGACGCGCGAATCTACGAAATCGTCGAGGCGCGCAGCGGGCGGACTGGGGCGCAACTGTTCTTTACCGACGATAACGCCGCCAACATCGCCGCCGCCAAAGCCCGCGGCTGGGACGCGCATCTGTTTACGGATGCGAAGAGCCTTGAGGCCCAGCTCATAGCGGCCGGATTGCTGTAGGAGGCTCGCTCCGGGGCGAGCGAACATAAAAAACAACCCCCGGCGCCGGGACACGCCGGGGGTTAGCAGCTCGGTCCAACTGGAGAGGTGCCGGACCGAGAGGGACTTGATGTCAGGCCGGGGTCAGCCGTTGCACTTGGCCAGTTCTTCAGCAGTGATCGCTTCGCCTTCGACCTTGAAAGTCGCGATTTCGCCGAACTTACGGTTGAGGCCGCGGCAGATGCGCAGCGGGCGCGCGCTGGCCTTGCCCGCGACGCAGGTGGCGCCTTCGCAAGTCCAGGCAATGCCGCCGGCAACCGCGCGGGCTTCGCCTGCGGGCGCTGTCAGCGTGGCGCTGTAATAAGGGGTGCCGGCTGCGTTCAGCGGAGCGCCGCTGGTGGCGATGCCGAAGGTGGCGCCGGTGTAAACCAGGGCCGACGCGAGGATGGCAAGCTTGCCAGTGCGGGAGAGGGAGAGGGTCTTGATCATCGGGGTATCCTTTGCCTTTTTTGTCAGGGCCTTTGCGCCCCATGGTCTGTGCCACTATATTTTGCAATGCAACATTTCGAATCGAAACCAGTTGCTATTCACCACCTACCTAACTAGGTTGCGAGTTGCAACTGAAAACTGAAATTTTTTGTGACAGCCTGCAAAAGCGGTTACACACGTCCCCGGATGGGGAAGGGATAGAAATCATGGGTGAATTGAGAGAACCGCTGCGCGAACTGATCGAATGCGGTCTGCCGCAAGCGCTGGAGGTGATGGGGGAACGCTGGTCCTTCATGATCCTGCGCGCCAGCTTCAACGGTCTCAAGCACTTCGAGGAGTTCCTGAGCGAACTCGGCATTGCCCGCAACATCCTGTCCAACCGTCTCGCCAAGCTGGTCGAACACGGCATCCTCAAGCGCGAGCCCTGCGCCGATGATCGCCGCAAGATCGAATACCGCCTGACCGAAAAGGGTCTCGATCTGCTCCCTGCCATGCTGGCGCTGCGCCAGTGGGGGCAGAAATACGGCAGTGAAACCGTGGTCGAAGACCCGGTGCTGGTCGATGAACGCGACCGTTTGCCGATTGGCCCGGTGTCGATCCTTGCGCATGACGGGCGCATCCTCGGCCCGCAGGATCTGTGGCTGACCCGTCCCGCCAATCTGGGCCGCCGTGCGGATGGCACCATCGCCACCCCCGGCGAATCGCAAGGCGTCAGCCTTGGCAGGGGCGACGTGGTCGATCTGGCCGAGGCCAAGGCCGCCGCAGCGCGATAATCGGTCGATAGCGCTGCGCGGGCGGGTGCCCTGCGCTGACGCAATGGGTTAGGGCTGCGGCCATGAACCTGGTCGCCCCGCCCGAATGCCACGACATCCTGCGCCGCACCTTCGGCTATCCTGCTTTTCGCGGGCAGCAGGAAGCCGTGATCGGCAGGGTCATGGCCGGTGCGCACACCTTGGCGCTGATGCCGACCGGCGCGGGCAAGAGCCTGTGCTACCAGGTGCCAGCGCTGGCCCGTCAGGGCACGGCAATCGTCATCTCCCCCCTGATTGCGCTGATGCACGACCAGATCCGTTCCGCTACCGCAGCCGGCATCCGCGCGGCTTCGATGACATCGGCCGACAGCGACAATGCCGCCACCGCCGAGGCGTTTCGCAGCGGCGCGCTTGATCTGCTGTATGTTGCCCCCGAACGCGCCTCCACGCCTGGTTTCCAGAGCCTGATCGAGCGTGCGCCGGTATCGCTGTTCGCCATCGACGAAGCGCATTGCGTGTCCGAATGGGGCCACGATTTTCGCCCTGATTACCGGATGCTGCGCCCGGTGCTCGACCGCTTCCCGGACGTGCCGCGCCTCGCGCTGACAGCCACCGCTGATCCCGCCACCCGGATCGACATCCTGCGCCAGCTCGGCATTCCCGAAGACGGGATGATCGTTGCCGGGTTCGACCGGCCCAACATCCGCTATGCCATCACCCCGCGCGACAATGGCCCGCGCCAGATCACCGATGTGCTGGCGCGGATGGAGGGTGCAGGTATCGTCTACGCGCCCAGCCGCAAGGCGACCGAGGACATCGCCGCCCAGATCGCCCGCACGGGCCGCGAGGCGGCGTTCTATCACGCGGGACTGGAGCCCGAACGGCGCGCGGCGGTGCAGGCGCAGTTCGTGGCGTCCGAAAGCATGGTGATGGTCGCCACCATCGCCTTCGGCATGGGCATCGACAAGCCCGACGTGCGCTTCGTCATCCACGCTGGCCTGCCCAAATCGATCGAGGCCTATTATCAGGAAACAGGCCGGGCCGGGCGCGATGGCGATCCGGCCGAAGCGCATCTGTTCTGGGGCGTCTCAGACTTCGCCCGCGCGCGCCAGTGGCTCGGCGATGTCGAGCCCGAGCGGCTGGCGGGGGAGCAGGCACGGCTCAACACGCTGGCGCAATTGGTCGAAGCGCCGACTTGCCGCCGCGCGATCCTGCTCAAGCATTTCGGCGAACATCCGCCCGAACGCTGCGGCAATTGCGACAATTGCGACAATCCGCCGCAGGTGCTCGATGCGAGCGTGCTGGCGCGCAAGCTGCTTTCCGCCGTCTATCGCACCGGCCAGAGCTTTGGCATCGGCCACATCGAAAAGGTGCTGACCGGCAGCAGTGACGAGCGAATTACGTCGCGCGGGCACGACAAGCTATCGGTGTTCGGCATCGTCGCCGCGGGCGAGGCGGCGCTGCTCAGGCCGCTCACCCGCACGCTGGTGGCGCGCGGAATGCTGGCGGCGACCGAGCATGGCGGGCTGATGCTGGGGCCAGAGGCGCGCGGCGTGCTAAAGGGCGAGGCCGGGGTCAGCATTGCCGAACCGCCCCCCAAGCGCGAACGCCGCAGCCGCCGCACCCGCAGCGGCTATGAAGCGTCCAATCCGGTCGGCAATCCGCTGTTTGAAGCACTGCGCACCCGCCGCAAGGAACTCGCCGCCGAACACGGCCTGCCGGCCTATGTCATCTTCCATGATTCGGTGCTGCGCGACATCGCCCATCAATGCCCGGAGACCTTGGCCGAACTCGGCGCGATTGGCGGTGTGGGGGCGAAAAAGCTTGAGACATGGGGCCCCGATTTCATCGCGGTGGTGAAGGATCACCTTCGGGCCTAGCGCCGCGCTTTGCTCACCGAATAGGTGATTCTGATCCTGACCCATGATCCCACCTGTTCGCGTCCGCCCACGCGGGCGGGGCGGACCCTGAACTGCCAGGCGGCGGCGAGCACCGCGCGGCCGATCATCGAGCCTTGCGGGCTTTCACCCTCCAAAACACAATTGTCGACGTAGTAATCGGGGACGGTCTTGCAGGCGATCAGCGCGTAGCCGGGGCCGTTGGCGGTGGAGAGATAGCCGCTCAGCTCCTGATCGGTCGGCTCGCGGTACCAGCGCGCGGCGTAAAGCGGCTCGCCATTGGGCGCCGTGCCGACCCGCTCGCTATCGCCCGCGCTGCGCGGATTGCCGGTGTCGGCGGGGCCAGCGGACGGCCCCGGCCTGATCCGTACGCCGATCTTGGGCACGGGGCGGGGTTGGGGCTGGGGTTGAGGCGGCTGCTGTGCGTGAGGCGGCGCAGGCGGTGGCGGTTCGGGCGCGGGGGCGGGGTTGAGCGCCAGCGGCGATGGCCGCATCGGCTGCGGTACGGGCTGGGCTTGGGTCGGCTGAGCCTCTTGCGGGGTGTCGGCCGCACTGGCCTCGGCTGCCGGTTCGCTTGCCGGTTCGGGCGGGGCGGCAAATTCGATGGCCTCGAAGGTGGTCACATCCTCTGCGCCGTCTTCGACCCCGGCGATCTGCGTGCCGAGTGTCAGCAGCAACAGCAGGATCCCGCCTTCCAGTGCGAGCGCAATCGCCAGGCTCGCCAGTTTGCGTCGCCGCGGCGCATCGCGCACCGCCGCCAGCAGCGCGGCCAAACCGCGCGGCGGCTGGGCTACGCCTTCTCTCGGCAAAACTACAGGATCGTCCGAAATCGCCAATGCGCCTTTGGTCAGCCGCGCGCGGGAGTTGGGGGAGGGGATGCGCGGCCTTGGGCTGGTCCTTAACCTGTCATCAGCCGATAGGATAGCGCTTCGGCAATGTGGGCGCGGCCAATCGTGTCGGCCCCGGCAAGGTCGGCGACGGTGCGTGCGACCCGCAGCATCCTTGTATAGCCGCGCGCGGACAGGCGCAGCTTTTCGGCGGCCTGGAGCAGCAGCTTGCGCCCCGCTTCGTCCGGGGCGGCGTATCGATCGAGCTGTTCGCCCTCAAGCTCGGCGTTCGACCGGACCCCGCGTGCGGTCTGGAGCGCGCGGGCGGCGGCGACGCGCAGTGCCACCTCGGCGCTGCCTTCGGCGGGCGGGGGCAGCGCCATGTCGATCGCGCTGACCGCGCCGACATGAACATGCAGGTCGACCCGGTCGAGCAGCGGGCCAGATAACCGCGCCTGATAATCGCCGACGCAGCGCGGGTATTTGTTGCAATTCCTCGCCGGATCGCCCGCGTAACCGCAGCGGCACGGGTTCATTGCCGCGACCAGCTGCACGCACGCGGGGAATGTCACATGGGCATTGGCGCGGGCAACATCGACCCGGCCGGTCTCCAGCGGCTGACGCAGCGAATCGAGCACCGGGCGCTGGAATTCGGGCAGTTCATCGAGGAACAGCACGCCCAGATGCGCCAGGCTGACCTCGCCCGGCCGCACCTTCAAGCCGCCGCCGGTGAGCGCTGCCATGCTGGCCGAATGGTGCGGGGCGCGGAAGGGGCGGGCGCGGCTGATGCGGCCTGCCTCCAGCGTGCCCGCGACCGATTGCACCATCGACACTTCCAGCGCTTCGCCCGGCGTCAGGTCGGGCAGGATGCCGGGCAGGCAGCTCGCCAGCAGGCTTTTGCCCGATCCCGGCGGGCCGACCATCAGCAAATTGTGGCCCCCTGCCGCTGCGATTTCGAGTGCGCGCTTGGCGGTTTCCTGTCCTTTGACCTGTTTCAGATCATTGCCCGCCGCTGCGTCGGCCACCTCGCCGCGCGCAGGTTCGGGCAGCACCAGACTGCCCTTCAGATGCCCCAACAGGCTCATCAGATCGCGCGGGGCGAGCACCGGGACCCCGCTGGCCCAGCGCGCTTCCGGCCCCTGTTCGGCCGGGCAGATCAGGCCCGTTCCCGCCTCGCTGGCGTGGAGCGCTGCGATCAGCACGCCGGGGCTGGCGACCACCCGGCCATCCAGCGCCAGTTCGCCCACAGCGATCCAGTCCCCCAGCTGTTCGGCATCGGTCACGCCCATCGCGGCCAGCAGGGCGAGCGCGATCGGCAGGTCGTAATGCGACCCGTCCTTGGGCAGATCGGCAGGCGACAGGTTGATCGTGATTCGCTTGGGCGGCAGCGCCAGCCCCATCGCCGACAGCGCCGATTGCACCCGTTCGCGGCTTTCGCTGACCGCCTTGTCGGGCAGGCCGACCACCGTGAAGCGCGGCATACCGGGGGCGACCTGACACTGCACCTCAACGCTGCGCGCTTCCAGCCCCAGATAGGCAACCGTTCGTACCAACGCGACCATCTGCTTGCCCCTCAACCGCCCCAAGGGTCTGTTTGTGCAGCCTTCTAAGGGGCTTGTCGAGCGGTTCGCTGCGGTTTGGCAAGGTCACCAAGCTCGCCCACAGCGCGCGTTGCGGAGTTGGATTGCGCCTGCGGATTTCCAACCGCTGGGCCGGTCCCGCGATCCTACGGGCGAATCCTAAGGTTTTTTTAAAGCATAAATCTTGGCGATTTGGCAGGCGGCGCTGGGCGACACTGCCGGTCATGATCCGCGCGCTCGCCTTTTTGTTAGCCGCCTTGGCGGTGCTGCTGCCCGGCACGGTAGCGGCAGCCGGGCAACCGGGCGCGCGCGTGGTCGAGCGCATCAGCTGGGTCGAGGAATGGGATCCTGCCACCGGCACCTGGGTTCGGGTGGACGACAGCGCTGCGGCCCCCGCTCCGGCGGCCTACCAGATCACGAGCGCTGTGCGCAGCGGCGGCGTGACCGTCACCGAAACCATCAGCGAACAGCCGGTGCGCTTCATCCCCCAGCCGCAGCGGATGGCCGCCGCATCGGCCGGGATCGCCCGGTTTGGCCCGTTCCGCGTGATCGACAGCCGCCGCGCCGCGATCGTGGCATCGACCGATGCGTCCAGCCCGCAGGCCTTTGCGGCGATGCTGGCCGCTTTCCCGCAGCTTGAAGTGATCGAATTTGCCGATGCGCCGGGCACCAGCCACGATCTGGCCAATCTGAGGCTGGGCCGTGCCATCCGCGCGGCTGGCCTTGCGACCCACGTGCCAGCGGGCGGATCAGCGCGGTCGGGCGCGGTCGAGCTGTTTCTGGCCGGAACCCGCCGCACGATCGAACCGGGCGCCCTGTTTGCTGTGCATTCGTGGCGCGATGAGCTGGGCCGCGAGCCTGCCGACTTTGCGCTGGATGCCCCTGAAAACCGCCTGTACCTCGATTACTATGCCGAAATGGGCATGACAGCCGATGTGGCCCGCGCCTTTTATGCGATGACCAATTCCGTCCCGCACGCGGGCGCATTGTGGCTGCAAGGCGCAGAAATGGCTCAGTGGATTGCGCCCGAACCACGGATCCCTGCGACCCGCAGTCTGGACCCGCGGCTCGAAACCGGGCTACGACTGGCGCTGGCGCGGTCAGGCGATCTGGCGGCGCAGGCCATGCGGGCGTCGGCTGATACGATCAAGCCGGCCATTCTGGCCCGGCCTATGGCAGCAGCCGGCTTGCTGGCGCGCCTATGGGATCATGCCCGTCCTGCACCCCGGCTGGCCTATGCCGATCTGGGCGCAGGTTTGCTTGACTCAGGGGCGGCTTTCCCATAACGGCCCCGGTCTGATTTGCGGTCGCCGGTGGGTGGCCCCGTCTGGTTTGGGGGTGAACCCGAACAAGCCAGCCGGTCATTTTTTCGAGGAACTTATGAAGCGGACCTTCCAACCCAGCAATCTCGTGCGCGCTCGTCGTCACGGTTTCTTCGCGCGCAAGGCGACCCCGGGTGGCCGCAAGGTGCTCCGCGCCCGCCGCAACCGCGGCCGCAAGAAGCTCTGCGCGTAATTGTTTGCGCACCCGCCTGCGCGGGTGCGATTTCCTCGCTTATGGGGCCCGAAGGCCCCATCGCTGCGGGCGGCCGGTCGGCCTTGCGGGCTCCCCTTGGGAGCCCGTTGACGTTTATCGCCTCCTCCGTTCTGAGCCGATTTGTGTTTGGCTGCTGGCGGTGTGGCATTTTCCGAACCGCGTCAGCGGTTCGCAAGCGCGACTGCGCGCCGGCCGGCAGGCCAAAGCCAAGGCGGATGCCAAGGCGAACGGATGTCCGCCGCCCGGCGTTTGAGGGCGTAAACAAATGACTCTCTCCGTTCTGACCAAGCGTGCCGATTTCCTTCGCGCCAATTCCGGCCTTCGCAATGCGCGCAGCGGATTCGTGCTGCTGACCCGCCCCAATGACGGGCCCGATGGCGGTAAGGGCATCCGCTTCGGGATCACCGTCACCAAGAAGATCGGCAATGCCGTGGTGCGTAACCGCATGAAGCGGCGCTTTCGCGAACTGCTGCGCGCGGCGCTGCCCACGCAGGGCCTGCCCGATCACGATCATGTGCTGATCGGCCGGGCGGGCGGGGTGGAGCGGGATTTCCACCTGATGGCCGAGGAACTCGCCAAAGCGCTCGAACGCGCGCGCGAAGGGCGCGGCGATCCTGCGGGCGGGCGGCGGCCAAGGAAGGGGGATCGCCGCAAATGAAGCAGCTCCTCATCCTCATCGCGCGGGGCTGGCAGCTGGGTCCGTCGCGCATTCTGCCGCCGTCCTGCCGCTATGCGCCCTCGTGCAGCGAATATGCGATTCAGGCGATTGGCAAGTATGGTGCGCTCAAGGGTGGATGGATGGCATTTAAGCGGCTAATGCGCTGCCACCCATGGGGTGGGCACGGTCATGATCCGGTGCCCTAGGGCTTTAAACGGGACCGCCTTAACCCCATAATACACCTGTCTTGGCATTCTCTCGGGGCTTACACTTGGACAATCGCAATCTTCTGCTCGCTGTCGTGCTTTCGGGCCTGCTCATTCTCGGGTGGGATCTGGGGATGCGCTATTTCTACCCCGAGGCGGCGCTTTCCGCGCAAGCCGATCCGGTCAAGCCCGTGCCGGCGGCAGCGGGCGCTGCGCCAGCCGCGGCGGGTGCGGGTTCCCTGGGGGCTGATGGCGCTGCGGTGCGCAAGGTCGATCTGGCAGCGGCCCTGGCGAGCGGCAACCGCGTGGCGATCGATACCCCGCGCCTTGCCGGATCGATCAACCTGGTGGGCGCGCGGATCGATGACATCGTGCTCAAGGATTACCGCGAGACGGTGAAGAAGGATTCCGGCCCGGTCCGCCTGTTCGCGCCCGAAGGCACACCGGGGCAGTATTTCGCCGAATTCGGCTTTGTCAGCGGCGGGGCGCGTCAGCCGTCCAACCTGCTGTGGCAGGCCGATGGCACGAAGCTGACGCCGACCACTCCGGTCACACTGACCCGCACCGATGCGACCGGCGTGACCTATGCGATCCGCTTCGCGGTCGATGCCAATTACATGATCACCGCCAGCCAGACCGTGACCAATGCCGGCACCGCCCCCGCGGTGGTGCAGCCCTTTGCGCTTATCAAGCGCACCAGCACCAACGCCACCATCGATCAGTTCGTGGCGCATTCCGGCCCGGTCGGGGTGTTTGGCGGGACGCTGTGGGATCCGCATTCCTATCCGGAACTGGCCGAACTGGGCGGCGAAAGCCCCGAAGGCGCGCCAAGCTGGCTGGGCTTTACCGATCAATACTGGCTGGGCGCGCTGGTGCCCGGCGATGGCAAGGGCAAGGTGACCACCGATAATGCGGGCTTCCGTTCGCTTGGGGGTACGCTGTTCCGCGCCGATCTGCTCTATGGCGCCAGCACAGTGCCCGCCGGCGGCACGGTGACACAGGACACGCGCCTGTATGCAGGGGCCAAGGACAGCCACATCCTCGATGCCTATGAAGACGCCGGGATCACCTATTTCGGCAAGGCGATCAGCTGGGGCTGGTTCGAAATCGTCGAAAAGCCGATCCTGTGGCTGCTGCGCACCTTGAACGGGCTGGTCGGCAATTTCGGCGTGGCGATCATCCTGCTCACCCTTATCATCCGCGGGCTGATGTTCCCCATTGCGCAAAAGGGCTTTGCCTCAATGGCGTCGATGAAGGCTGTCCAGCCAAAGATGAAAGAGATTCAGGAACGCTTCAAGGATGACAAGCCGCGCCAGCAGCAGGAAATCATGAAGCTTTACAAGGATGAAAAGGTCAACCCGCTGGCGGGCTGCCTGCCGATGTTGATCCAGATCCCGATCTTCTTTGCGCTGTACAAGGTGTTGGTGCTCGCGATCGAGATGCGGCACGAGCCGTTCTTCCTCTGGATCAAGGATCTGTCCGCGCCCGATCCCGCGCATATCCTCAACCTGTTCGGGCTGCTGCCTTACGAAGTGGTGGGCTTCCTGGCGATTGGCCCGCTGGCGGTGTTGCTGGGGATTACCATGTGGCTGACCTTCAGGCTGAACCCGGCCGCGATGGACCCGATCCAGAAGCAATTGTTCGACATCATGCCGTGGATCCTGATGTTCGTGATGGCGCCCTTTGCGGCTGGTCTGCTGCTTTACTGGGTGACCTCGAACATCCTGACGGTCGCGCAGCAGAGCTATCTCTATTCGCGCCATCCGCAGCTCAAGGCGGCGAACGCGGCGGCGGACAAGAAGACTTAGCGCTTGATCCGTTCGCCCTGAGCCGGTGTTGCTGCGCAACAGCTTCGCTTCCGAAGGGCCGTACTTTTCTTTTCCCTTCGTGGCTTGCAAAGAGAGTGCAGGGCTTCGACAGGCTCAGCCCGAACGGTGTTGGTTATGGACGAAATTGAACAGCAAGCCCGCGAGGAAGCGGCATCCAGGCTCTTTTCGGGGCCGGTTGATTTCCTGCGGTCCGCGCCGCAGCTGCAATTCCTGCCCGATCCGGCGGTGCCCGAGATTGCCTTTTGCGGGCGGTCGAATGTGGGCAAGTCCTCGCTGTTGAACGCGCTGACCGGCCGCCGGGCGATTGCCCGCGCTTCGGTGACGCCGGGGCGGACGCAGGAATTGAACTTCTTCGATGTCGGCCGCCCGGAAGAAGAGGGCGCGTTGCCCTTGTTCCGGCTGGTCGACATGCCGGGCTACGGCTTTGCCAAGGCCCCGGTGAAGGTGGTCGAAAAGTGGAAGGCGCTGGTCAATTCCTACCTGCGCGGGCGGCAGGTGTTGGTCCGCACGCTGGTGCTGGTCGACAGCCGCCACGGCATCAAGGACGTCGACCGGGTCATGATGAAGATGCTTGATGAAGCCGCCGTCGGCTACCGCGTGGTGCTGACCAAGACCGACAAGATCAAGGCGAGCGAGCTGGACACGGTCGCGCAGGCGACCACCGCCGAGATCCGCAAGCATGTCGCCGCCTATCCCGAATTGCACCTCACCAGCAGCGAGAAGGGCATGGGGATCGAAGCCTTGCGCGCCGCCGTGGTGGGCGATGCGCTGGGCGAAGGCTGGGCGGGGTAGAGTGCCATTGCTCTCGTGATCCCGGGCAAACCAAGTGTGCGGTTTGTGGCTAGTCCAGAATGACTAGTGCTGGTGTGGTATACAGAAAAACTGAAGTGGTCGAGCCGAAGTGCTTGCGGCTGTTGTTACCGGGCATTGCTGCTGCGGGGCGACAAGTAAATGTTTTGTTGTGACGATGCTTTCATTTGAAGGGCTACCAATGTGGTCCATTACTTTGAAAGGAACGTTATGAACTATATGTGTGAAGCCGGGGTTACTCCTGGGCGATCCATCATAGAATTGAGTTTTGCTGAAATCGAGATGATCGATGGCGCCGGACGGATCGGCAATGCGGCCCGGTGGATCGCAGGCGGTGCGGGTATTGCTGCTGGTGTCAGCGCTGCTGGGGGCGCTCTTCCGGCCGCAGCCGCTTTCGGCGCGGTTGCTGGTGTTGCATTGCTTGTTGCTGCCGTTGATGGCGATTGAGGGGGAAATAATCATGAAGCAAAATGACCAAATTCGGGATCTTACCCCGAGCGAGCTTGATCTCGTCGATGGCGCCCGCAAGACCAGCAGCCGCCTCGTTGAGGCAAGCGCTGGCTTTGCGACTCTTGGGGGGCGGCAGCGACCGTAGGGTTGCTCCCGGTTGCAGCGGGGTTTTTCGCCGTTGCCTCGACCACGCTGATCGCAGCTGCGGTTCTGTCTGAGACTGGTGACTGACGCAACACGAGGTGACCGTCCCCGGGCGGTCACCTCATCACCGAAAAGCAAGGGAAACACGCCATGTCAAAAGTAAAAGATCGCCGCATGCTGATTGCCAGCTTGGCCCTGATGATGGCAGGCGGCTTCATGTTGCAGCAGCAGTTTGAAGATGGGGGCTTGAAGCCTCTGGCGTCGGCCCTGCTGGCGCTTGCCTTCGTGTTTTTGGGTTATGCCGCGCTGGCGAACGCTCGCAAATAGTGGTGGCGCATAGGTGCGATCTGGACCGATGAAGTTCAGCGGCGATCCTGCACTGCGTGCACTCGTGCTCGGAATATGATCCAGACGCCGCGCTAGCTATTCGTGCCCGTGCTGGTCAATAGCTGCCGTCGGCTCCGCGTGGTGAAGACCAAGACCGGCAAGATCAAGGCAATCCGGCCGTACACACGTGCCCGTTCGGCCCCGCCTTATTCGATGATGTACCGCGCCCGCAGGGATATGCTGCGTCCGGCCCCCAGCGCGCCGCCGGGGCGCTGGCAGCAAGGCAGGCCTTGCCCCGGTAGCCTATTGCACCCGTGCCCGGAACCGGATCGTGAAGCTGGGCTGGGCGGTGGTGCTGGTCGCGGCGCTCATCGTTCCGGTTGGCGCGATGCGGATGCCGCGCACATTGGCATCGAAACTGCCGGTTGGCGTGTAGGTATAGGGCGCAGCCCCGCCCGCGGCCGAGGAATAGCGCACCATTGTTCCGGCGTTGAAGGGGCTCAATCCGCTGGTGGTGGACCCATTGGTGAAGGTCACCGGCGTTCCGGTGGCAAAGGCCATGTTGGCCGGCATCGCATCGATGATGATGATCGAGCTGGAATCGACCGTGCCGGTGCCGACATTGCGCACGGTGATCGCATATTCGACGATCGCGCCCGGGATCAGTTTGGGATTGGTGGTGCCGTTGACCGGATCGGAGATGACCGCGCTGTTTTTCTCGATCACCAGCACCGCTGTCTGACGGCGGGTGTTGGTGATGATGCAGGTGACCGCATCGCCCGGTCGCAAGGTAATCGACCCGCCCACTGCATTCGGCAGAGCAGTGGTTGAACCCCCGCTTGCCGCATTGGTGCAGGCCATGGTGGCATTGTAATTGCCCAGATTGGCGGTCCCGGCGGCGATTTCGTTGAGGGTATAGGTGCGCCCGTTGACAACCTGGGTCAGGGTGGTGTCGCCATTGTTCACGGTGCCGCCGGTGCCCGTGGTGGTGGAGGATGCGAACACGGTGGAGCCGTCCATGATCCGCACCGTGAACTGGTCGCCATCAAACCGCCGGCCCCCTGAGCCCAGCTGCTTGCGCAGCCGCAGGCGGGGCTGCGCGCCCACGGCATAGGTGCACACCAGCGATTCGCCGAATTGCAACTGGCCGATATCGGTGCTGGTGGTGGACAGATTGTTCGGCAAGGTGCCGCGCGTCGCCCCGGCGTTGTTCACGCAGGTCAGGTTGGCGGCATAGGCGGTCAGCGCGTTGCTGCTGCCGCCGGCCATGGCGATCCGCAGTGTGATCGGGATCCCGGCTGACATGCTCAGCGGATTGGTGGTGAAGGGGCCGTTGCCGGTGCCGCTTGTCGTCCCGCTGCTGATCGCCGCGCTGGTGGCGGTCGAGGCAATCTGGAACTGGAACTGGTCAGCGGCATTGACCCGCGCCCCAAGGATCTGGGTCTGGAGCCGGATGGTCGCAAACCGGATGGCGAACATCACCCCCTGAAGGCCGCCCGACTGGGTTTCTACCGTGACGCTCGTGGGGCTGTTGCTGCCAAGGATATGCGCGCCGACCGTGCCGGGGACGCCGGTGATGGTGACATTGCTGCTGCCCACCCCTGTAATCGTCGGGAAGGTTGATCCGCTGATCGGCGGAACGGTATCGAGCAATTGCCAGCTGCCGCCATTGGTCGACAAGCGCAGCGCTTCGCCATCATTGCTGGATTCGGCGTCGGCCACGACGAAGGAATAGACCGTCACGCCGCCCCCCGCTGGCGGGGTGATGGAAATGTTGGTCAAGGCGATCCGGCTGGTTCCGGCCTGCGTGCTGTAAAGCACCGGACGGCCCGGAATGCCGGTGAAGGCGGAGTTACCGACCGCAGCCCCGGTCCATGATGGAGCCGTCTGAGCATTATAGGCCGGGTTTGTCCCCGTAACGCGCGCGTTGAAGGTGAGCGTTGATCCATCCGGCAGAGTAAAGCTGAGGTTCTGGCCCGAAGCCGACCGGGCGGTGGCATCGTTGTAATTGGTCAGGTTCAGCCAGCAATAGGTTTGCCAGCTGGCGGGCGCGGTGCCTTGTCCGGTGGCCTGTCCGCAATTCTGCGCCTGCGCCGCCGGGGCCCACAACAGGCCGCACGCCAGCAGCATCACAGCCAGCAGCCTGCGCAGCAATCGTCCCCCTGCCTTCATTCTGTCCGCATAGGAAATCGTGGTAAACAGCCGGTTAGCAAACCCGCCGGGCCGCTGCGATTGTTGATCGGCCTGCGCCATCATCAGCGCCCCAGCCCGAGGAAGCCGAAGCTGTCGGCGTCGATCTTCATCCGCACCGCGGCAAACACGCCCTTGTCGGTGTTGCGGGCCGCGCGGAAATCGCCGTCGCGGAAGCCTTCGACATTGTAACCGAGCGTCACCAGCATCCCGTCGAGCGGCACCAGACCGATGGTGGGGCCATAGGAGAAGCTGGTCACATCATCATCAAGGTTGCTGCGCACTGTGGTGCTTGCGCCGATTTCGATCCGGTCGCCGATCCCAAGCCGCGCATCGCCGCCGACCAACACCGAAGTGCCAGTGTATTCAATGCCTTCAAACTCGTCGAGATTGTGCCGCGCGCCCAGGAACAGCGCGATTTCGTGGCGGCGCACTTCGGCCCCGCCCACGTGACCGCGCGGGCTGAAATTGGTCGACAGGCTGCCGACAAGGCGGCGCGAGGTGGCATCGCCGTCCACAGTCAGCGCGGTGCGTCCGGCGCCGCCGCCGATGGCTGCGATCCCGCCGATTTCGCCGCCAAGCGCGCCGGTGATCTGGTCGCTGCGATATTCGAGCCGGCCCAGCATGGCGAGCGGTGATCCGTCCGGGCGGTGGGCAAAGGCAATGCTGGCATCGATGATTTCCGCGCTGGCCCCGCCTGCGGTTTCCGAACGGGTCCAGGTCATGCCCGATCCCACCAGGCTGCCTTCGCCCAGCTGGCGGATCGCGCCGAGCAGCGCGCCCTTGCGGTCGGCAACTTCGCCATCGCGCACTTCGCCGCGCGCGGTCACGCTCCAGCGGTCCTTGCGCCAGGCCGCGCCAATGGTCGCGGCGGTGAAATCTTCAAACAACAGGCCGCCGGTCAGCTGGCCGCCGCTGGCAGCGGGCTGCGCGGGGTTGATCACGCCCGGCTCCAGCGCGGCATTGCTGGCGCGGCTGCCCAGCGTGCGGTTGCCATCAATGGTGGCATCGACCGTCAACGCAGGCGTGACTTGCAGGCTTTGCGACAGGCCGAAGGCGGCAAAGCTGCGGGTGCCGTTCTCGCCGATGGTTTCTTCGCCCAGCGACGTGACGACCTGCCCACCCTGCCAGGGCGCAACTTCGATCCCGCCGCGCAGCTGGCGCGCTTGCAGGTTCTTGCCATCGGCCAGTTCATAGGTGCCCACCAGCCGCACGCTTTGCGTGATCGCATAGCGCAGGCCAAGCCGGTGGCGCGCGGGCAGATCAAGGCTTTCCGCCTGATCGAGCGCAATCGCAGTGCCAGCCGACAATTCCAGCTTGTTGTCGAACAACCGCTGGGTCGCGCCTGCTTCCAGCACGGTCGAGGTGGCCGAGCCGCCGGTGGCCAGCCGATCATCGAACCGCACCACGCCAAGGCGCAGGTCGGTGCGCTGCCGGGTCAGCGCGAACTGGCCTTGGGCGGCGCGGCGGCGGGTGGGGTCGGCCAGACTTTCGTCCTGCCACACACTGCCGACAAAACTGAAATCCTGCGCCAGCAGCACCCGGCCATCCACGCCCACCTTGCGGCGGCCACGTTCGGCAGCGTTTTGCTGGCCGATGCCATATTCGGTATCGATCGAACGGGCATAGGCCAGCACATCAATACTGCCCGTCTGGTGCTGGGCTTCCACCAGCCAGCCGGTCGCGGCATCGCCTTCGCGGCGGCTGACGCCCAGTTCGGCGCGGATCTCGGTGTTTTCGCCAAGGCGGGCGAGCAGATCGACGGCGCCGATATCGGTGCGCTGGGTCTCGCCATTGGCGCCTTCCAGCCCGGCGTCGGTGATCGCGCTCGCGCCGATGCGGATCGCGCCGCTTTCGCTCGTCCAATCAGCGCGCACCCCGGCGTTCATTTCAGCCGCGCCCGTGCCATCGGTTTCAAACTCGATGACGATGAATTGCGGATTGAGGTTTTCGTCCCGGCTCAGCACCGGGGCGGCAAAGCGGATCGTGCCGGACAGCAGATCGATGTCGTAATCGGTAAAGCGGGTCAGCTGGCGCGACGAGACAATCTGTTCCGAACGGAACCGGTCGCGCACTTCGATGGTGACGCGTTCCGAATTGGCCAGAATGCGGCGGCTGGCGAGGCTGTAGGGGCCGGAGATGCCCTGGCCCTGGATTTCCTGCCGCTGGAACCGGCTCGAAATCTCGGCCGCGAACCCTTGCGCCTTGACCGCGCCGACGCGCGCTTCGCCCTTCACGCCGGTGGCGGTGCGGTTGTAATTGGCGAGACGCGTCTGATTGAAGGCGGTCTGGAAATCGCCGTAAAGTGCATAAAAAGTCGCGGTTTCGACGCGGACATACAGCTTTTCGCGGCTGGCAGCATCGAACTGGCGGGCCGAGGCATCGCCAAACACGGTGTAATAGGCCGACGGATCAATCGCGCCGAGCACGCGCTGGTCTTCGCGCTGCTTGGCGCTGTCATAGGCGAGGGTGAGCAGATATTTGCCCAGCACCCGGCCCTTGGCATACAGCGCGACGCGTGCGTCTTCGCCCAGATCGCTGTCGAACTGGCCGGCGCGTTCCATGTTATCGGCAACCGAACGCGCACCGGCGGTGCCTTCGGCAAGGCCGATGATGGTCCATTCGATCTCGCCCGGTTCAACCCACGCTTCCAGCTCCTGGCGGCGGGTGATCTCGCCATCGTCGAACGCGAAGGCGAGGCGCAGCGAGCCGCTGACCATGGTGGGGGCGAGTGCGATGCGGGCAATGCCCTCGGCGCCTTCGACCACCCAGCGCGCGGCGACGGGCGCGGTGCCGGTCAGCTGGTTGAGCTGCTGGCGATCGATCTGTTCCGCGCTCTGGTAGGGCGCGTTCAGGGTGAAGTTGCCCGACATGCCTTCGCGCAAGGGGCGGCCATTGCGGTCAAGCACGCGGATCGCCACCACCGGGCGGGTACGGCCATCGGCGATCAGCTGCGATTGTTCCGGCAGAAATTCGACCTTGGCCGGCGCGCGGGTGAAGAACACTTCGCGGGTGAAGGTCTTGGCGACTTCGCCAAAGGAATTGACGATGCGCGCTTCCAGCACGGTGCGTTCGCCCGGCAGCGGAACGCCGCGCCACTGGCTGATGGCGAACTTGCCCTTGTCCGGGTTTTGCGTCCCGTCAAAGGCGAGCGGATCGACCGGCTTGCCATCGACCAACAGCTGGACGCTCTGCCCGCGGCGGTGGCGGATCGCCACCCGGATGGCAGGCGCGCGCGGGTTGGCGTCGATGGCGGGGGCGACAAAGCCATCCTCGCCATCGCCAAGGCTGAGGTAATCGGTGACGGCCGGCGCAGCGTCCTGCGGCGCGTCCTTGGGCTTGGCGATCGCCGCGGGGGCCGGTTCAGCCGGGGCCAGCGGTGCGGCAGCTTGCGGCAGGATCGCGTGGAAATCGGCGACCACCAGGCTACCGCCCTGACCGATCGCAAAGCGCGAGAAGGTGCTGCCGGCATTGCGGGTCGATGCGCTGCAATCGATCATCTGCGCGCCTTCGGGCAGGGTCATGCGGGCGACCTGCACCACATGGGTGCCGGGCACGACGCCTTCGAAGTGGTAGCGGCCATCGGCATCCGTGATCGCAAAGCTGCCATCTTCCAGCATCACGCGCACACCGGGAATGCCGCGGCGGTCGGCTTCGGCAAGGGTGCAGGCCCCGTCGGTGATCCGGCCGATAATGGTCATGCGGTCGGCAATGCCATCGCGCAGCAGGTCGATCGCCACGCTGGTGCGCGCCTCGCGGTTCAGGGCGTCACGGGCGAGCGCTTCGTTCAGTGCCCGGCCCGGAGGCGCATCGGGGCGCACGGTCATGCCATAGGTGACGCGGGCGGTGGTGCCGCCGGGCAGATCGCCCAGCGCGATGGTGAGCACGCGGCCGTCCGGCGAAATCGTCACCGCGTCAGGCGCGGGCGCGCCGTTGACGCGGATCGTGTCGGGGCGCAGCCGCAGCCAGCGCGACGGCGTGTCGATCACCGTGATCCCGCGCCGGATGCGGGCGGCGTCATTATTGCCGATGGTGACGGTGTAGAACACCACATCGCCCGGCACAGCCTGCGTGCGCGAGGCGGTTTTTGTCAGGGTCAGCTGCGCCACCGGCAGATCGACCGGCACATCGATTTCAAACGGCACCGGGCTGTCGAGCACGAAGGCATCGCCATAGGATCCTTCGCGGATCACATAAGGGGTGCCATCAGGGCGGCTGACGCGCGCCAGCATTTCGCGCGGGGCGGCAGAGGGCGCGGTGTAGGGCTGGGGCGGCTCGACTACCAGGCGGTAGCGGCCCTCGGCGGTCAGCGGAAACCAGAACTCGCCCGGCCCCATCGGCACCGTGCGGCCCGAACCATCGGTCACCGCCGCGCCGGAGATCATGCTGGAAGGCCAGGTGGTGACGCCGTCTTCGGCAAAGACCACCGCAGGGCGGCCAGTATCAGCATTGACCAGCGACACGCGCGCACCATCAACCGGCGCGCCGGTTTCGCTGTCGAACACCACGCCGAACGGATCGACCAGCACGGTGACTTCGGCCGACACCATGATGGTGTCACGGCCCGGACGCATGGCCGACAGGGTGATGCGCGAATCCTCGCCCACGCTCAGGCGGCAGTCTTCCTGCACCAGCGGCGGGGGCATGCGCAGGGTATTGACCACGCCGACGAACACACCGCTGTCGGGCGTCGTTTCAAAGACGGTCATCGTTTCGCGGTCACCGCCGGGGGTGGTCAGCGTCACGGTCAGACTGTCGATTTCAGCCGAATTGCGGTTGGCACCGGCAGCGGTGACTTCAAAGAACAAAGGCTCGCCGCCGCGCAGCTCGTCCGTCTGCTGGACTTTGGCGGTGGTGACCGCCGAGGTGGCGGTATCGCCGGGCGTAGCGCCAGCGGTGGCCGTGGCGCGCAATTGCTGCACGGGGCCGGTCGCCGGGCCGCATTGCGGAGCGCGGTATGCCAGTTCTGAGCCTGATCCGGTGGTGCGGCGGTACACCGCAATGGTGGGCGGCAGAGGGCTGACATCGAAAGTGACCGGATTGCTGGTCACGCGCAGCGGCGCTGCGTTGGTATCCCAGGTCGCTTCGGCAATGTTGGTGACGGTGCGCAGCACATCACCGGTATCAGTCTGAGCGCTTACCCCCTCTTGCGGCACGCCGAATGGCAGCAGCACTGCAAAGAGTGCCGCTGCCACGCGCCGCAAAGAGGGAATAACACGCAAGACCCGGTCCCGACCGATTAGTCGATCGTGACTTGGAAGTAGAGCGACCGGGTCTGCCCGGCAGCCACATCAGCCAGATCGCCAAGGATCTGGTTTTCACCGCCCGGTCCCGATGTGGGGCTGTAGGTGCCGCCGGCGGTACCGCCGGTGCAGCTGGCATTGCCGTTGATGAAGATGCCGAAAGCGGCGTCATAGCTGACGTCGAATGGCAGGTCATCGGTCACATTCACGTCGGTCGCGGTGGCCGCGCCCGAAGCGTTCGCGACGGTGATGCAATATTCAACCGTTGCGCCCGGGATGGCCTTGGGATTGGTGGTCCCGTTGACCGGATCGCTGACCAGACGGCTGGTCTTGGTCACCGTCACCAGGGCGCCGGCCACCTCGTAGGTGCCGGTGTCGGAGAACGCGCCATCGCGCACCGCATCGGTATCGCCCGCGCCGTCGAACAGCACCGTGTCAACGCCTGCGGTGTTCGCGCCCGCGGTGGCCACCAGTTCGGCGCCGCGAGTACCGACCACGCCGCCTGCATGGGCATTGGCTGTCAGCGTGACATCGAAGACGTCATCATTGACCGCATTGAGGCCG
Organism: Porphyrobacter sp. TH134; assembly: GCF_002855495.1. Taxonomy (GTDB): domain Bacteria; phylum Pseudomonadota; class Alphaproteobacteria; order Sphingomonadales; family Sphingomonadaceae; genus Erythrobacter. The sequence continues at coordinate 21,564 of NZ_PKRO01000013.1, forward strand.
ATGTCGGCAATCACGAAGACGCGAACGGTCGCATCTTCAGCAACTTCATCAAGGTAGGTGACCAGCGTGTCGCCTGCATCGAAGATGTTGTTGCCGTTGTCGCGATAGATCTGGAAGTTCGCGATGTTGGCAGCCGTGCCGTTGCGCAAGGCGGCCGTAAGATCGAGATCGACCGTGTCGTTCGACAGGTTGGTCACGTCAAACGCGATCGGTGCGTTCTGCTGACCCGGCGAGACCGAGGTGGCCGGGCCGATATAGTTGACGTTGACGTTCACGCGCCGGTCGACGGTGAAGCTGTTGCTTGCCGTCTCGGCATTCTGGGTAACGTTGCCGACATTATAGGTGACGGAGACGTTGTTGGTGATGGTCGTGTTTGCGCTGGTCCCTTCGGCCAGTGCAGGGGCGCTGGACATCGCGACGAGCGCAAGCGCGCTCACCGCACCCAGCAACTGCTTGGTGGTTTTCATTGGTCTGGTCCCGAGTGTTAGTCCCGCGTCACTTGTGCCGCCCGCAGGACGTGGCGGTTATCGCCCGCTTGTCAGCGGATGATGGCCGGATAGGTGAGCCGCCCCGATGCGCCGGGTGCGATGCTCGCCAGCACCCAGCGGACGTGGGTGACGTCGGCATGGGCGGCGGGACGCGTGGTCCCGTCTGAATTGGTAAAGGTCAGCGCGCCCAGCACGCCGAAGGTCTTGCCTCCGTCAACCGACACCTCAAGCGCGGCATCGGCATCAGGCGCGAGCCGGACCGCAGCGGGCAGCGGGTTGGTGACAACGAAGTTGCTGACCGGCTCGGCGCCGCGATTGGCGTAATCGGTGCCAAACATCAGGCGATCGCCGGGGACGATCGTGGTCGGCTCGACCAGTTCGGTGCGTTGCTTGCCGTCCGCATCGGTGACAACCTTTTCGGCCTTCACGTCGCCCGTCAGCGCGATGGGGCTGGCGGCGGTTTGCGCTGCCAGCGGCAGGGTAGGCAGGGCCAGCGTGGCCATGGCAGCGCACGCAAGCATCAGCGTGTTGATCGTCTTCATTGTTATGCCCCAAGTGTGTGTTGTTTTTTGGTTTGGTATGAAATTTCAGTAAGATGCTATTTGTCGATGACGACATCGAACGTGACCGCGCGGGTGGTGCCCGCCGGAACGTTGCCAAGGGTGACAGCAATCCCGCTGGTGTCCGACGCGGTGCCGGCATCGCCGTCGGCCGCATCGCTCAGCGCTGCCTGGTCAAGCGCCAGTGTGCCCGGCGCATAGGTGGTGCCGTCGGGAATGGCGTCGGTCACGACCAGATTGCTGACGGCGCCGGTTCCACTGACGCGGGCTTCGATGGTGAAGGTGGCAATCGTGCCGGGCACCGCGCTGGTGCCGCCGAAGGGATCGCGCAGCGACACCGATTTGACGAGTTGCAGCGATGCCGCCGCATTGACCAGTGCGCCGCGCGCATTGGCCTGCGCGCCGGTGGTGCCGACAATCGCGAAGCCGCCGCCTACGCCCGCGCCGCTGAACGAAGTCCCGGGGCTGCCGGTGCCGGTGACGGCCTGCGCGGTCAGTTCGACATTGCTGTTCTGCCCGTCGGCCGTGCCTTGCGGCATGTCGACCAGCACAAACACCGTCAGGCGTGCATCGGCGGCCAGAACGTCGGTGGTTTGCGGCTGGGCGAGGATCTGGTCCACGCCTTCGTCATAGGTGCCGTTGCCATTGCTATCGATTGCAATGGCGCGAAAAGAAACGTCGAAATCATTGCCCGCGACAGCGGTGTTGGGGGTCAGGCGGAAGGCTTCGGGGCCGTTACCCTGGTTGATTAACTCGTAGGTCAGCACCGTCGTTCCGGCACCCGCGGTGATCGGGCCGGGGTTGAGCGAGGTCAGCGTCACATCAAGCAGCTCATCGACCCGCACGGTCACGGTGTTGGAGTTGATGCTGCGCGGCACACCGGCTTCGTCGAAGTTGGCGACAGCGGTGTTTTCGATCAGCGTCCCCGCAGTCACCCCTCCGGCCAAGGCGGCGGAAGGCGCAAAAACGCCGGCCAGCATGGCGGGGACGAGAACGGTCGCGAACGAAGCATAAAGGTGGGCATGTGTTTTCATGCCACGGAGAACTACGGGGTATTGGTTAGGATTTCGTTATCCATCCCATGATCATTTCGGATAGCAACCGATCTCTTTGGTATAGGTACCTAGTCCAATTAGGTAGCAAACAGGTTAGCCGGGTTAGCAAACGCCTTGAACTCCAAGGCGTTACCGGATGGGTCGCGCAGGAACATGGTGGCCTGTTCGCCGGGCTGTCCTTTGAAGCGAATGGTTGGCGCCATCACGAAATCTGCGCCGCCCGCGCGCAACCGTTCGGCCAGAGCTGTCCATTCGTCCATCCCCAGCACCAGCCCGAAATGCGGCACCGGCACGCCGTGTCCGTCCACATGATTACTGGCGCGATCCCCTGCCTGCCCCGGTGCCAGATGCGCGACGATCTGGTGGCCGTGGAAGTCGAAATCGATCCATTCGTCCGATGACCGCCCCTCAGCGCAGCCCATGACGCCGCCATAAAAGGCGCGCGCGGCGGCCAGATCGTCAACCGGAAAAGCGAGGTGGAAGGGGGGTAGGGTCATGCGGCGGCTCCTGCTTGCGCGACCGTGATAGACCGTTCAGCCTCGACAGGAAAAGCCTGAATATCTAGGGGAGCCCCTTAACCCGTCTCGCAAGGTGGAGCGCAGACTCATGAAACTCATCATCGGCAACAAGAACTATTCCAGCTGGAGCTTGCGCGGCTGGCTCGCGGTCAAGCAGTCGGGCCTGCATTTCGACGAACTCACCGTGCCGATCATGGGCGAGGAATGGGACCGGCTGAAGCAGGACATGGGCGAAGTGCAGCCCTCCAGCGGCAAGGTGCCGATCCTGTGGGATGGGGATGCGGTGGTGTGGGACAGCCTTGCGATCATGGAATATTGCGCGGACAAGGTCGGGCGCGAACGGTTCTGGCCCAAGGATGACGCGGCGCGCGCGATGGCGCGGGCGATGGTGGCAGAGATGCATTCGGGCTACCAGTCGCTGCGGCGCGAACTGCCGATGAACATCCGCCGCCGGGTGGACCTGCCAGGCCTGTCGGATGCGACCCGGCACGATATCGTGCGCATTCTCACCCTCTGGGCCGAAGCGCGCGCGCGGCATGGCAGCGCCGGGCCCTATCTGTTCGGCACCTTCGGGGCCGCCGACATCTTCTATGCGCCGATCGTTACCCGCTTTGTCACCTATGGCATCGGTGTCCCCGGCTTTGCGCAGGCCTATATGGAGGCGATTGGTGAACATGACTGGATGCGCGAATGGATCGGCGCGGCCGAGGAAGAACAGTGGGTGATCGAACAATATGAAGTAATGGCCTGAGGGTTGGGGCCAAGGTTGGGGCCAAGGTTGGGGGCGGGACCGGCGCTACCCCAGCGCCTTGACCACGAACCACGCGGCGACCCCCAGCATGGCCAGCGCCAGCACCCGCCGCACCGCTTGCGTGCGGGCCTTGGCCATCAGCACGCCGCGGGCACGCGCGGCGCCGATGACCAGCGCCAGATGGATCGCCGTGGCGATGCTGACGCTGATAGCCGCCAGCGTCAGGCCTTGGGCAAAGCGCGGCTGCCCGCCGGGAATGAACTGCGGCATCACCGTGATGAAGAACAGCGCCGATTTGGGGTTGATGAGGTTGATCGCAAAGCCCGCCAGCGCGTGCCGCCGCGTACCAGCGCGCGGCGCGGCGGCAGGTGAGCTTTCGCCCGCATCGCTCCCGGAACCGCGCCAAGCTTCCCACGCCAGCCACGCCATCATCGCCGCCGCCAGCAGCGATGCGCCCTGCGCCAGCGCCGGGCCCTGGGCCAGGATGATGCTGGCCGCCAGCACGCTCAACGTGGCATTGGCGGCGAGGCCCAGGGCAATGCCGATAATCGCGCCCATCCCGGCGCGCCGCCCTTCGGCAAAGGTCAGCGTCACCAGCCAGCCCATATTGGGGCCGGGCGTCAGCTCGATCAGCAACACCGCAAGGGCAAACCCGGCCCAATTGACTGCCGGGTCGATCACGGCAGGCGCTGGGTCTCGTAACGGGTGCCGTCCTTGCGGGCGTAGCCTTCGGCGTCGAACACCATGTCGATATCGGAATATACGCCGCTGTCAGCCTCTCGCCCGCCGGCGCTGATGGCGACGAAGACGCACGGGCTGTCTGACCGGTTGTGCATGTGGTGGCCATTGGCCTCGCCCGCGGGGAAGGCGAGGATGTCGCCCGGTCCGACCGGGGTTTCGCCGGTATCGTCGATCAGCACCGCTTCGCCTGCCAGCATCACCACCAGCTCGTCCTGCCCCCGGTGCCAGTGGCGGTGCGAGGAAAAGGCGCCGGGCAGCAGCGTGCAATGGCTGGCCCCCATCAGCGTCAGCCCGGCAGGCGGGCCAAGGCGCCGATACCAGCGATCCTGCACCTCGGCATTGTAGGGCGGCGGATAGCCGGTCGCATTGGTCTGGGGAATCGCGGTAAGTTCAAGCTTGGGCATTGGCGGCAACTCCTGCTAGGCCTGCGGGGATGCTGGATCCTCTCGACCTTGCCAAGCGCCTGATTGCCGCGCCTTCCGTGACGCCTGCGACCGGCGCAGTGTTTGATGAACTCGAAGCGATGCTTACGCCCCTGGGGTTTGCCGTCCATCGCTTTGTGCGGGGCGACGGGCCCGAGGGGAGCGACGAGGCCCCGGTCGAAAACCTGTTCGCGCTGCGCCGCGGGCCGGAAGGTTCACGCCATATCGCCTTTGCCGGGCACCTGGATGTCGTCCCGCCGGGCGAAGGCTGGGCTTCCGATCCCTTTACCCCGCAGGAACGCGGCGAATTGCTCCACGGGCGCGGCGCTGTCGACATGAAGGGGGCGATTGCCGCGATGGTCGCCGCTGTCGCCGATGTGCCGCAGGACTCTGGAACGATCAGCTTCATCATTACCGGCGACGAGGAAGGCCCCGCGCTCCACGGCACCCGCGCGCTGATCGACCATATGGCCGCCGAGGGTATCCAGCCCGACCTGTGCCTGGTGGGCGAGCCCACCTCGGTGAACCGGCTCGGCGATATGGTGAAGATCGGGCGGCGCGGCTCGGTGAATATCTTTATCGACGTTGCCGGCACGCAGGGCCACGTTGCCTATCCGCACCTCGCGGATAATCCCTTGCCCAAGCTGGTGGCGATTCTGGCGGAGCTGGATGCGCTGATGCTGGATACCGGCACCCGGTGGTTCCAGCCCAGCAACCTCGAAATCACCGATATCAATGTCGGCAACCGCGCGCATAATGTGATCCCGGCGGCGGGCACGGCGCGCATCTCGATCCGCTTCAACGATCTGCACACCGGCCACAGCCTGTCCGAACGGGTGATGGCGATCGCCGAAAGGCACGGCGGCAAGGCGCGCCCCGTGATCTCGGGCGAGCCGTTCCTGACCGAGCCGGGGGCCTTTTCCAAGCTGGTCAGCGCAGCCGTGGAGGCCGAAACCGGCATCACGCCCGAGCTCAGCACGACGGGCGGCACATCGGACGCGCGGTTCTTGCGCGCAGTGTGCCCGGTGATCGAATTCGGCCTGTGCAATGCGACAATGCACAAGCGTGACGAGGCGGTGGCGATCCCCGATCTGACCGTGCTGACGCGCATCTATGCCCGCATCGCCCGCGCTGCGCTGGCGCTGGACGACACCGAAATCTAACCGCACGCACGCGGACGGGAGCGAATATGGACCGCAAGCTGACCCTCTATATCCTAGCCGGCATGGTGCTGGGCGTGATCGTTGGCCAGTTGCTGAACCAGCTGGTGCCCGCCGATGTGATCAAGCAATCGATCGCACCGTGGTTCAAGCTGCTCTCCGACATCTTCCTGAACCTTATCAAGATGCTGGTTGCCCCGTTGGTGCTGTCCACCATCGTCGTCGGCATCGCGCATATGGGCGACAGCGCGGCGCTGGGCCGCATCGGTGTGCGCGCGTTGACGTGGTTCATCACGGCAAGCCTTGTGTCGATCGGCCTTGGCCTTGTGCTGGTCAACCTGTTCCAGCCCGGTATCGGTGCGCCGATCCCCGACGTGGCTGAAGCCGCCGCCGCAGTGGGAGAGGTGAAGGAACTGAAGGCGACCGATTTCATCCTGTCGATCTTCCCCAAGAACGCGGTCGAGGCGCTGGCGACCAACAATATCCTGCAAATCCTGGTGTTCTCGATCTTCGCCGGGGTCGCCCTGTCGGCCATTGGCGAGCGCGGCAAGGCGCTGGTCACAGGCGCGGATGCGCTGGCTGAAATGATGCTGCAAGTCACCGGCTACGTGATGCGTTACGCGCCCATCGCGGTGTTCGGCGCGCTCGCCAATGTGGTCGCGGCGAGCGGGCTGGCGATCCTTGGCACGTATCTGACGCTGCTGGTGGAGTTCTATTTCTCGCTGCTGCTGCTGTGGGTGATCTTGCTGGGGGCGGGCGCGGTGTTCCTGGGGCGGCGCATCTGGGCGCTGATCCGGTACATCCGCCAGCCGCTGATGATCGCCTTTTCGACCGCGTCGTCCGAAGCCGCGCTGCCCAAGCTGTTCGAACAGCTCGACCGCTTCGGCGTGCCGCGCCGGATTTCGGGCTTCATGCTGCCGCTGGGCTACAGCTTCAACCTCGATGGCTCGATGATGTACATGAGCTTTGCCACGCTGTTCATCGCGCAGGCTTACGGCATCGAGCTCTCGATCGGCACGCAGATCATGATCCTGCTGACGCTGATGATCTCGTCCAAGGGCATCGCTGCTGTCCCGCGCGCGAGCCTTGTGGTCATCACCGGCACGCTGGCGATGTCCGGCCTTCCGGTCGAAGGCGTGGCGATCATCCTCGCCATCGACCAGTTCCTCGACATGGGCCGCACCGCGACCAACGTGGTCGGCAACGCGGTGGCGACCGCGGTTATCACCAAGTGGGAAGGGATGCTGGAGGTCGAAGAGCCCGAATATGTCGAGCTGGCCCACGCCCCTGCCCACACCGCCGCCGATGGCCGCGCGGGGCTGGAGCTGGACGAGAGCAACTATGAGGATGGGCGCTAGGGAGCAGGGGTGCCCCGGGCTGCCTCCACCTTTGCGCGATAGGCGGTGTAAACGCTCTCATCGACGATCAACGACGGTGCGCCATCGGCATGCCGGGACCAGTTATGAAGGCAGTTCCATGCGCGATCAGTCGCGCCCGGCGCGACCAGCGTGAGCGTCGGATAGCCCCCTTCGCTGGTGGCGGAGCGATAGTGGCTCGCAACAGCGCCGCAAGCCGCCAACGCCTCGGGTAACGAGCGGGCGGCGCAGGACGCCTGCCGCGCGTCATTGGCGGCGATCACGAGATAGAAAATGGCGAACATCGCCGCCGGGGCCCCGACTGCCAGCGCGGCGCGGGTCATGATCCGAAGCTGCGGCCAAGCCAGAACGGCGCCTCCGGCAATCAGCCCTACCGCACACCCGCCCATGGCCCAAAACACAGGCTCGTCGCTCTCGCAGGGCGGCAAGCCATAGCGCAGAAAGGTGAAGGCCAGCGTGACGAGAAACCACAGGAAGCCTGCGATGAACAGGATCGCCGCCGCGGTCTTTCGCGCATAGATCGTCCAGGTCATGGCCCCCCGGCTTCCCGCCTACTCCTTCACATATTCCACCGGCACAAATTCGCCCAGCGCGCAGCCTGCACCGCGTTGCGGGACGCCGCCGATGTTTTGCAAGGTATAGACGATCTGCTGAGTGCACAGCTGATCGATCGAGGTTTCGTAGGTGATCGCCCGGTCAAAATTCAGCCCGATGCAGCGACCCGGCAGCGTGCTGCGATAGACCTTGCCGCCGGCCATCTCGAAATCGATCACCCGGTCGGACCGCACCACGCTTTGACGGACTTGCGAACGGTTGATGCAGTTTTGCCCCGGCCCGGTCGCGCGGGCCTCGGGCGCGGCGGCCATGGCGGCCTCGGCGCGGGCGGCTTCGGTGGCAGGATCAGTCCCGGCGCAGGGGGCAAGGATGAGGGGCAGGGAGGCAAGAGCAAGAAGGCGCAGGGTCATGGCATCTCTCCACCAGTAAAAGGCATCATCATCATCGCCCCGGCGTTTGAACCGCGCCTTAATCCTCGCCGATACCCTGCGCGCTGCGCGCCTTGGGCGCCTCCAGCACCTTCTTTCTGAAGCTGCACAGGTCCGCCACCTTGCAGCGCCAACACTCAGGGGTGCGCGCCTTGCAGACATAGCGGCCGTGCAGGATCATCCAGTGATGCGAATCGCGGCGGAAGGGCTGGGGTACGCGCTTTTCCAGCTTCGCCTCGACATGATCCGGCGTCTTGCCCTTGGCCATGCCGGTGCGGTTGCCGACCCGGAAGATATGGGTATCAACCGCGAAGGTTTCCTGCCCGAACCAGCAATTGAGCACCACATTGGCGGTCTTGCGACCGACGCCGGGCAGCTTCACCAGCGCCTCGCGGGTATCGGGCACTTCGCCGCCGTGTTCGTCCACCAGAATGCGGGACAGCGCGATCACGTTCTTGGCCTTGGAATTGAACAGGCCGATGGTTTTGATGTGTTCCTTCAGCCCCGCCTCGCCCAGATCGAGCATCGCTTGCGGCGTTGCGACCTTGGCGAACAGCGCGCGAGTTGCCTTGTTCACGCCCACATCGGTCGCCTGCGCCGATAGCGCCACCGCGACGAGCAGCTGATAGGCATTGCCGTATTCCAGCTCGGTCTGGGGGGCAGGGTTGTCCTCGGCCAAGCGGCGGAAGAACTCGAAGATCTGGGCCTTGTTCATTGTTGCAGCGTCACAGCCCCAAAACGTCGTTCATGGTGTAGCGCCCGGCAGGCTGGGCAACCAGCCATGCGCCGGCTGCCACCGCGCCGCGGGCAAAGATCATGCGGTTTTCGGCTGAGTGCGACAGGGTCAGCCGTTCCTCGCTACCGGCAAAGATCACCGAATGCTCGCCCGCCACGGTACCGCCGCGCAAGGTGGCAAAGCCGATCGCGCCTTCAGCGCGCTTGCCGGTCATCCCGTGCCGTCCGCTTTCCATATTGTCGGCCAGCGTGATGCCGCGCCCGGCGGCGGCGGCTTCGCCCAGCAGCTTGGCGGTGCCCGAGGGCGCGTCGACCTTCAGGCGGTGGTGCATTTCCAGCACCTCGATATCCCACTGCGGCCCCAGCCTTGCCGCCGCCTCGCGCACCAGATGCGCCATCAGCGTAACGCCCAGCGAGAAATTGCCCGATTGCAGCACCGGCACGGCCTTGGCGGCGTGGGCGAGGCTGACGAAGTGCTCCTCCTCCAGCCCGGTGGTGCCGACCACGATCGGCTTGCCCGCCGCCTGGGCCGCCGCAAGATTGGCGGCCAGCGCGTCCGGCGCGGAGAAATCGATCAGCACATCGCATTGTGCGGCATGGGCTGCGATACTGCCCCCCGCATCGACGCCGACGCACAGGCTGTGCCCCGCATCGGCAATCGCCGTCTCCAGCGCTTGCCCCATCCGGCCCTTGTGCCCGATCACCCCGAATTGCAGCATTACCAAACCTCCGTTCGGGCTGAGCTTGTCGAAGCCCTGCCCTTTCTTCTACTGCCGTAAAGGGAAAGGCAGTCCTTCGACAAGCTCAGGACGAACGGTGATGGATGTGAACGCAAAATTGGATCGCATCGTCATCCTCACCGGCGCAGGCATATCTGCCGAAAGCGGGATCGACACCTTCCGTGCCGCAGGGGGGCTTTGGGAACAGCACCGGGTGGAGGATGTCGCCACGCCCGAAGGCTTTGCGCGCGACCCCGATCTGGTGCTGAACTTCTACGACATGCGCCGCGCGGCCTTGGCAAATGTCGTGCCGAACCCCGCGCACGAAGCGCTGGCGCGGCTGGAGCGCGAGTTTTCCGGCGATCTGCTGCTGGTAACGCAGAACGTCGATGATCTGCACGAACGCGGCGGCAGCGCCCGCGTGCTGCATATGCATGGCGAGCTGAAATCGGCGCTGTGCGCATCCTGCGAGACGCGCACCCGCTGGGAGGCCCCGATGCTGGACCGCCCGCCGTGCCCGGTCTGCCGCGTCCCCAGCTTGCGGCCCGATGTCGTGTGGTTTGGCGAGATGCCTTACGAGATGGATCGCATCTATCGCGCCATTGAAAGCTGCGATCTGTTCGTCAGCATTGGCACCAGCGGCGCGGTCTATCCGGCCGCCGGGTTCGTGCAGGAAGCGCGCCGGGCCGGTGCGCGGTGCCTGGAACTCAATCTCGATTACAGCGAAGGATCGCGCTGCTTCCATGAAACGCGGCTTGGCCCGGCAAGCGAGCTGGTGCCGCGCTGGGTGGCAGACGTGCTAGGCGGTTGAACCGCAGGTCCGGCAGGTCGGGTCTTTGGCGATCCGGATCGTGCGCATCCCCGGCGCCAGACCATCAAGAATGTGGAGGCGGCCCCAGCCCGGATCGCCGAGCATGGCGGTGCCATCCAGCAGCACCTTGACCGCTTGCAGCGCGGCAAAGGTGCCCGCCCACCCGGCCATCGCGCCGAGCATCCCGTCGTCGGCGCAGGTATCGCAGTCTTCGGCATCGAAGGCATCGCCGACAAAGCAGCGATAGCAGGCCTCACCCGGCAAGTGCCCGGCAAAGGCGGCGACCTGACCCTGAAACCGGCCCACGGCAGCTGACAGCAACGGAATGCTGGCGGCCACGCAGGCATCCGAGACGGCGAGGCGGGTGGCAAAATTGTCGGTCCCGTCCAGCACCACGTCGGCGCCCGCGATCAGGCCGGCAGCGTTGTCAGCCGTGATCCGCGCGTCGGACACATCGACGGCGAGCGAATCGTCAAAATTGGCGAGCCAGCGCCGGGCCGAGACCGCCTTGCCATAGCCCACATCGCGGGTGGTGAAGATGGTCTGGCGCTGCAAGTTCGACACATCGACCACATCACTATCGACCAGCGCGAGGCGCCCGATGCCGCTGGCGGCAAGATATTGCAGGGCCGGGCTACCGATCCCGCCCAGCCCGATCACCGCAACCTTGGCCTCCGCCAGCCGCACCTGCCCTGCGCCGCCAACTTCGGGCAGCACGATATGGCGGGCGAAGCGTTCAAGGCGGGCAGGCGAGAGGCTCACGGCTGATCCTCGGGTGCGCGGCGCTCCTGCTTGAAGGCGCCGATGCCGTGCCACCACAGGAACGCGATCACCGCCCCCTTGGTCGGCTGGAGCATGGCGAGCAGCATGGCGATGGACACGGGCAGCAGGATTGCCAGTGTGAGCCAGGCCGACATGCCGCCGGAAATCATCGCAATCACCACCGGCGCGAGCAAGTGGCCGACCACGAAGATGCCGATATAGGCGGGAAAATCATCGGCTTGCTGCAAGGACCAATCCTGTTTGCAATGCCCGCAACGATCAACCGGCTTGAGCCACTTGCGAAACAGCGCCGCCGCGCCGCAGCGCGGGCAGCGGCATTTGGCACCCCGCACGAGGGCGGGAATCCACCCTTGGGGCAGTGTGACAAGTTCGGGGGAAAGGCGTTGGGAAGGCATGGAAAGGCTGTTTACAGCCTGTGCACCGCCTGTCGACAGGGCTGTGGACCAGCCTGTCGAAACTGCGGGGATGGTTTGTGGGGACGCGGAGCGTGCAAGTCCCTCCCCGTTCGCGTGCGAATGGGGAGGTGGCAGACGCCGCAGGCGGCTGACGGAGGGGTGATGCGGCTAGCCCGAACCCCTCCACCACCCGCGTTGCGGGCGGTCCCCCTCCCCATTCCTGCGGAACGGGGAGGCACTGAAAGACCTAGCTCTCCAGCTGCCTCAGCAGGCTGCGCACATCGCCGTCCATATCGGCGTCGCGCTGGCGCAGGTCTTCGATCAGGCGGACGGCATGGATGACCGTCGAGTGATCGCGCCCGCCAAACTTGCGCCCGATTTCGGGGTAGCTGCGCGGGGTCAGCACCTTGGACAGATACATCGCCACCTGCCGCGGGCGCACCACGGCGCGGGCGCGGCGCTTGCTGCTCATTTCCGCGCGGTCGATGCGGTAGAACTGGCAGACGGTGCGCTGGATTTCGTCGATGGTGATCCGGCGGCGGTTGGCGCTGAGGATATCGGTCAGCTGTTCCTCGGCCAGCTGCAAGGACACGTCTTGCCCGGTCAGCTGGGCATAGGCGATCAGCTTGTTGAGGCCGCCCACCAGCTCGCGCACGTTGCGGGTGATGGTGCGGGCGAGAAACTCGACCACGTCTTCCGGTACGGTGATCGCGGCAAAGCGGGTGAGCTTGGAGACGAGGATCTTCTTGCGCAGTTCAATATCGGCAGGCTGGATATCGGCCACCAGACCCATCGACAGGCGGCTGAGCAGGCGCGGTTCAACCCCGTCCAGCGCTTGCGGCGCGCGGTCGGCGGCGAAGACCAGCCGCTTGCCTTCCGCCAGCAGCGCATCGATGGTGTAGAGCAGTTCTTCCTGCGCGCTCGCCTTGCCGATGATGAACTGGATGTCGTCCACCAACAGCAGATCGAAACTGCGCAGCCGCGCCTTGAACTCGATGGTCTGGCTGGATTTGAGCGCCTGCACGAATTCGACCATGAAGCGTTCGGCCGAACAGTAGAAGATGCGGGCGCGCGGATGGGCTTGCAGATAGGCATGGCCGATCGCATGCATCAGGTGCGTCTTGCCCTGACCCGTCGCCGCCTTGAGATAGAGCGGCGAGAATTGCGGCTGTTCCAGCGCGCCCATGCGCTGGGCGGCGTTGCAGGCAAGGACATTGGCCTCGCCGGTAACAAAGGCAGCGAAGGTCAGCGACGGATCAAGCCCGATTGACGAAGTGAAGGTCGCATCGCCCAGCGCGCCGGCGGCCAGCGCAATCGCGCTGGCGCCATCATTGGCCGGGCGGCGGCCATCATCGAGCCGCAGGTCAGGCAGCTGGCGGCGGCCCGGGTGAACGATGATGTTGACCTTGCGCACTTCGCTGCGCGCGATGCTCCAGGCAAGCTGCAAGCGGTCATGGAACCGGTCACGCACCCAGTTGGCCGAAAACTCGGTAGGCAGATACAGATCCAGCGCGCCGGTTTCGGGGTTGAGCGCGCCCAGCTGGATCGGCTTGATCCACTGGCTGTGCAATTGGTGTCCCAGATCCTTGCGCAGGCCCTGACTGATATCGGACCAATCGGCAGCGAGATTTACAGCGTCAGCATCTTCCATCAGATGTTCGTCGGCCGGGCGGCCCCCCGTTCGCGCCTTGTCAGTCCTGTGCACAAGCTCTTCCCCAATCCACTTTCGGCCTGCGTGATCATAGGACGCGCTGGCCATCCATCCCGTTGCGACAGGAACTGCCTTTCAAGCCCGCGGAATCGACGATCCCGGGCACCCCCCTGTCAGCCAGTCTCTAAAATCGCCCTGCGCGCGGCGCCGGGCTGCAATGATGTAAAGAGCGCTGGCGGCATTTGCGCAAGCGCGGACTTTTAAAAAAAGTGAAATAATCAGGTTGACTCACCATGACCCGCAGGCTTGCGTTGAAATACCTGATTTCAAACGAAAAAGCCGATTGGCAGGCTGCGAATCGCCGGGATTCCTGACATTTATCTGAGTGCTGTTTGTTGCAATGGTCACAAACGAAAACGGGCCGCGCTGGTTGAGCGCGGCCCGTTGTGTTTAGGTATTCTTGTGCAACCGGAAACCTGCGCCTGGCAGGGCTTCGGGACGCCAGCGAATCAGATCAGAGCGTGGCGACTCGGCGCGTCAGACGCGACATCTTGCGGGCCACGGTGTTCTTGTGCAGCACGCCGCGGGCAACGCCGCGGGCCATTTCCGGCTGAGCCGCCTTGAGCGCAGCAGCGGCCGCATCCTTGTCGCCAGCTTCACAGGCCGATTCGACCTTCTTGATGAAGCTGCGGATACGGCTGATGCGCGCGCCGTTGATTTCGGCACGGGCGGTGTTGCGACGGATGCGCTTCTTGGCTTGCGGCGTGTTGGCCATAATTCGGTTCTGTCTCGCGTTTGGTTCAGGCCGCTTGGGGCAGCCGGGAAAATGGTGACACCGGGCAAATTGGTGACGGTCTGCTCGAAGATGGGCGAGCGGACGCATGGCCCAACCGCCGGAAAGAGGCGCGCATAGTCAGAACGGCGCGCAAGGTCAATGATTCCCTCACTTCTGGCAGACCGGGCAATACCACGTGCTGCGTCCGCCTTGGGCGATGCGCTGGATCATGCCGCCATCATCGCGGTGGCACGGCTCGCCGGTGCGCCCGTAGACATCGAAATTGCTGGCAAAATACCCCAGTTCGCCCGACGGCGCGGCATAATCGCGCAAGCTGGAGCCGCCGTCGCGGATCGAGGCTTCGAGCACGGCGACGATCGCGGGGACCAGCCGGGCCAGCTGCGCCTGCGTCACCTTGCCTGCCGGTTTGGTCGGACGAATCTGCGCGCGCCACAGCGCTTCGCACACATAGATATTGCCTAAGCCAGCCACGATCCTTTGATCGAGCAGGCACAATTTGATCGACTGGGTCTTGCCCGCCAGTGCCGCCTTGAGATGCGCCGGTGTCAGGCCCGGCCCCAGCGGCTCCGGCCCCAGCGCTGCAAATTGCGGCCATCGGTCGAGCCCGCCGGTCTCCACCAGATCGACCGAGCCAAAGCGGCGCGGATCGCACAGGGCGAAGCGGTGGTGTGCGGTTTCCAGCAGCAGGTGATCGTGGGTCTCGGGGGTTTCGGGGTCGATCCGCCAGCGCCCGCTCATGCCCAGATGGAAGATCATCGTCGCCCCCCGGTCCAGATGCATCAGCCCGTATTTGGCGCGCCGCGACAGGGCGCTGATCGTCGCGCCGGTCATCACCTGCACCAGATCGGCGGGGAAGGGGCGGCGCAGCCCTGCGCGATTGAGCTGAACCCGCGTGATCCGTTCGCCTTCGAGGAACTTTGCAAGGCCGCGAACGGTTGTTTCTACTTCTGGTAGCTCTGGCATAAGACCTGTTTTTGTCACCCCGGCGAAAGCCGGGGCCTGGGGCCGCTTGGGGTGCCTGCTTTCGCTGGCATGACAGAGATATTCAAGTGTTTGCCACCTCGCCAAACTTCCCTAAGGAACCGGGCATGACACAAAGCACTGACGAGACCGTCTCCTTCGGCTTCACCGAGGTCACGCCGGAAGAAAAGACCCGCAAGGTTGGCGAGGTTTTCTCCAGCGTCGCGCGCAAATACGACATCATGAATGACGCGATGAGCTTTGGCATGCATCGCGGGTGGAAAGACCGGTTCGTGAGGCGCGTCAAACCGCAGCCGGGCGAAAACATTCTGGATATGGCGGGCGGCACCGGCGACATCGCCTTCCGGATGGCGGATCGCGGCGCCAATGTGACCGTGGCCGATATCAATCAGGACATGCTGGACGTGGGCGCCGAGCGGGCGATGGAGCGCGATGAGGCCGAAGGCGCGGGCAGTCTCGTCTTCTCGCACCAGAACGCGGAAAGTGTGACCTTCGCCGCCAACACCTTCGATGCCTACACCATCGTGTTCGGCATCAGGAACGTCACCTTCAAGGACAAGGCACTGGCCGAAGCCTACCGCGTGCTGCGGCCCGGCGGACGGTTCTTCTGCATGGAGTTTTCAGTCACGGACTGGTCGGGCTTCCGCGAGATTTATGACCTTTATTCGATGCATGTCATGCCGCGCATGGGGCAGGCCATTGCGGGGGATGCCGAAAGCTATCGCTATCTGGCAGAATCGATCCGCAAGTTCCCCCGTGCCGCCGAGTTCGAAGGGATGATCCGCGCGGCCGGGTTTGTGAACACCAAGGCCGAGATTATCCTTGGCGGTGCTGTTGCGATCCACTCGGGGTGGAAGATCTGACCCAGTGACCGCGTCGATTGTTCATTTGTCGCGGCTGGCCCGCTGGGGCGTCACGCTGGCCCGCCGCCGTGCGCTGGTGGGGATCGAGAATGATCCCAATGCGCCTGCGGCCTTGCGCAATCTGGTTCGGCTGGCGCGGATCGCCACGCTGACCGGCAAGAACGGCCCGCGCGATTATGCGGGCGCTTTCCGCGCCATCGGTCCGGCGGCGATCAAGCTGGGGCAAAGCCTTGCGACCCGGCCCGATCTGGTGGGGGATGAAGCGGCGAACAATCTGCTGTCCTTGCAAGACAGCCTGCCGCCAGTGCCCTTCGCCGAGATCAAGGCCGCCATCGAGGCGAGCTTCGGTCAGCCGATCGAAAAGCTGTTTGCCAGCATCGATCCTGATCCGGTGGGCGCGGCCAGCATTGCGCAGGTTCACAAGGGCGTCACCACGCAGGGCCGCACCGTCGCCATAAAGGTGCTGCGCCCCGGCATCCGCGAAAAGTTTGCGCGCGACATCCAGACCTATGAATGGGCGGCTGCCCATGTCGAGGCGATGGGCGGGGAGGCCAGCCGGTTGCGCCCGCGCCTGACCATCGCCAATTTCAAGCGCTGGAGTTTTTCCGAGCTTGATCTGCGGCGCGAGGCGGCCTCGGCCTCCGAACTGGCCGAACAGATGGCCGGCGTGCCCGGCTACCGCATCCCGGGCATCGACTGGGACCGCACCAATGGCCGGGTGATGACCATCGAGTGGATCGACGGGGTCAAGATCAGCCGGATCGACGAACTTCGCGCGCGCGGGCATGATCTGGATGCGATTTCGGAAAGGCTCGTCATCAGCTTCCTCACCCAGGCGATCAGCGCCGGGTTCTTCCATGCCGACATGCATCAGGGCAATCTGTTCGTGGAGGATGACGGCACCATCGTCGCGATCGATTTCGGGATCATGGGCCGGATCGACCGCCGCGCGCGGCAATGGCTGGCGGAAATCCTCTATGGCCTGACGACGGGCAACTACCAGCGCGTCGCCGAAATCCATTTCGAGGCGCAATATGTGCCCAGCTACCATTCGGTCGGCGAATTCGCGACCGCGCTGCGCGCCGTGGGTGAGCCGATGCGCGGCAAGCCGGTGAAGGAACTCAGCGTCGGCCAGATGCTCGACGGGCTCTTCGCGATCACCCGCGATTTCGACATGCAGACCCAGCCGCACCTGCTGCTGCTGCAAAAGACGATGGTGATGGTCGAAGGCATCGCCACGCAATTGAACCCCGACATCAACATGTGGGACACCGCCGCGCCCTATGTGCGCAGCTGGATCCGCGATGAGCTGGGGCCGGAAGCCGCGCTCGCCCAGCGGATCAAGGACGATACCGACACGCTGCTGCGCCTGCCCGGCCTGCTCCGCCGGGTGGAGGAAATGTTCCCGCCCAAGGGCGGCGCGCCGGAAACCCCGCCGCTGCCGCACATTCCGCTCATCACTGACAGGCGCACGGGCCGCAGCTGGCCGGGCTATCTGATGGCAGCGCTGGGCGGTGCAGGTGCGCTGTGGGGCGCGATGGCACTCGGCTGGATCGGATGATGCGGCCACTGGGCTGGGGGGCGCCGGGCGGCTCTCTGCTCGGCTGGTGGGAGGCGACCGGCCGCCCGTTTGCGCAGTTGCCGCGCTGGGGCGCGGGCCTGGTGCTGGCTCTGCTGGTCGCGGTCACTGCGTGGAGCGCGAGCGTGACCGGGGACGTTCATCGGCTTGAACAGGCGCGCAGCGGCCCATCGGTGACAGCCGCCGGCGCCCCGGGCAAGGACAAGGGGCAGGGTGACATTGCGCTCTATTCGCGCATTTCCGCGCGGGTCGCAGCGGGCGAGGGCTATTATGCCGTGGCCACCGACGAACAGCGGCGCGCCGGTTATCCCACCCGTCCGTTCGTCACCGTACGCCTGCCGACGCTGGCCTACCTGCACCTTGCGATGACACCGGCGGGTGTGGGCTATCTGCTGATGGCGCTGCTGTTTGCGTGCCTGCTGGCATTGCCGCGCGCCCTTGCCGGATTGACCGCCATGCCTGAGCGGATAGCCGCTCTGGTGCTTCTGCCGATCAGCGGCGCGGCGGTGGGGGCGCCGTCGGCGGCGCTGTTTCATGAAGTGCTGGCCGGTCTGCTGCTGACACTGGCGCTGCTGCTGCACCGGCGCGGTGGCTGGGGCCTTGCCCTGCTGGCGGCGGGCTGCGCGCTGGCCGTGCGCGAATTGGCGGTGCCGTTCGTGCTGCTGTGGCTCGTGTTTGCTCTTGCCGGGCGGCGCTGGCGCGAAGCGGCGGCAGTGGGCGCGCTGCTGGCGGTGTTTGCGGGCGGCATGGCGCTGCATTATCTCGGCGTCGAAAGCATGCGGCTGCCGGGCGATCCGGTCTCGCAGGGATGGAATTCGCGCGCGGGCTATGCCTTGCCATTGATGGCGATGGCACGGCTGACCGGGCTGCTGCTGGTGCCCGTCTGGCTGGCCGCGCCACTGGCGATCCTGCCACTGGTCGGCTGGGCGGCGATCGGTGGGCGGCTCGGTCTGTTTGCCGTGGTCTGGTTTGTGGGCATGTTCACGATGGTGGCGCTGTTCGCGCGGCCCGAGAATTTCTACTGGGTGCAGCTTACCATGCCAGCCTATGGCCTTGGTCTGGCGTTTGCGCCGCGCGGATTGCTGGAACTGTGGCGCAGCGCGGCAGGCCGGGCTTCAAGGCAAACTTAACCAAACTTTGCGATGGGTGCAGCTTGCACTATGTCAGACACCCGGATCGCGGCGCGAAAGGCAAGATCGAGATGAGCGTACAGGCGGCGAGCGCGGGCCAAACCCCCCGCATCCTGCTGGTCGTAGGCGGCGGGATTGCGGCCTACAAGGCCTGCGAATTGGTGCGCCTGATCCGCAAGGGCGGGGCCGAGGTGACCTGCGTTGTCACCAAGGGCGGGCAGCAATTCGTCACGCCCATGGCGCTGGCCGCGCTCAGCGAAAATCAGGTCTACACCAACCTGTTCGACCTCAAGAACGAGGCCGAGATGGGGCATATCCAGTTGAGCCGTGAGGCCGATCTGGTGGTGGTGTGCCCGGCGACCGCCGATCTGCTCGCCAAGATGGCGACCGGGATCGCCGATGATCTGGCCACCACCCTGATTTTGGCCACGGACAAGCCGGTGATGGCCGTGCCTGCCATGAACGTGCGGATGTGGGAACACGCCGCCACCCAGCGCAATATCGCGCTGCTGAAGGCGGCCGGGGTCAACGTGCTCCAGCCCGACGAAGGCCCGATGGCCTGCGGCGAGTTCGGTTATGGCCGCCTGCCCGAGCCTGAGGCGATCTGGCGCGAAATCGCGCGTCATTTTGGCATGGTAGTGCCCGAGCCGCAGGCCGCGCTGGCGGCACCGGCGCGCCAGCTGACAGCGCCCGCATTCGAAGTCGAAGCGCTTGAGCCTGAGGACGAGGATGATGGCGGCGCGGCGGTGCCCGCGGGCGGGTTCAGCGGGTTTTTTGCGCGCATCATCCCGCGCTCCACGGCCAAGCGCAGCCATGACGAGATCGAGGCCGAATACGAGGATCTGGCCGACTTCGCGCCGCTGGACGATCCGCTGGCCGATCAGCCCCTGCCCGATGTCGTGCCTGACTTTGCCCCTGACTTCAGCGGGCCCCTGCTGGCCAAGAAGGGCAAGGCCAATGCCGCGCCGCCGATGGACCTGGCCGCGATCAACCATGTGATCGACCCGCGCAAGGCGCCGCCCGAAGTGATGGCGCCTGCTGTGCCCGATGCGATCGAGGCCGATCTTGGCGCAGTGGCCGAAGGCGCGGACTTCGGCGTTGCGCCGACGCACCGTCCGCTCGCCGGACGGCATGTGCTGGTCACTGCCGGGCCAACGTGGGAAGCGATTGATCCGGTGCGTTACATCGCCAACCGGTCGAGCGGGAAGCAGGGCTTTGCCATTGCCGCTGCCGCGGCCGCGCTGGGCGCGCAGGTTACGCTGGTGGCCGGGCCGGTGGCATTGAAGACCCCGGCCGGTGTGCGCCGCATCGATGTCGAAAGCGCGCGCGAGATGGCCGAGGCGGTCAAACGCTCGCTGCCGGCTGATGTCGCCGTGATGGTGGCGGCGGTCGCCGACTGGCGGCCCAAGGAATATCGCGGGGAAAAGATCAAGAAGCGCGGCGATGCCCCGCCTGCGCTGATGCTGACGGAAAATCCCGATATCCTCGCCAATGTGGCCGCCGCACCCCGGCGGCCCGAGTTGGTGATCGGCTTTGCCGCCGAAACCGAAAACATGCTCGAATATGCCAAGGCCAAGCGCAAGCGGAAGGGCGCGGACTGGATCGTCGCCAATGATGTCAGCGGTGACGTGATGGGCGGCGACCGCAACCGGGTGACCATCGTCAGCGGCGAGGGGATCGAGGTGCTGGACGACATGCCCAAGGCCGCCGTGGCAATGGCGCTGGCCGAGCGGATCGCCGCCAGCCTGCGCGCGGAGGCGGCGGAATGAGTATTCCGGTCGAAGTGAAGCGCCTGCCCCACGGGTCAGGCCTGCCACTGCCCGCCTATGCCACGGCGGGCGCGGCCGGGATGGATGTGGTCAGCGCCGAGGACGTGACGATTGCTCCGGGTGCGCGCCACGCGGTCGCCACCGGTCTCGCGATGGCAATCCCCGAAGGCTACGAGATTCAGGTGCGCCCGCGTTCGGGCCTCGCGCTGAAGCACGGCATCACGGTGCCCAACACCCCCGGCACCATCGACAGCGATTATCGCGGCGAATTGAAGGTGATTCTCATCAACCTCGGGACGGAGCCCTTCGCGGTCGCGCGCGGCGACCGCGTGGCGCAGCTGGTGCTCGCCCCGGTCGTGCAGGCCGCGTGGGACGAAGTGGCGGAACTGGACGCGACGGAGCGGGGCGCTGGCGGCTTTGGCTCGACCGGGGGGCACGCCGCGCTCTGATCGGCTCGGCGGGAAAAATCGCACGATTGGCCGCCTGCCTATTGTCAATCGAAACGGTTGAGTTATTTCTGCTGCTGTCGGACCATACCAATGGACGGCCGTTTACGCCCTTACAGGAGCAGACAATGGCCCATCAGCTTGAACTCGACACTGACCGATTGAGCGGTGATCCGCTCATCCTCATCATCCCCGGTCTGGGCAACAGCAATGCCCGCCACTGGCAATCGCATTGGGAGGCAAAGCTGCCGGATTGCGAGCGGGTGGACCTGGGGATGTGGGATGATCCGCACCGCAATACCTGGGTCAACAAGATCAACCTTGCGGTGCACCGCGCGCAGCGGCCTGTGATCCTTGTTGCGCACAGCCTGGGCTGCCTTGCGGTGGCATGGTGGGCAGAATACGAGCAGCCCGTGCAAGGCAACCCGGTGGTGGGCGCCCTGCTGGTCGCGCCGCCCGATGTGGAGCGCCCGGGCGCCGACGCGCGGCTTGCGCGGTTTGCCCCCGCGCCGCGCCGCACGCTGCCCTTTCCTTCGTTCCTGACCGCGAGTGAAAATGATCCGTGGTGCAGCCTGCGGGTCGCGCGCAGTTTGGCGACGGACTGGGGGGCGACCTTCGCCTATGCCGGATCAATCGGCCACATCAACGCCGATTCGCGCATCGGTGACTGGGATTTCGGCCAGCTGCTGCTGGGGCAACTGATCCGCGAGCATCACAGCCGGTCGGGGGATGGTGAGGGGGAGGGCAGGGGCCGGGACGGCGGTTCGCTCAGGCGTCACCTCGCCCGGTCGGGCCAGATGCCCCGGCCCTGGGCGTTCGAGAACCTGGGTGGGCGGCGCGCGCGCGATTGGTGAGGTGCGCGCCCTCTTCAGGCAACAAAAAAGGCGGCACCGATCCCCTGGCGCCGCCTTCTTGTTCCCGTCCAAGGGTCTCTTGCCGAGCGGTCTACACCATCAATCGGCGTTGCGCACGGTCTTTTCGTCATCCCGGATGGTGATCCGGAGCGTCTCGCCCGAATTGCCGGGGAAACCGGTGAACATTGCATCGACCAGATTGGGCACCAGACGCGGCAGGCGGTTGGAGCGCGACACCGCTTCGGCCTTGCCTTCGAACAGGCGCTGGCCATCGGCTGCGCGGTCGATCTTCAGGTCGATGCCGCTGGTATAGATGGTGTAGCTGCGCACGTCCGGCCCGCCGAAGAACGGATCGTTGAAGCCAAAGCCCCAGGCGCCAAAGCCGCCGCCGCCCCAGCCGCCCCACCGGCCCCAGCCGGGTCCGGCAAAGCCCACACCGTTAAAGTCGGTGCGCACCCGTTCGCGGCCGCCATCGACGCGGTAATCGAACCGGACGAGCAGATCGGCAGCTTCGGGCGTGGCCGCGCGGACATAGCCCAGTTCCTGCATCTCGGCTGCGACCGAATTGGCGTAGGTGGCAAATTCAAGCCCGCCGGCCAGCTTGGGATCTTCCGCCACGACGGCAAAGGTCTGGCCCTGCGGCGCCGGAAGCGGCACGGCAAAGCGCGACACATCGGCCTTGAACGGGGTGGCACAGGCCGACAGCCCGATAACGAGCGCAACTGGCAAAGCGAGGCGGGTCAAAGACTTGATCGAAGACATAGGAGACAACATGACACAACCCTTGTCTGGTTACCATTGCAATCGCAGCAACGGCGTTTACCCGCGATAGCATATTGCACGGGCATGAACGGCGATTGAATATTCGCCGCCCCAGCGGCTCGGCTGGTCGCAATTGTGAGGCGTGGCCCTCTGCGGGGGCTCAGTGCCGGACCAGCCCCAGCGCGCTGTAGACGGCGGCCAGTGTCGGAGCGCCGCGTTCCCGCGCCTTGGCCGCGCCGCGCGCGAGAATCGCGTCGAGCGCTTCGTGATCGTCCTTCAGCGCCACGAACTGGTCGCGGATCGGGCCGAGCTTGGCAACCAGCAGATCGGCCAATGCTGGCTTGAAGCTGCCGAACCCCTGTCCGCCATACTGCGCCAGCACCTCGGCCTGCGATTGCCCGGCCAGCGCAGCATAGATGCCGACGAGGTTTTTCGCCTCGGCCCGGTCGGCCAGCCCTGCTTCTTCCGAGGGCAGCGGTTCGGGATCGGTCTTTGCCTTCTTGATCTTCTGCGCCATCGTGTCGGCATCGTCCGACAGGTTGATGCGGCTCATGTCGCTGGGATCGGACTTGCTCATCTTCGCGCTGCCGTCACGCAGCGACATGATGCGGGCGGCTTCCTTGGGGATGATCGGATCGGGCAGGGTGAAGATCGGGGCGTCTGAGCCATCCGGATTCTTGGGCGCGAAATCATTGTTGAACTTCTGTGCGATGTCGCGCGCCAGTTCCAGATGCTGTTTCTGATCCTCGCCCACCGGCACGTGAGTTGCCTGATAGAGCAGCACGTCGGCGGCTTGCAGCACGGGATAGGTGAACAGCGCGACCGATTGGCCCTCGCGGTTCTTGCCCGCCTTGTCCTTCCACTGGGTCATGCGATTGAGCCAGCCCATGCGCGCGGTGCCGTTCAGCAGCCATTGCAGTTCGGGGTGCAGCGGTACCTGTGCCTGATTGAACAGGATCGCCTTGTCGGGGTCGAGTCCGCAGGCGACCAGCGTGGCCACCAGTTCCAGCGTCGAGGCGCGCAGCTCGGCCGGATCGTGGGGCATCGAGAGCGCATGGAGATCGGCGATGAAGATGAGGCACTCGCCGCCCTTGGCATGGGCATCGTCCTGCAAGGCCACATAATTGCGGATCGCGCCCAGGTAGTTGCCAAGGTGGGGCTTGCCGGTGGGCTGAATGCCGGAGACGACGCGCATGGAATGATCCTGATTGGTTAGTTCTGACGGCGCATTAGGCGCTGCACGGTCGCCTTGTCGAGCACTCCCAGCAGCACGGTCGCCGCGCCGTAGGTGACAAGGCTGACCGCCATGATCGCGCCAATCGCAGCGAGCCGCAAGCTGAACGGCCCGTCGAGCCACGGTGTCACCACCTGCATCAGCCCCACCAGCGCCGCGCCCATCAGCGCCGAAGCGAGCGCAATCCGCCCGATCCGGCCCAGCACGCGGGCGGGCAGGCGGAAAAACCCGCGCCGCGCCAGAATGCCGCCCAGCAGCGCAATATTGACCCACGCGCCCACCGCGCCTGCCAGCGCGAGGCCGACCACGCCGAGGATCGGCACCAGCGCGAAGTTCAAGGCCACCGTCACCACCAGTGATGCGCCTGCGGTATAGACCGGCGTTTTGGTATCGGACCGCGCGAAGAAATTGGGGGTCAGCACCTTGACCAGCACATAGGCGGGCAGGCCCACCACCAAGGCCGATGTGACCATGCCGGTGATGCGTGCATCCTCGGCGGTGAAGGCTTGGCCCTGCATGAAGGCCTTCACAAAGGCGAACCCGGTGATGAACAGCGCCACCGCGCAGGGCAGGGTCAGCAGCATCGCAAGCTCGACCGCGTTGGCTTGCAGGCGCACCGCCTCCTCGTCCTCCGCCTTGGCGATATAGCGCGACAGGGCCGGCAGGATCGCCGTGCCCAGCGCGATGCCGATGATGCCGAGCGGCAGTTGGTTCCAGCGGTCGGCCATCGCCATGTATGTCAGGCTGCCGTCGGGCAGGGCGCGGAAGAAGGCGAGATCGATGAAGCGGCTGATCTGGTAAACGCCCGCCCCGAACACCGCCGGCACGATCAACACGCCCATTTCCCTAACGCGCTGCGTGACGCGCGGGGTGAGGCGCGGGATGCGGAAGCCCGCGCGGCGCATGAACCAGTGTAGCCACAGCAATTGCAGCAGCCCGCTGACCGATACCGCGATGGCAAGTCCCACGCCGGTTGCTGCCCGCGTCGCTTCGCCGGGGGCTTGCAAAGCGCCCCACACCAGCGCGGTCAGCAGACAGATATTGAGCAGGATCGGCGCGGCGGCCGCCGCCGCAAAGCGCGACAGCGAATTGAGGATCGCTGCCACCAGCGTCGCAAGGCTCATGAACATGAGGTACGGAAAGGCGATCCGGCCCATCGTGACCGCCAGGCCAAACGTCGCGCCGTCGCCGCGCAGGTCTTCATTGGCAAAGGCCCACAAGACCCACGGCATCGCCACCATCATGACCGCGCCGAACACGACAAGGATCGGCAGCAACACGGCCAGAACCTCGCCTGCGAACCGCTTGGCCTCGCTTTCGTCCTCGGCCATGTGGCGGTTGAACAGCGGCACGAAGGCGCTGGCAAAGGCGCCTTCGGCAAACAGGCGGCGGAACAGGTTGGGCAGCTGGAACGCCAGCTGCCAGGCATCGGCCACGCCGCCCGCGCCGAGCACGCGGGCGAGCAGGATGTCGCGGGCAAAGCCGAACAGGCGGCTCACCAGCGTCAACCCGCCGATGGTGCCGACGTTTTTCAGCAGGCTCATGGTCTGACGGCCCGTTACCGGCCTTGGATCAGGCGTTGCCCGTGACTGGCGAAATCGGCTTGCCGCCGGCGGCTTCTTCCGCGCGGCGCGCGGCGAGCTGCTGGGCGTAGATCCCGTTGAAATCGACCGGATCGACCATCAGCGGCGGGAACCCGGCATCGCGCACGGCATCGGCCACCACCCGGCGGGCAAAGGGGAACAGCAGGCGCGGCGCTTCGGCATAAAGGAAGGCGTGGGCCTGATCTTCCGGCACGTTGCGCATCCCGACGAGACCGCAATAGGCAAGGTCGACGATGTAGATCGTGCCGCGCTGCGACGAGGCGGTCAGGGTGAGCTTGAGCCTGACTTCGTGCACGTCGGGTGCGGTCACTTCAGCTGCGATGTTGAACTGGACATCGACCTGCGGCGGTTCGGGCCATTGGAAGGCGTCGGGCGCATTGGGGTTTTCGACCGACAGGTCTTTCACATACTGGGTGATGATCCCCACCGCCGGGAGCGTATCGGCCCCATTGGGCTGCGGTTCATTGCCGCCGGTCGCATCAAGATTGGTGAGGACGCCTTCTTCTTCGGCCATGCTGCAAGTATCTTTCAAACTAGGTAACAGATCATGCGTCCGGCGCACCAGAAGGGCGTCAGCGCTGCTTGATCGCGCGCCTAGCAGGGGCGCAGGCCTCTCGCAACTGCGCGCGCGCGGACTTGTCTGATCGCCTGCCCGACCGGGTTTCGACCCGCGCGGCAACCTATTGGGCGTTGGCGAATTGTAATCGATACCCATTTAAGGCAGGGTGGCGTCCTCGGGAGCTGCTGCCGCGTATCTATGCTCCTGCCCGTTACGAAGATCGGAAGTGTTGCTGTGCTCGAAATCGTTCTCCTTGCCATGGTGGCCGCGTTCCTCGGCCTGCGCCTGTACTCGGTGCTGGGTCGCCGGGCCGAGCATGAAGAAGAGCCGGCGGTGCAACGGTTTGAAGCCGACGACAAGCCGCAGCTGCGCCAGGCGCCCGTGGCGGCTGCCGCTGCGGCCCCGCGCGCGCCTGAGATTGAAGGCGTGATGCCGGCGGTGGAACGGGCCCTGCGCGACATCGCGGGCGCTGACAGCAAGTTCAATCTCGTCCAGTTCCTCGATGGTGCGCGCGGCGCATACCGGATGATCCTCGAAGCGTTCTGGCAGGGCGACAAGGAAACCCTGCGCGAGCTATGCGATGATGATGTTTACGCAGGCTTCGTTGCCGCGATCGATGCGCGCGATGCCGCGGGCGAAACGGTCGACAACACGCTGATCCGGATCGAGGATATGCGGATCCATTCCGCCTCGCTTGACGGCAAGACCGCCCGGATCGCGCTGCTGTTCGTGGCCGATATCGCCGCTGTGACGCGCGACAAGGATGGCACCGTCATTGCCGGTTCGCTCGACGATGCGATCGAAAGCCGCGATGTCTGGACGTTCTCGCGCAATGTCGCCGCGCGCGATCCCAACTGGCTGCTCGACGAAACCGACGAAGGCTGATCGCCGGGCCGGGCAACCGCATGCCGAGGAGCTGACGATGCGCGCGGTGCTTGTTCTGGCCACGATGCTGGCGCTTGGCGCGTGCGGCCGCGCGGTGCCGCCTCCGGCTGTGACGGCACCGGCGCCGGTCGCTTCGGCGGCGGCCAATGCGGTGCTGTCAGGGGTGGCGGCTGGGCCCGCCTTTGCCGCGCTGGGTGTGTCGCAGGCTGACGCCAGCGGGGCTTTGTCCAGCTTCATCGAATCCTGCCCGCGCCTGCTGTCGCGCGACGATGCCAGCGGATTGACCCGGCCGGACGACTGGCGCGGCGTGTGCGACGCGGCTCGCACCACCGCCCCGGCCCGTGCGCGCGAGTTTTTCGCGCAGCAATTCACCCCCGTTCAGATCGGCGATGGCAAGGCCTTTGCCACCGGCTATTTCGAACCCGAGATCGCCGGCAGCCGCACCCGCCGCCCCGGCTTTGAAGTGCCGGTTTATGCCATGCCGAGCGATCTTGTGCGCGGCTGGCCCGATGATGTTGCCCCATCCGAGCGCACCGGCCGCCCTCCGCTCGGTCGGTATGACGATCAGGGCCGCTTCGTGCTCTACCACGACCGCGCAGCGATCGAGGACGGGGCCCTGGCGGGCAGGGCGCAGGTCATCGCCTGGGCGGCCGATCCGGTGGAGTTCTTCTTCCTCCAGATCCAGGGCTCGGGCCGTTTGCGCACCCCTGAAGGCGAGGTGATCCGGATCGGTTATGCCGGCCAGAACGGACGCGAATATGTTGGCATCGGCGGCGTGATGCGCGAGCGCGGATTGCTGGGCGAAGGGCCGGGCAAATATTCCGGCTCGATGCAGGGGATCATGGCCTATATCCGCGACAACCCGGCAGAGGGGCGCGAGTTGATGCGCCTCAACAAAAGCTGGATTTTCTTTACCGAGCTGAAGGGGGACGGGCCCTTGGGCGCGCTGGGCGTGCCGGTGCGGCGCGAAAGCTCGGTCGCGGCGGACCCGGCCTTTGTCCCGCTTGGCGCGCCGGTGTGGCTGGATCTTGACCGGCGCGAGGCGGCGGGCCTGTGGGTGGCGCAGGACACCGGCGGCGCGATCAAGGGCGCCAACCGGTTCGATACCTTCTGGGGAGCAGGCGAAGACGCGCGCCGGATTGCCGGCGGCATGAGCGGGCGCGGGCGCGCCTATGTGCTGATCCCCCGCGCCGCTGCCGCCCGGCTGGGCGCGAGGCCGCAGTGAGAGCCCCGCGCGGGCTGAGCACCGGAGAGCAGGCGGCATGGGCGCATCTGGCGGCAAGCGTGAAGCCGCTGCCGGGCAAGCGCCGTCCCGAGGCTCCGGCGGCTCCCAAGACCCCTGCACCCGCGCCGCCCAAACCGGCCCCGCCTGCCAAGCTGCCCAAGCCGATGGCCAAACCGCGTCCACCCGCGATCCGGACGCCGCCGCCGCTGCCAGCGCCGCCCGTTGCTCCGGGCCTCGATTCGCATTGGGACCGGCGGATGAAGGCGGGGCGGCTGGAGCCTGACCTGACGCTCGACCTGCACGGCCATACGCTTGATACCGCTTATGACCGGGTGATGACCGCGCTCGATCAGGCGCGGGCGATGCAGGCGCGGGTGGTGCTGGTGGTGGCCGGACGCGAACGGCCGGTCGATCCGGCTGACCGCATGGCCAAGCGCGGGGCGATTCGCGCCAAGCTGCTGGATTGGCTGGCTGCCAGTCGCCATGCCGATGCGATCACCGCGGTGCGCCGCGCGCATATCCGCCACGGGGGCGAAGGCGCGCTGTACCTCATTCTCAAACGCCGGAACTGATCGGCGCGGCGAATGCCGCGTTAGATGCAAAAAACCCCGCCCATCGCTGGGCGGGGAGTCATTGGGGCAATGGCCTGGCAAACTGGAAACCGAACTTACGCCAGACCAATACATCGTCGCCGGGATCGGGATACCTGGCGACCGCTGACATCTACCCGACCGATTCCCTGCACGCTCTAACCTGAGTTGTATCTGCGAGAATTGGAAGGTGTGCTAGTCTATGCGAGGGGCTAATTGCCGAGCGAATACAAGCAGGCAAGGTCAGACGAACGCCGCGCAGCCCTCGCGCGGTCAGAGCATTACCTTGGACATGATTGCGTGGGGCCGGGCCCCGCGCACTGATGGAACTTTTTCAGGCGTGCTGCTCTTTACTGGAAGATCCGAGGTTGACCCGGCGTGTGGTTTAACCTCCGATCGGGAAAAGTGCTGCCGTTGATTGAGAGTGCAATTTATGCAACGCTCCCGAGGAGTATGCTTGTGACAAACGCCTTTTTGCTACGGTTGATGGAAGCTGGCGACCTGGGCGATCAGGAATTGAGCGCGCTGGACGACCTGTGCCGTTCGTCCCGGGATGTTGCGGCCAAGAAATATCTCTGGCGTGAAGGCGATGAAATGGCTGCCTTCCCGGTTATTCTCAGCGGTTGGGCGGCGCGGTATCAGATCCTGCGCAATGGCGCGCGCCAGATCACGCGGCTGCTGCTGCCCGGCGACGCCTTCTATTTTGAAGGCTCGCCCGATGGCTTTGCGGTCGAGGAAGTCATCACGCTCAGCCCTTGCCGGATCGCCACCATCCAGCGCGGCGACATGCGGCGGCTGATCGAACGCTTTCCCGCCGTGGGCGAAGCGCTGCGCAATTATGGCTGCATGGAAAATGCCGTGCTGTCATCCTGGGTCGTCAATGTCGGGCGCCGCGATGCGCTTGAACGCATGGCGCACCTGATTTGCGAAACGCATTTTCGCTTGTCGCAGGTGGATCCGCAGCTGGGACAGCAAATGCCGTTTCCGCTGACGCAGGACGATCTTGCCGATGTGCTGGGGCTGACCCCGGTGCACATCAACCGCAAACTCCAGCAATTGCGGCAGGACGGGCTCATCGTGCTGCGTTCAAAGCAGCTCACCATCCATGATCTGCGCAGCCTGCAACAGATCGCCGGGTTTGACAGCGCGTATCTTGCGCCGCGCCGGCAGGTGCCGCGCCAGCGGCCTAACGCGGCGGCTGCCTGAACCCGCGCGGCGAGACCGTCGGCCCCGCCCTCTGGCGGCGACCGCTCAGCCGGGCCGGCTGGCGATAATCTCCGCCAGCACGGCGCGCACCCGGGCGTGATCGGCCGGCTTGCTGATATAGGCGCGGCCGGCAAGATCATCGGGCAGCATGGCCGCATCATAGCCGGTCAGAAACGCAAACGGGATCGCATTGCACACCAGCAGGCGCGCGAAGTCGAAGGACACGCTGTCGCCCAGGTTGATATCGATCAGCACTGCATCAATCGGGCCCTTGGCCAGCAGACCGTCCAGACTGGGAATGGTCGCAGACACGGCCACCACCACAGCGCCAGCCTGTTCAAGCATAGCTTTGCAATCATGGGCCTGAAAGTAATCGTCTTCGAGAATGACGATCCGGCGGCCGCGCAGCGTTCGCCCGATCATAGCAGGCCTGACGCTGACGAGCGCGTATCAAGAATGCTGCCGCCGCTCGTCAGCGGGAATTCAAGTTCGACCAGCACGCCGGTGTCGTACAGAAAGAACCGTCCATCGCCGCCCAGCTCATAAGGCACGCGCTCTTCGATCAGTCGGCGCCCGAAGCCTTTGCGCTTGTTCTTTGGTCGGGGTGTCGCGGCGGTTTCCTGCCAGCGCAGACTGACCCATGGCTTGCCGTCTTTCTCATGCGTCGTCCACATGATGCGAATATAGCCGGTATCGCCCAGCGCGCCATATTTGACCGAATTGGTGGCGAGTTCATGGATCGCGAGCGTCACGATTTCGGCCGCGTGCGGGGAGAGCGCCAGTTCCGGGCCATCGACCATGCACAGATCGGGCTGCACGGCGTGGACGACCAGTTCTTCGCGCACCAGTTCTGCCAGATCGACGCTGCTTCCGGGCGAACGGGTCAGCGTGCTTTGCGTGCGTCCCATGGCTTGCAACCGGCCGATCAGGTGATCGACATATTCGTTCACGTTGCGGTGGCTGGGGGCTGAAAGCCGCGCGACAGAGCGGACCATGCCGATCAGGTTGCGCACCCGGTGCTGCAATTCTGCCACGAGCAGACGTTGCCATTCCTCTTCGCGCCGGCGCTGGGTGATATCGATCATGGCGCCCAGCATCCGCAACGGCTCGCCCTTGTCGCTATAGATGAAACGCCCCCGTGCCGAAACCCAGCGCATATCGCCGCTTGGCTGAATGAGCCGGTATTCGTTGACGTAATCCTCACCGCTGGCCATCGCCTGCTCGACCTTGCGGTCGGCTTCGGCCCGGTCTTCGGGGTGCACACGTTCGGCCCAGAGTTCGAAGGTGGGCACGACTTCGCCGGGCTCGTAGCCTTCGATGCGGAAATGCTCGTCCGACCAGATCAATTCGCCGGTTTCGACATTCCAGTCCCAGATCGCGACCTTGCCGATTTCGCTGGCAACCCGCAGCATCTGTGCGCCGCGGATAAGCTGGTGTTCGGTGCTGCGCCGTTCGGTGATATCGGTCGACATGCCGAACCATTCGGTAATGGCGCCTTGATCGTCGAGCACGGGCACAGCGCGCGAATGGAGCCAGCGGACCGTGCCATCGATCGTTCGCACAGGGTGTTCGATGGCAATCGGCACGCGCCGGAGGATCGCATCATCAAGCGCGGCGCGCACGATCGCCCGGTCGCTGTCGGGCACGAATTCTTCAACCCAGTTGCTTTCTTCACCCACCTCGCCAAGCAGGGGCTTGCCGCCCACCTGCCGCGCCAGAGTGCCTTGCGGGTTCATCCGGAAAATCATGTCCGAGGTGGCTTCGATCAGCGACTGAAGCCGGGCCTCGCTGTGGCGCAGGGCCAGTTCCATCGTCTTGCGCTGCCCGATATCTTCAAACAAGATGCCCACCCGGAAGGGCGCCTTTTCGCCGATGGGAAAGGCGAACACATCGAACCAGCGGCCCATCGCGATGCTCTCGCTTTCAAACCTTTCGGGAACGCCCGACAGCGCGATCCGGCCATAGGTTGCAGCCCAGGCGTCCTCGATATCGGGCTGGAAGCTGCGCATGGTCTTGCCCACCGGAGACTTGATGCCGGTGTGCTGGACGAAGGGTTCGTTGGCTTCGATGAACAGGTAGTCGGTGGCTTTGCCGGTATCGTCAAAGATCACTTCGATGATGCAGAAACCTTCGTCGATGGCGTCAAACAACCGTTCGTAGCGGGCATCGGCCTCGCGCCGCCGTTCGCGGGCGAAATGTTCGCTGCTGATATCGCGGATGCGGGCCATGATCGCCCGGCGTCCGCCTTCGACGAGGGGAACCAGCGAGACCTCGTAGACTTGCGGGTAGCGGCTGCTTTGGCGGACCAGCACTTCGGGGGTGCCGCGCTGCAACACCCGCTGGAAATCCTGCGCCCATTGGCGGGCGGCTTCGGGATGATGGTGGCCCAGCCGCTGTCCGGTGGGGTCGTCAATACCGATCAGCCGGCATAGCGCCGGATTGCTGGCAAGATAGCGCCAATCACTCAGTTCATCGCCCGGGCCGCCGATGGGCTCAAGAATGCAGGCAGCATCGGGCAAGGCGCGAAACGCGGCATGGAACAGGCTCTCAATGGGGTCATGAGAAAAATCGGCCATGCGCGCATCACTCCTGCCCGCGCAAGATAACGGCGCGGGCGCAAAAGCTGACTAACATGGATTGTGCCGCCCCGCAGCCCCGTCCCGTCGAGTCTTGCCCCGCGTGCGGCTCTGGCCCTGATGCAGGATAGGGACATCACAGGATGGGAGGCCGACAGGGGGCCGGGCTTTGCGACCCGATCATTGTGATGCCGGCGCACAGCTCGCCCGTAAAGGAGCTGACCTATGCGTGTTTTCCTTGGCCTACTGGCGATCGGCGTTGCCGCTTATGCTGTTACCCGGCGCGGCGCAGGGCCGGGCCATCAAGGCCGCGCGGCCTTTGCCGATGATCAGCCCGATCTAGCCGCCAATCCTGTCCGCGATGCCGGCCCGCAGGCGATGCGCGATCCCCAAAGCGAACCCTGGTCGGCGGTCGATGAAGCCAGCGACCAGAGCTTTCCTGCCAGCGATCCGCCGTCCACCTATTGACCGCCGCCCCCGGCACGAGCCCGCTGCCAAGAATCATTAGGGTTGCACGCTGGCGTGATTGCCATGCAAGCTGTGCCTCGCCAGTGGAACAGGCGGGAGACCCGAATGGCCAGCGATGCGACCCGATCCAGCCGTCACAAGATCCTGATCGTCGACGATCACCCCCTGACCCACAGCGGCCTGCGGCTGCTGTTTTCGCAATACCCTGAATATGAGGTGGTCGGCGCGCTTGACCGCTGCGAGATCACCACGGCCTTCATCAAGGCGCAGCCGGTCGACATCGTCCTGCTTGATCTCAACATGCCCAATGTGCGCGGGGTTGATATCCTTGCCGAAATCGTCGGCTCGCATGACATGACAGTCATCATCCTGACCGGCGAAAGGCAGTTTGGCGAGATTGACTATGCCCTGAAACTGGGCGCGCGCGGCGTGGTCAGCAAGGCTGATCCCCCGGATGAAATCATCGCCGCCTGCGAGGCCGCACTGGCAGGCGAGGTCTATATCTCGGCCAGTATGCGCAGCGGCCTGAGCACGATCGAACAGCTGCCCACGTCCCTATCGTCACGGCAAATGGCGATCCTGCATTATCTGGCGCAGGGCGAAACCAACAAGGAAATCTCGTATCGGCTGGCGATTGCCCAGCCGACCGTGTCCTTTCACATAGGCGAATTGCGCCGCAAGCTGGGCGTTGCCAGCAATCGCAAGATCATCGAACGCGCGCAGGCGCTACGCCTGATCTGACAGGCAGGCCTGCAAGGCGGGGTGATCGGCCATTTCGCGGCACAGGGGTTTGATCAGCATCATCGCGACCGCCTCGCTCAGTCTTTCGCGGGTGACCGAAGTGTCGTCGTATGTGGCTGCGATCAGCCGCGTGGTCGCTGCCCTGCCTGCCTGCGCAATCGCCGCATCGAATTCTGCCCGGCGGTCGAAATCGGCGATGTTCTGACCGTTCAGCAGCGCAGCCAGATCGGCGGGCGTGCAGGGCGCGACCGTATGGTGGGCGCATGGCAGGCTTATCCGCAGGGTGGTGCCCGAGGGGCCGGTGGATGGGATGGTGAGCGTGCCGCCCAGACCTTCGATGATCCGCCGCGCTGACCGGAACCCCGATCCGGTCCCGGCGCTGCTGTCTCCGGCGCGCAGACGCGGCGGATCGGCGCGCAGCAGTTCGCGCGCCACCGCATCCGGGATGCCGGTGCCGGTGTCGGCGATGGTGATGACCGCCGCGCCCCCATCAATCCCCAGCATCATCCGCGCGCCGCCTGCCAGCGTGTGGCGGTGGCTGTTGCTGAGCAGATTGGCCAGCGCGCGCATCAGCAAGGGGCGGTCGGAGATGATCGTCACCTCGCGGTCGGTCTCAGCCGTCAGCGTCAGCCCCTTGCCGGCAAACGGTGCCTTGAACATCATCAGCAGCGGTTCCAGCAGGTTCTCGCCCCGGAACGCGCTGAGCGCATGGAAATGGCGCCCGCTGCCGACCATCGCAGCGCCCGACATGGTGGTGGCGGCAATTTCGCTCAGATAATCGACCGAGCTTTGCAGCATTGCGGTCAAATCGTGATGCGCGCCGGCGGTATCCTGCCGTTTCAGGACCGTAATTGCGCTATTCAGCGCCAGGATTACCTGTTTGCTGTCATGTCCCGATGCGTGCAGCAGGGCGTTCTGGTTGTCGACGGCGGCCAGCGCGATCTTGCGGTCTTCGGCCAACTGCGCGGCGCGTTCGCTCACCCGCACGCGTTCGGCCAGTTCGGCATTGTAGCGGGCGTCGGCGGCCTGCCGGTCGGTCTGGATCTTGCGCAGGTTGAGCCCCAGTGCGAGCGTCACCATCAGCACCTCGAAAAAGCCGACCGGACCGATCAGGTGCCAGTTGATCGGCAGCCATTTGAACACGCCCATCGATGCAATCGCGCCGTAGATGATGAACAGCGCAAGGCTCGCCCAGCCCACCAGCAAGGGCCACAGCTGGCGCCCGATCGAGCGGACTGCGAGCACGCCGACCACCGGCAAAAACAGCGCCACCACCCCGGTGATGACCCAGGCCAGCGAATGGATCGCCGTGCGCAGGCCCGGCCCGTAAAGGCTGAGGCCCGCTTGCAACGCGATCACCACCAGCGCGGCGGCGATCAGCGCGATCAAGGCTTTATCGAGCCGGGGAAAGCGCGTTGCGGTTGACAGAAAGTTGCGGGCAAATTGCGCCATGGCAGCGGCAAAGGCGCATTTCACGCCGTCTTCGATCGCCACGCTCAGCAGCGGGCTGTCAGCCAGCAGGAAGATCGTCAGATAGCCTTCGGTGTGGACGGTGCTGATCGCAAGAAACACCTGCGCCAGCGCCAGCCAGCCAAATTCGCGGTGGCCAGTGACCGAGAAGAACACAAAGTTGAGGAAGATCAGCACCGCCACTGCCAGCAACACGCCCGACACCATGGCGATGTTGGTGCGGCGGTTCTGGAAAAAGGTGCCATAGGTCTGGAGCTTGAGCGGCATGTAGGTCGAGTTTTCCGACAGGAAATCGATCACGATCGTCTTTTCCTCGCCGGGGGCCAGCACCAGTTCGGTGCTGAAGGCCTGATAGGTCATCAGGTTGTTCTGGGCCGCGACCGGATCGCTGCCGTTCAGCAGCAGCGTAAAGCCTTGCCCGGTCCATTCATACAGCCGGAAATGCCGCAGCGAACCGCGGCCGGTGGTCAAAATCCACGTGCCGCCGTCCCGGCTGGTGTTGCGGATGCGCAGCGCCATCGCGGTGCGTTGTCCCGGCAGGCCGAAATGTTCAGCGCCCGGCCGGTTGGCCTGCAACTTGGTCCGCAGCATCTGTTCGATCGGGGTATCAAGGCTGCCGAGCTGTTTGGTGTAGCGGATAAACCCCGACAGCGCCGGGCCATCCTTGCCAGCCTCGATCGCGGCGACCGGCAGCGACGGCATGGCCGCAGCAGGCACGCCCAGCGCCGCTGCACAGGTCAGGATCAGTCCCGCGATCATGCGCAGCCAGCTTTGCGTGACACAGCCCCCCTTCTGCGTGCAACAGCAACCGGACGGCAGACTGAACCACGAAAGCACGGCTGCCAACTGTTGAATTTGCCTTTTCGCGCCCGGCAGGCTGGCGGACCGGGATGCTGCGGGCAGGCTGGAAGGTGGGCGAACTCGCCGCTATCCCCGTCGTCCGCGTTCACGTAAGCTGCTTGCAAGCCTATTGCCTTGGGAGCCTGTCATCGAAAAACGCCTGATCTACCGTTCGCAGCCGTTTGGTTTCGACACCGCCATGCTGGCTGGCATTTTGTCAGCGGCGCGGCGCAACAATCCGCGCTACGGCATCACCGGCGCGTTGATTTGCCGGCATGACCTGTATCTTCAACTGATCGAAGGCCCGACCGAAGCTGTCGATGCGCTCTACGCGGTGATCTGCGAGGATGATCGCCACTTTGATGTGCGCCTGCTGCTGTCCGAAGCCATGGGCGAACGGCTGTTTCCCAACTGGGCGATGCTGGATGATACCGCGCCCTCGCAGTTCTGGTCTGCGCAGGACGTCGCAAGCGGGGCGCTGGAAATGGCGACGCCTGATGAACTGCGCGCGCCATTTGTGCGGCTGAGCGCGGCCCATCCGGGCGGCTGATCGCCGGTCTTACCGGGCTGCGGCGAGGCTTTGCATCCGCTTGAGGTAGCGCGCCAGCACGTCGATTTCGAGGTTGACGTGATCGCCCACCGCCAGTGTCCCCAGCGTGGTCACGGCGGCGGTGTGGGGGATGATGTTGAGCAGGAAATCGCAGGCCCCATCGGCCCGGTCGCGCACGTCGTTGACGGTCAGCGACACGCCGTTTACGGTGATCGACCCTTTTTCCGCGATGAACGGCGCCATGTCGGCCCGCGCGCGGATCGCGATTTGCCAGCTGCCGCCGTCCTGCGCCACCTTCACCACCTCGCCCACCGAATCGACATGGCCGGTGACGATATGCCCGCCCAGCTCGTCGCCGAGCCGCAAGGACGGTTCGATATTGAGCAGCGCGCCCGCATTCCACATGCCCGGCACGGTGCGGCTGACGCTTTCGCCCGACAGGTCGACATCGAACCAGGCATCGCCCGCCGTCCCGCCGCGTTCAACCACGGTCAGGCACACACCCGAACAGGCAATCGACGCGCCGATGTCGATCCGGGCAGGGTCGAGCGGGGCGGTGATGCGCAGGCGCAGATCGCCGCGCTGCTCGGCGGCGGCGATGGTGCCGATGGCGGTGACGATGCCTGTGAACATGCTGGGGTCCTTACCGGTTGCGGGTGCGCAGATAGGCCGTGAATGCGTCGCTGCCAAGCTGGCGGCGTTCGGACAGGCACCAGCGGCCATGCGCGTCGGCCAGGCTGGCCAGCCCCAGCGCGCCCAGGCTGCGGCGACCATCGCCCCCGATGAGGATCGGCGCGGTGTAGAGGTGCAACTCGTCCACCAGATCAGCGGCAAGGAAGGCGGCGGCGGTCTCGGCCCCGCCCTCGACGTAGAGATGGAGCACGCCGTCCAGCGCGGCGATGGCTTGCGGCGAGGGGAGGGCGGTGACACCGTCCGGGGCCGGCCCGCGGGTCAGCACCAGCCGCTGCGGTGACCGGGTCTCCAGCCCCGGAAGGCGCACATCAAGGCGCGGTTTGTCAGCCCGCCATGTCCCGCCGCCAACCAGGATCGCATCATGGCGCGCGCGCTGGGCGTGGACGTGGGCGCGGGACACTTCGCCCGTGATCCACTGGCTGGTGCCATCCGCAAGTGCGATGCAGCCATCGAGCGAGGTCGCCAGCTTCAGCGTCACCCACGGACGCCCGGCGCTTTGGCGGGTCAGGAACCCGGCAAGGCTGGTGGCAGAGGCCGGATCGTCCAGCAGGCGGGCGGCGATGCCCGCCGCTTCAAACCGGGCGATTCCCGCGCCCGCCGTCCGGGGATCGGGGTCGTGCTGGCCGATGACGACGCGGGCGGGGCGGGCGGCCACGATCAGATCGGCGCAGGCCGGCCCGCGCGCTGATTGATGGGCGCAGGGTTCAAGCGTGACGTAAAGCGTCGCTTCGGCCAGCACCTCGGCGGGAAGGCCTGCCAGCGCCATCGCCTCGGCATGGGGCCGCCCGCCGCCTTGCGTCCAGCCGCTCGCGATCACCCGGCCGTGCTGCACCACCAGCGCCGCCACACCGGGATTGGGCCGCGACAGCGGGCGCGCCCGCGCCGCCAGCCGCGCAGCAGCGGCCATCCAGTCGTGATCGGTTGGGGAAAGGCTGGCGGCTATTGCCCGGCGCTTTCGCTCGCTGGCGGAACAATCCGCTGGGCCGCAGCCTCGCGGCGCTTGGCCTCGGCTGCGCGTTCCGCCTCGGCCTCGCGCTCGATCTTCTCGACATCCATGCCTGCCGCCGCGCCCAGTGCCTTGTACATCTTGCGCTTTTCTTCGGCGATTCGCTCTTCCTCGGCGGCGCGCAGTTCCTTCAGTTCCTGATTGGCGCGGTTTTCAGCCATGATCGCAGCATC
Organism: Porphyrobacter sp. TH134; assembly: GCF_002855495.1. Classification (GTDB taxonomy): domain Bacteria; phylum Pseudomonadota; class Alphaproteobacteria; order Sphingomonadales; family Sphingomonadaceae; genus Erythrobacter. Next base: position 59,712 of record NZ_PKRO01000013.1, read on the forward strand.
GCTGCGCGCCGGATCGAGCGTGGTGATATAGGTGATCCGCGGCCGCTCAGGCTCGGCATAGACGGTCTGATCGATCGCCCAGGCCATGATCCCCGCCACCGGCAGGACCGACAGGAACAGGATCGGCCAGCGATAGGGTTGGGGCCGCCGGATCTCGTTCCAGAAATCGGCAATGCCACTGGCAGGGTTGAAGCGGGACGGGGCAAAACGCATTGCGGCAATATAGGATGCCGGCGGCGGATGGCCAAGGGGGAGCAGAGGGGGGTGAGGCCGCTCAGCCGAAGCTGGCGTAAAGCCCGCGCCCGTGTTCCTTCAGCCAGCGGTCGGCTGCTGCAATCTCGCCTTCGAAGATGCGGGCCAGCAGCGCGTGGAAGGCCGGGCTGTGATCGAAGTGCACCAGATGCGCGACTTCATGCGCCACCACCGAACGCCGCACGAAATCGGGGGCCTGCACCAGCCGCCAGTTGATCCGGATGCGGGCCTTGTCCGAACATGATCCCCAGCGGCGCTGGGCGCGGGTGAGGCCGATGGGCACCGGATCAAGCCCGGCGGCCGCGCAGTAATCGCGCATGTCAGCCTCGGCCAGCCGCAGCGCCTCGGCCTCTAGCCAGCGGTGGACGCGCGGGGCAATTCCGGTTTCCGGCCCGCCGATGCGCAGGGTCTCCCCGTCGGGGACCGGGCGGCGCGGGCTGCGCGGGTCCCACACCAGCGTCAGCGCGGTGCCGCGATAGTGCACCGTTCCGCCCTGTTCGGGGGCCGCGCGGGCGGGCAGCTTGGCCAGCTGATCGGCCAGCCAGTTCTTGCGCGCATGGGCAAAGGCCACCGCTTCGCGCCCCTCGGCCCAGGCGGGCAGGGTCACGCGCACCTCGCTGCCATCAGGCGCGAGGCGCAAGGTCAGCCGCCGGGCATTGTGCAGCCGCTTGAGCACGATCGGCACCCGCCTGCCGCCCAGATCAATGTCGGGATCAGGCGTCCGGATCGCCGATGCGCCGCGCAGCCAATCGATCATGCCCCGGCCTGTTCGTCAGCCGGGGGCCAGATGCGTGGGTTGGGCCACTGGGTGATGTGATGTTCGATCGGCCCTGCATCCACCTCGCTCACCACCCGCCCGACAATCGAAACCCCGGCGCGGCGCACGGCATCACGGTCGCCCGACAGCAGATAATGCCAGCCCGGCAGCGGCCGCCCGTCGGCGCGCAGGCGGTAAGCGCAGGTCGAGGGCAGCCAGCTTACCTGCTCGACAATCCGCAAGGTCAGGCGCAGGCAATCGGGCACGAAGGCCTTGCGATTGCGATAGTCACTGCACTGGGCGTTGCCGGTGTCCAGCAGGCGGCAGGCGATGTTGGTATCGACGATCTCGCCGGTGTCTTCGTCTTCCAGCTTGTGCAGACAGCAGCGCCCGCAGCCATCGCACAGCGCCTCCCACTCGGGCCGCGAGAGCGTGCCCAGCGGCAATTCCCAGAAGCGGTCTCTTAGTTCACCCATCGGTCCAGCTCTGCCGCGATGGCCGCAGCGCCTTTGTCCGTCGGCAGAGTGGCCAGCGGCTCGCCCGCGGGGCCGAACAGGTAGGTGATGTTGGAATGATCGACCAGATAGCCGCCGCCTTCGACCGGTTCGCCCTTCTGGTAGAACACCTTGAAGGTCTTGGCGGTGGCCGCGATCTGTTCGGGCGTGCCGGTCAGCCCGATGATGTCGGGCGAAAAGGCGGCAGCAAATTCGCCCACCACCTTTTGCGTATCGCGCTCGGGATCGATGGTGATGAAGATCGGCTGGATCATTGCCGCCTTGGCCGGGTCTTTGGCCTTCAGTTCTTTCAGCCCCTGCGCGACGCGCTGCATATCGGTCGGGCAGACATCGGGGCAAAAGGCATAGCCGAAATAGACGATGCGGTATTTGCCCGCAAAATCGCCCCAACGCACGGTTTGCCCGGCGCTGTTGGTGAGCGCGAAATCGCCGCCGATGGCTGCGCCCGCCAGCGGCGGTTCCTCGGCAGGCGCTGCGCCGCCGCACCCGGCAAGCATCAGGGCAGCCGCAATTGCGACGGTGAATTGGGCGGAAGGCTTGTTGATGCGGTTCATGCTCTGCTAACTGGTCGCTTGCGAAAGGCGCCTCGGCTTGCTCTGGCGCCCGGCACAGCCGGATGATGATCCGGATCATGTGACAGGTAATGCGAAAGGATCAAACCGTGGGCTTGGATGTTTTGCGCAAGTTAGGGCATCGGCGGCGGATTGCCAGTATCATCCTGCCCGCGCTGGCGGCGATGACTGCGATGCCGGTCGCCGCGCAGTTCCAGTCGGAAGGCTACAGGTTTCTGGAAGCGGTGAAGAAGCGCGAGGGCGACGAGGCTACCGACATGCTGTCAAAGCCCGGTACGCAAATCGTCAACAGCCGCGATATCACCTCGGGCGATACGGGTCTGCATATCGTGATCGCCCGCAATGATGCGGTGTGGACCCGCTTCCTGCTCCAGCGCGGGGCTGATCCGAACATTCGCAACAAGAAGGGCATCAGCCCGCTCCAGCTGGCCACCGCGCTGGGCTTTACCGATGGGGTCGAGGCGCTGATCAACGGCGGCGCCAGCGTCAATGTTTCCGACCAGACGGGGGAAACTCCGCTGATTACCGCGGTGCATTCGCGCAATGTCCCGCTGGTGCGGCTGCTGCTGGAGAAGGGCGCCGACCCCGATCACAATGATAATTCCGGCCGTTCGGCGCGCGATTACGTAGCTCTGATGAGCGGCAACACGCTGCTCAACCAGGAATTCGAGAATGCCGACAAGAAACGCGCCGGCGCGGGAACCAAGAAAGATTACGGGCCTTCCTTCTGACATGACCATGACACCCGATTTTGCCGACATGACGCTGGATGAACTGCGCGTCGCGCTGGCGCCCGATATTGCCGCGTCGGCGATTTTCGATGGCTGGAACGAGACCGCATTGATCGCGGCTGCGGAAATGGCCGGGGCGGATGTCGATGTGGCCCGGCTGGCCTTTCCGGGCGCCAGACCGATGGACATGATCGAGGCGTGGATCGCATCGGTCGATCAGGCGATGGCGGCGGAGTGGCCTGCGGAGCGGCTGGCGACGCTCAAGATCCGTGAGCGTATCCGCACGCTGGTCGCCTTCCGGCTGGACGCGGTGGCGCATATCGACGAGGCCGTGCGCCGCGCGCTCGCGGTGATGGCGCAGCCGCAGAACGTGCGCCGGTCGCTGAAGCTGGGCTGGCGGTCGGCCGATATCATGTGGCGGCTGGCGGGCGATACCGCCACCGATTACAATCATTACACCAAACGCACGCTGCTGGCGGGGATCTATTCAGCGACACTAGCGGTGTTCGTGAACGACGATAGCGAGGGCAAGGCCGATAGCTACGCCTTCCTCGACCGGCGGATCGACGGGGTGATGAAGTTTGAAAAGGTGAAGGCGCAGTTCATGGGCAAGGACCGCGAACTGCCCAGCCTGACGCGCTTCCTCGGGCGGCTGCGCTACCCCGCGCGCTGAGCGGTGGATTAAGCACCGGGGCCTGATGCGCCTGCGCGCAAGCTGGCCTATTGCCCGACTCAGATTCGCGGGTCATCTTGGGCCGCGCGGGATCAAGATATTGACGGGAAGGGTATTTCGATGGCGGGTTCGCTCAACAAGGTCATGCTGATCGGCAATCTGGGCGCTGACCCGGAAATCCGCAGCTTCAACAATGGCGGCAAGGTCGCCAACCTGCGGATCGCCACCTCGGAACAGTGGAAGGACAAGGCCACAGGCGAGCGCAAGGAAAAGACTGAATGGCACACGGTCGCGATCTTTTCCGAAGGGCTGGTCAGCGTCGTGGAACGCTACCTGAAGAAGGGCAGCAAGGTCTTTGTCGAAGGCAAGCTGCAAACCCGCAAGTGGCAGGACCAGAACGGTCAGGACCGTTACTCGACCGAAATCGTGATCCAGGGCCTCGGCGGCACTCTCACCATGCTTGATGGTGCGACTGGCGGTGGCAGCGGCGGCGGCGGAATGGGCGGCGGCGGTGGCGGCGGTCGCTCAGGCGGCGGCAACTACGGCGGCGGCGGCGGCGGCGGGAGCAGCTGGGATCAGGGCGGCGGTTCGTCCGGTGGATCGGGCGGCGGCTTTGGCGGCGGCCCGTCGGGCGGCAGCAGCGGCGGCTATGACGATCTGGACGACGATATCCCGTTCTAAGGTCTGATTGTTCCTTACACCGACCAGATCGCGCTTGGTGGCAGCTTGCGGTTGTTTCACGTGAAACAGTGCGGCTGCTGCTGCGGCACGCGGCGCCGCCTTTGGCACGGCGTCAGTCTTTCTTCAGCCCCGCCAGCAATGCGGCCAGCGGGCCGTCCTGCTCGCCTTCCTTGACGATCCCCGCCGCTTGGCGCGCGGCATCGGCATTCGGCCCTTCGGCGTAAGGGTCGATCGCCAGCCCCAGTGTCTGCGCGACGGCTTCACCCAGATCGAACATATCGCCGGTGTAAGCGATTTCGTCACAATCATCGGCGGCCAGTTCGATTTCGATCACCGTGTTATCGGCCGCCGGGCGCTGATGATCCTCGACAAAGCGCAGGTCGATCGGTTCGTCGATCACATTCGGGAAATCCTCGCCCGAAATGGCGCAGGGCTGCATGATGGCCGCCCGCAGCCGCCCGGTCGCGCGAATGGCGCGGGCTTTGGGTTCCAGCGCCACTTCGGCCCGCAGGCTCTCTACCGCGCCCAATCCGAAGCGTCGCGCCAGCGCTGCACATTCCGCTGCGCTCGCCTCGATAATCACCGGATCGGCTGGCAGCGGGCGGGCCTTGACCATCCGGGTCAGTTCGGCGGGGGGTGGGGCCGCCTCGCTCACCAGATTGCGCTCGCTTTCAGCATTTCGGCATCGGAAAACCGGCCCAGCCGTTCAAACAGCTTCATCAGCCGGTCCGCCACGGCGCGCGCGCTGGCAGCCTCGTCAGCGCCGGGCATGAAGGTGACATTGCGGGCCAGCGCGTCGGTCAGCTTGTCGATATCGCCGGCATTGAGCGCGCTGCGATAGGCCCCCAGCCTGCCGCCCAGCACACTCATCAGTTTGCCGATCCGCTTGCCCACGACCACATCATTGACGCCGAATTCGCGCAATTGCCCGTCCATATCCTCAACGAACAGTTCGGCCAGCAGCGCGCTTTCAGTGCGCATCTGCGAGGCTTCGATCCGCACCATCACCGTGCTGAGCACCGCCGTGATCATGTCAAAGCGCCCGGCGATGGAATCGGCCACCTGGCATTCGGTGTAATAGACAGAATCGCGGGCCAGCTCGATCACGCGGTGCCACAGCGGACGCACGCTTTCGCGCGGGTCGGGAGCAGTGCCAAGCAGGCGGGAAAGGAAGGACATGGGATACCGGGCCTTGTGCGCGAGGAATAATCAATCGTGGCAAGGGCACTGCGCCCCTGCATCGCTACGATAACGCATGAGGCGCGGATGCGTTCAACTGCCGTTCAACGCAAGCACGCCACCGCCTTGCCATATGGTGCGTTGCAAGCTTGCGCCTAGCCCCTTAAAGCACCTCGCCCAAGGGACAAGAGCGCGTCATGCGCACCACAGGACGGGACGAAAACGGTTTGGCGCAGATGATCAAGGCAGGCGCGATGAAATTGGGCAGACGCGGTTTGCGCGGTATGGCCGTGCTGGCCGTGGCCGCTGCGGTGCTGCCGGGCTGCACCGCGATCCGCGAATCGCGCGGCTACATTGTCGATCCGACGCTGACCGCGCTGGTCCAGCCCAAGATCGACAATCAGCAATCGGTCGAAGGCACGCTTGGGCGGCCGACCTTCACCAGCCAGTACGGCACGCCGACGTGGTATTATGTATCGAGCATCACCGGCCAGCGTCCCTTCAACCGGCCGCGCATCCGCGACCACACGGTGCTGGCGGTGACCTTTGATGCCGAAGGCCGCGTCAGCGAGGTGAAGCGCACCGGGATGGAGCAGGTCGTCTTCCTTGATCCCAATGGCAACAAGACGCCGACCCTGGGCCGTGAACGCGGCTTTCTGGAAGACCTGTTCGGCAATATCGGCCAGGTCGGCGGCGGCGGCTTGCCGGGCGGTCCGGGCGGGCCATAGGCGCTTTGCGCAGGCGCGCTTGATCCTGCGGGAAGGCGCGCCATATTCCCCGGCATGACAAGCGATCAAGCAAGCCACGGCCTTGTCCAGTGGCACGGAACCACCATCATCGGCGTGCGGCGCGGCGATACCACGGTCATCGCCGGCGACGGTCAGGTTTCGATGGGCAACACCGTGATGAAGCCCAATGCCCGCAAGGTTCGCCGCCTTGGCGATGGTTCGGTGATCGCCGGTTTCGCAGGCGCGACGGCGGATGCCTTCACCTTGTTTGAACGGCTGGAAAAGAAGCTGGAGCAGTATTCGGGCCAGCTGATGCGCGCCAGTGTGGAGCTCGCCAAGGACTGGCGCACCGACAAATATCTGCGCAATCTCGAAGCGCTGATGATCGTGGCCGACAAGAACACGCTGCTGGTGCTGACCGGCAATGGCGATGTGCTGGAGCCGATCGGCGAGATTGCAGCGATTGGATCGGGCGGTAACTTCGCGCTCGCTGCCGCGCGGGCCATCGCCGATTACGAAGCGGACGCTGAGACAATCGCGCGCAAGGCGATGGCGGTGGCGGCTGACATCTGCGTCTTCACCAACGGCAATCTGACGGTCGAGACGGTCTAGCCTTGCCGGGCTGACCGCCTGGGTCATTGCGGTGAAGGCCGTTACCATTGCGCCTATGAACAACCCGTCCGAGCGCAAGATCGCAGCAATCCAGCTGTTGCGCGCGGCGGCCGCGCTGATTGTGGCTGCGTCTCATATCGCCTTTGGCTTTGCCGACAGCATTGGCGGCGGATTGGGTTTTGGCCCTGACTGGCGGGGCGAGCGTGAGGCGCAGCTGGCGGTGATGCTGTTTTTCATCGTGTCGGGCTATGTGATGGTGCAGGCGGCCAGTGGCCGGTTTGGCACGCCCGGCGCGCGCGGGCTGTTCTGGCGGCGGCGCATCATCCGCATCATGCCGCCTTACTGGCTGGCGAGCGGGCTGCTGGCGGCGGTGCTGGTGTTTGCCTTTGGCCGGCCGGTCGATCCTGAACACGTTGTCCGCTCGCTGCTGCTGATCCCGGTCTGGCCGGCCTCTGGCGAACTGCGCCCGCTGCTGTTCCTGTGGGTCGGGTGGACGCTGCTGTACGAGATGGCGTTCTATTTCCTGTTCGGCCTGTTTCTGCCGCTGCCCCGCGGCCGCGCGATCATGGTGGTGGCAGGCGTGCTGGCTGCCGCGATCATCGCGGGCACGTGGGTTGCGCCGGTCGATCCGCTGATCTTTGCGCTCACCCGCCCGCTGCCGGTGATGTTTGTGGCCGGAATGTTGCTGGCGCTGTGGCGCGGGCAGGGCGGCGTGATACCGCAGGGCGTGCGCTGTCTGGCGCTGCTTGCCGTGATCCCGGCAGTGCTGCTGGTGAGCGAGCCCGCCATGCCGACGGCGGCAGGGTGGGATTATCTCGCGTGGTGCGGCATCCCCGCGCTGCTGATCGCGCTGGCAGTGCTGGGCGGCCCGCTGGCGGTGCCAGCAGCAGGGCTGGTGAACCGCGCAGGCGATGCTAGCTATGCGCTCTATCTATTGCATGTGCCGGTCGCATGGTTGTGGCTGTGGCTGTGGGAGCGCCTGCGCGGCACTGAGGCCGGGCCGTGGGATTACCTCGCCGGGGCGATGCTCGCCAGCATGGCGGCCAGCTGGGTCTTCTTCCGCTGGGCCGAACAGCCGATGACGCTGGCCTTGAACCGCTGGCTGGCCGCGCCACATAGTCTTCAAGACAGACACAGAAAGACCCCATGACCACTTCCCCCCCCCTTGCAGGCGCTGACCCCCAAGGCGATTGTCGCCGCGCTGGATGAACACATTATCGGGCAAGCCGAGGCCAAGCGTGCGGTCGCGGTCGCGCTGCGCAATCGCTGGCGGCGGCAGCGGCTGGGCGCGGATCTGCGCGACGAGGTGACGCCCAAGAACATCCTGATGATCGGCCCCACGGGCTGCGGCAAGACCGAGATCAGCCGCCGCCTGGCGAAGCTGGCCGAAGCCCCCTTCATCAAGGTTGAGGCGACCAAGTTCACCGAGGTCGGCTATGTCGGCCGCGATGTCGAACAGATTGCGCGCGATCTGGTGGAAGAGGCGATCCGGCTGGAAAAGGAACGCCGCCGCGAAGCCGTGCGCGAAGCCGCCTCCGAGGCCGCAATGGACCGCCTGCTCAACGCGCTGGTGGGCGACAACGCCTCCGAAGCGACCCGCGCCAGTTTCCGCCAGCGCATCACCCAGAACGCGATGAACGATGTCGAGGTCGAGATTGAGGTGCGCGATACCCCCGCAGCGCCGTTCGACATGGGCAATATGGGCGGCCAGATGGGGATGATCGACCTCAGCGACATGATGGGCAAGGCGCTGGGCCGCAAACCCACCCGCCGCCAGAAACTGCGCGTGCCCGATGCGTGGGACCGGCTGGTGGACGAGGAAGCGGACAAGCGGCTCGATCAGGATGATGTCGCCCGCGCGGCGTTGCTGAACGCGGAAACCAACGGGATCGTGTTCCTTGACGAGATCGACAAGATCGCGGTCAGCGATGTGCGCGGCGGCTCAGTCTCGCGGGAAGGCGTGCAGCGCGATCTGCTGCCCCTGATCGAAGGCACCACGGTCGCCACCAAATACGGCCCGATGAAAACCGACCACGTGCTGTTCATCGCCAGCGGTGCGTTCCATGTCGCCAAGCCATCCGACATGCTGCCCGAATTGCAGGGCCGCCTGCCGATCCGGGTGGAACTGCGCGCCCTGACCGAGGCGGATTTCGTCCGCATCCTCAGCGAAACGCGCGCCAATCTGGTGGCGCAATATACGGCGCTGCTGGGGACTGAGCAGGTAACGCTCGACTTTGCCGACGATGCGATCGGCGCCATCGCGCACATCGCGGCGCAGGTGAACAGCACGGTCGAGAACATCGGTGCGCGCCGCCTTCAGACCGTGATGGAGCGGCTGCTGGAGGAAATCAGCTTCGAGGCGGAGGATCTTGCCGGGCAGACGATCACCATTGATGCCGCCTATGTGAACGAGCGGCTGGAGGGCCTGGCGGGCAATACCGACCTCAGCAAGTATATCCTGTAGTGACGCGCGCGCCGGTCAGCGACCTTGCCGGGATGCTGGCGGGCATGGCCCCGGTGCTCGATGCGCGGCGCTGGGCGTTCGTGCTGACGGACAGCGCGCCGCCCGCTGATGCCTTCGCACTGATCCGCGAGGATGAAGGGCTGGCGGCGATTGTGCCGCAAGAGGGCGGCGGTTTCGCGCGGATCACGCTAATGGTGCATTCGGCGCTGGACGGCGTGGGGCTGACCGCAGCGGTGTCGGGCGCGCTGGCGGCAGCCGGGATCGCCTGCAATGTCGTGGCGGGATTCCACCACGATCATCTGTTCGTGCCGTGGAACCGGCGCGATGAGGCGCTGGCTATCCTCCAGCGCCTCTCGCAGTCCCGCTGATTACTCGCCCAGCAGGTACTTTTTCCAGAACACCAGCTGCGCCATGAAGGCATAGTCCGAATTGGCCTTTTTGGCGAAGCCGTGGCCTTCATCGGCAGCCACCAGATGCCACGCCTCGCCGCCATTGGCGCGGATCGCAGCGACCATCTGGTCGGCTTCGGATTTGGGCACGCGCGGATCATTGGCGCCGGTGATGACGAACATCGGCTTGGTGATTTCGTTCACGCGGGTCAGCGGGCTGATTTCGGTGAGCTTGGCGCGCTGCACCGGATCACGCTCGTCGCCGTATTCCACCCGGCGCAAGTCCTGCCGGTAAGGATTGGTGTTTTCGAGGAAGCTGACGAAATTGCTGATCGCCACGGTGCACTGGGTCGCGGTCAGCTTGTCCTTGAGCTGCACCGCGGCGGCATAGCACATATACCCGCCATATGAGCCGCCCGTCAGGCCCACCTTGGCCGGGTCGACCGCCGGATCGGCGCGCACCGCGTCAATCAGCGCCTCCATGTCGCGCACGGTTGCCTCGCGGCGGAAGGGGCCGTTGTCGAGGCTGACGAAAGTCTTGCCGAACCCGGTTGACCCGCGAACATTGGGGTAGAACACGCCAATGCCCAATTCGTTGAGGTAGTAGTTGTTGCGGCCCATGAACCCGGCGGTCGATTGCCCCTCCGGCCCGCCGTGGACCGAAACGATCAGCGGACGCTTGCCGGGAAAGATGGCGGGATCGGGCAGATAGAGCAGGCCGGACACCTCCAGACCATCAAAGCTTTTGGTGGTCACGATGCGCGGTTCGACGTTCACCTCGGTGTTGAGCCCGCCGGTTTCGGAGCGGGTCCAGCGGGTCAGCTGCATCGTTTTGGGATCGAGCGACCACACGTCGGCCGCGCTTTTGGCGCTGGAAAAGCTGAAGCCGATCTCCCCCCACGGCGCAATCGCCAGCCCGCCGATCTGTCCGGCGGGCAGGGCATCGACCCTGGTGACCTTGCCAGAGGCAACGTCGAGAATGCGCAAAGCATCGGACCCCGCCTCGTTCACTTCATAGACGATCGTCTTGCCATCAGCGGAGATGTCGAACCCGTCGACATCCCAGGCTTCGTCAGAGACGGCGGTAAACTTGCCCGAGACAGGGTCCAGCCGCCCCAGCCTTTGGAAATCCGATCCCGCATCGCTGGTGACCCAAATCGTGCCATCGGGCGCGATTTCCATGCTGCCATAGGCAATCGCCGCCTTGGGATCGCCCACGGGGGTCATTGCCCTGGTGGTAAGATCAAGCCGGTAGAGATCGACGTCCTGTACCGAGTTGTAATCGGCGACATAGGCAAAGCTTTTGTCGGGCGAAAAGGCGATGATCGCCCAGCCGCCGCCCTTGCTTTCATGCACCATCCGCGCCGAGCCGGGGTTGCGCGGGTCCATGACGTAAAGGTCGGAATCGACCCCGTTGCGCCGGGTGGAGCTGTAACCGATCAACTCGCCATCCTTGCTCCACGCACCCGGCTGGTTGCGGCTGCTGCCATCGGTCAGCAGGGTCAGCCGCCCATCCTTTAGCGTGTAGAGCTGGAAATATTCGTCGCCGCCGCGGTCCTTGTTCACCACGATGACATCGCCCCGGGTCGGCGCATAGGAGCCGCGCACCGGCTCGGCTTCAAAGCTGATCTGGGTGCGCGCGCCCATCGGGGCTTCGACGCGGTGAAGCTGGTTGGTGTTGGCAAAGCGGGTGGCAATCAGCACCGCGCGGGTGGTGGGATCCCACCCGACAAAGCTGGCCCCGCGCGCTTCGAGATAGGGGCGCACCGCATCGGCCATCACCAGCGGCACGGCCGGCATCTTGTCGGCGGTGAGCGCGGCTGGCAGCGGCACCGCCTGAATGGGCGTTGGCACAGGGACGCTTTCGGGCGCTTGCTCCTGCGCGGCGGCGGGCAGGGCGGAACTGGCAAGCAGGCAGGCAATCAGGCAGGCGTAACGCATTATCGAGGCTCTCTCTCATCATCACAGGCTCCCCGTAGCGAGGGGGCAGTGGCATCAGAGGTAACGAGCGCCCGGCGCCGGGGCAATCCTGCTGCTTATTCCGCCGCTTCGGCCGGGGTTGGGAGGGGCGTGGGCGCATCATCCTCGCGCCGTTCGTTTGCCTGACGCGCCCACATTTCGGCATAGAGCCCGCCGTGCTTGAGCAGCGCTGCATGCGTCCCGCTTTCCACCAGCCGCCCGTGATCGAGCACGAGAATATTGTCCGCATCCGCGATGGTCGACAGGCGGTGAGCGATGGCGATGGTGGTGCGGCCTTCTGCAATCCGGTGCAGGGTCGAGAGGATCTCCTGCTCGGTCCGGGTGTCGAGCGCGCTCGTCGCTTCGTCCAGCAACAGGATCGGCGGGTTCTTCACCAGCGTGCGGGCGATGGCGACGCGCTGCTTTTCGCCGCCTGACAGCTTCAGCCCGCGTTCGCCCACCATCGTGTCGTAGCGGTCGGGCAGGCGCGCGATCAGCGGGGTCAGCGCGGCATCGCGCGCGGCCTGTTCGATCAGCGCCGCGTCTGCGCCTTCTGCGCCATAGCCGATATTATAGGCGAGGCTTTCGTTGAACAGCACGGTGTCCTGCGGCACGATCCCGATGGCCGCGCGCACGGAATCTTGTGTGACAAGCGCAATATCCTCGCCCCCCACCAGCACCCGGCCTTGCAGTGGATCATAGAAGCGGAACAATAAGCGCCCGATGGTGCTCTTGCCCGCGCCCGAGGGGCCAACGATGGCGGTGGTGCTGCCCGCAGGCACCTCAAAGGACAGGCCATTGAGGATCGTGCGACCCGGATCATAGCCGAAGGTAACATTGTCGAAGGCGACCGTGGGCTTGCGGATGATGAGCGCGGGCGCGCCCGGCTGGTCCTTCACTTCGATGTCGGTGTCGATCAGGCGGAACATTTCGCCCATATCGATCAGCCCCTGCCGGATGGTGCGGTACACCCAGCCCAGCACATCCAGCGGGCGGAACAGCTGGATCAGCAACGAATTGACCAGCACCAGATCGCCGACCGTCAGCGCGCCGGTGCTCCAGCCCCACACGGTGTAGGCCATCGCGGCCCCCACCAGCGCATTGGTGATGACCGATTGCGCCATATTGAGCAGGCCGACCGAATTTTCCGACTTCACCGCCGCTTCGGCATAGGCGCGCGCGGCTTGGGAATAGCGCGCTTCCTCGCGGGCTTCGGCGCCGAAATACTTCACCGTCTCGTAATTCAGCAGCGAATCCACCGCGCGGTGCAGCGCCTTGCCGTCGAGATCGTTCATCTCGCGCCGCAGCTTGGTGCGCCATTCGGTGATCGCGCGGGTAACCCAGACATAGGCGACCACAGTGACAGCCGTGGCGGCAACCAGTTCGATCCCGAAATTGATGTAGAAAATCACGCCGACCGCAATCAGTTCGACGATGGTGGGCGCGATGTTGAACAGCAGAAAATACAGCATCTGGTCGATGCTCTTGGTGCCGCGCTCGATGATCTTGGTGACCTCGCCCGTGCGCCGCGCAAGGTGGAAGCGCAGCGACAGGCGGTGCAAGCGGTGGAACACGTCCTCGGCCAGATGCAGCGTCGCGACCTGTCCGACGCGTTCAAAGGCGATATTGCGCAGATTGTCGAACGCGACCGAGGTAAAGCGCCCCAGCGCATAGGCGGCGACCAGCGCCAGCGCGACGGTCGCCCCGTCGCTCGCAGCCGTCCCCGACATGGCATCCACCGCACCCTTGTAAGCAAAGGGCAGGGCGAGCGTGACTGCCTTGGCCGCCAGCACCAGCACCATGGCGATCACAATCCGCAGCCTGAGGCCGGGATTATCCTTGGGCCACAGGTAGGGCAGAAAGCGCTTGAGCGTGGCCCAGCTTTCCACATCGCGCGCGCGATTGGCCTTGGCGGCGTCGGCAGGATCGGTGGGTGTGGAGGTTTCTGGCGGCATGGCGCCTGATGTGGGCGCGGCTGCGGCTTATCGCAAGGCAGGCTGCTATCTGGCAGGCACGCTAATACCGCGCGCGATAGATTCCGGCGTTTTTGGCTTGCCGCATGGCCCGGGCGACATCGGCGGGGACATCGAACAGGATCCGCTGGCGGCCAAAGTCGATCGCCACCCGGTCGAACAGGGCAAGATGCTGCATCCCGATCGACAGCACCGGCTGGTCGCGCAGCCCCAGTGCATCAAACGCTGGCGTATCGGCAAAAGTCAGCGGCACGTCGCTCAGCGCCAGACCTTCAATGCTCAGCGAACGAACGATAGCCAGTTCGCCGATAAGATCGACGCCGTTGACATCCGTGGTGATTACGTTCTGCGCGCGCTTGGCCCGGATCCGGTCGCGCAAGGCCAGATTGCCAAGGCTGGACTGTGCGCCGGTATCGATGATGACCGTGGCACGGACGCCTTCAACCAATGCATCGGTAATCAACAGCTGGCCAAGGCGGCTGCGGGCCCGCACCATGATCTCGAACCCGCCGCGCTTATCCTTGCTGCTGGCGTCTTCGACGGCGATCGTCTGTTTGCGAAAATCGATCAGCACGCGAAAGTCCTGCAATGCGTCGAGCCCGATGATCCCGTCAGCGCCAACATGCGCGCGATCCAGGACAGGGGCGGTGAAGTTGCTGTAGCTGTTGGAGCCGAAATCGATCCGGCTGACACTGGCCAGCTCAACCTCGCGGCGGCTGGCCATGCCAACCAGAATGGCGCTTCCGCCCGGCGCAAGATTGGCAGCGGTGCGGATTTCATGGGTGATGGCCGTCGCCTGGCTGCCGGTGTCGATCATGAACGCAAATGGCCCGATGCCTTCAATCAAGACAGGCACAGTCAGCCGGTTGTGGCGCTCAGCTTCAAGCGCAAGGACCTCGGCAGCCGGATTGATGAGCGTGCTATCCGGTGCGGGAACAAGCGGGCTGGCGGCTGGCGTTTCGGCGACAGCGGCGGTGCCTGCTGCCAATGCGGTTGCTGCCATCAATAAGGTGCGCGCGAACATCAATCAGGTCACTCCCGGCCGGCGGGTCATTGATGCGCTCGCTCGGCAGGAGTATTCTATCACTGCCGCAGCGCTTTCCAAACAGAGAGAAGTCATGATGCGGGGGCAGTCGTCGGTGGTGGGGAGGGCAGCGCTGTTCCGACAGCCATTGGCCCGGTAGCGATGCCAAACCTCTGCTTCCCCCTGTAATGGATCAACCAAAGGTGGGCTGCGACACGGTCGGAGGGTGCCAAAGCGTGGTGGTTGCCGGCAAAAATGAAGGGTTTCTGCGGTTCTTGCGCGCGACTGAAATAAAATTGCAAAAACCCGTTGACCGAATCTGAGGTGGCCCATATAGGCCCCTCACCGACGCGGCGCTGCCGGCTTTTGCCTCTGCTGCTACGTTGGTCGCCAAGATAATCGGAT
>NZ_PKRO01000014.1 GCF_002855495.1 Porphyrobacter sp. TH134
GCATGCTCCCCGCCCCTGAAATCATCGCACGGTCACAACGAGACACCTCGTAACACTGGGTGTCGCCTTAGCTCGTAACACTGGGTGTCCATTGACATGCCCATCCTGCGCCGTTCGCATCCCGATGCGCGGTTGCTGCTGGTCGGCGCAGGGCCGATGGACGACAGCTGGCGGGCTGTGGCGGCCAAACTGCCCGAACCCGAAGCGGTGATCTTTACCGGCCGCGTGCCGCATGCTGCGGTCGAACAATATTATTCGCTGGTCGACGTGCTGGCCTATCCGCGCAAAAGCCAGCGCCTGACCGATCTGGTCACGCCGCTCAAACCTCTGGAAGCCATGGCGCAGCGCCGCCTGGTGGCAGCCTCCAGCGTTGGTGGACACCGCGAACTGATCACCGATGGCGACACCGGCACGCTGTTTGCGCCTGACGATCCGGCTGCCTGCGCCGGTGTGCTTGCGCGTTTGCTGGACGCGCGCGGGGGCTGGGAGGCAATGAAGGACCGCGCCGCCGCCCATGTGCGAAACCGCCATGACTGGGCGACAAATGCGCGCGATTATCTCTCTGTTTACTATCTTTTGTTAGCCCGTGGTCAAGGCGGCGGCGCGGGGCGTGTGGTCGCTACGGCAGGATGATATGATAATGAAATTGGGGCTGAAGGTTCAACCGAAACAACGCCGTAGCCGCAAGCCGAAGCAGCGCGGACTGGCAGCACTGGCAG
Source organism: Porphyrobacter sp. TH134 (assembly GCF_002855495.1). Classification (GTDB taxonomy): domain Bacteria; phylum Pseudomonadota; class Alphaproteobacteria; order Sphingomonadales; family Sphingomonadaceae; genus Erythrobacter. The sequence continues at coordinate 720 of NZ_PKRO01000014.1, forward strand.
CGCATGGGGCGTTCGCGCCAGGGCTGGGGCTGTGGGGGGCACTGCTCGGCGGGCTGGTGGTTACCGTGGTTCCGCCGGTGCTGATTGAAAATGCCATTCGCGGCACGTTAATGGCGACCTTCGATATTCCCCAGCAACTGGTGCTCGCCCTGACAGCGGCGCTGGTGCTTGGCGGTTTGCTGTTTGTAGCCGCTTTCAACATGCACCTTACCGCCCGCCGACGAGCCAATATGCATCCCGTCATGGAGTTTGCGGGCCGGCGCGTGCGCCCGATCGATCCGGCCCGTGACCTTGGCAGCCGGAGCCTTGACGAGCCGCTTGAAACGATGCCGTTTGCCAGCCCCGCGTGGCGCGACGCCGATACGGCCGAACCGCAGGCCTTGGCAACCATCGCCCCGGGCAATGCGGTGTCGCCAGATGCGCCCGTTGCCGAGGCGAATGATGCCCCGCGGGCGCTCGACCTCGCTGAATTTGCCCAGCTGCCGGGCCGTAACGCGGTATGGGTTGAAGAGCCAGCGCCTACACCTGCGCCCGCTCCGGCGCCTGAAGCGCCCTTGGTGGCCAAGCCGTGCCGGGCCGCCGCGCCAGCCGCGCAACCCGGCACAGCCGCGCTGGCCCGGCTGCGCACTCTGCCGCCGAGCGAGTTGAGCATGGCGGAAATGGTTGAGCGTTTTGCTGGCGCCTTGCACGAACACCGCGCCGCCCCGCCGCCGCGCGCCTTGACCCGCGAAGACCTTGCTGCCCGCGAGGCGGCGTTGGCCGAGGCGTTGAAAGCGCTCGCCGCGCTGAGTGGCGGCATGCCTGCCGAGCCGCACAGGCACGCCCGTCAAGAGCCGCTGCGCTCGGCACTTGCGCAGTTGCACGGCCAGCGCGGGGCGGCCTGACACGCGGCCTGCGCGCAAAAGGTGCAACCGAACCGCCCGGCTCGTGCATCATGCGCAATCTAACGATAGTTTGAATACCTCTGCGAGAAATTATACTTCGCGCGTGACCCTTGCCAAACTCGCTTCCTGTCGGCATGAGGGGGCCGAAAACGGGCGCTAGCGGACCTGACCGGACCGACGTGCCCGAACGACCCGCCTTCAGGCGTGTCCCCTGCGCGAGCATGTCTGCCGCAGGGTGCGCGCCTGTCGGCATCTGACAGATCGGATGTTTGCCATGGGATACCCCTCCTCCCAGGGTCTTTACGACCCCGCCAATGAACATGACGCCTGCGGCGTCGGCATGGTTGCGCATATCAAGGGCACGAAAAGCCATGATATTGTGGCGCAGGCGCTGGATATTCTCGACCGGCTCGACCATCGCGGTGCGGTGGGTTCCGATCCGCTGCTGGGGGATGGCGCGGGCATTCTGATTCAGATTCCCGATCCGCTGATTCGCCGCTGGGCCGAAGCTGCCGGGCATGATCTGCCGCAGCCGGGCGACTACGCTGTGGGCATGTGCTTCCTGCCGCAGGACGCAGCCTCGCGTGAGTTCGTCAAGGCGCGGATGGAGGCCTTCACCGCCAAGGAAGGCCAGCGCTTCATCGGCTGGCGCGAAGTGCCGACTACGATGGACGGGCTGGGCGCGGCGGTGATCGCGTCGATGCCGGTCATCGAAATGGCCGTGATTGCGCGCGGCGGGGCCTGCGCCGATCAGGACGCGTTTGAACGCAAGCTGCTCACCATCCGCAAGCAGGTGCAGAACCCGCTCGCGCAGCTGGCTGAAAAGCACCGTCTGCCGGGCGTGACCGAAACCTATATCCCCTCGTTCTCGACCCGCACCATCGTCTACAAGGGCCTGCTGCTGGCAACGCAGGTGGGCAGCTTCTACGATGATCTGCGCGATCCCGATTGCGTGTCGGCACTGGGCCTTGTCCACCAGCGCTTTTCCACCAATACCTTCCCCAGCTGGCGGCTGGCCCACCCGTTCCGCTTCATCGCGCATAATGGCGAGATCAACACGGTGCGCGGCAACGTCAACTGGATGAACGCCCGCCGCCGCACGATGGAAAGCGAGCTGCTGGGGCCGGACCTCGACAAGATGTGGCCGATCATCCCGCACGGGCAATCGGATACGGCCTGCCTTGATAATGCGTTGGAATTGCTGATTGCCGGCGGATATTCGCTGGCCCACGCAATGATGATCCTCATCCCCGAGGCCTGGAGCGGCAACGCGCAGATGTCGCCTGAACGGCGGGCGTTCTACGAATATCACGCTGCGCTGATGGAGCCGTGGGATGGCCCGGCGGCGGTGTGCTTCACTGATGGCCGCCAGATCGGCGCGACGCTGGACCGCAACGGTCTGCGCCCCGCGCGCTTCTGCGTCACCAAGGATGATATCGTCTGCCTCGCTTCGGAAAGCGGCGTGCTGCCGTTTGCGGAAGAGGACATCGTCCGCAAGTGGCGCTTGCAGCCGGGCAAGATGCTGCTGATCGACCTCGATCAGGGCCGCATCATTGAAGATGACGAGCTGAAGGCCGACCTCGCCAATGCCGAGCCCTATGCCGAATGGCTGCATCAGGCGCAGTACAAGCTGGAAGACATCACCGATGTGGTGCCGGAACTGGCGGCGATTCCACCTGAGGAAACCACGCTGCTGCAACGCCAGCAGGCGTTCGGCTACACGCAGGAAGATATCACCCGCTTCCTTGAACCGATGGCGGTGGATGGTGATGATCCGATCGGATCGATGGGGACCGACACGCCGATTGCCGTATTGTCCGACCGTGCGCGGCTGCTGTATGATTACTTCAAACAAAACTTCGCGCAGGTCACCAACCCGCCGATCGACCCGATCCGCGAGGAACTGGTGATGAGCCTCACCAGCATGATCGGCCCGCGCCCGAACCTGCTGGGCCGCGATGCGGGGACGCACAAGCGGCTTGAGGTCGATCAGCCGATCCTGACGAATGAGGATCTGGCCAAGATTCGCTCGGTGGAAGAGGCGCTGGACGGCGCGTTCCGCTGCGCCACCATCGACATCACATGGGATGCCAGCACCGGGGCGGAAGGCCTTGAATTGGCGCTGAAAGAAATGTGCTGGGCGGCGACAGAAGCGGTGTTGCAGGACCACAATATCCTCGTGCTCAGCGACCGCGGCCAGAGCGAGACTCGCGTGCCCATGCCGGCCCTGCTGGCGACGGCAGCGGTGCATCATCACCTCGTGCGGCAAGGCCTCAGGATGCAGACCGGGCTCGTCGTCGAAACCGGCGAAGCGCGCGAAGTGCATCACTTCTGCGTGCTGGCAGGCTACGGCGCGGAGGCGATCAATCCCTATCTCGCATTCGAGACCATCGAGGCTTTGCGCGCCAAGCGGCACCCGGAAATTCCGGCGTACAAGGTGCAGCAGAACTTCATCAAGGGCGTGGGCAAGGGCATCCGCAAGGTCATGTCCAAGATGGGCATTTCGACCTACCAGTCCTATTGCGGCGCGCAGATCTTCGATGCGGTGGGCCTGTCGACAGCCTTTGTTGAGCGCTACTTCACCGGCACCGCCACCACCATCGAGGGCATCGGCCTTGCTGAAGTCGCCGAGGAGGCTCTGCGACGCCACGGCCAGGCGTATGGCGACAACCCGCTTTATGACGGGATGCTCGATGTGGGCGGGATCTACCAGTACCGGTTGCGCGGTGAGGAACACGCCTGGACGCCGCAAAACGTCGCGCAATTGCAGCACGCGGTGCGCGGCAATGATCCCAAGAACTACGCCGAATTCGCCAAGTCGATCAACGAACAGTCCGAGCGGCTGCTGACGATCCGCGGGCTCTTGGAGTTCAAGAAGGCCGCAACCCCGATTCCGCTCGACGAGGTCGAACCGGCCAAGGAAATCGTGAAGCGGTTTTCGACCGGCGCGATGAGCCTCGGCTCGATCAGCCACGAAGCGCACTCGACCATGGCAATCGCGATGAACCGTATCGGCGGGCGTTCGAACACGGGTGAGGGCGGGGAAGAGCCGTTCCGCTTCAAGCCGATGGCCAATGGCGATTCGATGCGCAGCCGGATCAAGCAGGTCGCATCAGGTCGGTTTGGCGTGACGACGGAATATCTCGTCAATTCCGACGATATCCAGATCAAGATGGCGCAGGGCGCAAAGCCCGGCGAGGGCGGGCAGCTGCCCGGCCACAAGGTCGATAAGCGCATCGGCGCTGTGCGGCACTCGACCCCGGGCGTGGGCCTGATCTCGCCGCCGCCGCACCATGACATCTATTCGATCGAAGACTTGGCGCAGCTGATCCACGATCTCAAGAACGTGAACCCGGTCGCGCGGATTTCGGTGAAGCTGGTGTCCGAAGTCGGCGTCGGCACGGTGGCTGCGGGCGTCTCCAAGGCGCGTGCGGATCACGTTACGATTGCGGGCTATGATGGCGGGACGGGCGCGTCGCCGCTGACCTCGCTGACGCACGCGGGTTCGCCTTGGGAAATCGGTCTTGCCGAAACGCAGCAGACGCTGCTGCTCAACGATCTGCGGGAACGGATCGCGGTGCAGGTCGATGGCGGCCTGCGTACCGGGCGCGATGTCGCCATCGGCGCGCTGCTCGGCGCGGACGAGTTCGGTTTTGCCACCGCCCCGCTGATCGCCGCCGGGTGCATCATGATGCGCAAGTGCCACCTCAATACCTGCCCCGTCGGCGTCGCCACGCAGGACCCGGTGCTGCGCGCGCGCTTCACCGGTCAGCCGGAGCACGTGGTCAACTACATGTTCTTCGTCGCCGAGGAACTGCGCCAGATCATGGCCGAGATGGGCATCCGTACCGTCGCGGAGATGGTCGGCCGGGTCGACCTGCTCGACACCCGCCGGATGGAGCGCCATTGGAAGGCGCGCGGGATCGACCTTGCGCGCATCCTGCATCAGGTGGAGATCAAGGAAGGCGCGTCGCTGCGCCAGCGCGGCACGCAGGATCATGGCCTCGAAGGCGCGCTCGACAATCAGTTGATCGCCGATTGCCGCAGCGCCATCGATACCAAAGCGCCGGTGCAACTCGCCTATGACGTGTGCAACGTGAACCGCACGGTCGGCGCGATGCTGTCGGGCGAAATCGCCAAAGCGCACGGGCATGAAGGCCTGCCGACCGACACGATCCGCATCAATCTGACGGGCGTGGCCGGACAGAGCTTCGGCGCGTGGCTGGCCCACGGCGTGACGCTTGATCTGGTCGGCGATGCCAATGACTATGTCGGCAAGGGATTGTCAGGCGGGCGTATCATCGTGCGCCAGCCTGCCGAAGCCCCGCGCAATGCGCAGGACAATATCATCGTCGGCAATACGGTGATGTATGGCGCCATCGCGGGCGAGGCCTATTTCAACGGCGTTGCGGGTGAGCGGTTCGCCGTGCGCAATTCGGGCGCCATTGCGGTGGTCGAAGGCACCGGGGATCACGGCTGCGAATACATGACCGGCGGCGTGGTGGTCGTGCTGGGCAAAACCGGAAGGAACTTCGCCGCAGGGATGAGCGGCGGGGTCGCCTATGTCTATGACCCTGACGGCGCGTTCAAGGATTTGGTCAACCACGCGCAGGTCGATCTGCTGCCGATCGCCGCCGGGCCGGACGCCGAGGAAGGCACCGGACGCCCCTCGCAGCGTCCGCGCTCGGTCAACGACTTCGGCATGGGCGATATGCTGCGTCACGATGCCGAGCGGCTGCGTATCTTGGTTGAACGTCACCAGCTCCACACCGGCTCCAAGCTGGCAGGCGCGCTGCTGGCCGATTGGGACGCGGCGCTGGGCAAGTTCGTGAAGGTGATGCCGCGCGATTATGCGGCGGCCTTGCGCAAGCTCGAAGCGGAACGGGCCGAGGCTGAGAGCGTCGCGGCGGAGTGAATTGTGTTATTTCGTCATTGCGAGCGTAGCGAAGCAATCCAGAGCGGCACGGTGCGGCTATGGATTGCCGCGGGGCCTGCGGCCCCTCGTAATGACGACCTGAACTGAGGACGATAGAGTGGGCAAGGAAACCGGATTTCTCGAGCTGGACCGCCGTGATCGGGATTATCTCGACCCGAAAGAGCGGCTGAAGAACTACCGCGAATTCGTCATTCAGCCGGATGAGAGCACGCTGGCGGGTCAGGCCTCGCGCTGCATGAATTGCGGCATTCCCTATTGTCACAACGGCTGTCCGGTGAACAACCTGATCCCCGACTGGAACCACCTCGTCTACGAGGCGGACTGGAAGCGGGCGCTGGACATGCTGCACAGCACCAATAACTTCCCCGAATTCACCGGCCGCATCTGTCCCGCGCCGTGTGAGGCGGCGTGCACGCTCAACATCGTCGACCAGCCGGTGACGATCAAGTCGATCGAATGCGCGATCATCGACCGCGGGTGGAAGGAAGGTTGGGTCAAGCCGCTGATCCCTGCCAAGAAGACCGGCAAGTCGGTCGCGGTGATCGGTTCCGGCCCGGCGGGCCTTGCCTGCGCGCAGCAGCTGGCGCGCGCCGGGCATAGCGTCACGGTGTTTGAAAAGAGCGACCGTCTGGGCGGGCTGCTTCGCTACGGCATCCCCGACTTCAAGATGGAAAAGCACCTCATCAACCGGCGCGCCCAGCAGATGGAAGCCGAAGGGGTGACGTTCAAAACCTCGAAGGAAGTGGGCGTCGATATCTCGTTCAAGTCGCTGCAGGAAAACTTCGATGCCGTGGTGCTGGCGGGTGGCGCGGAAGATGCGCGCGCCTTGCAGATCCCCGGCGCGGAAATGGCGGGCGTGCGCCTGGCGATGGAGTTTCTCACCCAGCAGAACAAGCGCGTGGCGGGCGATGATGAATTGCGTGCGGCCCCGCGCGGCAGCTTGACCGCGACCGGCAAGCATGTGGTGGTGCTGGGCGGCGGCGATACGGGCAGCGATTGTGTGGGCACGTCGAACCGGCAGGGCGCGCTCAGCGTCACCCAGCTCGAAATCATGCCCAAGCCGCCCGAAAAGGAAGACAAGGCGCTGACCTGGCCCGATTGGCCGATGAAGCTGCGCACGTCCTCAAGCCATCAGGAAGGCGTCGAACGTGACTGGGCGGTGCTGGCGAAGCGCGTGATCGGAGACGGTGAGAAAGTGACCGGTCTCGAATGTGTGCGCGTGGAATGGCTCGGCGGGCAGATGCAGGAAATGGCGGGCAGCGAGTTCACCATCCAGGCCGATCTGATCCTGCTGGCGATGGGCTTCGTCGGGCCGAAGAAGGCGGGGTTGCTGGAACAGGCGGGCGTCACGCTATCGGCGCGCGGCAATGTCGACGCCGATACCGAAAGCTATGCCACCAGCGTTCCGGGCGTCTTTGCCTGCGGTGACATGCGGCGCGGGCAGAGCCTTGTCGTCTGGGCGATCCGCGAAGGCCGACAGGCCGCGCGCGCGGTGGACGAGGCGCTGATGGGGGTGTCGGAGCTGCCGCGCTGAGGCTTGCCCGGCAGGCCGCGCGCGGGCAAGCGCGCGCCCGGTGACCCTCGCGCTCTACAGCCTTGCGGCCGCTGCCGAAATCGCCGGGTGCTTTGCCTTTTGGGCCTGGGCGCGGGAGGGAAAGTCGCCGCTTTGGCTGGTGCCGGGGGTGCTGAGCCTGTGCCTCTTCGCGTTCCTGCTGACCCGGATCGATAGCGCCTTCGCCGGCCGCGCCTTTGCCGCTTATGGAGGGGTCTACATCGCTGCGAGCCTCGCGTGGATGTGGATGGTCGAGAGCGCGCGGCCTGACCGGTGGGATGTTCTGGGCGGGGCGGTGTGCCTGCTGGGAGCCGCGCTGATCGTGTGGGGGCCGCGCGGAAGCTAGGGTCCACGCCGCCGTGCGGCAGCACGCTCGCTCACCGCGCGGTAAAACTGGTCGAGATCATCGACATCGACATCGAGCACTTCGTCCCACGCGGCCAAGGTCGCCTCGATATCCTCACGCGTGTGACGCGGGGCGGCATCGCCCGGATCGGACGCGGCAGGGACAATGATATGCGGCCAGCGGTGGCCGGTTGCGTTGTTATAAATCCAGCCTGCCAGTGCGAGCGCACCGACATTCGCAGCAATCGGCAGGAGGTGGGTGAAGGTCCACCCTTCCGGCCCCGCCGCACCCAGCGCGCACAGCAGAGCGCAGGCCCCGCCAGGCGGATGGAGGCAGCGCGCCAAGCTCATCGCCGCAATCGCGAGGCCGACCGCAAGGCTCGCGGCGAGCACCGGCTCTTCAATCAGAATTCCCAAGCCAAGACCGAGACTGCTGGACAGCAGGTTTCCCCCGATCACCGACCACGGTTGCGCAAGCGGGCTTGCCGGCACCGCAAAGACCAACACCGCCGAGGCCCCGAGGGGGGCGACCAGCCACGGCAGGTGGGCATAATTGCCGCTGAACACCACAGCCGTCGCCAACCCGGCCACCGCGATCGCCAGCGCCGCTCCGAACGATCCGCGCAGCCAGCCGAGATGTCCAAGCACGCGCTGCGGAAGCAGCGATGCGGCATGTTTGAAAGGCGCGCCAAACAAGACCTTAATCAAACCCCACAAACCGCGCCGCTTCGTCCACGCTTTGGCGCAAGGACACAACCGCGTTCGCCGGAAAATCCGGATCGGGCCAGCCCATCGCCACCGCCTTCATGATGACCTGATCGTCAGGGATGCCCGCGTGTTCGCGCACCACCGGGCTTTGCATGATCCCTTGCGAGTTGATCACGCAGCCCAGCCCGCGCGACCACGCCGCATTCACCAGCGCCGTCGTCACCGCGCCGCAATCAAAGGCGGTGTCGTCGCTGCCGCCAAGCTCGCGGTCATAGGTGACGATCACGCACACCGGCGCGTCAAACTGGCGGAAGCCGCGCAGCACCCAATCCTGCCGGGCATCCTTATCGTCGCGCTCGATCCCCATCGCGCCGAACAACTGCTTGGCGACTTCGACCTGCCGGTCGCGGTGAACGCCGGCAAAGGCCTCGCCCCGGCGGAATTCGCGGCTGTCGGGGACGCCGGCCAGTATCCGCTCGGTGTTGCCCTTGCGGATGCGATCCAGCGGCTCGCCGGTGATGACGTGGAAGTGCCACGGCTGGGTGTTCATCGACGTGGGCGAGCGCATCGCCAGCGTGAGCACCTCTTCGATCAACGCGCGCGGCACGGGCTTGCCCAGATACCCGCGAATGCTGCGCCGCCCGAGCACCACCTCGGCGTAAGTCTGATCTGGCGTACCGCCCATGCTACTCTCCCGAATCTGTTTCGGGTGAGGGTTAGCGCAGCCAGAGCGGCGCTCAAAGTCCGCTACGGCAGGGGGGCGTCAGGCCGCCTCGGCCAGCCGCAGTTCCAGCCGGTCCCAGATTTCGACCAGCGCCTGCGTCAATTCCTCCATCATCGCATCGGTGTGATGCGGGCCGGGGGTGAAGCGCAAACGCTCGGTCCCGCGCGGCACGGTGGGGAAGTTGATCGGCTGCACATAGACGCCGTATTCGGCCAGCAGGATGTCGCTGATCTTCTTGGCACGCACCGGATCGCCAACCATCAGCGGCACGATGTGGGTGACACTGTCCATCACCGGCAGGCCCGCTTCGGCAAACTTGAGTTTCAGCACGGCGGCGGCGCGCATCTGCGCGTTGCGCTCCACGCTCGATTCCTTGAGATGCCGCACCGACGCGAGCACGCCCGCCACCAGCACCGGCGAAAGCGAGGTGGTGAAAATGAAGCCCGGCGCATAAGAGCGGATGCAGTCCACCACCTTGTTCGACGCGGCGATATAGCCGCCCATCACGCCGAACGCCTTGCCCAGCGTGCCTTCGATGATGTCGATCCGGTGGGCGGCGTTATCCCGTTCGGAAATGCCGCCGCCGCGTGCGCCGTACATGCCGACGGCGTGAACCTCGTCGATATAGGTGAGCGCGTTGTATTTTTCCGCCAGGTCGCAAATCGCGTGGATCGGGGCGATGTCGCCATCCATCGAATAGACGCTTTCAAAGGCGATCAGCTTGGGCGTGTTAACGTCGACCGATGCCAGCAGATCTTCCAGATGGGCCACGTCATTGTGGCGGAACACCAGTTTTTCGCAGCCCGAATTGCGGATGCCCGCGATCATGCTGGCATGGTTCAGCTCATCGGAGAAGATCACGCAGCCCGGCAGCAGTTTGGCCAGCGTAGACAGCGTCGCGTCGTTCGAGACATAGCCCGAGGTGAACAGCAGCGCGGCATCCTTGCCGTGGAGATCGGCAAGTTCGCGTTCCAGCTCGACGTGAAGGTGCGTGTTGCCGCCAATATTGCGCGTGCCGCCCGAACCTGCGCCCACATCGTGCAGCGCCGCTTCCATCGCGCCGATCACCTTGTCGTGCTGGCCCATGCACAGATAATCATTGGAACACCACACCGTGATCGGCTTGGGGCCGTTATGGCCATGAAAACAGCGCGCGTTGGGATAGGCGCCCTTGTTGCGCATGATATCGATGAAGACGCGGTAGCGGCCTTCCTCGTGCAGCCGGTCGATCGCGGAGTCGAAAATCTGGTCGTAGTTCACACGCGGCTCTTTGTGCTGAGTGGGGGAGAGAACTGCTCGGCCCCATGAATGTCCAATCGTCAGGGCTCATAACCCATAAAACGGCTAATCGTTTCGCAAAATTTAGGTCAGCGTCATCGCATTTACCACCGGGATCTTTGCGAGCGTTTCGCAAGCCCCAAGACGTGCATCAGAATACCTCGGCCGCACCAAAGCCGCGGGCGGCCAGTTCGGCTTCCAGCCCGCTGGCGCCTGCAAGCGGGCCGGTGACGACAAAGCGGTTTGTTGTGCCCGCTGCAAAGGTCTGGCCGCCGAGCAGATGAGCAATCCGCCGCGCGATGCCGCTGGCGCCGTCAACCTGTGCAACGTGGGGTCCGAAGACGGCGGCAAGCTCGTCTGCCAGCAGCGGAAAATGCGTGCAGGCCAGCACCAGCGTGTCGATATCGGCGCCGCCCGGCATGGCCATCAGCCGGTCATGGACATCGGCAATCAGCGCGGGATCGACGGTGCGGCCCCGCAGCTTGGCTTCAGCCGCAGCGACCAGGCCGGGGGCGGCAATCCGCAACAGGCGCTTGCCTTGCGCAAACTGTGTTTCGAGATCGTCGACATAGGCCTGCCGGATCGTCGCTTCGGTGCCGACAAGGCCGATGGTGCCGGTGCGGGTCAATGCGGCGGCAGGCTTGATCGCGGGCACGGTGCCGACGACCGGGATTTCCAGCACATCGCGCACCATGCCCAGCGCAATCGTGCTGGCGGTGTTGCACGCGATACAGGCGAGGCGCGGCTGATAGCGTTCCGCCATCCGGCCCAGCAATCCGGCCACGCGGGCGGCGATCTGCGCCTCGGTCTTGGTGCCATAGGGCAGGCCTGCAAGGTCGGCAGCGTAGATCACCGGCGCTTGCGGCAAGACCGCCCGCAGCGCATCATAGACCGTCAGCCCGCCAACGCCGGAATCGAACAGCAGTATGGGGGCGGATGGCGTCACGAAAATCCCTATACCGTTCACCCTGCGCTTGTCGAAGGGTCGTTCTTGCTTCTATCTCAGCGCTAGAAGGAAATGCGATGCTTCGACAAGCTCAGCATGAACGGGATGGGCTTTGATGGAACTGTTTTTCGCCGCGCTGTTGGGCTTTGCGCTTGGCTCGATCCCGTTTGGCCTTATCCTGACCCGCGCGGCAGGGCTGGGCGATGTGCGAAAGATCGGCAGCGGCAGCATCGGCGCAACCAATGTGCTGCGCACCGGCAACAAGGGATTGGCCGCGGCCACCGTGCTGCTGGACGCGGCCAAGGCGGCGGTGCCGGTGCTGGTGGCAGGCGCGGTGTGGCCCCATGTTGACGGATTGACCGAAGGCGTCGCAGCCGTGGCAGCGGTGGCGGGGCATTGCTTTACCCCGTGGCTCGCCTTCAAGGGCGGCAAGGGCTTTGCAAGCGCAGCGGGTGCGTTGCTCGCACTGGCTTGGCCCGCGATGCTGGCCTGCGCCGCGATCTGGGCGGTTACGTTGTTCGTCAGCCGGATTTCTTCGGTGTCGTCGCTGGTGACCGTTGTTGCCGCCCCCGCGGTGGTGTGGCTGCTGGGCTTCCCGCAAGCCATCGCGCCGCTGATCGCCATCGCCGCGATCGTCATCGTCCAGCACCGCGCCAATATCGGGCGGCTGATGCGGGGGGAGGAGCCGAAAGTGGGCGCCTCGGGCAAGCCGTAGTGCGGGCCTGCATCTGATGGAGCAACAGGGGTCGCAGCCGGTGCTCAGCCAACAGGAAGCCTTCGCGCGCATCCGCTTGCTGCGCTCGCCCAATATCGGGCCGGTCAGCTATCGCCAGCTGATAGCGCGGTTCGGCACGGCAGCGGCGGCGCTGGATGCGCTGCCCGATCTGGCCAGCAGGGGCAGGGGGCCATACCGGCCCGCCCCGGCCGAAGCCATCGAGCGCGAGGTCGTGGCGGTGCGCCGCGCCGGCGCACGGTACCTGTTTCACGATCAGCCCGATTACCCCGCCTTGCTGGCCGAACTGGATTCGGCGCCGCCGATTGTCACCTGCCGGGGCAGGCTGGCGCTCGCGTCCGAACCTTGCGTTGCGCTCGTCGGCGCGAGGAACGCCAGCGCGGCTGCCGTCAAGCTGGCGCGCGATTTCGCCGGGGCGCTGGCCGAAACGGGGTTTACCGTCGTCTCGGGCCTTGCGCGCGGGATCGACGGCGCGGCGCACGAAGGCGCCTTTCCGCAGACCATCGGCGTCATCGCCAGCGGGATCGACATCACCTACCCCCCGCAGCACCAAGCCTTGCAAGAACGCATCGCCAGCGAGGGCCTGCTGATCGCCGAACAGCCCCCGGGCACCGAGCCGCGGGGACGCCATTTCCCCAGCCGCAACCGCATCATCGCGGGCCTCGCCAGCGGGACGCTGGTGATCGAGGCCGCGCCGCAATCCGGCTCGCTTATCACCGCGCGGCTGGCGGGGGAGGCGGGGCGCGAGGTTATGGCCATCCCCGGCTCCCCGCTTGATGCCCGCGCGAGCGGCTGCAACCAGTTGATCCGCGAAGGCGCAGTGCTGGTGCAGACGCCCGACGAGGTTGTGGAACTGCTGCAAAGCTTCACCGGCGCCCCGCGCTCCCGCTTCAGGGTCGGCGACGGGGTGGCTGACTTTGACTACGCCGAACTCGCCAAGCTCAACTGGGGCGAGGCGCGGGCCGACCTCAGCACCGACATTGCCAGCCTGCTGACGAATGCGCCGGTCGCCGTCGACGAACTGATCCGCCAGTCCGCCGCCTCCGCCGCCGAGGTGCATATGGCCCTGCTCGAACTGGAATTGGCAGGCGATCTTGTCCGCGAGGCGGACGGTATGGTGCGGAGGTTGATGTAAGTCCCACTCCGTCACCCCGGACTTGATCCGGGGCAGTGCTGACCTTCAGGAGCGCGATATGGACAAGGCGGAGCATGGCGGCTGGGTCTACATCCTCGCACGGCGCTACCGCGGTGAACTCTACATCGGTATCACTTCCGATCTGGCAGCGCGAATGACGCAGCACCGTGCAGGGGAAGGATCGCGCTATGCTGCCGGACGCGGCATCGCGCGGCTTGTATGGGCAGAATTCATAGAACCTATCGAGACCGCCATTTCACACGAAAAGCGGTTGAAGCGCTGGCGACGCGAATGGAAGTTTGCGCTGATCGAGAAGGCCAACCCTGACTGGCGCGATCTATTTGATGATCTGGCTGGGACCTGATGTAAGCACCGCCCCGGATCAAGTCCGGGGTGACGAGAGTTCGAGTCCCCCTTGCACAACCCGCTTGACGCTGTAAGCCGCGCCGCTCCACCCTCGCGCGTACACACGTAAGGGACACCCCGGCACTATCATGCAGCTTGTCATCGTTGAATCCCCCGCCAAGGCGAAAACCATCGAGAAATATCTCGGCAAGGACTTCAAGGTTCTCGCCTCCTATGGTCACGTCCGCGATCTGCCGCCCAAGGATGGCAGCGTCGATCCCGAGGCTGACTTCGCGATGGAGTGGGAACTCTACCGCGACAAGCAGAGCCGCTTCAAAGAGATTTCGGACGCAGCCAAGGGCGCCAGCCGCCTCGTGCTGGCGACCGACCCTGACCGCGAGGGCGAGGCGATCAGCTGGCATGTGCTGGAACTGCTCAAGAAGAAGAAAAGCGTGCCTGCCAACGTGCAGCGCGTCACCTTCAACGCGATCACCAAGCAGGCCGTGACCGACGCGATGGCGCGCCCGCGTGAGCTCGATCAGCCGTTGATCGATGCCTATCTGGCGCGCCGGGCGCTCGACTACCTGTTCGGCTTCACCCTCTCGCCGGTGCTGTGGCGCAAGCTTCCGGGTGCCAAGAGCGCGGGCCGCGTGCAGTCGGTCGCGCTGCGCCTGATCGTCGAGCGGGAGCGCGAGATCGAAGCGTTCCGCGCGGACGAATATTGGTCAGTTACCGCCCGAATGATGCACGACGGGACGGAGTTTGACGCGCGCCTCGTCAAGTTCCGCGGCGACAAGCTGGAGAAGCTCAGCCTTGGCGCGGAAGGCATCGCGATGGAGGCCAAGGCCGCTGTCGAGGCCGGGCGCTTCACGGTCGAAGGCGTTGAGACCAAGCCGGTCAAGCGCAACCCCGCGCCGCCGTTCACCACCTCGACGCTCCAGCAGGAGGCCGCGCGCAAACTCGGATATTCGGCGCAGCACACCATGCGGCTGGCGCAATCGCTCTATGAGGCAGGCGCGATCACTTACATGCGGACCGACGGCGTGCAGATGGATATGGGCGCGATCATGGCCGCCCGCGATGCGATTGCCGCGCGCTTCAGCGAAGACTACCGCCCCGAAAAGCCGCGGATGTATTCGACCAAGGCGAAGAACGCGCAGGAAGCCCACGAAGCCATCCGCCCCACCGATTTCACCCGCGAACGGGTCGGCAGCGGGGATGAGGGCAAGCTTTATGACCTCATCTTCAAGCGCGCGATGGCGAGCCAGATGGCGACCGCGCAGCTCGAACGCACCACCGTCACCTTCCGCGATGCGACCGGGAGCCACGAACTGCGCGCCACCGGGCAGGTGGTTCGCTTCCCCGGCTTCCTCGCGGTCTATCAGGAAAGTTTCGACGATTCCGACGACGAGGACGGCAGCCTGCTGCCGGTGATGAAGAATGGCGATTGCCCCGCCAAGCGCAGCGTCGATGCCACCCAGCACTTCACCCAGCCGCCGCCGCGTTTCTCCGAGGCGTCGCTGGTCAAGCGACTGGAAGAACTCGGCATCGGCCGCCCGTCCACCTACGCCTCGACCATCCAGACCCTGCGGGATCGCAGCTACGTCCGCATGGAGAAGAACCGCTTCTTCGCCGAGGAATCGGGCCGGCTCTTGACGGCGTTCCTCGAACGCTTCTTCCCCACCTATGTCGCCTATGATTTTACCGCCGGCATGGAAGACGAACTCGATGTCGTCTCCGACGGGCGGGAGGATTACAAGCTGCTGCTCGCCCGGTTCTGGAAGGACTTCAAGCCCAAGGCTGACGAGGTGATGGAAAAGCTGCCTTCGGAAGTGACCGAGGCGCTCGACGAATATCTCTCTGACTTCTTGTTCCCGCCGCGCGAAGACGGCACCGATCCGCGCGCCTGCCCGCTGTGTGCCAGCGAGGGCCGGGCCAACGGCCGCTTGGCGCTGCGCGGCGGCAAGTTTGGCGCATTTGTGGCCTGCGCCAATTATCCCGAATGCAAGTTCACCCGCCGCTTTGCCCAGCCCGGCGCAGATGGTGCGGACGGGGCCGATGATGGCATCATGGGCCAGCACCCCGAAACGGGCGAGGACATCCACCGCAAAACCGGGCGGTTCGGGCCTTATGTGCAAATGGGCGATGGCAAGGATGCCAAGCGCGCCAGCATTCCCAAGGATCTCGACGATTTTGATCTGGATTGGGCGGTGAAGCTGCTCGATCTGCCGCGCATCATCGGCGCGCACCCTGACACGGGCAAGGACATCGAAGCCAATATCGGGCGCTATGGCCCCTACCTGCGGCACGACGGCAAATACGGCAAGCTCACCAACACCCGCGAGGTCTTCGAGGTGGGGATGAACCGTGCGGTCGATCTGCTCGCGCAGGCCGCAACCCGCGGCGGAGCAACACGCACCGCGTCCGAACCGATCGCCACCCTGGGCGCACACCCCGTCAGCGGCGGCGAGATCAAGGTCATGCCGGGGCGCTATGGCCCCTATGTCACCGACGGCACCACCAATGCGACCATCGCCAAGGACATGAAGCCTGAGGCCGTGACGCTCGAAATCGCCATCGAACTGATCGACGCGCGCATTGCCAAGGGGCCACCGGCCAAGAAGGGCAAGAAAAAAGCCGCCCCCAAGAAAGCCGCCGCCAAAAAGCCTGCGGCCAAAAAGCCCGCCGCCAAAAAAGCGCCCGCCAAAAAGAAGGCGCCTGCCAAGCCGGCGTGATCGTCAGCCATTCCCTGCGGCGGATGGAGGCAAAAAGCCGATCCGGCGCAGGGACGTTGGTAAATAATAAAGCATTTGCACCCTACCACGGTGGCCGGAACAAGGGCCTGCGCCGTGATAGAAATCGAAATCCAGAACGAGACCCACCAGACCCAGAGCCGCATCCGCTTTGCTGCGGTGCCGCGGATCGGCGAAGGCATTCGCCTGCGCGAACCGGACGGGATGTGGGCGAGTTATGACGTGCTCGACGTGTGGTACCAGAAGGCCGAATTCGGCGATGTCTGGATGCCCTATCTGCACATCCGCATGACGCCGGGCGAAGGCGCGGCAGGGGAGCCTGATCCCTATTCCGATGATTTTGCTGCAAGCGCCTATGACGCCGGGTTTGCCACTTTTGCCGGGGAGCCGCAGCCGTGCAGAATCTGATCAAGCGCCACACCGGCCCCAATCGCCGCGCCGGGCACGACGGCAAGACGCTGGCGGAAAAGCTCGCGCAGAACGAAGCGCTGCTCGCCGCCGCCGCGCAGGAAGATGCAGCCCGCGCCGAAGCCGCACCGCCGCGTCCGGCCCAGCCTGTCGCCAGCGATCCCGACGATACGGCAGCGATTGTCGCCGCTGCCAAGGCGATGCGCGACCGTTATGCCGGGCAGCCTGCACTGGCGGCGACAACCAAGACCTGTCTGATCGTTGACGACAGCCGGGTGATCCGCAAGGTTTCGAGCAAGATCGCACTCAGCCTCGGCTATGTGCCGGTCGAAGCGGAAAACGGCGAGGAGGCACTGGCGCGGTGCAAAAAGTCGATGCCCGATCTGGTGCTGACCGACTGGAACATGCCCGAAATGGACGGCATCGAATTTGTCCGCCGCCTGCGGAGCATACCCACGCCGAAAGAACCGGTGGTGGTGTTCTGCACGTCGAACGGAGAGGCGAAGGACATTCACGATGGCATCGCGGCTGGCGCGGATGATTATATCGTCAAGCCATTTGACGAAGCGGCGCTGAAGGCCAAGCTGGAGAAGCTGGGGCGGGGGTGACATGGCGCTGCATCGGAATGCAGCGCCTATGCCAGTCAGGGAAGCGGAAGCCGAATCGGCGGCTTGGGCGTACCGTTGGGGAAGTATGAGTTGTCCACCCATACGCCGCCAGGATATTGATCTTCCAAATCTTCCATGATGCTGCCGCCAGCAACCAGCGAGGTCTCGGCGTTGTTTAGTTCAACGATCATACTGTACACTCCCCATGTTTCAGAGGGACCCAGCCTACGCCAGCCAACTGGCTTTGAGCATCAGTCAGACAAACTAGGCCACCTGACCTAGTCCGCTAGGCAAACGGCGTGGACAATGCCGGACTATCGCACCCAGTCCAGCCCGATCTCTTCGAAAATCTCCTTGTCCTCGGCCCAGTTTTCCAGCTGTTTCACATGGAGATAGAGATGCACCGGCACGCCCAGCACCTCGGATAATTCCTTGCGTGCTGCTGCCCCGATCTGCTTGATCCGCGATCCGCCCTTGCCCAGCACGATCGCGCGCTGCGTTTCGCGGGCCACCACGATCTGCTGGTGTATTTCGATGCTGCCATCCTTGCGCACCTCGTATTTTTCAGGCCGCACCGCACTGTCATAGGGCAGTTCCTCGTGGAGCTGCTGGTAGAGCTGTTCGCGGGTGATTTCGGCGGCGAGCAGGCGTTCGGATGCGTCGGAGACCTGATCTTCGGGATACATCCATTCCGCTTGCGGCATCATGCCAGCAAGCGCGTCTTTCAGCTCCGGCACACCGTCGCCGGTCAGCGCCGAGACGAAGTAGATTTCAGCGAAGTCCACCTTGCCGCCCAAGTCCTGTGCCAACGCCAGCATGGGTTCCTTTTTGGCGCGGTCGACCTTGTTGATGACAAGGATCTTGCGTTCCGGGCGGGTCGCCAGCGCTTCCAGCAGGGGCTCCAGCTCGTGGCGGCGTTGCTTGATCGGATCGACCAGCAGCAGCACGGCATCGGCGCTTTCCGCGCCTTCCCATGCAGCGCTGACCATCGCCCGGTCGAGCCTGCGGCGCGGCGCAAAGATCCCGGGTGTGTCGACGAGAATCATCTGCACGCCGGCGCCGTCCAGCTCGTGCAAGGCAATGCCCAGCATCCGTGCGCGCGTCGTCTGCGCCTTGGCGCTGGTGATCGCGACCTTCTGGCCGACCAGCTGGTTCACCAGTGTCGATTTGCCCGCATTGGGCGCGCCGATCACGGCGACCATGCCGCAGCGGGTGGAGGCGGGGGGCGGGGGGATGTCAGTCATGGCCGTACAATATCCGTTTAGCGTGTGTTTGTCGAAGGGGAGAGCGGGGCATGACGGCGGTTAGCGCCTTCCTGACGGCGGTTAGGCCCGGTCAAGACCCCGGTCAGGTCAATGGGAATTGGCCGAAGCCGCAATGTTTCACGTGAAACATTTGGGGAACAAAACTCACCCGAACCGTTCCAGAAACGCCTTGGCAGCGAGCCGTTCTGCCTCGCCCTTGCTGTTTGCGGTCGCGGCGGCGCTGCCGACATTGCGCACGCTGACCTCGACGGTGAAGCGCGCGGCGTGATCGGGCCCGCTGCGGTCGGTGACCTGATACACCGGGGTTGCCCGGCGGTTGCCCGCAGCCCATTCCTGAAGCGCGCTTTTGGGGTGCTTGGACTTGCCGACATCGCCTTCCAGTTCGTGCACCCACAAGCGGTAGATCAGGTTTTGCGCTGCCTCGAAGCCGTGTTCGATAAAGCAGGCGCCAATCAGCGCCTCCATCACATCGCCAAGGATCTTGTCACTGTCGCTCCCGCCATCATCGCGCGCCTGCTTGCCGAGGCGAATGTGGGCGGGCAGGCCAATGGTGCGGGCGATCCGCGCGCAGGTTGCCCCGCTCACCAGCGCATTGAGCCGCTGCGAAAGCTTGCCTTCGGGCGCGTCGCCTGCCTTGAACAGCCAGCTGGCCACCGACAGGCCCAGCACGCGGTCGCCGAGGAATTCGAGCCGCTGGTAATCCGCCGCTTCCGCGCCCGATCCGTTGAAGCTGCCGTGGGTCAGCGCTTCCAGCCACGGCGCTTCCCGCGCAGGCGCAAAGCCTTGCTGTTCCAGCCAGGCGCGGGCGGCAGGGTCCAGACCCGTACTCACAATCGCTCTCCGATCCGCTGCCAGCGCGCCGCCGAAAACCACGTCCAGGGACGCAGCCAGTCAGCGCTGCCATCGGTTGACCAGACGATCAGTTCCGCGCGGCCCACCAGCAGCGCCTGCGGAACCATGCCGACCCCGCCGCCAGCGGCTGCTGCAAACCGGCTGTCGAGCGAATTGTCGCGGTTGTCGCCCATCACGAACACGTGGCCTGCGGGCACGACCTGCTCGGCCAGACTATCAGCGCGCGACGGACCAAAATCGATCACGTCATAGGCCGGGCCGCCCGGCAGCGTTTCGTGCAGCGCCGTGTAACGGCACAGCGGTGCGCCCGTTTCGCCCGCCTCGCCCGTTTCAGCTTGTCCGGCTTTGCCGCCCCACGCGCAGCCGGTGTTCGGCGACATCGGCACCGCCAGCTGCCGCGCAGCCGTGCGTGGCACCTGTTCGCCGTTCAGCACCACCGCGCCGCCGATCACCGCAACCCGGTCACCCGGCAGGCCGATTACGCGCTTGATGTAATCGGTGCCATCAACGGGGTGCTTGAAGATCACCACGTCGCCGCGCGATGGCGTTGCCGCCAGCAGTCGCCCTTCGGGCAGCGGCAGTTCGAGCGGAAAGGAATGGCGCGAGATGCCATAGGGCCACTTGGCCGCCAGCAGATAGTCACCGTTCATCAGGCGGGGCAGCATGCTTTCGGACGGGATCGAGAAGGGCGAGAATACGAATACCCGGAAAGCCAGCACGGCCAGCAGCAGCTTGATGATAAACCACACAAATCCCGCCCAGCTATCGCTGCTGCGAGCGTTCGGGGCGGCCGCGGGCGGCGATCCCAGCGATTGGGTCTTAACATCCATCGCCCTTGCCCTTACGCGCAGCGGCACAGTTGCGCAAAGGGGAACGGCGATGAACACTGCGAACACGGCACAAGACGCAACCGCACGCGCGGCGGCTTGGGCGACTTTGCGGGCCATGGCCCGGCCAAGCTTGGCAGACTTGTTTGCAGCCGACGCCGGCCGCCCCGCGCAGCTGACCCGGCGCATTGCCTGGCCCGATGCATCAGGCAGCCTGCCCGAAGCCGGGATGCTGATCGATTTCTCCAAAACCCATCTCAGCGATGACGCGCTCGCTGCGTTCGAGGCGCTGGCCGACGCGGCAGGCTTTGCCGCTGCGCGCGAGGCGCTGTTCAGCGGCGGCATCGTCAACCCGACCGAAGGCCGCGCCGCCACCCACGGCGCGCTGCGCGGCAGCGGCACGCCCGCGCAGGTCGAGGAAGCCGAAGCGCTGCTCGCCCGCATGGGGATGCTGGTCGAGGCCATTCATGAAGGCGCACTGGGCGAGATCAGGCATTGCATCGCCATCGGCATCGGCGGTTCGGCGCTCGGCCCGGCGCTGGCGATTGACGCGCTGACCCGTGAGGGCGCGCTGGTGGATGTGCATGTCGTCTCGAATATTGACGGGCTGGCGCTGGAAGCAGCGTTCCGCGCCTGCGATCCGCAGACCACTTTGATCGCGGTCGCCTCCAAGACCTTCACGACCACCGAGACGATGACCAATGCCGCCAGCGCGCTGGCATGGCTGGAGGATAGCGGCGTTGAGGACCCCGGCGGGCGTGTGGTCGCGCTGACCGCTGCGCCGGAAAAGGCGGTGGAATGGGGCGTGGATGAAACCCGCGTGCTGCCCTTCATCGACAGTGTCGGCGGGCGGTATTCGCTGTTCTCGTCGATTGGTTTTCCGGTCGCGCTGGCTACCGGGATGGAAGCGTTCCGGGCGATGCTGGCCGGGGCCAAGGCGGTGGACGATCATTTCCGCCATGAGAATGCCCGCGCCAACGCCCCGCTGCTCGCCGCGTTCTGCGACCAGTATTACACCCGGCTGCACGGCTGCCAGACCCGCGCGGTATTCGCCTATGACGAGCGGCTGGCGTTGCTGCCCGATTACCTCCAGCAGTTGGAAATGGAATCCAACGGCAAGAGCGTGACGGTGGACGGCGCGCCGGTCGATGGGCCGACGGCAGCGGTGACATGGGGCGGTGTCGGAACCGACGCGCAGCACGCCGTATTCCAGCTGCTGCATCAGGGCACGCACCTGATCCCGGTGGATTTCATTGTCGCCATTGAGCCGGGCGACACGCTCGACCCGGCGCATCACCGCATCCTGCTGATGAACTGCCTCGCGCAGGGCGCCGCGCTGATGGCGGGCAAGCCGTCCGACGATCCGGCGCGCGCCTATCCGGGCGACCGACCCTCGACCACCTTCCTGCTCGACGATTGCGACGCAGCCGCGCTGGGCGCGCTGATCGCGTTCCACGAACACCGCACCTTTGCCAATGCGGTCTTGATGGGGATCAACCCCTTCGACCAGTTCGGGGTGGAACTGGGCAAGGCGATCGCGAAGCAGATCGAAAGCGGCGAGGGGGAGTTTGATCCAAGCACCACGGCGCTGATGGCGGCGGCGGGGCTGGGATGATGAACGAATAGATTGACTTTCCGCGCCATCACGCCCACATGCCCCACATCGAAGCGCGTTAGCCATGCGTGAAGCGGCGGAAATCTGAAAACATCCGCCCCGGCCGCACTTCGGTTCTACCCCCAAGACTTCCCTTTTCACGCGGGCGGTTTCAACCCCCGCGCCGCGCGTGGCGTGCCTGTGGACGCTTGTCGTCCGGGCCGGTCCAGCGCGCGTCGCAGATATTTGCGAGTGCATTTACCATGACGACTTTTGCTGACCTCGGGCTCTCGCAGCCCGTTCTTCAGGCGCTTGACCTCAAGGGCTATTCCACCCCCACCCCGATCCAGGAACAGGCGATCCCCGCCGTATTGAAGGGGCGCGATCTGCTCGGGATCGCGCAGACCGGCACCGGCAAGACTGCCGCGTTCATGCTGCCGAGCATCGACCGGCTGCGCGAAGCCGACAAGCAGATTCCCTTCAAGTCCTGCCGCATGCTGGTGCTGGCCCCGACCCGCGAACTCGCGGTGCAGATTGCCGATAGCGCCAAGGATTACGGCGCGCTCGCCGGCCTCAAGGTGCAATGCATCGTCGGCGGCACCAGCGTGGGCAAGGATCGCAACAAGCTGCACCGCGGCACCGACATTCTGGTCGCCACCCCGGGCCGCTTGCTCGATCTGATCGACCAGAAGGCGCTCAATCTTGCCGGGATCGAGATCCTGGTGCTCGACGAAGCTGACCAGATGCTCGACCTCGGCTTCATTCACGCGCTGCGCAAGATCAAGGAACTGGCCCCCAAGGATCGCCAGACGCTGTTCTTCAGCGCGACCATGCCCAAGGCGATCAAGGAGCTGGTGAGCGGCTTCTGCAACAACCCCGTGCAGGTGTCGGTGACCCCCGAAAGCACCACCGCCGAACGTATCGACCAGTACCTGTTCATGGTGCAGCAGGATGAAAAGCTGAGCTTGCTCGAAATGATCCTGAAGGGCCGTCACACCGTGCCCGGTGCGATCGAACGCGTGCTGATCTTCACCCGCACCAAGCACGGCGCCGACCGCGTGGTGAAGAAGCTGGAGCAGGCGGGCATTCCCGCCAACGCGATCCACGGCAACAAGTCGCAGCCGCAGCGCCAGCGCGCGCTCGACGAATTCCGCAAGGCGCGCGTGCCGGTGCTGATCGCCACGGACGTTGCCGCGCGCGGGATCGATATTCCCGGCGTCAGCCACGTCATCAATTACGAACTGCCCAATGTGCCCGAACAATACGTGCACCGCATCGGCCGCACCGCGCGGGCGGGCAAGAGCGGGATCGCGATTGCCTTCTGTGCCGAGGACGAACGCGCATATCTGAAGGATATCCGCAAGGTGACCGGCGCCGAGCTTGAGCGCCTGCCGCTGCCGGATAACTTCCGCGCCGTGGTGGAAGGCGAAGGCCCGACCAAGCCGGCCGCGCGCGTGCCGATGAAGCGCGTCAATCCGCGCCCGCTCGGTCAGCGTCCGCAGGGCGACCGCAAGCCGCAGGGTGAACGCCGTCCGCAGGGCGACCAGCGCCGTGCCGAAGGCGAGCGTCGTCCGGCCCCGCAGGGCGAGCGTCGTCCGCAGCAGGGTGAGCGCAAGCCGCAGCAGGCGCATGGCTCAGGTGGTCAGGGCCGTCCCGGCGGACATGGCGGCGGTGATCGCCGTCAACCGGGCGGCGGTGGCCATCCCGGTGGCAATGGTGGCGGTGGCGGCGGTGGTCGTGGTCGCGGCCGTCCCGGCGGCGGCGGTGGCGGCGGGCGTCCGCGCGCTGCCAGCGTCTGATCGCTGACACAGCCAATATAAACAGGGCGGGGGGCGACAAGCCTTCCGCCTTTTGTTTGTCCGAAATCCGGATTCTCGCAGGCGTAAGGTTGTCGCCTCCGCCGCACGCCGCCATATGCGACCCCGAACCAACGGGAGCGACCAATGGCCGACGCATATGATTTTGACCTCTTCACCATCGGCGCAGGCTCGGGCGGGGTGCGCGCCAGCCGCGTTGCCGCCGCACACGGCGCCCGCGTCGCCGTGGCCGAGGAATACCGCGTCGGCGGCACCTGCGTGATCCGCGGCTGCGTGCCCAAGAAGATGCTCGTCTACGGCGCGCATTTTGCCGAGGATCTGGAGGATGCGAAAAGCTTCGGCTGGACGATCGAGGGCAAGCGCTTTGATTGGGCGCGCCTTCGCGATTCCGTGCAGACCGACGTAACCCGGCTGGAAGGGCTCTACGGCCAGACGCTTTCCAATCACAAGGTCACCGTCTTCAACGAACGCGCGGCCATCACCGGCGACCACCAGATCACGCTGGCCAGCGGCAAGGTGGTTACCGCCGCCCACATCCTGATCGCCACCGGCGCGCGGCCGCTGATCCCCGAGTTTCCCGGCAACGAACACGTCATCACCTCGAACGAGGCGTTCCACCTCGACACCCTGCCGCGCCGCATCCTGATTGCGGGCGGCGGCTATATCGCCAATGAGTTCGCGGGTATCTTCAACGAATTCGGCTGCAAGGTCACCATCGCCAACCGGTCTGACACGATCCTGCGCAGCTATGATGCCGCGCTGCGCGACCGGTTGCTGCAAATCTCGATGGTGAAGGGCATCACCTTCCTGTTCCACGCCGAGTTCGAGCATATCGAGAAGCAGGCGGATGGCACGCTGCTCGTCAAGCTGACGGGCCAGGAGGCGTGCGAATATGACGCCGTGATGGTTGCCACGGGCCGCGTGCCCAATATCGAAGGACTGGGGCTTGAAGCTGTCGGGGTCGAGACGGGCAAGAAGGGCGAGATCGTGGTCGATGCCTTCAGCAAGACCAATATCGATTACATCTACGCTGTGGGCGATGTGACGGACCGGGTGCAGCTCACCCCGGTGGCGATCCGCGAAGGTCAGGCCTTTGCCGATTCCGTGTTCGGCCCGGGCGAGCCCTACGCGGTCGATCATTCCTGCGTGCCGAGCGCGGTGTTCAGCCACCCGCCGATCGCCGCGGTCGGCCTGACCGAGAGCGAGGCGCGCAACAGCCTCGGCAATATCAAGGTCTATCAGGCCGATTTCCGCCCGATGAAGAATGTGGTGGCAGGGCGCAACGAGCGCAGCCTGTACAAGATGATCGTCGATGCCGCGAACGACCGGATCGTGGGCATTCACATGATCGGCCCCGATTCGCCGGAAATCATGCAAGCCGCCGCCATCGCGGTGAAGGCGGGTCTGACCAAGGCCGATTTCGACGCGACGGTCGCCATTCACCCGACCATGGCGGAAGAACTGGTGCTGTTCAAATAGGCGTCACGCGCCAAGCCGGGCGGGCGCGAAGGTGTCAGCCGAAAGGCCCGCATCGTTGCAGTCGGCGGGGAAGGGCAGGCCCAAAACCGCCGCTGCTGCGATGCGCGAAAGCGCAGGCGCAGTCTGGAACCCCGCCCCGCCTTGCCCCGCGCACCACACGAAGCCCGGCGCAGCGGCGGCATGGCCCACCACCGGCAGCTCGTCTGGCGCAAAGCTCCTGAGGCCTGCCCAGCTGTGGCTGATCCGGCGAATGGGGAGGGTGGTGGCCTGCTCCACCCGGTCAGCAGCGATGGCAATGTCGAGCTCCTCCGGCGCAGCATCGCAAGGGTCGGACGGGGTCTGGTCCATCGCTGAGGCGAGGATCTGGCTGCGCCCCTCGGGCAGCAGGTAGAAGCCTTCGCCCACGGTTTTGGTGAAGGGCCAGTGGCTGACCTCCTCACCACCAGGCGCGGCGAAGCTGATAACGGTGCGGCGGCGCGGCTGGATGCCGATGGGGGTGACCCCGGCGAGGCGCGCGATGTCGTCCGCCCAGGCCCCTGCGGCGTTGACGAGGATCGGCGCAGCGAAATGCCCCGCTGTGGTTTCCACCTGCCAGCTTGCGCTGTCGCGCCGGATCGCGCTGACCCGGGCGCCCGTGACTACGTGACCGCCGCCTTCACGCACTGCGGCCACGCCCGCTTGCAGCATTGCATGGGTATCGAGCTTCAATGACCCGTGATCGACCAGCGCCGCGGCGCAGGCTTCCGCCTTCAGCGCCGGCATCAGCGCGCGCGCGGCATCAGCCCCGATCCGCGCGCAATCGCAGTCATAGCGCCGGTGCACCGCCTCCAGCGCATCAAGCGCCGCAATCTCATCGGCCGAAGCAATATGCAGCGCCGGATGTACAGAGCCATGCGCCGCCAGTTCAGCCATGCTGAGCGCAGTCAGCGTGCGCACCGGTTCGTTGCCAAGGCCATAATGTGCAAAGGCGACGCTGCGCCCGGAGGCGTGGTAGCCCGGCGCGCTTTCACTCTCCAGCACCACCACGCGCCGATGGGCCGCAATTCGCGCCGCGACCGATAGCCCCGCGATCCCGCCGCCCACCACCACTACGTCTGCCGCTTGCATCATCGCGCCTCCCGCCATTTTTGGCACGTTGACGCTTGGCGCACGCTAAGGCAACGGGTTGCGACAAGAGACTTGAGGAGAGGAACCCGCGTGTCCGCCAACATCGCCGAAATGGAACGCCGCCGCGAAGCTGCTCGCATGGGAGGCGGGCAGAAGCGGATCGACGCCCAGCACGCCAAGGGCAAGCTGACCGCGCGCGAACGGCTCGACGTGCTGCTTGACGAAGGCAGCTTCGAAGAGGTCGATGCTTACGTTGAGCATGACTGCAACGATTTCGGGATGGAAACCCAGCGCATTCCGGGTGACGGGGTGGTGACGGGCAGCGGCACCATCAACGGGCGCTTGGTCTATGTCTTCTCGCAGGATTTCACCGTGTTCGGCGGCTCGCTGTCGAAGCGCCATGCCGAAAAGATCTGCAAGGTGATGGACACTGCGCTGAAGGTCGGTGCGCCGGTGATCGGCCTCAACGATTCGGGCGGGGCGCGCATTCAGGAGGGCGTGGCCAGCCTCGGCGGCTATGCCGAGGTGTTTCAGCGCAATGTGCTGGCGAGCGGCGTCGTGCCGCAGATCAGCCTCATCATGGGGCCGTGTGCGGGCGGGGCGGTGTACTCACCCGCGATGACCGACTTCATCTTCATGGTGAAGGATTCGAGCTACATGTTCGTCACCGGGCCCGATGTGGTGAAGACCGTCACCAACGAGGTCGTGACGCAGGAGGAGTTGGGCGGGGCGATCACCCACACCACCAAGACCTCCGTGGCAGACCTCGCCTATGAAAACGATGTCGAGGCGCTGCTGGCGACCCGCCGGTTTATGGACTTCCTGCCGCTGTCTAACCGCGAAGGCGTGCCCGAACTGCCAACCAGCGATCCGTGGGACCGGCTCGACATGAGCCTCGACACGCTGATCCCCGATAACGCCAACCAGCCCTATGACATGCACGAAGTCATCGCCAAGGTGCTGGATGAGGGCGATTTCTTCGAGATTCAGCCGATGCACGCGGGCAATATCCTGTGCGGGTTCGGCCGCGTCGAAGGCCGCACCGTGGGCGTGGTGGCGAACCAGCCGATGGTGCTGGCGGGCGTGCTCGACATCAATTCCTCGAAGAAGGCCGCGCGCTTCGTTCGGTTCTGCGATGCCTTCGAGATCCCCATCATCACCTTCGTCGACGTCCCCGGCTTCCTCCCCGGCACCGCGCAGGAGCTGGGCGGGATCATCAAGCACGGCGCCAAGCTGCTCTTCGCCTATGCCGAGGCGACCGTGCCCAAGATCACCGTGATCACCCGCAAGGCCTATGGCGGGGCCTATGACGTGATGGCGAGCAAGCACCTGCGTGGCGACCTCAACTACGCCTGGCCCACGGCGGAAATCGCGGTGATGGGCGCGAAGGGCGCGGTGGAGATCATCTTCCGCCAGGACCGCGGCGATGCGGAGAAGATCGCCGAAAAGACCAAGGAATACGAAGACCGCTTCGCCAACCCCTTCGTGGCCGCCCAGCGCGGGTATATTGATGAGGTGATTTATCCGCACTCGACGAGGAAGCGCGTCGCGCTGGGGCTAAGGAAGCTGCGGACGAAGAGTTTGGAGAACCCGTGGAAGAAGCATGACAATATTCCGCTGTGATTGATAAACTCGAACAGCTGAAGCGCCTCCTTTGGGAGGAGTGGGATCCGATAGGCGTCAACGATATGCCCGACGCCGAAGGTGAATATGGCAGCTATGCCCATCAGGTTTTTCAGATGTTGAACCAAGGCAAGAGCAAAGCGGACATGCTTGCTTATCTTGAGTGGGTTGAGACTGAATATATCGGCCTAGGGCTGAGCGGCCGAAGCCGCGCAATCGTAGACCGTATTTTTGAAATTCATCGGAGTGCGAAATGAAACTCGGATGCCTCAAGCACATCGGGGTCGCCACGCCATAACCACCTTCGTCACCCTGAACTTGTTTCAGGGTCCATCCCGCCCCACGCACCGGCGGTGCGGGCCGCAGAATGGATGCTGAAACGAGTTCAGCATGACGGGAATTGAGAGAGGAATGCACCAGTGAAGCTGGGAAGATTGAACCACATCGGGGTCGCCACGCCCTCCATCGCTGACAGCATCGCCTTCTACCGCGACGTCATGGGCGCGACCAAGCTCCACACGCCCTTCGACCTTGAAGAGCAGGGCGTGAAGGTCTGCTTCGTCGACACGCCGGCTGCGGACGGGGCAATGAACGGAACGCAAATCGAGCTGATCGAGCCGCTCGGCGAAAACTCCACCCTCGCAAGCTTCCTCGCCAAGAACCCTTTGGGCGGGCAGCATCACCTGTGCTTCGAAGTGCCCGACATCGCCGAGGCGCGCAGCGAGTTCGAGGCGCTCGGCAAGCGCATCCTCGGCCCCACCCGCATCGGCGCGCACGGCACCCCTATCTTTTTCGTCCATCCCAAGGACATGGGCGGCATGCTTACCGAGATCATGGAGACGCCCAAAGAGGGCACGCACTGGTCGAACTGAACCCCCGGAGAGAAGAATGTCCTACGAAACCATCCGCGTCGAACGTGACGGCCCGCTGCTGACCATCACCCTCAACCGCCCCGAGCGGCTCAATGCCATGCCGCCGCAGATGGCGGACGAGCTGGGACAGGCGTTTTATGACCTCGGCGATGCGCGCGCGGTGCTGATCACCGGCGAGGGCAAGGGCTTCTGTTCGGGCGCGGATTTGTCGGCGCGCGGCGATGGCTCGGCGCTGGGCGGCAAGGGCGGCAGCCACGAGGCGCTGATCAATCACTACAACCCGGCGATCAGCCAGCTGATCCGCGCGAATGTCCCCGTGATCTGCGCGGTCAACGGCCCGGCGGCGGGTGTCGGCTGCTCGCTGGCGCTGGCGGCAGATTTCACCATCGCGGCCAAGAGCGCCTATTTCCTGCAAGCCTTCGTCAATATCGGCCTCGTGCCCGATGGCGGATCGACCTGGCTGCTCACCCGCGCCATCGGCCGCGCCCGCGCGACGCAGATGATGATGCTGGGCGAGAAGATCAGCGGCACGCAGGCCGAGGAATGGGGCCTCGTCTACAAGTGCGTCGAGGATGCCGACCTGATGACCGAGGCGCGCGCGCTCGCCGAAAAGCTCGCCAACGGGCCGACCGTCGCCTACGCCACGATGAAGCGCAATATCGCAGTCGCGCTCGATCAGAACCTGCAAATGGTGCTCTTGGCGGAAGCCGAGGGCCAGCGTATCGCGGGCGCGACCAAGGATGCGATGGAGGGCGGCATGGCCTTCCTCGATAAGCGGAAAGCGGAGTTCAAGGGGGAGTAAGGCTCCTCCGCATACCCACACCCGCTCGCCCTGAGCTTGTCGAAGGGCTGCACTTCTTCGGGTGCCAGGCTCAAGTAGAAGGGCAGGGCTTCGACAGGCTCAGCCCGAACGGATATGATAATCATATGACCCAAAAACCGACCCTCGAAGACTGGAACGCCCTCGCCGCCAAGGAAGTGAAGGGCCGCGACCTCACCTGGCACACGCCCGAAGGTTTCGTGATCAAGCCGCTCTACACAGCGGAAGATCACGCTGGCTTCGACCCCGGCCTGCCCGGTTTCGCCCCTTTCACCCGGGGCGTAAAGGCGAGCATGTATGCGGGCCGTCCGTGGACCATCCGCCAATATGCGGGCTTCTCGACCGCCGAGGAGAGCAACGCCTTCTACCGCCGCAATCTGGCGATGGGGCAGAAGGGCCTGTCGGTCGCCTTCGACCTCGCCACCCACCGCGGCTATGATTCCGATCACCCGCGCGTCGTCGGCGATGTCGGCAAGGCGGGCGTGGCGATCGATACGGTTGCGGACATGGAGATCCTGTTCGACCAGATCCCATTGGATTCCATGAGCGTTTCCATGACGATGAACGGCGCGGTGATCCCGGTGCTGGCCTTCTTCATCGTCGCGGCCGAGCGTCAGGGCGTGTCGCAAGACAAGCTGGAAGGCACGATCCAGAACGACATCCTCAAGGAGTTCATGGTCCGCAACACCTATATCTACCCGCCCGAGCCTTCGATGCGGATCATCTCGGACATCATCGCATATACCTCGGCCAACATGCCGAAATTCAACAGCATTTCGATCAGCGGCTACCATATGCACGAGGCCGGGGCGACGGCGGTACAGGAACTCGCCTTCACCATCGCCGATGGCAAGGAATATGCCGCCCGCGCGATGGCGGCAGGCCTCGATATCGACGCCTTCGCGGGCCGCCTCAGCTTCTTCTTCGGCATCGGCATGAACTTCTTCATGGAGATCGCCAAGCTGCGCGCCGCGCGCACGCTGTGGTACAAGGTGATGGACGATCTCGGCGCAAAGGACGAACGCTCCAAGATGCTGCGCACCCACTGCCAGACCAGCGGCGTCAGCTTGCAGGAGCAGGACCCCTACAACAACGTCATCCGCACCACGGTGGAGGCGATGGCGGCAGTGCTCGGCGGCACGCAGTCGCTCCACACCAACGCGCTCGATGAAGCCATCGCGCTCCCCACCGATTTCAGCGCCCGCATCGCCCGCAACACGCAGCTGGTGCTGCAAGAAGAAAGCGGGATCTGCAACGTGGTCGATCCGCTCGGCGGCTCGCATTACATCGAGGCGCTGACCGCAACACTGGTGGCCGAGGCCGAAGCGATGATGGCCGAGGTGGACGCGGCAGGCGGGATGACCGCCTACGTCGCCACCGGCGCGCCCAAGGCCGCGATCGAACGCGCGGCGGCGGAAAAGCAGACCAAGGTCGACATGGGCGAGACGGTGATCGTCGGCGTCAACAAGTATCGCAAGGAAAGCGAAGACGCGCTGGAGACCCTCGAGGTCGACAACCAGATGGTTCGCACCGGGCAGATCGCACGCCTCGCCAAGGTGCGCGAAGGGCGCGACGAGGCGGCTTGCCGGGCGGCGCTGGCGGCGTTGACGGCGGGCTGCGCTGCGGGCGAGAACGTGCTGGCTCTGGCGGTCGAGGCCGCGCGCCATGATGCGACGCTGGGCGAGATTTCCTCGGCGATGGAAGAGGTCTTCGGCCGCCATGATGCCACGCCCGCTCCGGTCAGCGGCGTCTATGCCAGTGCCTATGAATTCGACCGCCGCTGGGCGCAGGTGACGGACGGGGTCGAGGCCGTGGGCCGCCGCTTGGGCCGCAAGCCCCGCATCATGATCGCCAAGATGGGCCAGGACGGCCACGATCGCGGCGCGAACGTGATCGCGAGCGCGTTCGGTGACATGGGCTTCGAGGTCGTCTCCGGCCCGCTGTTCCAGACGCCCGAGGAATCGGTCGCAATGGCGCTTGAACACGATGTCGATGTGGTCGGCGCGTCGAGCCTTGCGGCAGGCCACAAGACCCTGATCCCCGAACTGATCCGGCTCCTGCGCGAAGCTGGGCGCGGCGATATCAAGGTGACGGCAGGCGGCGTGATCCCCCCGCAGGACTACGACTACCTGCGCGAGGCGGGGGTGCAGGGGATTTACGGGCCGGGAAGCAATGTTGTGGAGTGCGCGGCGGATATTCTGGTGCTGCTCGGCCACAACATGCCGCCGCTTGGTGAGGGGCTGGACGAGGCGGCGGAGTAGAATTTCCCCAACCCCGTTCGCCCTGAGCTTGTCGAAGGGCTGCCTTTCTTCTGCCCTGTCAGGCCAGAGGGAAGTGCAGGGCTTCGACAAGCTCAGCCCGAACGGTTATTGGGTTTTGCTGGTTGGCCACGGAGCCAGCGGTTCCTTGCGATGACGAAGGGTTGAAGCCAGATGAAACTCGCTGTTCGGCTTTTTCTCTTGGCGATTGCAGTTCCAACTATTTTCCTCGTCCATTTTTACGGCATGTTCTTAGTGGCGGCGCTGCTTCCAAGTTACGAAGCAGCGTTCGATTGGCCGATCCTTGGCTTCGCTATCCTCTCGTTTATCACGACCACGACCTTGGCGATCGCCTTCATTTTCAGAGATCAAAAGCAATGACCCACCCCCGCACCGACTGGACCCGCACCGAAATCGCAGGGCTGTTCGACCTGCCCTTCACCGAGCTGCTGTTCCAGGCCGCCAGCGTCCACCGCGAATTCCACCCGCCCACGCAGGTGCAGCTGTGCACCCTGCTCAGCATCAAAACCGGCGGGTGCCCCGAGGATTGCGGCTATTGCTCGCAGTCGGTCAGCGCTGACAGCGGCGTGGAAGCCACAAAACTGATGGACGTGCAGGCCGTCCTCCAGCGCGCGGCGCAGGCGAAGGATGCGGGCAGCCAGCGCTTCTGCATGGGCGCGGCGTGGCGCAATCCCAAGGACCGCGACATGCCTGCGATTGTCGAGATCGTGAAGGGCGTGCGCGACATGGGGCTGGAGACCTGCATGACGCTAGGGATGCTCGAACCGCATCAGGCAGCAATGCTCGCCGAGGCGGGGCTCGACTACTACAACCACAATATCGACAGCTCGCCGGAGTATTACGAGCGCGTTATCTCCACCCGCGATTTCCAATGCCGGCTCGATACGCTGGATCACGTGCGCAAGGCGGGGATCAACGTGTGCTCGGGCGGGATCGTCGGCATGGGGGAGACGCGGGAGGACCGGGTGGGCTTTGTCCACACGCTCGCCACCCTGCCGCAGCACCCCGAAAGCGTGCCGGTCAATGCGCTGGTGCCGGTCAAGGGCACGGTGCTGGGCAATATGCTGGCCGACACGCCGCTGGCCAAGATCGACGATATCGAATTCGTCCGCACCGTCGCGGTGGCCCGCATCACCATGCCGCGCTCGATGGTGCGACTGTCGGCGGGGCGCGAGTCCATGTCCGAGGCGACACAGGCGCTGTGCTTCCTTGCAGGTGCGAATTCGATCTTCACCGGCGACAAGCTGCTGACCGCGCCCAATGCGGGCGATGACAGCGACGGCGCGCTGTTCGCCAAACTGGGCCTGACCGCGCTCAAAGGCGAGGAACCCGCGCGGGCGTGCAAGAGCGCGGTGCCGGCGGAGTGATCGCGCTTCTCGTCGCAGCGGCACTGGCAACGGCTCCCGCGCCCGAGCCTGTACCGCTGACGATCGGCGAGACGGTCACTTTGGAGGCGCTCGGGGAAGCGCGGCAGATCAACATCATTCTGCCCCCCGACTACGCCGCTGATCCTGACAAGCGCTGGCCGGTGATCTATCTGCTCGACGGGGCCATGAAGCAGGACCTGATGATGGGAGCGGGCCTGATGCGCTGGGGAGCGCTGTGGGGGCGCAGCCGGGACGCGATCATCGTCGGGATCGAAACGAAGGACCGCCAGCGCGAACTCCTCCCGCCCTCCGCCGATCCCGCCGAGGCCAAGCGCTGGCCCAGCGCGGGTGAGAGCGAGAGCTTCCGCCGGTGGATCGCGGCCACGGTCAAGCCGATGATCGAGGCCCGCTACCGCCACGATGGCACAGCGTTCCTTGTCGGCGAAAGCGCAGCGGGGCATTTCGTGGTCGAGACCTGGGCGCAGGACCCCGGGCTGTTCACCGGTTACGCCGCGATCAGCCCCAGCCTGCAATGGGACTTCGAGGCGCTGAGCCGCCGGGCCGTGGGCGAGGACAAGCGCCCGCCGCTCTACCTCAGCCTGGCGGACGAGGGCGGGGCGACCGAAACGGCGATGGAGCGCCTGCTCAAGGCGCTGCCCGAGGGCCAGGCTTATTGCTTCTCCGACCGCCGCAATCAGTTGCGACACGCGACCGCATTGCACGGGTTGCTGCCCGAGGCGCTGCAATATCTGTTGCCGACCAGCGCGGATTGGCTGGCGGACTACGGCATGGTGCTGCGCTGCGAGAAGCGGGGCGGGGCGGGGTGACTGCGCTCTACTCTCGTCATCCCAGCCAAAGCTGGGACCTCGGGCGGCAAGCACAGCCCTTCACGGCCCTAGGCCCCAGCTTTCGCTGGGGTGACGGGGAAAGTGGATGACCCTCGGCTTTTCCGTTGACGCCCTGCTCCCCAAGGCGCGCGGCGGCGGGCAATTGCGCATGGGGCTGGTCAAGCTGGCGGAGCACGAGTGGCTCCAGCCTGCGCCCGATCTGGCGGCGCGTGCAGCAGGCTTTGCCGATTGGCCGCAAGGGGTGCAGTTATCGCCCGAGGTGGCCGAACCGGGCCGCGAATTGGCGGCGATGCTGGGCGTTGCAGGCGCGCTCCCCGAAGCGGCGCTGGCCGTCCACGAAGACCTGTGCCTGCTTACCCGGCGCGAGGGCGAGGAGGCCTACCGCCTGATCGGAGCCGCCGTCGCATGGCCTTCGGACTGGCATCCAGCGCAGAAAATCGGCCTGCCTTTGCGCGCGCTCCACGCGCCGATTGCGGGCTATGAGGAGCACCTCGCGACCGGCGTCGACCGCTTCATGGAGACGCTGCGCCCCGGCGCGATCTATGGCCGGTGCAACTGGTTCATCGCTGCGACCGATAACCGCCGCTGGCTCCCCGACCGCCCGCCCGCCGAAGCCTTCGCCCATGTCACGCCGCACAACGCGGGCGAGACCCTGTTCGTGCGCTCCGAACGACAGACCCTGCGCCGCCTGCCAGCAACCGGCGCGATCGTGTTCACTATCGGCATCTATGTCGAGCCGCTTGGGCGTCTCTCGCCCGCCAATATCGCCATGCTGGGCAAGGCGGTGCAGACCCTCGTCAGCGGGGAGGGCGACCGCAGGGGGGCGCCGGCCTATGCGCCCAGCCTTATCGCCTATGCGCAAGGGGCCGCTGACTGACCGCCAGCGCTTTGCGTCAGATCCCGGTATCGCGGTACAGGTGCACCTCTGCCAGCACATCGCTATCGGCAAAGATCAGCTTGATGTTCGCGCCGCCAAGCGTGGCCCCGCATGATGACCGGCCTTCGCCTTCGCCCGCTTCTTCCACTGACCGGCAGGTAAAGGCGATCCCGGGCAGATAGGCGGCAACGGCATCGACCACGTCTTCCTTCAGGCGGGCGTTGCCAATGCCCAGCGCTCGCACCGCGCCATTGCCGTAATCGTCGATGATGATGGTCTTGCGGTCGACCGTGCCGTTTTCATCGAAGGCATGGCGCACGTGCGGCGCGCTGGCGATCAGCCAATCGCACTGCCCGTTCACGTCGCAATCCTGTTCGATAATCTCGCGCAGTTGCAGGTCTGCCGCAGCCTCGCGCGTCATGCCGAACACAAGCTCGGAAAAGCTGCGATCCGCCTTGGCAATCAGCGCTGTTTGCACATCAATGGCGCTTTGTGTGTCGCGCAGCAGCGGGGCGGTGCCCTGCGTCGTACTGGCGTGAGCCGCAGGGCACAGCGTGAACATCAGTCCGGCGGCCAGCAGGGTGGATCGCGGCGAGAGGGTCAGTGTCATCGTGGGGTCATCCTTGGAGATCGAGCGCGTGTTCCCGGCTGGTGAGAGTGTTTCATGCAGAACCTGCAGGTTGCCTTCCTAACCCTACAGCCGTGTGACGGCAAAATTCTGCTGCGTGCGGTGCCCCTGCATCCACAAGTTTTTCGCACAAAATCAGCGTTCCGCCAATGCCGGACCGCGCATGGTCCGCTCTGCCATTGCAGCCTGTCGCCCCAAATCCGCTAGCTTGCGGTGCGCTTAATACCTCGGCATAGCCCGGAGCGAAAGATCATGCTTTTGCACGAGAGGTTTGCCCGTGTTCTCGAAAATCCTGATTGCCAACCGCGGCGAGATCGCCTGCCGGGTCATCACCACCGCCCGCAAAATGGGGATCAAGACCGTAGCGGTCTATTCCGACGCTGACGCGCGCGCGCCGTTTGTGGCGATGGCCGACGAGGCAGTGCATATTGGCCCGTCGCCCGCGGCCGAATCCTACCTGATCGCGGACAAGATCATCGCCGCCTGCAAGCAGACCGGGGCTGAGGCCGTCCACCCCGGCTACGGCTTCCTGTCCGAACGCACCTCATTTGCCGAGGCGCTCGCCAAGGAAAACATCGCCTTCATCGGCCCGCCCGTTGGCGCGATTGCCGCCATGGGCGACAAGATCGAATCCAAGAAACTCGCGATGCAGGCGGGCGTCAATGTCGTGCCCGGCTTCGTTGGCGAGATCGAGGATACCGAACATGCGGTGCGCATCTCCAACGAGATCGGCTATCCGGTGATGATGAAGGCCAGCGCCGGGGGCGGGGGCAAGGGGATGCGCCTTGCCTATAGCGAAGCCGACGTGCGCGAAGGTTTTGAAAGCGTCAAGCGCGAGGGGCTGAACTCCTTCGGCGATGACCGTGTGTTCATCGAGAAGTTCATCCTCAATCCGCGCCACATCGAAATCCAGATCCTCGGCGACCAGCACGGCAATATCCTCTACTTGAACGAGCGCGAATGCTCGATCCAGCGCCGCCACCAGAAGGTGGTCGAGGAAGCACCATCGCCGTTTGTGACGCCGAAAATGCGCAAGGCGATGGGCGAGCAATGCGTCGCTCTGGCGCGCGCGGTGGGGTATTACAGCGCGGGCACGGTCGAGCTGATCGTCAGTGGCGCGGACCCGACGGGGGAGAGCTTCTACTTCCTCGAAATGAACACCCGGCTTCAGGTGGAGCACCCCGTCACCGAAGCGATCACCGGGATCGACCTGGTCGAACAGATGATCCGCGTGGCGGCGGGCGAAAAGCTTGCCATGACGCAGGACGATATCGGCATCGACGGCTGGGCGATCGAAAACCGCGTCTATGCCGAAGACCCCTATCGCGGCTTCCTGCCTTCGACTGGGCGGCTGGTGCATTATCAGCCCCCGCTGGCTGGCTGGCAGGAGGACGAGCAGGTGGCGGGCAAGGCCCGGCGCGGGGTCGCGCGCGGCACCGGCTCGGTGCGCGTCGATGACGGCGTGTATGAAGGCGGCGAGGTCTCGCGCTTCTACGATCCGATGATCGCCAAGCTCATCACCTGGGCACCCACGCGCGACGAAGCGGCGGACCTCCAGATCGAAGCGCTCGACAATTTCCGCATCAAGGGACTCGGCCATAATGTCGATTTCCTGAGCGCGATCATGCAGCACCCGCGCTTCCGTTCGGGTGAGCTCACCACCGGCTTCATCGCCGAGGAATACCCCGATGGCTTCCACGGCGCGGCGACCAGCGACGATGTAAAGCGCATCCTCGCCGCCGTGTGCGCGGGCAACGAATTCACCCTTCAAAGCCGCGCGCGCCGGATCACCGGCCAGCTGGACGGGCCGCTCCCGGTCACCAGCGAGTGGCTGGTCAAGCTGGGCGACGAGCGCTTCGACGTCACCCTTGGCGAGGGCCACGCAGTGGTCGGCGGTGTGCGGGTCGAAGGCACGTGCAACTGGCGACCCGGCATGGTGCAGGCCGAAGCAACCGGCCAGATCGGAGACGGGCCAGAGCACAAGCTCGGCCTGATCGTCGAGCGCATCGGCAACCAGTGGAAGGTCACCACCCGCGGCGCGGCGCACACGGTTCTGGCGTTGCCGCAGCGGCTGGCCCGGCATGAAAGCCTGATGCTCGAAAAGGTCCCGCCCGATCTCTCGCGCTACCTGATTTGCCCGATGCCCGGCATGCTGGTGAAGCTCCACGTCGCCGAGGGTGAAACCGTGCAGCCCGGTCAGCCGCTGGCGACGGTGGAGGCGATGAAGATGGAAAACATCCTGCGCGCCGAAAAGGAAGGCGTGATCGCCAAGATCAACGCCGCCGAGGGCGAGAGCCTCGCGGTGGACGCGGTGATCCTGGAACTGGAATAGGCAAGGGCCACGCTGAGCGCTGCTGACAAGCGCTCAGCGTAGCCAGCTATCCTGCGCCCCAGTGAACCGCCAGACGGCGACCGCTGTGTCCGGATCGGCGATCCTGTTATCGCGTTTGTGCGGCAACAGGCCATATTGCTGCCCGGCTCGGCAATACCCTTGCGCGCCTGTTGCATATCTGCGCCCATCTCGTGATTTCCGGCACAATTTTATTGGGGCCCCTGTCCACCACCCGCAGGTGTGAGACACTCTGCCATTGCCGAGTCGCGGTATCTCCCGCGGCGGCAGATTAAATCTCGGGGGAGAATTTGATCATGGCACACACCGGAACCGGGTTTTTCGACCGGAAAGGCAATTTCTTCAAAACCGCGCGTGAGGCGACTGTTAGCGATCTGGCGGGGCTGCTGGGCCAGATCGGCGAAGGCGAAAGCCTAGCGCCGGGCATCGCTTACATGATGCTGGAACGCCGCGCCGAGATTGAGCGGCTGTTTGCCGAGCATGATGCAATGCTCGGCGAAGAAGCAGCGATGAAGGCGGCGCGCGCAGCGGCAGAGCCAATGGGCAATGTCGCCAAGCTGCCGAGCCGTCCGGCGCATTGATCCCGCGCATTTAGTCCAGTGCGAGGTGCAGGCACTGGTTGAACGCACTCAAGCGGTATTCGCCGAAAGCCGCGCCATTGGCGAACCCCCGGTTGCGGTAGAGTGCAAGCGCCGGTTCAAACGCCGGGCCGCTGCCGGTCTCGAGGCTGAGCCGGGTAACGCCAAGGCTGCGGGCATGGTCGATCATGGTGTCCAGCAACCTTGCTGCAATCCCCCGGCGCAGGAAATCAGGGTGGGTGCGCATGGATTTGATCTCCGCCGCGCCGTCTTCCAGCCGCTTCATCGCGCCGATGCCCACCACCATGCCGTCAATGCGCGCGTCCCACACACTGATCGCCGGATCGCGCAAGGCCGACAAATCCAGCGCAAAGCTGTGTCCGGCGGGCGATCCCGCCAGCATCGCCTGCTGATGATAGGCGATCAGCCACTGCACCTGACCATCATCGAGGTCGGCAGGAGCGATCATCATGCGGCCAGTTCCGCATCGAGAAAGGCTGCAATATCGGTCAGATCGACATCGCGCGCCACGTAAGCCTCGCCCAGCTTGCGCAGCAACAGGAAGGGCAGGGTGGCGCCTTCCGCCTTCTTGTCGTGGCGCATGTGGCGGGCCAGCACCGTGCCGGTGCAGGCGAGGCCGAGTGCTGAAAGGCTCGCCGGCAAGCCCGCCGCAGCGATCGCGCCAGCCGCCCGTTCGGCGTCAGCGGTGCCAATCTCTCCCCGCCGCGCGGAATAACGCGCTGCCAGCACCATGCCAAGCGCCACCGCCTCGCCGTGGAGAAGGCGGTCGGAAAAGCCGGTCTCGGCCTCCAGCGCGTGGCCGAAGGTGTGGCCAAGATTGAGCAGCGCCCGCAAGTCTTGCGTCTCGCGCTCGTCGGCGGCGACGATACGGGCCTTCATGGCAATGCTGGTGGCAATGGCATGCTCAAGCGCCTGAGGTTCACGCGCCAACACCATGTTTGCGTTGGCTTCCAGCCATGCAAAGAAAGCCGCATCGCCGAGCAGACCGTATTTGACCACCTCGGCATAACCGGCGCGCATTTCGCGGGGCGGCAGGGTGGCCAGCACCAGCGGATCGATCAGGACGAGGGCGGGCTGATGGAAGGCACCAATCAGGTTCTTGCCCGCGCGCGTGTTGATCGCGGTCTTGCCGCCGACCGACGAATCGACCTGTGCCAGCAGGGTCGTTGGCAATTGCACAAAGCCGCAGCCGCGTTTGGTGATCGCGCAGGCAAATCCGACCAGATCGCCCACCACGCCGCCGCCCAGCGCAAACACATGGTCTTTGCGGGTGACACCCAGCGCCAGCAGCCAGTCGCACAAGCGTTCCAGCACGCCCCAGGTCTTGGCGTCTTCGCCCGGTTCGACCACGAACCAATCCGGCGTGAAACCGTTGGCGGCAAGATTGGCGGTGATCGCTGGGGCATACAGGCGGTGCGTGTTGGTATCGGCCACGAACGGCACCCGCCGTCCGCTGGCGTAACCTTTCAGAAACGGCGCGGCCACATCGGCAATCCGTTCCAGCACGCCTTCTTCGATCACAACATCATAAGCGCGCCCGGCCAGAGCGACAGGAATTACAGCCATTGGTCAATTGCCTCGATAATCGCGCGGGCGGTATCGGCGTGGGGGCCGGTTTCGCTGACAACGCGGATGGGGGCCTGCCGGTAGAAGGGCGCGCGTTCCTGCGCCAGCCGGGTGAGGATTTCTTTGGGATCGCCGTTTTGCAGCAGCGGGCGGTTGCCGCGCCGTGCGGTGCGTTCCACCAGCGTATCAATGTCGCAATCGATCCACACCGCGATCCCGCGATCAAGGATCAGCGCGCGGGTGGACGGATCGACAAACGCGCCGCCGCCGGTAGCGATGACACCATGGGCTTCGTCCATCAGGCGGGCGATGACCCGGCGTTCGCCATCCCGGAAATAGGCCTCACCGAAGGTTTCGAAGATTTCCGGGATCGAACGCTGGGCGGCCTCGACAATGGCTTCGTCTGCATCGACAAAGCCGCGGCCGAGCAGGCTGGCAACCTTGCGGCCCACTGTCGTCTTACCCACGCCCATCAGGCCGACCAGCACCACCGGGCGCGAAACCCGCGCGGCGATGGCGGCTAGCGCGGCAGGATCGTTGAGATGGGGTGCGGCGGACATTGCCGCAGGGCCTATAGATGGGCTAGGGCACGCGCAATATGGTAAGCATGCGCCGCCCACCGCGTCTCTCCCCTTCCGGGCTTGAGGAAACTCCGCTGCCGCGCCCGCGGCGCTGGCCGTTGATTGCGGGCGTAGCGGCGACCGTGCTGCTGGTGCTCGCGTGGTTCGATGGCGGGGAAGAGCCGCTTCATCCCATTGCCGAAACCGTCGCTTTGCCGGGACAAGGGCAATGACCCGGCTGCGCTGGAGTGCGAGCGTGCTGGCCATCGGGCTGGCAGGCGCGCTGGGCGGGGCGGCTGTGTCCGGCTTTGCCGCTGCGCAGGGCAAGCCCGAATCGCTGCTGCCGCCGGGGTTTGATGATCCCGCGCCCGCGCCGACCCCGCGTGCCAGCCCGGCGCCGACGTCTGCCCCCGGCACTGCGCCGCCGCCACCGCCGGTTGCGCAGCCCGGCACCGCGCCGCTGCCCGGCGTGCCGGTCGATCCCGCCACCCTGCCGCCGCTGCCGTCCATTTCGCGCAGCGACCTGTCGCGCTTGCCGAGCCTTGAAGCGCTCGAAAACATGTCGACCGAAGAGCTTGACCAACTGCTCGGGTTGAAGCCGAAGTCCGATATTCCGCCCGGCGCACAGCGGGCGCTGACCCGCGTGGGTGTGCTGGCCAGTGACGAAGGCGGATTGCCGCCCGCCGCGCTCGCCAATCAGCCGATCGCGCTGGTGCGGGCCGCGCTGCAAGGCACGCAAAGCCCGGTGGTATCGCGCTGGGGGCACATCCTGCTGCGCCGCGCATTGGCCAGCCGCTTTGCCGCGCCGCTGGGCATGGACCCGGTCGAATTTGCCGCGCTGCGGGTGGGCGTGCTCAACCGGATCGGCGAATATGCGCTGGCCCGCGCGGTGGTGCAGGATATCGACAGCGCCAGCTGGTCGCCTGCGCTGACGCAGGAAGCCTTGACGGCCTATCTTGCCAGCGGCGATCTGACCGGCGCTTGTCCGGCGGTGCGCATGCAAGGCTCGCAGCGGACCGATGGCGAATGGCAGCTGTGGCAGGCGATTTGCAACGCTTATGCCGGGGAGCCTGCACTGGCCGCCTCGCAGCTAGACCGTGCCTTGTTTCGCGGGGCGGCGCCGCGGATCGATGTGCTGCTGGCGCGGCGCTTTGCCGGGGCGGCGGGGCGCGGACAGCGGGCGGTGCAGATCGAATGGCAGGGGGTCGATGCGCTCAACCCGTGGCGGTTCGGTGTAGCGACGGCGGTGGGCGAACCCTTGCCGGAAGGCTTGCTGGATAGCACGCTGAAGGCGAAGGACGGGGTCTATTATGCCCGCGCCGGCGCGCTGCTGCCGATGCTGCCGGCCAGCCAGCGCGCGCCCTTGGCCGGTATCGCCGCGCGGGAGGGCATTCTGTCGGCCGATGCGATGGTCGATCTCTATTCCGAGATCTACGGCGATCCCGCCGCCGCAGGCGACGCGCAGACCCATGCGGCAACCCTGCGCGAGGCCTATCTGGCGAGCGATCCTGCTGCGCGGATTGCCGCCATGCAGCGGTTGTGGGCGGCGGGTCCGGCGCTGGGCGGAGGGGATGGCTACGGCGCGCGCGTGCTGACTGCCTATGCCGCGGCCCGTATTCCGGCGAGCGAGGATCACGCAGGCGCCGCCGGCGATCTGATCGCTGCCATGCTGGCCGCCGGGCTTGATCGCAATGCCGATCGCTGGGCCAATGTGGTCGAGGAAGGCTCGCTGGGCTGGGCGTTGATCGCTCTCGCTTCCCCGCGCAGTAATGGTGCAGTGGGGCAGGGTGCGGTCGAAAGTTTCATCGGCAACGACGATAGCGAAGGATCGCGCAAGTCTGCCTTTCTGGTCGCCGGGCTGGCCGGCCTGGGTCGTCTGGACGAAGGCGATGCTGCCACGTTGGCCGATGATCTCGGGTTCGATCTCGCGCGCCAGACCCGCTGGACCAACGCGATCGCCCGCGCGGGCGCGGTCGGCAATCCGGCGCTGGCGGTGTTGCTGGCAGGGCTGGGGATGCAGGGGACAAGCTGGTCGCAGATGACCCCGCTTCATCTGTATCACATCACATCCGCGCTGACCCGCGCAGGGCTTGAAGCCGAGGCAAGGATGATCGCGGCCGAGGCTGTGGCG
Organism: Porphyrobacter sp. TH134; assembly: GCF_002855495.1. Lineage (GTDB taxonomy): Bacteria > Pseudomonadota > Alphaproteobacteria > Sphingomonadales > Sphingomonadaceae > Erythrobacter. Next base: position 43,536 of record NZ_PKRO01000014.1, read on the forward strand.
CGCGGGTAATGTCCGCCGCGACCGAGGCGTTTCTTGCAATGCTGGCGGCTGAACGCGGCGCCGCGCTGAACACGCTGTCGGCCTATCGCCGCGATCTTGATGGCGCCGAAGAAGCCATCGGCGATCTGGCGGCAGCGCCGCGTGATGCGGTTGCATCGCTGGCGGGCGAATGGGCCAGCCTTGCGCCTGCGAGCGTGGCGCGCAAGGCATCGGCGCTGCGGCAATTCTTTGGTTTTGCAGTGGATGAAGGCTGGCGTCAGGATGATCCGTCTGGCGCGCTGCCCGCCCCGCGCACGCGCCGCGCGTTGCCCAAGGTTCTGGGGCATGACCAGATCACCGCCCTGTTTGCCCGCGCCGAGGAAGAAGCGGCCACGAACGATCCCAAGGCGGTGCGGCTGCTGACCGTGATCGAGCTGCTGTATGGTTCGGGTCTGCGCGCGAGCGAGCTGGCGGCGCTGCCGGTGCACGCGGTTCCGCGCGATGCGCCATTTCTGACAGTAACGGGCAAGGGCGGCGCAACCCGGCTGGTGCCGGTCGGTGCACGCGCCTTGGCGGCGCTGGGGCGCTGGCTTGAACTGCGCCCGCAGATACCGGCGTCGCGCTATCTGTTTCCGGCCGGCAATGGCCGCACGGCCGGCCAGCACCTCAGCCGGGTGCGCTTGTTTCAGCTTATCAAAGGCCTCGCGGGCCGGGCCGGGATCGATCCTGCGTCCATCAGCCCGCATGTGCTGCGTCATGCCTTTGCCACGCACCTGCTGGAAGGCGGGGCGGACCTGCGCGTCTTGCAAACCCTGCTGGGCCATGCCGACATTTCCACCACCCAGATCTACACCCATGTGGACAGCGCCCGGCTGGTTGCCCTCGTCAATTCCCGCCACCCGCTTGCAACGCGGGCCACATCCGACTAGCTCGGCGCCATGATTTCTTACCTCGATTTCGAGAAACCCGTCGCCGCGCTGGAAGAACGCATCGCGCAATTGCGCAGCGTCAATGCGTTGCATGATGTCGATGTCGCCAGCGAGATCGGGAGGCTTGAGGCCAAGAGCACTGAACTGCTCGCCAGCACCTATGCCTCGCTGACCCCGTGGCAAAAGACCCAGGTCGCCCGCCATCCCCAGCGCCCGCATTTCCGCGACTATGTCACCCATGCCTTCAGCGAATTCATCCCGCTGGGCGGAGACCGGCTGTATGGCGACGACCTTGCCATCATGGGCGGTTTTGCGCGGCTGAACGGGCGCCGGGTGATGCTGATCGGGCACGAGAAGGGCAATGATACGCAAAGCCGGATCAAGCACAATTTCGGCATGGGCAAGCCCGAAGGCTATCGCAAGGCGATCCGCCTGATGGAACTGGCGAGCCGATTCGGTCTGCCGGTGGTGACGCTGGTGGATACCTCGGGCGCGTTTCCGGGGATCGAGGCGGAAGAACGCGGGCAGGCCGAAGCCATCGCCCGTTCGACCGAGGCCTGCCTTGCGCTCGAAGTGCCGATGGTGGCAGCGATCGTCGGTGAAGGCGGATCGGGCGGGGCGGTGGCGCTCGCCAGCGCCAACCGGGTGCTGATGATGGAACACGCCGTCTATTCGGTGATCTCGCCCGAAGGGTGCGCCTCGATCTTGTGGCGCACGTCGGAAAAGGCACCCGAAGCGGCGCAAGCCATGAAGGTGACCGCGCAGCATCTCAAGCGCGACAATGTCATTGATCGCATCATCAAGGAACCCGTGGGCGGCGCGCACCGTGATCCGGCCGCCGCCGCACGCATGCTGGGGACCGCGCTGACAGAAGAGATTGATAGCCTGTCGGCCCACAGCGGCGCTGCGATTGTCGCGCAGCGCGAAGCGCGGTTCCTTGCGATCGGCGGGTAGCGCGCGCCGCGCCAGCGGCTGTTAAGGTTTCGTTCGCCAAGGCTTTGCCGCGCGGCGCTTTCCCGGTAGACCGGGACAAGAACAGCGACGCGATGGAGAGACGGAACATGGCACGAATTTCACGCAAGGTCCTGGCCTTTGGCGCGGTGCCGGTGGCGCTGGCAGGCTGCATGGGGGCCGGCGCTCAGGTGCCCTCGGCCTCGGGACAGATCACCCCCAAGGAAGCCCAGATGGGCGCGCAATATCACCCGCAATTCCTTGCCGAATTCGGCGGCGCGATGAGCGGCGCACAGGCCCAGTATGTCGAGCAGGTGGGCAAGAATATCGCGGTGCAATCGGGCCTCGGCAACGCGCGCGAGAGCTTTACGGTGAGCCTGCTCAATTCGCCGGTTCACAACGCCTTTGCTGTGCCGGGCGGCTATATCTACACAACGCGCCAGCTGGTGACGCTGATGAACAACGAGGCGGAACTGGCCGCCGTGCTCGGACACGAAGTCGGCCATGTCGCCGCGCGCCACAGCCAGCGGCGCCAGCAGGCTGCGCAGAAAAATTCGATTCTCGGCATTCTGGGGGCGATCGGTTCCTCGATCCTGCTGGGCGATTCGCAAATCGGCAACACGCTGTCGCGCACCTTCATGGAAGGCTCGCAGCTGCTCACCTTGCGCTTCTCGCGCAAGCAGGAGCTGGAGGCCGATACGCTTGGCATCCAGTATCTGGCACGGGCCGGGTATGATCGCCGCGCGATGGGGACGGTGCTGGCGAGCCTTGCGGCACAAAATACGCTCGATGCGCGGCTGGCTGGCCGCAATGCCAGCGTTCCGGAATGGGCCTCGACCCACCCGGATCCGGCGAGCCGCGTGCAAAGCGCCTTGTCCAAGGCAGGCTCAGCTGGCGGCGGTGTCACGAATCGCGACACCTTCCTCACCCGGATCGATGGGCTGCTGTACGGCGATGACCCGGCGCAGGGGATGATCGAAGGCAGCACCTTCATTCACCCTGAATTGCGCTTTTCCTTTGCCGCGCCGCAGGGCTTTTACATGGTCAACGGCACGCGGGCGGTCAGTATTCAGGGGCAGGCCGGTCAGGCGCAGCTGACGAGTGCGGCCTATAACGGCAATCTTGAAACCTATGTGCGCCAGCAGTTTACCGCGCTTGGCGGGCAGAACAGCCAGCTCGCCCCGGCGCAGATGGAACGCACCACCGTGAATGGACTGCCGGCTGTCTACGGCACCGCGCGGGTCAATAACGGCAACTCGCAGGTTGATGTGGTGATCTTCGCTTATGAATTTGCGCGCGATCAGGCGTTTCACTTCAGTGCGATTGCGCCGGTGGGCCGCGCCGGGACATTCAATGGGATGTTCCAGTCCATGCGGCGGATCACGGCCGCCGAGGCCGGAGCTGTGGTGCCCAAGAAGCTACAAATTGCCACGGTCGCGCGCGGCGATACGATTGCCAGTCTCGCCCGGCGGATGGCCTATCCGGCCGCGCAGGAAGAACGGTTCCGGGTGCTGAATGCGCTGGGAAGCAATGATACGCTGACCCCCGGTCAGAAGGTCAAGCTGGTGGTGCGCGCCCGCTGATTGGCAGCGGGCCACCGGCGGCCTGCGCCGGGCACCGACATTATCCAAGCCCACAACGAAAAACGGCGGGGATTGCTCCCCGCCGCCTTCTCGGTTGTTCTGCCGAAGCGGTGCGTCTTACGCGCCGCCGGTCGTGCCGGGCTGCATGCGCGACGAAACGTTGGTGAAGGTGCCGTTGAGGGTCGAACCCAGCTGGCTCATGGCGGTGATCGCGGCGACGGCGATCAGAGCGGCGATCAGGCCGTATTCGATAGCGGTGGCGCCCTGCTCGTCACGAACGAGGTTCTTGAAGAAGGTCATGTGTAGTCTCCTGGTTGGTCTGTCCCGAGCCCCCCGTTCCGCGGCGGGCAATCACTGAATTAATCGGCACCGATTGAGAAATTCCTAACGTGGTAAGTAATTCACGCGGAATTCGTCATGGCAGCGACGCTTTCACTTCGAACCCTGTCCCATGTACCGACGGTCACATCGGCAACGCCTTGCAAAGACGCGATCATGGCAACAACAATCAAAGCGACGATCAGTCCGTATTCAACAGCGGTCGCCCCCGCGGTATCATCGATCAGGTCATTGAAAAATGTCGATGGCACCGGGGAATCCCCTCATTCCTGCGAGCTGATGTGGGCAAAATCGCTGCTGCGGGTTAAGAAATCGTTGAGATGTCGCTTCAACATGGCAAGAAACCCGACATGTCTGTGCACTGGATAACCGTAGTCGCCGGTGCGTTGTGTGGTGCCGATGGGCGCTGGCTGATGCACCGCCGTCCTGAAGGTAAGCATCATGCGGGGCTGTGGGAGTTTCCCGGCGGCAAGGTGGAGCCGGGGGAAATGCCTGTGAGCGCCCTGCGGCGCGAACTGGCGGAGGAGCTGGGCATATCCTGCGAGGTTAACGCGTGCCGCCCTGCCGGATTCGCTGAAACCGATCCCGCCGAACCCGGCGTACCGATTGTCATTCTGCTTTACACCCTTGCGACCTGGCAGGGCGAGCCGCGCGCGTTGGAGGGCGGCGCCGTGGGCTGGTTCACCCCGGCCGAGCTTTTCGCGCTGCCCAAGCCCCCGCTCGATATCGTGCTGGCGCATGGTTTGCTGCAAAATCGCCGATGAGGCATAAAAGGCCCTTGCCAAGGCCAAGACAGGCCCCTATTCGGCCCCCCTCAGCGCGCACCCGTAGCTCAGCTGGATAGAGCACCAGACTACGAATCTGGGGGTCGGACGTTCGAATCGTTCCGGGTGCGCCAACAAGGCCCGTTCCTCGCAAGAGGGGCGGGCCTTGTTGGTTCTGGTCGGGTGTGCAGCGGGGCCGCAATGCGCGGTTTCAATCATTCACGCTGTCTTCGAGGGCGTGCATATCTTCGTCGGACAAGCCGAAGTGATGGCCGGCCTCGTGGATCACGACATGGCGCACCAGCGCGGCAAAGCCGACCCCGGTTTCTTCCATCTCGGCGAGCAGCGGTTGGCGAAACAGAGTGATGACGGGCGGCAGACCATCGCTGTCCCATTGCGACCTTTCGGTCAGTGCCACGCCTTCATAGAGCCCGGTCAGTTCGAACGGATCTTCTATTCCGACAGCTTCAAGCTGCTCGGCCGCCGCGAACTCTTCCACCCGGATCACCACCTCTGACAACGCGCGCCGGAAAGCCGCGGGCAAGCGCGCCACCACTCCATGCGCTTCGGCCTCGAATTCGGCGGTGCTTGGCGCGGGCAACATCAATATCCTTTATCGCAGAATTGGGGGGTGAATTGCCAATAACAGTGCCTACATCTGCGAAAATGGGGCGGCAGTCGCCGGGCGCAATCACTGCAACAAAATGGCATGGCATCAAGATGGCATGGCATTGAACAGGAACGCCTTGGACGCTTGCGGGTTGACGTCACTTGGGATCGACAGGTGCGGGGGCTTTGACCGGGCCAATGAATAATGAAAGACGACAGACCATGAATTATGTTTCGGCCCACGACCACGATGACGAATTCGATCCGGAAAATCCGCTGGGCAAGCCCGAAGTTCCCGAACACGTGCAGGACGCGATTCGCACCCTGATCCAATGGGCGGGCGATGATCCGGCGCGCGAAGGCCTGCGGGATACGCCCAAGCGCGTCGGGCGTGCCTGGCTGGAATATTGTGAAGGCTACAAGGAAGATCCCGCGATCCACCTGTCGCGCATCTTCGAAGAGGTGGGCGGCTACGACGAGATCGTGCTGCTCAAGGATATCCCGTTCCAGTCGCATTGCGAACACCACATGGCGCCGATTATCGGCAAGGCGGCGATTGCCTATCTGCCCAACAAGAAGGTGGTCGGAATATCGAAGCTGGCGCGCGTTCTGCACGGCTATGCGCAGCGCTTGCAGATTCAGGAGCGTCTGACGGCAGAGGTCGCGCAGTGCATCTGGGACAATCTCGACCCGCACGGCGTTGCGGTGGTCATTGAAGCGCAGCATGGCTGCATGACCGGGCGGGGGGTGAAGACGCCGGGCGTCGGCATGATCACCAGCCGGATCCTCGGCTGCTTCCTCGACAATGACAGCAGCCGCAAGGAAGTGATGAGCCTGATGGGCTATTGATGCTGCAAATCTGCAAATATGCAGACTGTGACATTTTTGCTTGCGTGTGTTAATAAAGCAACATTCTTGCTTGGTATTTGCGATTCGTGGTGGTAGGACTTGGCCATCAACGGCCCAAATGGCCGGGATTGTCAGGAGAAACCACCATGAAGAAGTTCGCCTTCGCCGGGTTGTTGCTGAGCGCTGCGATTGCCTCCCCGGCGCTTTCGCTTGAGCATGAAGTTGTCATCGATCACGAAGCCGGTCCGATCGCAGCCGATTACAAGGGTTCGGTGACGATCGATACCAAGCAGGTCGGGACGGTGGGCGTTGCCGGCCGCCCGAGCACCCTGGCGTGCCAATGGACCGCATCGCTCAATGTTGAACGGGTCGCCAAGGTTGGCGAGAGCTTGCGCTCGCAGCGCACGCTGTCCAGCAATGATGTTGCCAGCGGCACCAAGCCCGGCTGGTGCAAGACCAACGCCAAGGCGATCGATGCCTTGGTTGATCGCCGCAGCGATACCTTCCGCGCAGCGATGCTGGCCTTGGTCGAACAGGATCGCGGTGCCATTCTCGCCGAAGCCGAAAGCGCGCAAGGCCGCAGCCGCGGCGTCTAATCAGCCCCGCTTGCTGAACGATTGGGGCGTTCCCGCGTCGGGAGCGCCCTTTTTCGTGTTTGCGGTTGGCCGTAAAGGGGCATAGCTTGTCGCATTATCGTTGAGGGAGTTTTCGATGATGCTGCGCCCACTTGCTTCTCGCTATCTTGTCGCTGCCGCATTGGCCGGCGCGCTAGCCGCCTGCTCTGGCGGAGGAGCTTCCGATACGGCCGCTGCGGGCGATGCCGCGCCGGCGGGCGGCGTACCGCCCGTGATCAAGGAACGGCATGATAATTTCGAGGGCATTGGCGATGCATTCAAGGCGGTTCGCGGGGAGCTGGACAAGGATGCGCCCGATTTTGCGCTGATCACCGCCAAGGCGACCGATATCAACACCCGCGCCAAGCTGATCGAGGGCCATTTCCCCGCTGGCACCAGTGTCGATGATGGCTTCAAGACCGAAGCCTTGCCGGCAATTTGGCAAAAGCCCGAGGCCTTCAAGGCCGCCGCACAGAAGCTGGTCGACGAAAGCGCCAAGCTCGTCACCGTGTCCGCTGGCGGCGACAAGGCTGCAACCGCCGCGCAGGCGATGGCCATGGGCGGAACCTGTAAAGGGTGTCATGACCAGTTCCGGCTGGACGACAAGAAGTAGCCGCGACGATGACCGAAACTCCGGCCAGCCCCGCCGCAGGCTTGCGGGATGTGACGGTGTGGGATCCCCTGCTGCGGATCACCCACTGGAGCTTCCCGCTGCTGATCCCGGCCATGTGGTGGACGGCTGAAAACTCCAAATGGGCCCTGCATCGCCAGATCGGTCTGGTGCTGCTCGGCCTGCTGGTGTTTCGTCTGCTGTGGGGGTTCCTTGGCCCTGAAACCGCGCGGTTTTCCGGTTTCGTGAAAGGCCCGCGCGCTGTCATCGCCTATCTGCGCGGCGATCTTGCCCATGGGATCGGCCATTCACCACTCGGCGGCTGGAGCACGCTTGTGCTGCTGGGCGCGATGCTGTTGCAGGTCAGCATGGGGCTGTTTGCCGGGGATCCCTATGATGGGATGACTGGGCCGCTCAATCCGCTGGTCGGGGTGATGCTCGCCGACACGATTACTGAACTGCACGAGACGTTTTTCTGGGTGGTTGCCGGGCTGATCGGCCTGCATCTGGCGGCGATCACCTTCTATGCGGTGCGCGGTGATGATCTGCTGAGCCCGATGGTAAGCGGCGACCGTCCGCCGATGGCTGGCGTGGCCGGAATCGGTGCGATGCCGTGGGGGCGGGCAGCGTTGGCCGTCGGGCTGGCGGCGGGACTGGCGCTGTGGGTGGCCTACGGCGCGCCGCCGCTGACATGACCGGACATGAAAAAGGGGCGCTTGCCGGCTGATGGCAAGCACCCCTTTTTTACAAGTTTACCGGATCAGCCTTACAGCTGGCCGAGCATGTGGTCGGCGCTGGAAACCTTGAAATCGCCCGGTTCTTCGACGTTGAGCTGTTCGACGACGCCATCGTTGATGACCATCGAAAAGCGCTGCCCGCGCTTGCCCAGACCAAAGCCCGAACCATCCATTGTCAGGCCGATGGCCTCGACAAAGTCGGCATTGCCGTCGGCCAGCATAGTGATGTCGTCGCTGCCGGCGGCCTTGTTCCAGGCGCCCATAACGAAGGCATCATTGACCGCTGTGCCGATAATTTCGTCGACGCCCTTGGCCTTGAGATCGGCCGCCTTTTCGACAAATCCGGGCAGATGCTTGGCCGAGCAGGTCGGTGTGAAAGCGCCGGGAACCGAGAACAGTGCCACGCGCTTTCCGGCGAAATAATCGCTGGACTTGACCGGCTGCGGGCCTTCGGCCGTCGCTTTGATCAGGGTGACTTCGGGGATCTTGTCGCCAACGGAAATCGTCATTGTGGGTCCATCCTCTTGAGTGGTGTGGCGGCTCTCTATCGTGCGGCTACGTAAGGGGCAACAAATAGACATATAAAGATAAGTTTATATTTGCCCTCGGGCGGCTGCGGCGCTAGGGCCGCTTCCACCAACTTGCCCCCTTTATCACACGCGCATGACTGCGCCGGAGACACGATCATGGCCACCCTCGCTGCCGCCCCTGCCACCGAATATGTCATCAAGGACATCGCGCTTGCCCAGTTCGGCCGCGACGAGATCATGATTGCCGAAACCGAAATGCCTGGCCTGATGGCGCTGCGCGAGGAATATGGCGCGGCCCAGCCGCTCAAGGGCGCGCGCATCACAGGGTCGCTGCACATGACGATCCAGACTGCCGTGCTGATCGAGACGCTGGTGGCCTTGGGCGCCGAAGTGCGCTGGGCGACCTGCAACATCTTCTCCACCCAGGACCACGCCGCCGCCGCCATCGCCGCGCGCGGCATTCCGGTGTTCGCCATCAAGGGCGAGACGCTGGCTGATTACTGGGATTATGTGGGCCGCATCTTCGACTGGGCGACCGATGAAAACCCCGACCTCACCTGCAACCTGATCCTAGACGATGGCGGCGACGCCACGATGTTCGCACTGTGGGGCGCGCGCCTTGAAGCGGGCGAGGAAATGGGCGAGCCGACCAACGCGGAAGAAATCGAGTTCCAGCGCGCGCTCAAGGCCTTTGTCGCGGCGCGTCCGGGCTACCTCACCAAGACGGTGAAGGCGATTCTGGGCGTTTCGGAAGAAACCACCACGGGCGTCATGCGCCTCTACCAGATCGCCAAGCAGGGCAAGCTGCCGTTCCCGGCGATCAATGTGAACGACAGCGTCACCAAGTCGAAGTTCGACAACCTTTATGGCTGCAAGGAATCGCTGGTCGACGCGATCCGCCGCGCGACTGACGTGATGCTGGCCGGCAAGGTCGCCTGCGTTGCCGGTTACGGCGACGTCGGCAAGGGCTCGGCTGCTTCGCTGCGCGATGGCGGCGCCCGCGTGATGGTGACCGAAATCGACCCGATCTGCGCGCTTCAGGCGGCGATGGACGGCTTTGAAGTCGTCACCATGGAAGACGCCGTGAAGCGCGCCGACATCTTCGTCACCGCCACCGGCAATGAAGACGTCATCACCGCCGACCACATGATGAACATGAAGCCGATGGCGATCGTCTGCAATATCGGTCACTTTGACAGCGAGATTCAGATCAGCGCGCTGTCGAATTACGAGTGGAAGGAAATCAAGGAAGGCACCGACATCGTCACCTTCCCCGATGGCAAGTCGATCATCATCCTCGCCAAGGGCCGCCTCGTGAACCTCGGCTGCGCCACCGGTCACCCCAGCTTCGTCATGAGCGCCAGCTTCACCAACCAGACGCTGGCCCAGATCGAACTGTTCACCAAGTCGGACGAATACGAGAACGACGTTTACGTCCTGCCCAAGCATCTCGATGAAAAGGTTGCCGCGCTGCACCTTGAAAAGCTGGGTGTGAAGCTGACCAAGCTGTCGGGCAAGCAGGCCAGCTACATCGGCGTGCCGCAGGCCGGCCCGTTCAAGCCTGATCACTACCGTTACTAATCCACTCAAAACCGCCCGCTGCTCCCCGAATAATCACAGGGTTGGCAGCGGGCGGGCCTATCCCCCGTTGCACTCGCGCGTTCACGCGCATAGCGGTTGAGCGATGGACGTCTCGCCCCTTTCGCTGGTGCTGATTGCGCTCGTGCTGGCCGCATGGGCGGTGGGCGGGGCTGTGGTCGTGTTGCGCGCGAACCAAAGCGTCAAACGCGCCAAGGCGATGCGCACCAGCCTGAAACGGATGCAGGCCTTGCTTGATGTCGCCCCCGCCTTGCCGTTGCTGGTGCGGGTGGATGGGCGGATCGAGGCGCCTGATAAACTGGCCCGGATGCTGGGCCTTGCGGCGATGCCCAAATACCTCAGCGAACTGGCCGCGCCGCTTGGCAATCCCAAAGCTGGCGGGCTGGCGCAGGCCCAGATCGACCAGCTGTGGGACAAAGTTCAAACCACCCAGAAAAGCGCCGCGCCGTTTCGCATGGCGATCAATCTTCCCGGCGCGGGCCGCTCGCTGGCGCTGTATGGCACGCTCGCCGACCCGCAGGTCTCGCCCGGCAGTGCGGCGCTGGTATGGGTGTTCGACTTTACCGAAAGCCATTCCGAAATGGCCCGCCTGCGCGCGGCAGCGGCGCGTGCGACCGGCGATTTTGCCGCGCTGGTCGGGCTGATTGAAGCGGCGCCGATGCCGATGTGGTTTCGCGGCGCTGACCTGACGCTCCAACTCGTCAACCAGGCCTATGTCGACGCTGTCGGCGCAGGCGGCGCGGCCGAGGTGGTGCAGGGGCAGATTGAACTGCTTGAGCCCGAAGACGGGCGCTCCCCCGCCGACATCGCCCGCGCGACGCTGACCAGTCAGGAAAAGTCCGAAAGGATTATCGCTGCCACCATTCATGGCGCGCGCCGGACGCTGCGGGTCAGCGATTTGCCGCTGGGGCTGGAAGGGGTGGCAGGCTATGCCATCGATATCGAGGAACAGCAGCAGGTCGCCCGCGAATTTCGCGCCTTCCGCGATGCCCAGCGTGCGCTGCTTGACCAGCTTTCGGTGGGCGTGGCGCTGTTTGATGGTGACGAACGGCTGACCTTCGCCAACCGCCCGTTCCGCCGCCTGTTCAGCCTGACCGAAGAGGCGATTGAGGCGCATACGCCGTTTGAACGGTTTCTTGCCGAAGCGCGCGAGCGCGGACGCACACCTGAAGTCCGCGATTTTCCCGAATGGCGGCGTGAACGCACCGGCTGGTTCGGGATGCAGGACACCTTCGAGGAGGCCTGGCCGCTGCCCGGCGGAACGCACCTGCGCGTGGTGGCACAGCCGATGCCCGATGGCGGGCTGATCCTGATTACCGAAGACCGCACCGAAAGCCTTGCCCTCTCGGCCGTGCGTGACACGCTGCTGCGCACCCGCACCGCCACGCTCGACAGCCTGTTTGAAGCGCTCGCGATCTTTGCGCCTGATGGTTCGGTGCAGCTTTGGAATCGCAGTTTTGCCGGCACCTGGGGGCTGACGCCGGAATTTCTCGATCTGCACCCCAGTGCGGATGAATTGCTCAGCGCGATCGGGCGCAATCTGGTGAACCCGCAAGATGCCGGGCTGATTGGCGCTGCGGTGCGGGCCGCCACGCTCGACCGGCGCGAGAAGGGCGGGCAGGTCGATCTCGCCGATGGCCGCACCTTGCGTTTCGCCGGCATCCCGCTGCCCGATGGCAACGGGCTGCTGACCGTGCTGGACATCACCGCCTCGCAGAAAGCCGAACAGGCCTTGCGCGAACGGGCTGAGGCGCTGGAGGAAGCTGATGCGGTCAAGGCGCGGTTCCTGGCCAATATGAGCTATGAATTCCGCACGCCGCTCACCACCATCGGCGGCTATGCCGAATTGCTGAAAAGCGGCGCTGCGGTGGATCCGCAGGCGGCAGGGGAATATGTCGATGCGATCCTCAGCGCGGTTGAACGGTTGACCGAACAGGTCGAAAACGTGCTGGACCTGTCGCAAAGCGAAGCGGGGTTGCTCCCCATTCGCAAGGAGCGGCTGGATGTGCTCGATTTTCTGACGAAGCTGGTGCGCGACCGTGAGGCGGCGATTATCGCAGGCGGGCTGAGTCTTGATCTCAAGGGCCGCCGGGGCCGCGTGATCGAGGCCGATCCGCGCCAGATGGGCCGGGCCATCGGCAATCTGCTCGACAATGCGGTCGCCGGCACGCCGGATGGCGGGCGGATCGTGATCGAAATCCGCAAAGCGCCCGAAGGCGCCGACTGGGGCATCGAAATCACCATTGCCGATAATGGCCGCGGCATGACCTCGTCGGAACTTGCCCGGGCGCAAGGCGGCCTGAAGCCTGCGGCGGAAGGGGCGCCAGAACGCCGCACCGGGCTGGGTATCCCGCTCGCGCGCCAGCTGATCGAAGCGCATGATGGAACGCTTGAAATTGCCAGCCGCAAGGGCGCTGGGACGACAGCAAAGATCCACCTCCCATGATCGAGACACGCTGCCACTTGCCCGATCTGGCGGCGATGGCCGGCTATGGCACTGTGCTGGCCGGGCGGTTGCGGGCGGGCGATGTGGTGGCGCTTTCGGGCGGGCTGGGGGCGGGCAAGACCACGCTGGCGCGGGCGATCCTTGCCGCGCTTGGCCATGCGGGCGAAGTGCCGTCGCCGACCTTCACCATCATCGAAAGCTACGCGTCGCCGGCCATGCGTCTGCCGGTGGTCCATGCCGATTTCTATCGGCTGGACGATCCATCCGAGCTGGCCGAGATTGGCCTTGATGAGTACCGCGAGGGTGCAGTGCTTCTGGCGGAATGGCCCGATCACGCGGGCGGCTTCGCGCATGAGCCGGGATGCCTGTCGATCACGCTGGAACCGGTGGGAGAAAGCGGGGAAGGCGGGCGGATTGCGATTGCCCGCGGGGGCGCGGATTGGGTAGGGCGGATGCCATGACCGCGCTTCCCCAAGGCCTTGCCGAATTCGTCGCCCACGCCGGATGGGAGGGCGCGGACATCGACCCGCTGCCCGGCGATGCTTCGTTCCGGCGCTATTTCCGGCTGAGCCGGGCAAGCGGCGAATCGGCGATGCTGATGCACGCGCCCCCGCCGCATGAAGACCCCGCGCCGTTCCTGCATGTGGCGCACTGGCTCAACGCGCACGGCATGCGCGGCCCGGCGATCCTTGCCGAGGATGCGGCCCGGGGCTGGGTGCTGACCGAGGATTTCGGCAATGACCGGATGCGCGACTGGCTCGATCTGAACCCTGCGGACGAGCGCGCCGCTTACGAAGCCGCGGTCGAGGCGCTGGCCGCGCTCCACCGCCTGCCGCCGGGGCCGTTTCCGGCTTACGACATGGCGGTCTATGCCCGCGAGGCGGCGCTGCTGACCGAATGGTATTGCCCCGCGCAAGGCCTTGCGGTGGACGCCGCGGGCTATGCCGCCGCCTGGGAGGAAGCCCTCGCGCCGCTGCTCGCCCGCCAGAACCCCGGTGTGACAGTGCTGCGCGACTATCATGCCGAGAACATCATGCTGCTCGGCGGCAAGGCGACCGCGCCGCAGGGCCTGATCGATTTTCAGGACGCGCTCGTGGGCCATCCGGCCTATGACCTCGTCTCGCTGTTGCAGGACGCGCGGCGCGATGTGTCTGAGGCGCTGGAGGCGGCGATGCTGGCGCATTACTGCGCGGCGGCGGGCGTGAGCGGCGATGATTTCCTCGCCGACTACGCCCGGCTTGGCGCGCAGCGGAATGCCAAGATCGTCGGCATCTTCACCCGGCTCGACCGGCGTGACGGCAAGCCCAAATACCTCGCGATGATCCCGCGCGTCTGGGCGGCGATGGAGCGCGATCTGGCGCATCCGGCGCTGGCACCCGTGGCACGCTGGTTCGATGCCAATATCCCGGCCGATCTGCGCGCGGCAAACGGCGCTTTCGCCGGATGACGAAGCTCGCATCCGACACCGCGATGATCCTCGCCGCTGGCCTTGGCAAGCGGATGCGGCCGCTCACTGCCAGCCAGCCCAAGCCGTTGGTGCGGGTGGCGGGCAAGGCATTGATCGACCACGCGCTGGACCGTCTCGCTGATGCGGGCGTCGCCAAAGCGGTGGTCAATGTCCACTACCTCGCCGACGCGCTCGAAGCCCATGTGCTCGCGCGCGCCGTGCCCAAGGTGACAGTTTCGGACGAGCGCGCGCAATTGCTGGAAACCGGCGGCGGGATGGTGAAGGCGCTGCCGGGCCTGCCTGATCCGTTCTTCGCGCTGAATGCCGACAATATCTGGCTCGATGGCCCCAAAAGCGCTTTCCACGATCTTTCGCGCCGCTGGGATCCCGAAGCCATGGACGCCCTGTTGCTGGTGGTGCCGCACGCGCGCGCGGCCAATTTTTCCGGACCGGGCGATTTCCACATGGACCCGCTGGGGCGTCTCTCGCGCCGCCGTGACGGGCGGATTGCGCCCTTTATCTACACCGGCATCCAGCTGGTCAGCCACCGCCTGATGCGTGACGCGCCTGACGGGCCGTTCTCCACCAACATTCTCTGGAACCGGGCGATGGAAGAGGGGCGGCTTTACGGTCTCAGCTTCACCGGGCTGTGGTTCGAGGTCGGCACGCCGCAAATGATCCGCCCGACCGAGGAGGCGCTGCTGGGTGGCTGAACCGCGCAAACCCGGCCCGCTGGTCTACTCCATCGCTGCGCACCGCGGTTTTGCCGATGCTCTGGTGGCAGGCCTTGTGCCGCGATACCGCGAGCCGGGTTTCGGGCTGGCGCGTCTCACCCTGCTGGTGCCGTCAAGCCGCGCGGCACGCACGCTGTCCGAAGCCTTCATCCGCCACGCAGGCGCAAGCGGCGAGGGCGGCCTTCTGATGCCGCGCATGATCGCGATTGGCGATCTTGATCTCGATGAAAAACTGGGCGCAGCGCTTGATCCGCTGGGGGCGGCGGACATTCCCCCGGCCTGCGATCCGCTGGCGCGCTGGCTGACGCTGGACCGCCTGATTGCCGAAGAGCGCGCAGCAGAAGGCATGGAGCCGCTGCCGGGCCGTGCACGCCTGAACCTCGCGCGGGAAATGGCACGCACGATGGACCGCCTGCTGGTGGAAGAAAAGGCCCCGGAAGACTTGTGGGCCGATCCGGTGCTCGACCAGCTGGGCAATCTTGCCGATCACTGGAAGCGCGCGATCCGTTTGTTTGCGCGGGTGAATGCGCGGTGGCAGAGCGAACTGGCCGAGCAGGGCCGGGTTGATGCGGCCACGCGGCGCAATCTGCTGTTTGATCGCGCCGCCCGCCGCTGGCGCGAGGCCCCGCCGCCGCATCCCATCGTCGCGGCGGGCGTTACCAGCGCTGCGCCAGCCCTGGCGCGGCTGCTCAAGGTGGTCGCGCAATTGCCTGAAGGCGCGGTGGTGCTGCCGGACCTTGATCTGGCAATGGACGATGCGGCGTGGGCGGAATTGGGTCTGGCGGGCGCTTCGGAGGAACCCGGCGGCCCGGTGTTCGCGCCGGGCGATGCGCTGAGCCATCCGCAATATCACCTGAAGCTGCTGCTGAACCGCATGGGGGTGAACCGCGCCGAGGTGCAGCCATGGCACCGGCGCGGGATCGGGGCGGCAGAGCCTTCGCGCAGCCGTGCTATTTCTGCACTGTTCCTGCCCCCGCAAGCCAGCCGCGCGTGGATCGATCTGGGTGCCGACCGGCGGCGCTTGGCGGGTGTGCGCCTGCTGGTCAGCGCCACGATCGAGGAAGAGGCGCAGGCCATCGCAATGCTGGTGCGCCAGGCGCTGGAGCAACCGGAACAGCGCATCGTCGTGGTCACCGCCAATCGCGCTCTGGCCCGCCGGGTGGCGCAGCATCTGGAACGCTGGA
This sequence comes from Porphyrobacter sp. TH134, assembly GCF_002855495.1. Lineage (GTDB taxonomy): Bacteria > Pseudomonadota > Alphaproteobacteria > Sphingomonadales > Sphingomonadaceae > Erythrobacter. The sequence goes on from NZ_PKRO01000014.1 coordinate 59,440, forward strand.
ACATCGCGGCAGACGACAGCGCTGGTCGCCCGCTGGCGCTGACCCCGGCGGGCCGCCTGTTCGGCTTGCTGACCGAAATCGCCGCCAATGGCCCGGCCCCCTCCAATCTGGTCGCCGCCTTCAGCCATCCTTTGGTGCGCGGGCATGACAGCGACGCGCGGCGCGTTTGGCTGGCCGGCGCGCGCGCCTTCGACCGCTGCTTGCGTGGGCCATCGCCGGCGCCGGGGATCGCGCCGTTGGGCAAGGCTGCCGCCAAGGCCGGGATTGATGATTGGTGGAACGAGGCCAGCGGATTGCTTGGCCCCTTGCTCGATTGGCCGCGCGATATTGCGCTGGCAGACGCCCTGACGCTGCTGGCGGACGCGGCGGAGGGTTTTGCCCAGACGCTGGTGTGGGAGCGCGAAGATGGCCGGGCGCTGGGCACCATGATCGAGGAACTGCGCGAACAAGCCGCTGGCGCTGGCACCATGATTGAAACCGCCGATCTGGCGGGGATCCTGCGCGATTGCATGGAAGCGGTTGCCGTGCGCCCCGGCTATGGCGGCCACCCGCGCGTGGCGATTTACGGGTTGCTCGAAGCGCGCATGGCGCGCGCGGATCTGGTGATTTGCGGCGGGCTGAACGAAGGCTCGTGGCCGCAACCGCCCGCCGCCGATGCGCTGCTGGCGCCTGCCATCCTGCGCGCGCTGGGCGTGCCGGGCGCCGAGTTTCGCATCGGTCTTGCCGCGCATGATCTGGCCGGCGCGATGGGTGCGCCTGAAGTGGTGCTCAGCCGATCCTTGCGCGATGCCGAGGGGCCGACGCTGCCCTCGCGCTTCGTGCTGCGGGTCGAAGCGCTTCTCGGCGATGATCTGGGCAAGGAGCACCGCGAGCGGGCAATCCCGGCGCTGTTGCCGCAGATTGACCGCCTGCGCGCGCCTGCGCCCGAATATCCGCGCCCCGCACCCGATCCGTTGCCCGCTGTGCGCGACGTGCCGATCAAGGTCACCGCGCTCGATCGGTTGCTGGGCGATCCCTACCAGTTCTACGCGCAGGCGATCCTTGATCTGCGCCAGTTGCAACCGCTCGCCGCCGATCCCTTCAGCGATCCGGCGCTTCGGGGGACCTTGGTGCATGATGTGCTCGACAAATGGCACAGGGCGAAGGCGAGCGATCCGGGGCTTGCGCTGGCCCCCTTTGCCGCCGCCCATTTTGAGCGCGAGCGCGTCCACCCGCTGTTTCGCGCGCTGTGGCAACCCCGCCTGATTGCCGCGTTGGAACGCTTTGAGCGCTGGATCGCTGACGACGCCACTGAGAAGGGCCGTACGGTGCTCGCGACCGAGATTTCCGGCGAGATGGTGTTTGACGGAGTCACCGTCATGGGCCGCGCCGACCGGATCGACCGGTTGGCGGACGGGACCCTGGGGATCGTGGATTACAAGACCGGCGCGCCGCCTGCCAAAAAGCAGGTGACATCGGGCTATGCGCTGCAATTGGGGCTGCTGGGGCTGATTGCGCAAGCAGGCCGGTTTGCCAACGATAAGACCGGACAGGTGGTAACAGGCACGCCGACCCGGTTTGAATACTGGTCGCTGGGTAAGGCGAAGAAGGACGATGGTTTCGGCTATCAGGAAACTCCGGTGAAGGAGGGCAACGCAAAGACCGGCTTGCTCCAGGACGATTACCTCAACTTCCACGCCGACCGGCTGGCCGAGGCGATCCGGCTGTTTATCAAGGGCAGCAAGCCCTTCATCGCCCGAGAGAATCCCGATTACAAAGGCTACAACGAGTACGACCAGCTGATGCGGCTGGAGGAATGGGCGATCCGCTTGACCGAGCCGGAGGCTAAGTCATGAGCGGCGGAAACGGGCTCGTCTTTCCGCTGATGGACAATCAGCTTCTGGCAGCCGACCCGGAGGACAATGTCTGGCTCTCTGCCTCGGCGGGGACGGGCAAGACGCAGGTGCTGTCGGCCCGCGTGCTCCGGCTGTTGCTGCGCGAAGATGTCGCGCCCTCGCAGATCCTGTGCCTGACCTTTACCAAGGCGGGTGCGGCCGAGATGGCGAACCGCATCAACGCGGTGCTGGCGCGCTGGGTGCGGTTGCCTGCGACAGTGCTGGCGAAGGAACTGGGATACCTTGGCGCAGATATTGGCCCTGCCACGCAGGAACGCGCGCGCAGCCTGTTTGCCAGCGTGCTCGATTGCCCCGGTGGCGGCCTGCGGATCGACACCATCCACGCCTTTGCGCAGTTCCTGATCGGCAATTTCCCCGAGGAAGCCGGCCTTGCCCCCGGCACGCGGGTGATGGATGATCGCAGCCGCGACCTGTTGAGCCGTGAGGCGCTGACCGACCTGTTCGAGGAAGCCGAGCGCACCAATGATGTGCGGCTGCTTGATGGGATCACGCTGTTCACAACCCGCAAGGATCCCGCCGCACTCCACAAGTGGCTGATGCGCGCCGCCGAGGCGCAGGACATGTGGGAAGGGCCATCTGCCTGGCAATCACCGATGGCCGGGCGGGTGCGCCAGACGCTGGGGATGCCCGCTGATGCGGACGAGGCCTGGGCGAGCGAGCCGCTGCATCCCGATATCTTCCCGGACGATGTGCTCGCCGCGATGTTGCCGGCGCTTGATGGCTGGAAGGCCAAGACCGGACAGGAGACAGCTGTTTTCATCCGGCAGTGGCTGTCACTCGATCTGGCGCATCGAATCGCTATGGCAGAGCAGTTTCGCAAGACCGTTCTCAAGGCCGACGGGACGCCGCGCAAGATGGAGGGGGCGGCCAAAATCGCGCCTAACTTGCCCGAATGGCAGGAGGATATTGCCCAGGCGCTGACGCTTTACGAAGACCGCCGCGCGCTCCTCGCCTGCGCCGAAATCGTGACCTCGGCACTCGAAATCGGGCGCGCCTTCGCGCTCAAGTGGGAGGCCCGCAAGGCCCGCGAAGGGCTGCTCGATTTCTCCGATCTGATCCGCAAGGCTGCCGCACTGCTGGGTCAGTCCGAGGCGGCTGACTGGATCCGCTACAAGCTGGATCGCCACTTCGATCACATTCTGATTGACGAAGCGCAGGACACCAACCGCAGCCAGTGGGACATCGTCGAAGCGCTGATCGACGACTTCTTCAGCGGCGAAGGCGCGCGCGGCGACAAGCTGCGCACGATCTTCACCGTGGGCGATTACAAGCAGGCGATCTTCGGCTTTCAGGGCACCAGCCCCGAAAATTTCGCGCGCGCCAAGGAGCGGGTGCACGGCCGCATCACCGCCGCGCAGCAGGGCATTCGGCAGGGCCGCGTCGATCGCCGGGAGCCGGGCTGGCAGGATCTCGACCTCGGCCATTCGTTCCGCACCGCCGATATCGTGCTCGGCTTCGTCAACCGCATGATTGCGACGCTGGGCTTTACCGAGTTCGGACTGGACAAGGACCCCGCGCCCCATGTCGGCGCGCAGCGGCCTGGCCTCGTCACGCTGTGGCCGCCTGTCGCACCGAAGCGGGGCGAGGGGCAGGACGACGAGGACGAGGCCGAAGACAGCGAGAACCGCGACTGGCTGCCCCGGCACGATACGCTGCTGGCGGAACGCATCGCCAATCAGGTGCAGCGCTGGCTGACCGATGATCCCTTTGTTCTGGCCAAGGGCACGAGCCGCCATGCGCAGGCCGGCGATATCATGGTGCTGGTGCGCCAAAGAAAGGAACTCGCCGCGCAGATCGTCGCCAAGCTTTATGCGCGCGGCGTGCCGGTGGCCGGCGTCGACCGGCTGCGGCTGGGCGCACCGCTGGCGGTCAAGGATGTGCTTGCCGCCTTGCGCTTTGCCGCGCAGCCGCAGGACGATCTCAGCCTTGCCAACCTGCTGGCCTCACCGCTGATGGGGTGGAGCCAGGATGATATCCTCGAACATGTGCCGCGCCCTGAAAAGGTGCGGCTGTGGGATCATCTGCGGCGCAAGGACGCGCCGCCACAGGTTGCCGCTGCGGCAGACAAGCTGCGGGGCCTCTTGCGCCGCGCCGATCACCAGACTCCGCAGGCGTTGATCGCATGGCTGCTGACCGGCCCGTGGCAGGGACGGGCGCGACTGGTTGAACGGCTTGGGGCCGAGGCCAATGATCCGCTCGACGAACTGATCAACGCCGCCTTCGCCTATGAGGCCGAGTATTGGCCGAGCCTGTCGGGTTTCCTCGCGTGGTTCGATGCCGGAACGGGCGATCTGAAGCGCGATTCCGATAGCGCCAGCGGGCAGGTGCGCGTGATGACGGTGCATGGCTCGAAAGGATTGCAGGCGCCGATCGTGATTCTCGCCGATGCGACGGGCGCGCCGGGGGAGGCGGGCGATCTGGCGCTCGCTGATGACCCGCTCGCGCTTGGCAGCGATCGTCTGCGCGAAGTGCCGCTCCCGCCGCTCGGCAAGGACCAGAAGAAGGGCCGGATCGCCGAGGCGGAGGAAGCCAAAAAGGCAGCGGTGCTGCAAGAGCACTGGCGCTTGCTCTACGTGGCGCTGACCCGCGCGGAGGAGGCGCTGTTCATCGGCGGATCGCTCAACAAGAACGAGGCGAAGAAGGGCGTGCCCCACGATGACAGCTGGTACGCCCGGCTCGCGCCGCTGTTCGAGGGTGAAGAGATCACCGATCCGGTGTGGCATTGGCGCAAGGAATGGGGCGAGCGGGCCGAGCCGCTGGTGCCCGATGATGCTGCAACCGCAGACACGGCGCCGCCTGATCTGCCGCGCTGGGCGACAGCAGCCATCGGGCCCGAACCCCGCCCGCCGCGCCCGCTCGCGCCGTCCAATGCGGGCGAGGATGGCGGAGCCGCACCGCCGCTCCCGCCTGAAGCCGCGCGCCATGCGGCCCGGCGCGGGAGCCTGATCCACACGCTGCTTGAACGCCTGCCCGATGTCGCTGCGGCTGACCGCGAGGCTGCGGCGCGCGTCTGGCTCGAACGGCAGGCGGGCGATCTCGACGCCGAGCTTCGGGATGAGATGCTGGCCGCCGCGCTGGCCGTGCTCGATCACTCGGCATTCGCCGCGATCTTCTCCCCCCAAGCGCTCGCCGAAGTGCCGCTGGCCGCCACGGTCGAAGGCGTTGTCGTGGCGGGCACGGCTGACCGGTTGTTGATCGAGGAGACCCGCATCACTGTGGTCGATTTCAAGACCACCCGCCGCCCGCCCGCCAGTCTTGCTGCTATCCCGGTCGCGACCCTCAGGCAAATGGCGGCTTACGTCGCCGCGCTGGAAGTGATCTATCCTGGCCGCGAGGTGCGCGCAGGCGTGCTCTACACCCATGCGCCGGTGCTGTTCGATCTCCCCCCCGAGGCGCTCGGCGCACACAAGAACGCGTTGCAGACCGCGCAGCAATCCTTGTTGCCGCTCGATATTGAGTGAACAGCCCTGCGCATTAGATTGCATTCAGATGACCGGCGCTCTTATGGTCGTCGGCAAAGGAGAATTCGAAATGGCGACCGTCAATGTGACCGATGCAAGCTTCCAGGCCGATGTGCTGGACAGCGACACCCCTGTGCTGGTGGATTTCTGGGCCGATTGGTGCGGCCCGTGCAAGATGATCGCGCCCGCGCTGGAAGAGATCAGCGACGAACTCGCCGGTCAGGTGAAGATCGCCAAGATCGACATCATGGAAAACACCGACATCGCTGCGCAGATGGGCGTGCAGTCGATCCCGCTGATGGTGTTGTTCAAGAACGGCGAAGCAGTGGCGCGCAAGCTTGGGGCAGCGCCCAAAGGGCAGCTCAAGGCCTGGCTTGAAAGCGAGCTTTAATTCATCCGCGCGGGGTGATGGTCAATCAACCGTCACCCGCGCGATAAACTCGTCCCAGATCCGCGGGCTGGATGCACCCACGAGGCCCTTCAGCGTGTCGTCGCGACCGTGTTCGTCCACCCGGTAGGTGGTGCCATCCAGCCGGGCGGCCTTGCCGCCGGCCTCGTTAAGCCACAGCACGCCCGCAGCATGATCCCATGCCAAGGTCCGTTTGAAGCTGGAGATGTCGTTTTCGCCTAGCGCAAGGCGCGGGTATTGTTCGGCGGCGCAGCGCGGAATGTCGACCAGCGTGTAATGCGGCGCCAGCTTGGCATCGACCATCGCGGATTCGTCCGCGGTGAGGAAGATGCGGCTGACAGCGGTGACGGGCTGCGGCTGTCCGGTGGTGCGCGCTGTGATGCGTTCGCCATTGACGAAGGCGCCCTCGCCGCTGCGGGCGTGGCAGAACCGGTCCCTGATCGGATCATAGATCCACCCGGCAACGGCACGGCCAGCATCGGCGAGCGCGATGATGATCCCGAACGGCTCCTTGCCTTCGGCGAAGTTCGCCGTGCCATCCAGCGGATCGATAATCCAGCACTGGCCCGACAGGTGATCCAGCACGCCCGCGTCGGCATGCACAGCTTCCTCGCCCACCACCGCAACACCCGGCGCGAGCTTGGTCAGCGCTTCTGTCAGGAAAGCCTCAACCTCGCGGTCGACGATAGTGACCGGATCATCCGCGCCCTTCATTTCGACTTCATGCGCGGCCAGTTGGCGAAAGCGCGGCAGCATTGAACGCTGCGCGGCAAAGCGCATCAGATCGCGGATTTCGTCGTCGAGCGCGCTCATGAACGGTAATCCGCGTTGATCGCGATGTAGCCGTGCGTGAGATCGCAGGTCCATACGGCGGCGCGGCCGTCTGCCAGGCCGAGATCAACCGCGATGTCGATGTCCTGACCCTTGAGGTGTGCTGCGACCGGGGCTTCGTCATAGCCATCGACGGGAAGGCCATTCTTCGCTGTCCAGATGCCGCCGAATGCGATGGAGAGCTTGTCGCGATCCGCCGGCTCGCCCGCCTTGCCCACTGCCATGACGACACGGCCCCAATTGGCGTCTTCGCCCGCGATGGCGGTTTTCACCAAGGGCGAATTGGCGATGGCAAGGCCGATGCGGCGGGCGCTGTCATCGCTTGTCGCGCCGCTGACGCGGATCGAGATGAACTTGGATGCGCCTTCGCCGTCGCGCACCACCAGCTGCGCCAGATCACGGCACACACCCGTCAGCGCGGCAGCAAAGGCATCGGCGCCGGGGCTGTCCCAGCTGTCGATCCGGGCATTGCCCGCGCGGCCTGTGGCAAAGACCATGACCGTGTCGCTGGTCGAGGTGTCGCCATCAACCGTGATGCAGCTGAACGTCGCCGCATTGGCGCGGTCGAGCGCGTCTTGCAGGAAAGCAGGCGCAACATCGGCATCGGTGAAGATATAGCCGAGCATCGTCGCCATGTCGGGCGCGATCATGCCGCTGCCCTTGATGATCCCGGCGAGTTCGACGCGGGTGTCGCCAATCATGGCCGAGGCGCCAGCGCCCTTGGCAAAAGTATCAGTGGTGCCGATGGCGTTGGCGGCGTCTTCCCAACCGCAAGGCTCGGCCAGCAAAGCCGCTTCGATCCCGACGCGTGCCTTGTCCTGCGGCAGCGGCACGCCGATCACGCCGGTGGAGGAGACGAACACCTCCTCGGTGCTGCACGCCAAAGCCGCACTGACCTGCGCCTGGATCGCTTCGACCGCCTCGCGCCCGCGCCACCCGGTAAAGGCGTTGGAATTGCCCGCATTGACGATCAGCGCCCGCGCGCGGCCCAGCTTAACGGCTGCGCGCCCCAGCTCGACCTCGGACGAGGCGCAGGCGCTTTTGGTGAACACGCCTGCGGCTGTCGTGCCTTCGGCAAGCTCAGCGAAAGTGAGATCGCAGCGGTCCCACGCCTTGTACTGCGCACGGGCAACGCGCAGCGTTACGCCTGCAATCGTGGGCAGGGCAGGGAAAGGGCGGGCAAGGGGGGAGCGATCAATTTGCATGGCCGACGCCTCTAAGCTGGCAGGCGCGCACAGTAAATCGCCAAAGCCGGTGGACGAAACGCGCATAATTGCCTATCTGAAGGCACGATGACCCGGCATTTGCTCGCTCTTCTCGCTTTGCTGACAGGCCTTGCTGCATTCGGCAGCCCGGCCCATGCCTCGGCGTCGGGCTCGCTTGCCGAGGCGCTCGCCTGCGGATCGAGCATCGCGGCCGCAGTCGGTGACGAGACGTCGGGGTGCGAGAGCGTGGCTGTGCAGGCTGCACCTGCCACCATCAGCGCAACCCGCGCCGCCGAAGTGCCGCGCGCGGTTCCCGCAACACCGGAAGCGCTGCGTTTGCCGGTTCTGATGGGTATCGAACGCGCCTACGAATAGGCGCGCTATCCCGTTTCAGCCCCAATTCCAGCGCGCCGTGCCTGATGGCCGCGCGCACGATCACCCCACCATCCGTTTCGGGCCCGCACAGCGGGCTGCCGTCTGCATCAAAGGTTCAATGCCATGTTCAATGCCCTCGTCAAATCGGTCTTCGGATCGTCCAACGACCGCTACATCAAATCCGCCCGCAAGATCGTGGCGCAGATCAATGCGTTCGAACCGCAGATCCAGGCGCTCAGCGATGCCGAACTTCAGGCGCAAACCACCAAGCTGCGCGGTCTGATCGACAATGGCGCAACCCTCGACGACATCCTGCCCGAAGCCTTCGCCACGGTGCGCGAGGCATCGGTGCGCGTGTTCGGCATGCGCCATTTCGATGTGCAGCTGATCGGCGGCCTCGTGCTCCACCGCGGCGAGATCGCCGAAATGCGCACGGGTGAGGGCAAGACCCTGATGGCGACGCTGGCGGTGTATCTCAACGCGCTTGAAGGCAAGGGCGTCCACGTCGTCACGGTCAACGATTACCTCGCCCGGCGCGACGCTGCCGAAATGGGCAAGCTGTACAACTGGCTCGGCCTGACGGTCGGCGTGATCGTTCCCGGCATGCCCGAGGAATACAAGCGCGACGCCTATAACGCCGATATCACCTACGGCACCAACAACGAATTCGGCTTCGATTATCTGCGCGACAATATGAAGCATGAACGCAGCGCAATGGCGCAGCGGCCGTTCAACTTTGCGATCGTCGATGAAGTGGACTCGATCCTGATCGACGAAGCCCGTACCCCGCTCATCATCTCCGGTCCGACCGAGGACAAGTCGGACCTGTATGTCGCACTCGATCTCGTCGCGCGCGAAATCCCGGTCGAATGGCTCGACATCGACGAGAAGGTCAAGCGCGTGCAGCTGACCGAAGATGGCATGGAGGAAGTCGAAAAGCTGCTGCTCGAAAAGGGGCTGCTTGCGACTGACAACCTGTTCGATGTCGAAAACACGCAGGTCGTCCACCACCTCGATCAGGCGCTGGTCGCCAATTTCTCGCGCAAGCGCGACACCGATTACATCGTCAAGGACGGCAAGATCATCATCATCGATGAATTTACCGGCCGCATGATGGATGGGCGTCGCTGGTCCAACGGCCTGCATCAGGCGGTGGAAGCCAAGGAAGGCGTGCAGATCGAGCCGGAGAACCAGACCCTCGCCTCGATCACCTTCCAGAACTATTTCCGCATGTATCCCAAGCTCAGCGGCATGACCGGCACGGCGGCGACCGAGGCGGCGGAATTCTGGGATATCTACAAGGTCGGCGTGGTCGAAATCCCCACCAATCTGCCCGTCGCCCGGATCGACGAGGAAGACGAATTCTACAAGAACACCGCCGACAAGTTCGGCGCCATCGCCAAGGCGATCAAGGAAAAGCAGGAAATCGGCCAGCCTGTGCTGGTGGGCACCGTGACGATCGAAAAGTCGGAATTGCTCAGCCAGTATCTCGATCAGGAAGGCGTGGTCCATAGCGTGCTCAACGCCCGCTTCCACGAACAGGAAGCCCGCATCGTGGCGCAGGCAGGGCGCTTGGGCGCGGTCACCATCGCCACCAACATGGCAGGGCGCGGCACGGACATTCAGCTGGGCGGCAATGTCGAATACCGGGTTGCCGATGAACTTGCCGATCTGCCCGAAGGGCCGGACCGCGATGCTGCGATTGCCCGCATCCGCGCCGAAGTGGCAGCGGAAAAGGAACAGGTGAGGGCGGCCGGCGGCCTGTTCGTGCTCGGCACCGAACGCCACGAATCGCGCCGGATCGATAATCAGCTGCGCGGCCGTTCGGGCCGTCAGGGCGATCCCGGCCTGTCGCGCTTCTACCTGTGTCTCGAAGACGATCTGCTGCGCATCTTTGGCCCCGATACGCTGTTTTCCAAGATGATGAATTCCAACCTCGCCGATGGTGAGGCGATTGGTTCCAAGTGGCTGTCCAAGGCCATCGAAACCGCGCAGAAGAAGGTCGAGGCGCGCAATTACGACATGCGCAAGCAGGTCGTGCAGTACGACGACGTGATGAACGACCAGCGCAAGGTGGTCTATGAACAGCGCGCCGAAATCATGGACAGCGAAGCGGTGGATGACGTGGTGCTCGACATGCGGCACGACACCATCAATGCGATTGTGGGCACAGCCTGCCCGCCGGGCTCCTATCCCGAACAATGGGATGTCGCAGGGCTGAAGGCGCGGGCTGAAGAAGTGCTGGGCTTCCAGCCGCCGATCGATGATTGGCTGGCCGAGGATGAGGTCGAGCCCGAACTGATCGAGGAGCGCCTGCGCACGCTGACCGATGGCATGATGGATGACAAGATCGCGGCGTCCGATCCGGCCATCTGGCGCATGGTCGAAAAGGACGTGCTGCTGCGCCAACTCGATCATCACTGGAAGGAACACCTCGCCACGCTGGATGCGCTGCGGCAGGTGATCTGGATGCGCGGGATCGCGCAAAAGCAGCCGATCAACGAATACAAGCAGGAAGCCTTCGCATTGTTTGAAACGATGCTGGAAACCCTGCGCGAGGAAGTGACCAAAATCCTGTTCCGTGCGGAATTGCGCGTGGAACAGCCGCCAATGCAGGCGCTTCCTGATCTTCCCGATTTCCTCACCGGACATATTGATCCGTTGAGCGGGCTGGATAACTCTGCCGATGGCGACGGGTCTCACCTGCGCCCCGAATTGTTCGGATCTCTGGCAGGCGCACCCGCAGCTGAGATCGGGTCTGGCGGGGCCGAGGCAGGCGGTGACCCCTATGCCAATCTCGGGCTCAGCCGGAATGCGCTGTGCCCTTGCGGCAGCGGGCAGAAATACAAGCATTGTCACGGCGCGCTGTCAGCCCGCGCGCTGGTTTAAGCGCGCAGCCGGTCAGGCAGAGGCGATAGCGCGATGATCGGGGCGGTTCCGGCACTGCTGGCGCTCGCCTTTCTGGTCACCGCGCTGCTGTATGCCAGCGTCGGCTTTGGCGGCGGGTCGACCTATGCGGCGCTGCTGGCGCTGTCGGGGCTGGATTACCGGCTGCTGCCGCTGGTGGCGCTGGCCTGCAACATCGTGGTGGTGGCAGGGTCAAGCATCCGCTTCGCGCGGGCCGGCCTGACACCGTGGCGGCGCGCGGCCGTGCTGGTGGGGCTGGGTGCGCCCTTGAGTTTTCTTGGCGGGCTGACCCCGATCAAGGAAACGACGTTCCTCTCCCTGCTGGGCGCCAGCCTGGTGCTGACTGCGGTGACGATGCTGATCCCGGTGCGCGAGGGCGCCGCGGGCGGCCCAGCGCGTTTCGCTCGGTGGATGCCGTTGGCGGCTGCGCCGCTGGGCTATCTCGCTGGACTGGTGGGGATCGGCGGCGGCATCTTCCTCGCCCCGTTACTGCATCTGGCGCGCTGGCACGAAGCGCGCAGCATTGCGGCGACCGCCAGCCTGTTCATCCTGGTGAATTCGCTGTTCGGGCTGGCCGGGCAGATGCTCAAGAATGGCCCCGACCTGTTCGGACAGGCCATCAGTGCTGCCCTGCCGCTGTTGGTGGCTGTGGTGATCGGCGGGCAGGTGGGCAGTCTGCTGGCGGCTCGGTTGCTGCCTCCCAAATGGATCAGGTGGCTGACAGCGCTGCTGGTGCTGGTGGTGGGCGCGCGGCTGCTCGCTGGGATTTAGTTGGCCGCAATTGGCTTCGGCGGAGAAGAGAGCAGACCATCGGCCCGGGAAAAATTATGGCCACATTCGTCACCCCGGCGAAAGCAGGGCGCTAGCTGCGCAGCGATGCTAGGGGAATGACGCCATCATTTATTTGGCGGTTCTGTCGATAAACCGATCTTGTGTAACATAAATTCAGACCCGAACAGGCCATTCGCCGCACACGATCGTATGAGATCAATTCAAGTCGCCGTGCTCTTTTGCGCCATTTCGCTTGTGTACGGTTGTGGTGAGGAGGACAGCGGGCCAGTTGCGCCGCCTGTCGTCACGCCAACACCCACACCGACCCCCACGCCACCGCCGCCAAACCCTGCGCCCATCACCGGGCTGACGCAGACCGCCATCGCGCAGGTGCCTTTGCCGTGGGATATTGCGGTTTTGGACGATGGGCGCATTCTTGCGAGCAGTAGGACGATACCGGGCACGATGACGCTGGTTTCGCCCGACGGGGCCAAGGCCAATGTTGAAGGCCTGCCAGACTCCGTGGGGATGCTGGATATTCAGCTCGCCCCGGACTTCGCGGCAAGCCGAATGGTGTATTTCAGCTACATGTATCGTGATACCAACGCACCCCGCGTCGGCAGAGGAGCAAGCAATCCAGCCAACTTCCCAGAAGGCGTGGCGATTGGCAGGGTCACACTGACCGGCAACCAACTCACGGCGGTGCAGACCGTTTACCGTAGCGCGCCGATTGTCTCGCCCAATCGCATCGGGCAACCGGGCGCAAGAATGACGTTTAGTCCTGACGGTCGCTACCTGTTCATGGCCCTTGGGGATCGGCAAGAGGAAGACTTTAACTATCTGTTCTCGCTCGACAACGATACGGGTAAGATCATCCGCGTTTTCCCCGACGGGACGGTCCCAACGGACAATCCGTGGTTTAACCTCCCCGGCGCGGAGCAGCAGCTGTGGTCGCGCGGGCACCGTAATCCGTATGGTCTCGCCCTTTCCGCCGATGGGTTCCTGTGGTCGTCCGAACATGGTCCCACAGGCGGGGATGAGTTCAACGTGATTGCTTCGGGCGTCAATTATGGCTGGCCCGCAGTGACCAACGGTGCGCTGTCAGGCTCGAACATCGGCCGGCACACCGAAGGCGACGGGTTTATCGCGCCGGTCATCACCTGGACACCGGCAGTCGCGCCTGCGGGCATGGTGCGCTATAATGGCAATGAGTATTTCGACTGGAACAACGACTTCCTGCTAACCGGTTTGCAGCAGCGCGGGATTGTCAGGGTCCGCACGCAAGGCATCCGGGCGCAGGAAGTGCAGCGGATCGATCTTGGCGCACGCATCCGTTCGATTGCGCTGGCGCCTGATGGCGGGCTGTTCGTGGTAACCGACGGAGAGACTGGCGAGATACGGCGTCTCGCGCCTGTAAGGTAAAATTTCAGCCACACGCCCATATCTGCTTGATCGAGGGATGGGGCGGGCATGTTGCCCCCCAGCTGTACGACGTGGCGGATAATGTGACGTAACCGGCAAGGCTGCCGGTGTATTCCTTATCGGCCCGTCCTCTGTGTTCATCGGCGGGAATGAGTAACACGCGCCTCGATTCTCTTTCCGACTTCGCGCGGCAGCATGACCTGGTCGGGATCGATTGCGAGGGCGGGCCAGTTGTGCTGACCAGCTTTCGCCTCACCTGCACCGAAAGCAGACCTTCTGCAAACGATCCGTCGCGGGCATTGGTGCGACGCAAGAAAGCGCGTCAATGAAATCGTCAGCTCCCACATTCTCCGATGAATGGCGCGGCGTTGCTAAACCCGTGGCTGGCAAGACCTTTCGACAGAGTTGAACTGGATGGCCAAAGCTCCGACCCGATGATTGTCTTTGATTTTTTCCGTCGGATCAATAAGCGTTATCGCCATAAAGCGCGGCCGAGTGGCTGATTGCGGGTGCCACCCGAAAGGGAGCGCTCAGGGGTTTATCGACCCCTCGCGGGTTCGGATCCCGCCGTTTTACTTAGCGGCGGCATCCCACCCATGAACGGTCATAAACAGGGCAGCGGCGCTGGCCCGAAACCTGCCGGGCAGCTTCAGCGGGTTTCTTGCCGTAAGCCGAAATCCTGGAAGTGACCCCGTTCCAGGGGTTTGGGCGGTTCGCCGCGTTATTATCCTTGAATTGCCCCGACTGCCGCCCAAAGGTTCGATAATTCTCGAATTATAGCTTGATGTCTTCCTGCTGACTGGTATTTCGAGAATCATCGAAAGGTGGTGCTGATGGACGATCTCAACACACAGGTCTGGGCGGTCGATGCGCTAGGCGCGCTGGCTCATGAAACCCGGCTTTTGGTGTTTCGGATGCTGGTCAAGGCTGGCTCCGATGGGATGATCGCCGGGGCCATCGCCGAGAATTGCGGGGTTCCGCCTTCCACCATGTCGCACCACCTCGCGACGCTGGAGCGCGCCGGGCTGGTGCAGTCCGAGCGTGAGAGCCGCCTGATCCATTACCGCGCCAATTTTGCCGGGATGCGCAGCTTGCTGACCTTCTTGATGCAGGATTAGACCTGTTGCGAAAGTGGGGATTAGGGGATTCCCGTTTGGCGTAAAATCTGATTCACGCTTTGGATGCAGAGGTTTTGCGCTGAGCGGCTGAT
>NZ_PKRO01000015.1 GCF_002855495.1 Porphyrobacter sp. TH134
CATGCTCCCCGCCCCTGAAATCATCGCACGGTCACAACGAGACACCTCGTAACACTGGGTGTCGCCTTAGCTCGTAACACTGGGTGTCCATTGACACACGCCCGACGTTGATCTTGCGCCGGGCGAATATGGCTTCCTGTTCGCGCTGGTGGGTGGGGCGGGTCCGGGCCTGTCAGGCGGGGTTGCAGGCGCGCGCGTGTTCGACTTCACGGTTAAGTGAGGCCGGGCGCTGGCGTCTATTCCAGCCCCAGCGCGGGCAGGTTCATCGTTGCCGCATTATAGCTCGCCTCGGCCAGCCGCCCGGCCAGATCGGCGCGGATCGCGCTGATCTGGGCATTGGCGGCGGTTTCTTCGCGCACGTTGACGAGGAAGAAATCGCCCGCCCCCAACCGGAACCGGGTGCGTTCGGCCTGCACCATCTGGCTCGCCTGCTTGACTTCGGCATCGGCCAGATTGGCGAGTTTCAGCGCGGCGTTGAGGTTGGCGAGGATGTTGCTCACCTCGGTCGAGATCTGGTCGGCGATGCGGCGCTGGCGCAGTTCGGTCTCGCGCAGTTCGGCCTCGGCCCGCTGCACTGCGCCGCGCGCTGTGCGGCGTTGCAGGGGGACGCTGAAGGTCAGGCCGACAACCGTATCGGTTGAATCGAAGCCCGGCCCGCCCGGCCCGATCTGGCCGAAATCACGCGACAATTCGACACTGGCATCGAGCGAGGGTTCCAGATCATTGCGGCGCAGCGCCACCCGGTTGTTGGCGCGTTCCAGCGCCAGCTTGAAGGTCTGGAGCTCCGGACGGCTCTGGATCACTTCGCTCATCGGTGTTGCGACCAGTTGTTCGACCGGGGCGATGTCCTTCATCCGCGACAGATCGGGCAGCATTTCGCGGGTCGGGATCACCATCTGCCCATCACTGCCGCGCAGGTAAAAGCCCAGGCTGTTGGCAGCGGTCAGGAAATTGCGCTTGGCCTCCTCCAGCAAGGAACGGCGACGCAGCAGGTTCTGTTCGTTTTCGGTCAGCGCAATGCGCGCGCGGGCGCCTTCGTTGACTTCGCGGGTGAGGCCGATCTGGCGCGCTTCCGCGATTTCCAGCAGTTCTTCGAAGACCCGGATTTCCTCGCCCGCTGCGACCCAGCGCCAATAGGCGCGCAAGGCTTCGTGCTGGACGTTCAACTGCACCAGCAGCACATCGAGCTGCGCCTGACTGGCCGCCAACCGGGTGTCTTCAATGGCAAAGCGGCGGCTGTCGATGTCGCGGTTGCGCAGCAACGAAAACAGCGCGCCGACCTTCACTTCGCCAAGCTGGTTGGTGTAATCGTAGTTTTCGTAAGTCGGGAAGGTGCCGTTGGAGACGCGGTACGAGCCAAACACCTCTGCGCCGTAAGGCCGCAAGGGCTGGCGCGCTTCGACCTTGCCGAAACCGCCGGAATAAAAGCCGGTGAGGCGATCATAATATTCGCCCTTCAGCATCAGATCGAAGGCCCCGTCGGCCGTCAGCTGATCGGACCGCGCGGCAGCTTCGCGTTCGAAGGCTTCAAGAATCGACGGGAAGGTCAGCGCCGAGCTGCGCAGTACTTCGCTGGGCAGCAGGGGCCCGCTTTTCAGCGCGACGTCCAGCGGATCGCCGACCGGCGCGATCACCTGCGCCTCTGCTGGCACCGGCGCAAGCGCCAGCAGCGCTGCGGCCGCGAGGGCAGCGGGGCCGAGCACGGCGCTCAGCGGCATCAGGGCACGTCTTGGCCGCATCCTCAGTTCGCCGACCCACTGGCTTGCGGGGCTGGCAGTTCCGGCGGGAAGTTGTTGAGCTGACGCCAGATTTCGTAGCCCACCGGCACGGTTTCCAGCAGCACCCAGGCCTGAACCACGGCGCCAAAGCGCACATAGCGTTCTTCGGGCCAGGCCTGGCCATCGCTGCGATCCTCGGCAATCAGCACCCGGAAGCGGCCATTGATCTGGGCCGACTGGTCGACCGCAATCACCTGACCCCCGAAGGTGCCGACCGCGACCGAGGGCCAGCCGGAAAACTGCACCGCAGGCCAGCCTTCAAACTGGATGCGGGTTTTGTCGCCGGGCCGCACCAGCGCCACATCGCGCCCGTCGATAAAGACTTCGACCACACGCTTGGCCCCATCGGGCACGAAGGTCGCCAGCACATCGCCCGCGTTGATATAGGTCGCCGCGTCGCCCGCATTCAGGCTTTGGATAAAGCCATCGCGCGGCGCGCGCACGATCTGTTCGGATTGGCGCGCAATGTTGGTATCAGCGCGGTTGAGATCGGCCTGCGCAGCGGCCACGCGGCCCTGCATGTCGGCAACCTTGATCTGCGCCAATTCGTAATCGCGCCGCGCGGCAAGGCCGGCTTCGAACAATTCGCGCGACCGGCGTTCGTCAATCTGCGCGGTGGCGAGCGCCGATTGGGCGGCCTGCAATTGCAGCTCCATCTGTCCGCGTTCGGCTTGCAAGCGATCAAGCAACTGCGGGTCGATATCGGCAATGCGGACGATCGGATCGCCTTTCTTCACGCTGCTGCCATCGCGCACGTACCACTCCTCGATCCGGCCCGGCACCAGCGCGTTGATATCCTGCTTGCGTTCATTGGGGCTCAGCGTTGTCACCACCCCGCGCCCCGATGTGGTCTGAACCCACGGAACATAGATCAGGAAGGCGATCACGATGATGATCGCAGTCAGCAGGATGATGAACACGGCCCGCATCACCTTGGGCGTCTTGATCGACGCCAGCGTGGTGAAATGCGCCATGTCTTCCTTGAGGGTTGCCATGCTTATGCACCCCCATTGATGGTTGGCGCGCCGGTGAAGGCCGCCGGGCGGTTCATGGCGGCGCAGAACGTTTCAAAATTGTCGAAATAACGTTGCTGGTGGGCTTCGAGGTACAAAAACCGGTCGAAGCCAAGATCAATCCGGCGGTTGGAGAAATAGATCACGGTCGAATAGGCCTGTTGGCGCAGTTCGGTAACGGCGCGGGCGATGGGTTCGGGATCGATCAGGTCGAACAGGCGGCTGAGCACCAGAATCCGCGGACGCTCCAGCAGCGCGTTGGCCAGCTTCAATTGCTGCAACTCCACCGCTGACAGCGGATAACCGGTTGCCGCCAGCGGGGTATCGAGCCCCTTGTCGAGCGTGGAGATCATGTCGGCCAATCCCACGGTTTCCAGCGCGCCGATCATCCGCTGCTGCGCGGTATCGGGGCACGACAGCGCCAGATATTCGCGGATTGTCATTTCGACGATGCTGGGCCGGTCGAGCACATGCACGTTCTTGCGCAAATGGTGCGGTTCGATCGCGTTCATGTCGATTCCGCCCAGTGTTGCCAGGCCTGTCTGGGGCAGGGCGTGGAGTTTGAGCAGGTTGGTGAACAAGCGCTGCACGCCGTGCTGGCTGGCCGCAGCCATGATGATCGCGCCCGAGGGAATCTCCAGGTCGAACTGCACCTCCTCGTTGCGTGCCGGCCCGCGCACGCCCTTCATGACGATGGCGTGATCCGGCCCGTCGAACGGGTCTGCCCCCTTGGGCTGTTCCTGTTCGACATCATAGAACTGCGAGATTTCCTCAACCGCAGCGAACAGATCATAGAAATAGCCCAGATAGCTGCCGAGCTGCGCCACGCCAAAGAAGGCTGCCGACAGCACCAGCTCGGCTGCGACGAGCTGGCCGAGGGTCAACTGGTTCTGGATCACCAGCCAGCCGCCCAGCCCCAGCAGCGCCGCGCTGGCGGCAGCATACATCAGCAAGAAGGCGATCGTCTGCGAAAACAGGTGGCGGAAGTGGCGTTTGCGCTGGTGGATATAGGTGCGGGTGTAATCATCGGTCTTGTCGAGCGCGTAATCGATGCGGCGCTGCGATTTGAAAAAGCCGTTGGATCCGCCAATCGTCTCCAGCCAGGCCGCCGTGCCGTGCTTGGCATGGCTGAGATCGATCCCGGTGCGCAGCGCGCGGCTGCCCCATGTCAGCCACACCGCCCAGATCAGCACGATCATCACCAGCGTGAAACCGAGGAAGTAGGGATGATACA
This sequence comes from Porphyrobacter sp. TH134, assembly GCF_002855495.1. Lineage (GTDB taxonomy): Bacteria > Pseudomonadota > Alphaproteobacteria > Sphingomonadales > Sphingomonadaceae > Erythrobacter. Next base: position 4,026 of record NZ_PKRO01000015.1, read on the forward strand.
GCGAGACCAGCACAAACCCGACCGCAATCTGGAGCAGGGTGGTAAAGCCGCCGATGAACAGGATCGGGATTGCGGTCTGGACATAGACCACGTCGAAATAGCGGTTGAACAGCGCGCCTTTTTTGGCGTCGTTGAAGAACGGATTTTGGGCATAGACCGAAATCAGCGAGATTTCGGCGACCATCCGGGCATAAAACCGCCGCGCGAAGATCTCCATCAGGTGAACGCGCAAGGCATAAAGCAGGCTGGAGATGACCAACAGGCCAAACAAGGTCAGCGACAGCATCACCAACGGCGCGGTTAGCGCGGTGTTGGCGATGGTGTTGATCAGCATCTGCACCGAAATCGGCGTTGCCAGCGACAAGAGGCTGATGCCGACGCCATAGACCGCGGCCAGCCAGTAGAAATTCGCTTCGGGCTTCAGGATGTCGAAGAAAATCCTGAAGAATTTCGCCAGCGAAATCTGGGAGCCGTAATGTTGGCCTTCACCTGCCATGGCAGCCTTTCGTGTTCAAATCCGGTGTTGATGCGAATGCATGACGCGCAAAAACCGCTCGCCGGACTGCAAGTGCATCCTATGCAACATTTCCATGCCGCAAGCGATCAATCATTCAGCACGCCAGCGGTTCCGGCGGTGGCGAAATGCTGCAACTTCCTTTAGATATGAAGCTGTTGATGGCTATTGAGAGGCAATGTCGCGTTGGGGGTGCGCATAACGCGCCAAGCTTGCGGTTAGCTGAACCAAAGCCGATGAAGCGATGATGATGGCGGGACAGAATACCAATGCAGACAGCGCTTCGGCCCCGCCGCAGCAGCAGCTGCTGCTGCTGGTGGGCGGCGGCCATGCGCATGTCGCGGTGCTGGCCGACTGGATCGCGCAGGGTGTTCCGCGCGCCCTTCGCGCGGTGCTGATCACCCCGGAGCCGACCTTGCGCTATTCCGGCATGGTGCCGGGCTGGTTGGCCGGGCAGCATGGGCGCGATGACGGGCTGGTTGACCTTGCCGCGCTGGCAGCGCGGGCGGGGGTGGAACTGATCCTCGACCGCTGCACCGGCCTTGATCCTGATGCGCGCGTGGTGACGACTGCCAGCGGCGCGCACATCACCTTCGGCATCGCATCCTTTGACACCGGCGGCGAAGGGCGGGCGGCCTTGCTGCTGGGCGATGATCCGCGCCTGACCGATGTCCGCCCGATTGGCGCTTTTGCCGATCGGCTGGCGACCTGTCCTGTGCCTGCGCGCGTGGTGGTGGCAGGCGGCGGCGCTGGGGGGGTGGAACTAGCCTTTGCCATGCGCAATCTCGCCCGCGCCGTTGCGGCGCCGCAGGTTACGCTGGCTGCGGGTGTCGGCGGCATTCTTCCCGGTTTTGCCCACGGTGTGCAGGCCCGCGCCGCGGCGGCTCTGGCGCGGCAGGGGATCGCGGTGGTGGACGCTGATGCGCGGTTTCAGAACGGCGCGATCATGGCGGGCGGGCAGAGCCTCGAACCGGTTGACTGCATCATCGCTGCCACCGGCAGCGCCGCGCCGGGCTGGGTGCGGGCGAGCGGGCTGGCGAGCGATGCCGCAGGCTTTATCGCAGTGGACGCGCACCAGCGTTCCGTCTCGCATCCGCATGTTTTCGCCGCAGGCGATATTGCCGCGCGGATCGACCGTCCGCTCGCGCATTCGGGCGTCCATGCGGTGTTTGCCGGCCCGGTTCTGGCCGCCAATCTGCGCAGCATCGCCGCGGGCAAGCCGCCGACGCGCAGCTATCGCCCGCGCTGGAACAGCCTTTACCTCATGAACACCGGCGACGGCCGCGCGATTGCAAGCTATGGCCCGCTCAGCGCCGAGGGTCGCTGGGTGCTTGCCCTCAAGCACCGGATCGACAAAGGCTGGATCGCCAAATACGCACGTCTTGTCAAAGAGCGCACCGCCGCCCGGCCACCTGAGCCCCCGCACCTGAGCTAAAGCATCAGGCAGGAGATATTGTGAAGAAGCTTGCCATCCTTGCTGCCCTGGCCGCCGTTGTTGCGGCCTATTTCGCCTTCGATCTGGGGCAATATCTGACCCTTGCCGGGATCAAGGGCGCAGTGGCCGAGTGGGAGGCGTTCTATGCCGAAAACCCCGTAGCGGTCATCGCCGCGTTCTTTGCCGCCTATGTTGCGGTAACGGCAGCATCATTGCCGGGCGCCGCGATCATGACGCTGGCAGCCGGTGCGTTGTTCGGGCTGGTGACAGGCACGATCCTTGTCTCCTTCGCGTCAACGCTGGGGGCAACGCTGGCGTTCCTCTCATCACGCTATGTGCTGCGCGACAGTATCGAGGCGCGGTTTGGCGAGCGGCTCAAGGCGATCAACGCCGGGGTCGAGCGCGACGGGGCGTTTTATCTGTTCAGCTTGCGGATGATCCCGGCGTTCCCGTTCTTCGTCGTCAATCTGGTGATGGGCCTGACCCGCATCCGCGTGGCGACCTATGTCTGGGTCAGCCAGCTGGGGATGCTGCTGGGCACAGCGGTCTATGTGAATGCGGGTACGCAGCTCGCCCGGATCGAGAGCCTTTCGGGCATCGCCTCGCCGGGCGTGCTGGGCAGCTTCGTCCTGCTGGGCATTGCGCCCTGGCTGGCCAAACTGGTGATCGGCGTGGTGCAGCGCCGCAAGGTCTATGCGGGGTTCAAGCGGCCCAAGCAGTTCGACCGCAATCTGGTGGTGATCGGCGCGGGTTCGGCAGGGCTGGTGAGCGCGCTGATCGCCGCGACGGTCAAGGCCAAGGTCACGCTGGTTGAGGCCAACGAAATGGGCGGCGATTGCCTCAACACCGGCTGCGTACCCAGCAAGGCGCTGATCAAGAGCGCCAAGGTCGCGGCGATGATGCGTCACGCCGACCGCTATGGGTTGACGGCGTCAGAGCCGCAGGTGCCGTTCCGCGCCGTGATAGCCCGCGTGCTGGACGCGGTGAAGACCATCGAGCCGCACGATTCTGTCGAACGCTACGAGGGTCTCGGCGTCGATGTGGTCAAGGGCTATGCCAAGATCATTGACCCGTGGACGGTCGCAATCGCCCGAAATGATGGCGGCACGCAGCGCCTCACCACCCGCAGCATCGTGATCGCCAGCGGGGCGGAGCCGGTCGTCCCGCCGATCCCGGGCATCGAGGGCAGCGGCTACCTCACCAGCGAGACCATGTGGGATGCCTTTGCGCAGATGGACGCGGCCCCGGCGCGGGTCGCGGTGCTGGGCGGCGGGCCGATCGGGTGCGAACTGGCGCAGGCGCTGGCGCGGCTGGGATCGCAGGTAACGCAGGTTGAGATGGCCGAGGCGCTGTTGGGGCGCGAGGATGCGGATGTTTCGGCATTGGCAAAGGCGGTGCTGGAAAGTGACGGGGTCACAGTCCTCACCGGCCACAAGGCGGTGCGGATCGACGGGCGCACACTGATTGCAGAGGCAGGCGGGCAGGAAGTGCGCGTGCCGTTTGACGTGCTGCTGGTCGCGGTCGGGCGCAAGGCGCGGCTCACCGGCTTCGGGCTGGAGGATATCGGCGTCGACACCGCCAAGACCGTGGTCACCGACGAATTTCTCGCGACCAAGTTCCCCAATATCTTCGCGGCGGGCGATGTGGCCGGTCCCTACCAGTTCACCCACACCGCCAGCCATCAGGCGTGGTATGCCAGCGTCAACGCGCTGTTCGGTACCTTCCGCAAGTTCAAGGCCGATTACCGCGTCATCCCCGCCGTCACCTTCCTCGATCCCGAATTCGCCCGCGTCGGCCTGAACGAACGCGAAGCGGCCGAGCAGGGCATTGCGGTCGAAGTCACCCGCTACGACTTGGACGATCTCGACCGCGCGATTGCCGAGAGCGAGACCAAGGGCTTCGTGAAAATCCTCACCCCGGCGGGCGGCAAGGACACGGTGCTGGGCGCGACCATAGTCGGTGCCCACGCGGGCGAATTGCTCGCCGAATATGTGCTGGCGATGAAGCACGGGATCGGGCTCAACAAGATCCTCGGCACAATCCATGCCTATCCCACCATGGTGGAAGCCAACAAGTTTGCCGCCGGCAACTGGAAGAAGGCGCACAAGCCCGAAGGCCTGCTCCGCTGGGTCGAGCGCTATCACACCTGGATGCGGGGCTAGACCGCGTGGAATTGTTCGACCAATTGCGCGGGATGATCGGCATTGCGGTGCTGATCGGCATCGCCTGGGCCATCAGTGAGAACCGCACCCGCCACCCCGGTTGGCGCTGGCTACTTGGCGCGCTCGCCTTGCAAGGCCTGTTGGCGGTGCTGATCGTGCGGGTGCCGATCGTCTGGCAGGCGGTCGGCCTCGTCAACAACGCGGTCAGCGCGGTCGAGGCAGCGACGCTCAAGGGCTCGTCCTATATGTTCGGCTATCTCGGCGGGGCAGAACTGCCCTTCGCGCTGAAAGAGGGCGCGCAGCCGCCGCTGGTGATCGCCTTCCAGATCCTGCCGCTGGTGATCGTGTTTTCGGCGCTGTCCGCGCTGCTGTGGCACTGGGGCGTGCTGCGGTGGCTGGTCAATGGCCTCTCGTTCTTGCTGCGCCGCTCGCTCGGCGTGTCGGGACCGGTCGGGCTGGCGGGCGGGGCGGCGCTGTTCCTGGGCGTGGTCGAAACACCGCTGGTCACCCGCGCGTACTTTGCGAGGGTCAGCCGGAGCGAGCTGTTCCAGCTGATGGTGCTGGCGATGGCGACGATCAGCGGCGCGCTGCTGGTGCTTTATGCGACCACCTTGCGTGCGGTCGTGCCGGACGCGGTCGGCCACATGATCGCCGCCTCGCTGGTCTCGATCCCCGCCGCGCTGCTGATTGCGCGGCTGATGGTTCCGGCCAGCGCCGATGACAGCGCCACCGAGATTGACAAGGAAGACCCCGGCCTGCGCTACGAATCCAGCATCGATGCGATCGTCAAGGGCACGATGGACGGGATGCAGCTGTTCCTCAGCGTCATTGCGGTGATCATCACGGTATTCGCGCTGGTTGCGCTGGTGGACGGGATGCTGGCGGCGCTGCCGCTGATCGATGGCGCGCCGCTCAGCCTCAAGCGCTTGCTGGGCTGGGCGCTGGCGCCGCTGATGTGGTTGCTGGGCGTGCCGTGGGGCGAGGCGCAGGCGGCGGGGGGATTGATGGGCACCAAGGCGGTGCTCAACGAATATGTCGCCTATCTTGAACTTGCCGCGCTGCCGGATGGCGCTTTGGGGCCGAGGGCAACGCTGATCGTCACCTATGCCCTGTGCGGCGTCGCCAACCTCGCCAGCGTCGGCCTGCTGGTTTCGACCATCGGGACGCTTTGCCCTGAACGCCGGGCCGAGGCAGCGGGGATGGGGATGAAAAGCTGGATCGCGGGCAATCTTGCCAGCGGCATGACGGGGGCGTGGATCGGGTTGGTGACCTTTGCTTGACGCGCGCCTGCGCCCGCTGATCGATCCGCCGCTGAACCGCGCAGGGCTGCTGCTGGCGGGCCTTGGCGTTACCGCGAACGCGCTGACCTTTACCGGCCTTGCGATCGGGCTGGCGGGGGCGGCGGCCATCGCGGCAGGGCACATCGGCTGGGGCCTTGCCCTCATCATCGCCAACCGCCTCACCGATGGGCTCGACGGGGCGGTGGCGCGGGCGCGGGGGCCGTCGGACCTTGGCGGCTATTTCGATATCGTCGCCGACTTCGCCTTCTACGTCAGCATTCCCGTGGGCTTTGGCCTGCTGGCGCCTGCCAACCTGCTACCCGCGCTGGTGCTGACAGCCAGCTTCGTGCTGACCGGGGTGAGCTTTCTTGCCTTTGCTGTGATCGCGGGCAAGCGCGGGGCCGAGACGCAGGCCCACGGCAAGAAGAGCTTCTTCTATTCCACGGGATTGGCCGAAGGGGCAGAGACCATCGCGGTGTTTATCGCGATGTGCATCTGGCCCGCGTGGTTCCCGCTGCTCGCCTTCGCCTATGCCGGGCTATGCACGGCGACCATTATCCAGCGCAGCGCGATGGCTGTGGCGGCGTTCCGCGATTAACGGCTCGCCGCGCCCAGCAAGGCCTCGGTGCGGGCACGCAGTTCGATGATGCGGGCCGTATTGGCGCCAAGATCGCTGATCCCCACGCGGCTCACCGAACGAAAGTCGATCTGGCTGTCACCCACGCGCGCCACCACATCATCCTTGAACCCGAACCAGAAGGTTTCGGCGACCGCTTCGACCATGCCGGTTTCAGGATTGGTGCGGATATCGGTGAGGCCCATCGCGCCCATCGCTGCGGCAATATCGGCGACCGCTTCGGCCTTGGTTGCGCCGCCCAGCGGCAGCGGGGCGGGGCGATCCTTGCGGTCGGTAATGATCTGCGCATGGGATTTGACCGCCAACTCAGGCGCTGTGCGGTCTTTGTACAATTCCAGCTGCCCCAGCGGGGCCTGGTAATCGCTCAGCGGATTGGCGCCGGCATCTGCGCGCGCTGCCATCGTTTCATCCGAAAACAGCGGCGGGTTGCCGGTGTCGGTGGCGATATCGTGGATCGGATTGTCCGCCGCCTTGCTGCGCGCGCCTGCGAACGCGGCAAAGCCTGCCGCGGGCAACACGAGGCCGAGGATCGCAATCGCCACCAGCCCGTTGCGCCGCGGCGCCGCGCGGTAGGCAAGCACCAGCGAGACCAATGCCACCAGCGCCGTCACGCCGAAAACGATCAATCCGCCGCTGAAGGTCAGCACCCCCAGACCGAATTTCCAATCCCAGATGCCGATTTTGGTGCCGAATGCGGCGATCGCAAAATAGGCGGGCATGAAAAGTAGCAGGGCGAGGATAAGCTTGGTGTGCTTGGGCAGGTTGGTCATCATGCGCAAATCATAGCGTCCGCACTGCGCATGGCAATCGTTGCGAGACTTGCGGAAACCGATTGCGCGGCTTAGCGTTAGGACGGTTACGGCTTTTGGGGAGCGAGCGCCGCGCTGGTGCGAGGTCTCGCTTTCCATGGCTGAAAATCTGGTTTATGCCTCGCGCGGATGCGGGAGGAACAAGTTGTTCAGAGGACAGACGACTATGAAGCGTAATTTCCTGATGGGTGCGGCCGCACTGGCGAGCCTCGCTACTCTTTCGGCCTGTGGTGGCGGTGCGGGCAGCGATGCCAATGCCCCGGCGCCGGCCGCAACCGAAGCTGCTCCGGCAGCTGCTGAAACCCCGGCTGCTGCCGAAACACCGGCTGATGCCGCTGCTGCCGGCGGCAAGCTGGAATATGCCAGCTTCACCGGCGATGCTGCCTCGGGCGAAAAAGTGTTCGCGGCATGCCGCACCTGCCACGTGTTTGACGAAGGCGTAAATCGCGTCGGCCCGTCGCTCTACAAGATCGTCGGCCGCAAGTCGGGCTCGGTCCCGGGCTTTGCTTACTCGGACGCCAACAAGGGCAGCGGCGTGACCTGGACCCCGGACGTGCTCTTCGAATACCTCGAAGATCCCAAGGGCTTCATGCCCGGCACCAAGATGGCCTTCCCGGGCGTCAAGGACGCGCAGAAGCGCGCTGACCTGGTGGCCTATCTGGAAGCCCAGTCGAAGTAATTTCACGCCTTCGGGTGGAAATGATGGGGCGGCGCGGGACACTGCGCCGCCCTTTTTCGTGGGCAGTTCGAAGCCGGTTGGCCCGCTGTCAAATCCCCGCCAGACTGTGCTGGATCCCGATCAGGCAGCGCCTAGGTCACGCTGCGAGCAAGCTTTCGTCAGCCGGGCAGTGCTGACGCAGATAATCCTCATGCGACGGCAGTTGCGCGACGGCGCGGCTGATAAGGATGCGCAGATTGGTGAGGAATTCGCCAAGCTGTTGCGGTGCCACCGAATCGGCCATCGGATCGTAATCGGCCGGCATGATCCCCTGGCCCAGCATCACCTGCACCCAGCTCGCATCGCGGAACAGATCATCGGGATCACGCCCGACGCGGCCCGCCGCAGCGAACAGTTCCAGCTTGTGGGACAGGCTGTCAGGCACCGCCATGTGCTTGCAATAACGCCAGAATTCCGAATCGTCCCGATCCGTGCGGTGGTAGTGCAGGATCAGGAAATCGCGGATCTGCGCAAACTCGGCAGCGCAGCGGCGGTTGTATTCGTCGCGCAGCGCGGCCGGGTTGCCGGCGCGCGGGAACAGCTGGATCAAGCGGCTGATATGCGACTGGATCAGGTGAATGCTGGTCGATTCGAGCGGTTCGAGAAATCCGCTCGACAGCCCGATGGCGACGCAATTCTGCGCCCAAAACGCCGCCCGCCGCCCGGTGGTAAACCGGATCGGGCGCGGATCGCCAAGCGCCTTTGTGTCCAAGCCTTTAAGCAGCACATCGGCGGCCGCGTCGTCGCTTGTGAAGCCGCTGGAATAGACATGACCGTTGCCCGTGCGATGCTGCAAGGGGATGCGCCATTGCCATCCCGCCGCCTTCGCAGTGGCGCGGGTGTAGGGGACCAGTGTCGGCAGCCGCTCGCTTGGCACCGCCAGTGCGCGGTCGCACGGCAGCCAGCGCGACCAGTCTTCGTAACCCACACCCAATTCGCCGCCCAGCAAGAGCGAGCGAAAGCCGGTGCAATCAATGAAAAAATCCCCCGCAACCCGCGTGCCATCGGCCAAGCCGATGGCCGTGATGTCGCCGGATTCGCCTTGACGTTCAACGCTTTGGACAATCCCTTCGGTGCGCGTGACCCCGCGCGCTTCGCTGTAGGCCCGCAGGAACAGGGCATAGCGGCTGGCATCGAAATGGTAGGCATAGGCCAGCCCTGTCATCGCGGTGTTGCCCACGCGGTCCAGCTTGCCGAACCGTGCCTGATCGGCGGCCTGCTGGTGCAGCGAATAGTCCCACAACCCCTTGGGATCGGGCACGGCCTGCCCGCTCACACTGCGGCGCCAATAGTGGTGGAAGGCGACATTGCCGAGGTTCATGCCGGTGTCGCCAAAGGTGTGAAGATAGCGGCTGCCCTGCCTGCCCCAGTCCACGAATTCGATCCCCAGCTTGAAGGTGCCAGAGGTCGCCCGCAGAAACTCATGCTCGTCGATGCCGAGGATCGCATTCAATCGGATGATCTGCGGGATCGTGGCCTCACCCACGCCGACGGTACCGATCGCTTCGCTTTCGACCAGTTCGATTGTCAGCCGCTCACCCAGCAGCCGGGAAAAGGCGGCCGCGGCAATCCAGCCTGCGGTTCCGCCGCCCACGATAACGAGTTTTGTGATCCCCGGTTGCATCATCCTGTCCCTATTGCTGTCATGCCGCCGCCGGGCGGAAAAAGGCGTTGATGGTCAGCCGTCCGGCCAATGGATCGGCGCTTAATGGCGCGGTATTGTCGATCACCCCGCTGTGCAGGATGTTGCCGCGATAGAATACCGCACTGTTGAATGTGCCGACAACGGCATGAGTTTGCTCGAAATGCGGGCCGCCATCGGTGGGATAGGCTGCTGGGGGCAGGCCTGCGCGGCCGACCTCGGCCTGTACGGCAGCAGCATAGCGCGGGTAATCCGCCGCGGTGAGGGCCTCAAGCCCCGTCGCGCGGTGCCGGTAAAACGCCGTGCCGCCGCCTTGTCGGGACTGCGGCCCGGGCCGGTGCAGGTACAGCATCATCGCGATTTGCGCAGGATCGGTCCCATCGACATGCGGCAGCCGCTGGATCGGAGCCAGATCGGCGGGCCGGGTGGTGACCAGCGAAAACCATGCCTGCATCTCCCACGGACGGCCCAGCGGGCCGAACCACTGATCGAGCCGCGGGGCCAGACAATCCAGCCATGCCCGGCATACCGCCGGTTCAAGCGGCGCGCGCACCCCCGGATAATGCGGCGTAAGTTTTGCAAAATTTTGCAAACTAGCTTGCAAAATGACATCCTCAGGCGCTTTGAGAAAGCCGCTTATGTGTACAAGAATATGATTTAAAACTGAAAAATGCTCAATGCGCGGCTGTGACAGCGAAATTGCCCAAGGGTGAGGGGCGCCGAGGGTGGCTGAGGCGGGCGTTGTGGTCACCCACTGAACCTAACAAACTCTGCCACCTGGTCAAAGTGCAATGACCAAATCTATGAGATTGCGATAAAATATTAGATATCCGCGCCGTTTTTCCGGCCGCGACTGCGCCTTTGCCATATGGTGCGCGATGCTCCGGCGTGGCGAGTGCCTGCACTGTGTCAATCTGGCAACAATCGGGCAAAAGCTCATCCCATTGAGCGACCTGAGGGCGCTGAGAAAGGCGCGCAAACATCCGATAATAAATCGAAAAATAGGAAATCTTCCAGCCTTGGCCGCTTTGCGCATTTGGTCATTTACCTGAGGTTCATGTTGGAGTATGAAAAAAACTGCAAAAGCGAACGGTCAACGTCGCTTGCGGGAGGGGACTTCTGATGAAAACGAATGGGATCAATGCAAGCGCGCGCCTGCTGTGCGGAGCGGCCACCTGTCTGGCACTTATTGTCACCGGCGCACCGGTCATGGCGCAGGAAGCGGACGCGCAGGCCGAAGAGCAGGCAGGCGCTGCGGCCGAAGGTGAGGGCGAAAACGCCATTGTTGTCACCGGCATCCGCCAGTCGATCCAGTCCTCGCTCGATGCCAAGCGCAACGCGACCTCGATTGTCGAAGTGATCACCGCCGAAGACCTCGGCCTGCTGCCCGACCAGTCGATCGCCGACTCGCTCGCGCGTTTGCCCGGCGTCACCGCCCAGCGGGTGCGTGGTCGCTCGCAGCAGATCTCGATCCGCGGCCTTGGTCCGGATTTCTCGCTTTCGCTGCTCAACGGCCGCGAGATCGTGTCGGCGGGCAACAACCGCGGGATCGAATTTGACCAGTTCCCGTCCGAGTTGATCGGTTCGGCCGTGGTCTACAAGACCGGCGACGCGCAGCTTGCCGCTATCGGAATTGCCGGCGCAGTCGACCTGCGGACCGTCAGGCCGCTCGATTCTGCCAAGCGCCAGATCACCGTTTCGGGCACCTACACGCTCAACGATCAAGGCTCGCTCAATCCCGATTTCGGGGCTGATGGCTATCGCTTCTTCGGCAGCTACATCGATCAGAACGCCGATGGCACGCTCGGCTGGTCGATCGGTGCGACTGTGCAATCGATCCCGACCCAGATCATCCAGCGCGAGCTGAAGACCAACAATGGCCAGATCGCGCGCACCGATGAAGGCGTGATTTTCCCGCGCGACAACCCGCGTCAGGGCTCGCAAAGCCGCAATTTCGAGCGCACCTCGGTGGCCGGATCGCTGCAATTCGAACCGACCGACCGCGTCTCGCTCACCATTGATTCCTTCTACACCCAGACGACCGATTCGGGCATCTTCCGCGGCACCGAAACGCCGATCGCTTCGTGGAGCTTCGATGGCGGCGCGCAGGTCGAGAATGTGACCGGGTCCGGTCCCTTCGCTGACAGCGCGACCTATTCCAACGTCTATCCGATCCTGCGCACCGACACCGAAGGCGCCGAATCCGAGATTTTCGCCATCGGCGGCAACTTCGAATGGAAGGCGACCGACAATCTCGGCTTCGTGGTCGATTACGGCTACTCGACGCTCAACCGCAATGATCGGGACTACGAATCCTACGCCAGCACCGGCCCCAACGGCAGCGGCCCGGCCGATACGCTGACCTTCAATTTCCCGGCTGACGGCCAATACACCATCGAAAGCCAGCTCGATTACACCGATGCCAGCAACCTGCTGCTGGTTGATCCGGGCGGCTGGGGTCAGGTCGGCTTCCTGCGCGTGCCGGAAACCAATGACGAGCTGCACCAGCTGCGGGCCGAAACCTATTGGGAATTCGACGGCGGGTTCATCGACCGGGTCACAGCCGGCTGGCTCTACTCCGACCGCACTAAGGATTTCGACAACAACGGCATCTTCCTGCGGGCGGGTAACGGCTTTGTCGGCGGCGCGCGGCCGATCCCGAACAATCTCATCATTGGTCAAAGCAATTCCAAGGGCATCGGCCTCGACATTCTGGCTTATGACCCCTCCACGCTGCTGACCGACGGCACCTATGTGCAGGAAGCCGCGACCGACGACACCGAATGGCTGGTCGAGGAGAAGATTCACAACTTCTACATCCAGGCCAATCTCGACGGCAATCTCGGCTCGGTGCCAGTGCGCGGCAATGTCGGCCTGCGCTATGTCGATACCTCGCAATCTTCAACCGGAACGCTTGGCGGCGGGGCCATCAATGAGGTCGACTTCAGCTACGACAACTGGTTGCCGAGTGCGAACCTCAGTTTCGAGGTGGCCGAGGATACCTTCATCCGCCTCGCCTATGCCAAGACGATCACCCGCGCGCGGCTCGATCAACTGGCGGCGAACCAGAACCTGACGTTCAATCCGCTGGTCTGCCGCGACACCAACGGCGATCAGGTGCCGGATTCGATCGTTCCCGGTTCCTTCAACCCGCCCGCCAACGTGTGCTTCAGCTTGAACGGCGGCAACCCGACCTTGCAGCCCTATCGCTCGACCTCCTACGACATCTCGTTCGAGCATTACTTCTCGCCCGGCACGGCGATCATTGTTGCCGCCTTCCACAAGGATCTGACGGACTGGGTGGTTAATCAGCCGGTCGTGTTCGATTTCACCCAGCAGATCGAGAATGCCGGTTTCGGCGCGATCCTTGATACCGCGCCGGAAATCGCAGTGGGTGCCTTCAACGGGCCGGTGAACTTTTCGGATGGCAAGATTACCGGGATCGAAGGCACGCTGCGCCTGAACTTCGGTGATTTTGTCGAAGCGCTCGATGGCTTTGGCGGGTTCTATTCGGTCACCTATGCGGATGCCGAGGTCACCCCGCCGGGCAATGCGCCGATCGATATCCCCGGTTATTCCGACCTCACCTGGTCGAGCGACATCTTCTACGAAAAGCACGGCTTCCGCGCCAAGCTGGCCGCGCGCTATCGCGGCGGGTTCCTGTCGGAAGTGCCGAATTTCTCGGGTGGCCTCGAAGGCGCTCAGGCGCGCAGCGAGACGATCCTCGATGCGCAGATCGGCTACACCTTCGAAAATGAAGGCAGCTTCCTCAACGGGGTGCAGATTCTCGCGGAAGTGTTCAACCTGACGGACCAGCCTTCCGTGACCGAAAACCCGCTGCGCAATGCCGCGGACACCGCCACGATCGGGGCCTTCGCGAGCCGTCATGAACTCTATGGCCGGACCTTCCAGTTCACGCTGCGCAAGAGCTTCTGAAGCCTACGCCCTCGGGTCGCATCGAGGGTTGCAGGAAGGGTCCGCCAGCCATGGCGGGCCCTTTCGCTTTTGAGGAGTGGCAGGCGGCGCGGCGAGAGGGCTCGCGCGGGGCTAGGTCCGGCCAGAGGCGGGTTAAACCCCGGCTAGGCCTGGCTTGCCCGACGTTCCACGTGAAACAATCAGGCGCTGATGGGGGGGGCAGCGCAGTGGCGGGCGACGAATTCGCCGTGGCTCGGCATGGCGGCCACCGCCTCGGCCATCGCCTGCCGGATCTGGGCGAGCCGTTCGGCCACCGGAACGCTGCCGCGCATTTCCGCCAACGCCGGGGCACGTTTGGGGACGATCCCCTGCCCCAGATAGACTGCAATCCAGCTGGGATTGGCAAACAGCTCGCGCTCGTCCGAGACCAGCATCCCGCCCTCGCGAAAATGGTCGATCTTGTATTGCAGGCTGTCGGGGATCGGCATGGCCGCGCAATAGCGCCACAGCTCGGAATCGTCCCGGGTGCTCGCCTTGTAATGCAGGATCAGGAAATCGCGGATGCGCTCGTATTCGAGGGCGGTCTGCGCATTATACTCGCGCGCCAGCAGCGGTGACATGGCGCTGTCGGGCAGCAAGGCGATCAGGCGCAGGATGCCATATTGGATAAGATGCAGACTGGTCGATTCCAGCGGCTCCATGAAGCCGGCTGACAGCCCGATGGCAACGCAATTGCGCTTCCAGAATTCGCGGCGTTTGCCGGTGACAAACCGCAGCGTGCGCGGGTCGGCCAACGCTTTGCCGTCGAGGTTTGCAAGCAAGGTGGCAGCGGCCTCATCTTCGGAAATGAACTGGCTGCAATGCACATAGCCATTGCCGGTGCGGTGCTGGAGCGGGATGCGCCATTGCCAACCCGCCGCGCGCGCTGTGGAACGGGTATAGGGGGTGAATTCGCCCCTCTCGCCCGCCCGTTCACTGGGCACGGCCACAGCGCGGTCACACGGCAGCCAGTGCTGCCAGTTGTCGTAACCTGCCTCCAGCGCCTCTTCGATGAGCAGGCCTCTGAAGCCGCTGCAATCGACGAAGAATTCGCCTGCGATCCGCGTGCCGTCATCCAGTGTGACCGCCGCGATGAACCCGTCCTCTGCGCGCGAGGCGACATCGACCACGCGGCCTTCCTTGCGCACCACGCCTCGGCTTTCGGCAAAGCGGCGCAGGAAGGCTGCATAGAGGCCGGCGTCGAAATGGTAGGCATAATCGAAGGTCGACTGGATCATTCGCCGGTCAGCAGCAGGGTGGCTGAACTTGCCCGCGCGTGCCATCGCCCAGCACATCGAGAAATCATCGATCGGGCCGTCAATCCGCCCCGCCAGATGTTCGTGCATCCAGTGGTGGTAGAAGGGAACACTGTCGAACTCTGCACCATACTGGCCAAAGGGATGGAAGTAGCGGTGCCCCAGTTCGCCCCAGTCGACGAACTCAATGCCGAGCTTGTACGACCCCTGCGTCTCGCGCACGAAAGTCGCCTCGTCGATGCCGAGCCGCTGGTTGAAGTGGCGGATCGGCGGGATAGTCGCCTCGCCCACGCCGACCGTGCCGATAGCCTCGCTCTCGATTAGCGTGATGGCGCAGGCGCTGCCCACCGCATGGGACAGCGCAGCCGCCGTCATCCATCCGGCACTACCGCCGCCGACGATGACGATGGATTTCAGCGGAGCAGGCTGGGTCATCCGCCGCAGCTTTCGCGGATCAGCAGGCTGGTTTCCAGCCGCTGCGAAATCGCCGGGCCGTCCCCCTTGTCCATCAGCTTCGACACCAGCATCCTTCCGGCAAGATTGGCGTCTTGATCGATGGTGGTCAGCTGCGGGGTGACAAGCCGCGCGGCGGGGATATTGTCATAACCGACCACCGAAACATCCTCCGGCACCCGCATTCCCGAACGCGTCAGCGCCCGGATCGCGCCGATGGCGATCAGGTCCGATGCAGCGAACACCGCGTCGAACCGCAAGCCCCGCGCAATCGCGCTGCGCACCGCGGCTTCGGCGGAATGGACTTCGAAATGGGCCGGCACGATCAGCTCGTCCTCAAGCGCGATCCCCGCCTGATTCAGCGCCTGCTTGTAGCCGCGAAAGCGCTGTTCGGCTTCGGGCGCTTCGGTATCGCCGAGAAACAGGATGCGGCGGCGACCAAGGCGCGCAAGGTGCGCGGTCGCCCGCCTGCCGCCCGCGACATTGTCCGATCCGATCACGCAATATTGCGCATCAGGAAACTCCGCGCCCCACACCACGAAGCGATTGTCGCGCGCGGCGAGCGCGTTGAATTCGTGGTGGAGCGAGCTTTGGCCGATGAAGATCACCCCGGTCGCGCGGCTGGTGCTCATCGCGTAATCGAGATCGAGGCCCGCGCGCGGGCTGAGATGGCTGATGATGAGGTCAGCGTTCCGTTCCCGCGCGGCTTCGGCAATGCCGGCCAGCAGTTCGAGGAAAAACGGGTCGGACACCCGGCTGTCGCGCGCCTGCGGGGCGGGGACGACCACCGCGATGGTCGCATCCGCGCCAATCGGCCCGCTCGGCATGGAGGCGCGAAACTCGTAATCATGCGCGCGGGCGATTTGCCAGATCTGCTGCTTGGTCCGGCGCTTGACTGAGGGGCTATCGTTCAGCGCGCGGCTGACCGTGGAGATCGATACCCCGGCCTCACGCGCGATATCCTCTAGCGTGGCGCTGCGCCGGGATGCGGGGGAGAGTGTATCGGTCATTCGTCCTCAGCTGCCCGCCACGACAGCCCAATAGCCGGTGCCGGGGGCGAGATCGTGCGGCAAGGCGGCGGCCGTGTCGACTGTGTTTTGGGTAGCGATCACACTCAGGCTGCCAAGTTCCGCCGCAGGGCTCCACCGGACAGGCGCTTCGCCGAGGTTGAAGACGCAGAGCACCGCGCCGCTTTCGTCCCGGCGCAGGAAGGCGAGGATGTCCTCAGGGCTGTCCAGCAGTTCGATATCGCCGTGCACCAGCGCCGGGTGGGTCCGCCGCAGGCGCAGCAGCTGGCGCGCGTAACCGAGGGTCGACGTCGGGTCCGACGCCTGACTGTCGACCGCAAAGCCGGTGTGAACCGGGTCCAGCTTGAGCCAGGTGCGGTTGGCGTTCGAAAACCCGGCTTGCGGCGCATTGGCCGACCACGGCATCGGCGTGCGCGCACCATCGCGGCCCAGGGTGTGCGGCCAGTTGGCGATGGCTTCGGGGTCTTGCAGGTCTTCAAAGGCGACCTCGCCCTGCGGCAGGCCCAGTTCCTCGCCCTGATAGATGATCGGATTGCCGCGCAAGGACAGCAGCAGCAGCAGGTTGAGCCGTGCCGCGCGCGCCATGTCGCCGTCCAGCGTCCAGCGCGTTACCGCGCGCGGCGCATCATGGTTTGAAAACGCCCACGAAGGCCAGCCTTCCCCCGGCTCTCCGCTCCACTGCGACAGGCTGGCGCGCACCAGCGGTGCGGTCAGGCGCGGGGCGTAGAGGAAGTCGAAATTGTACGCCGAGTCCAGCCGCTTGCCGCCTTCGGTGAAGGCCTTCATTTCCGCCAGCGGCTCCGGCCCGCCGACTTCGGCAACGGTGAAGCGGCCGGGGAATTCGTCAATGGTCGCGCGGATGCGTTCGAGGAAGCCGGTGATATCCGGGTGCGACTGGTTGTACTGCTTCAGCTGCATATCGAACGGGCGGGTCACCAGCTCCATCGGCGTGCCCGACGGCGGATTATCGCGCAGATCGGGGTCATGCATCGAGAAGTTGAGCGCATCCAATCGGAACCCGTCCACCCCCCGGCTAAGCCAGAACCGCGCCACATCCAGCAATGCATCCTGCACTTCGACATTATGGACGTTGAGGTCGGGCTGGCTGGTGAGGAAGTTGTGCAGGTAATACTGCTTCCTCGGCCCATCCCACTGCCACGCCGAGCCGCCGAACACCGACTGCCAGTTCGACGGCGGCGAGCCATCGGGCTTGGGATCGGCCCAGACATACCAGTCGGCCTTGGGATTGGTGCGATCGGCGCGGCTTTCCTGGAACCAGGCGTGCTCGTCCGATGTGTGCGAATAGACCTGATCGATAATGACCTTCAGCCCGAGGCTGTGCGCCTTGGCGATGATCCGGTCGAAATCGGCGAAGCTGCCGAAACTGGGATCAATCCCGCAGTAATCGGCCACGTCATAGCCGAAATCCTTCATCGGCGAGGTGAAGAAGGGCGAAATCCAGATGCCGTCCACGCCAAGGTCGGCGATGTAATCCAGCCCGTCGGCAATCCCGGCCAGATCGCCGATCCCGTCGCCGTTGGTATCGCGGAAAGAGCGCGGATAAATCTGGTAGATGACCGCGCCGCGCCACCACGCCTGAGAGGTTGTGGTAGCGGCCTCGGCAAGTACGGTGGCCATTAGTCGTCAGTCTCCAGAAGGCAGGCAGCAAAACCAAACGCCGGAAGCGTGATGGTGACAGAGCCAGGCGTGGCCAGCGCCGAGGGACATGGCCCGGTTAACGAGGTCACGCCGGTCGCCCGGTAGCTGACCTCCACGCCTTGCGAAAGTGGCATATCGCTGGTGTTGAACACCGTCAGAATGCGCTGTCCGGTTGCGGGATCGTGCCGTTCGACCGCGAGCAGGCCGGGCTTGGTTTCTTCAAAGGCGCGGATGGTGGAAAGCCCGCGCCGCAGGGCGGGGCTGGCGGAGCGCGCCTTGGCAAGATCGCCGATCAGGCGGTAGAGCGGGTGGGCGGTATCGAAGTTGCTCTGCGCGGTGGTGCTGCGGGTGCCGATCAAACGATTGTCGTTGTAAACCGCGACCTTGCTGGGGAACATGTCCTCGCGCGCCAGCTGGTCATTGCCGTCAGAGATGAACCCCTGTTCGTCCCCGTAATAAACCGTCGGCACGCCTCGCAGCAGGAACATCATCGCGTGCCCCAGCTTGACGCGGCTCATCAGCATGTCGGGATGGTCCGATCCGTTCATCGCCTGCACAAACATCGCAAAACGCCCGAAATCGTGGTTGCCGAGGAAGGTCGGCAGACCCAGCGCGGTTTTGGCCCCGCCGGGATAGATCGCGTCTTGCTGGAGAAACTCTGCCATCAGGCGCGGCGGCGACTTGCCGCTGGCAACCATCTGAGCGGCCTTGGCGAACCCCATGTCGAGCGCATAGGGCAACCCGCTTTCCGCCATCACCTGCGCAGCGAGGGTTGCGGTTGGTTCCTCGTAGGCGATCTCGCCGAAGATGTGGAAGTGATCGATCCCCTTGGCCTTGGCGCGCGCCAGCATGGCGGGGACGAAAGCCTGCCAGAATTGCGGGTTCACATGCTTGGCGGTGTCGATGCGGTAGCCATCGATCCCGTAATCATCGATCCACTGGCCGAAGATGTCGATCATGCCCTCGACGACGCGGGGATGTTCGGTCGCCAGATCATCCAGCCCCGAAAAATCGCCATAGACACTGCTCTCGCCGATCCAGTGCGAATTGCCGCGGTTGTGGTAAAGCGTCACATCATTGAGCCAGGCGGGCACTTTAACGTTTCGCTCGGCCTCGCTGACCACCGGGGTATAGGCGAAAGTCGGATCGGTCAGCTTGGCCCAGTTGGCGGGATCGGCGTTGTCGTCGCCTGCAAACCCGCTGTTGATCGGCGCGCCGTCGGGGCCGCCCTTGCGCGAGAAGGGATATTCACCTTTGCTGCGATAGGCATAGCCAGCCGTTTCGCCTTCGGCATAGTCGATCACATCGGCGGTGTGGTTGTTGATGATGTCCATATAGACCTTCATGCCGCGCGCATGGGCGGCATCGACGAAGGCCTTGAATTCGGCATTGGTCCCGAAATGCGGGTCGATCTGGGTGAAGTCGGTGACCCAATAGCCGTGATAGCCTGCGCTTTCCTGACCCGGCTTGCCTTGCACCGGCTTGTTCTTGAACACAGGCGCGAACCAAATCGCCGTGACGCCCATGCCCTGGATGTAATCGAGCCTGGCGGTCAGGCCCTTAAGATCGCCGCCGTGGTAGAAGCCTTTGTGAGTGGGGTCGAAGCCGTGATCGAAGGCGCCGCCGGCAATCCCGCCGCGGTCATTGCGCGGATCGCCGTTTTCAAAACGGTCCGGCAGGACGAAATAGATGATCTCGTCTTCAAGCTGGCGTTCTGAAATCGGCCCAGCTGTTGCCGCTGCCTCGGTGACCATAGGCCCCCCTGCCACAGCGGTGCTTGCCCATAGCGCAGCCGCGAGGCTCACGAAGATTCGCGTCATGACCCAACTCCCTCCGGCGATGTTTGTGACATCATGCAAAGCATTTTGCAAATCTTTGTGGAGTGCGGGCCAGTGGTAACCGGATTGCATCAAGCTGCAGAAAAAACGTGATAATTGGCGAATTTTTGCTAGAATGAGGGAGATTTTCTGCTGAACATTGGAAAGTTTCTTGCAAATTTTTGCAGGGCGTCCAGACTAAGCCTCGGCATTGTGGAGCATATGTCCGGGCGTCAGACCCGGAAAAGTTACGCCATGCCGGGAGCCGCGTCACGCCCGCCCGGGTAATGGCGCGGGGGAGAGGGATTATTCGGCCATGACGCAAAGCGTCCACAAGCCTGCGTTGAGCGCAGGCCAGATCTGGAACATGAGTTTCGGGTTCCTCGGAATCCAGATCGGTTTCGAGCTTCAGAACGGCAATGTCAGCCGCATCTTCCAGACACTGGGCGCGGATGTTGGCAGCCTGGCGATCCTGTGGATTGCCGCGCCGATGACCGGGCTGATCGTGCAGCCGATCATCGGGCATCTGTCGGACAAAACGTGGAACCCCCGGTTTGGCCGCCGTCGTCCGTATTTCCTTGTCGGTGCGCTGCTGGCCAGCCTTGCCTTGTTCGTCATGCCCAATGCGCCGGTGCTGTGGGTGGCGGCCGGGATGCTGTGGGTGATGGACGCCTCGCTCAACATCACGATGGAGCCGTTTCGCGCCTTTGTGGGCGATAATCTGCCCGATCGCCAGCGCACCATGGGCTATGCGATGCAGAGCTTCTTCATCGGCACCGGCGCGGTGCTGGCAGGCGCGTTGCCGTGGGTGATGACCAACTGGCTGGGCCTCAGCAATGTCGCGCCGGCAGGCGAGATCCCGGAAACGGTGCGCTGGGCCTTTTACATCGGCGGCGCAGCGCTGCTGGCGGCCGTCTGCTGGACGGTGTTTTCAACGAAGGAATATTCGCCGGAAGAACTCGCCCGGTTTGAAGCCGCGCGCGGGCAGGGCGCGGCGGTGAGGAGTGTCCGCATCCAGCGCAGCGCCGCGCAATTTCTCACGGGCGGGATGGTGTGGATCATGGCCGGCGCGGTGATCGCTGCGCTGGTCACAGCAGCGCGGGGGGAAGTGCGACCCGCTTTTCTTGGCACGATTGAGGTAGCGCAGGAGCTTTATGTCCTTGCCGCGCTCGTCGCCGGGTTTGGCGTCATCCAGCTGATCGCGGGTAGCCTGCGGCGGCAGGAGCGCGAAACAAGCGGCTTCATGGAGGTGGTGAGCGACCTGTTCGCTATGCCGCGCACCATGCGCCAGCTGGCGGTGGTGCAGTTCTTCAGCTGGTTCGCGATGTTCGCGCTGTGGATTTACGGCACGCCCGGCGTCACCGAATACCACTTCGGCGCGGCCGATGCTGCCAGCGCCGCCTATCAGGACGGGGCCGACTGGTGGAGCCTGATGGGATCGGTGCGCAACGGCCTTGCTGCCGCGGCCGCGCTCGGCTTTGTGATGGTGGCAGCCAAGATCGACCGCACGCGCCTGCACGCCATCAATCTGACGCTGGGTGCAGCGGGCTTTGCCGCGATGCTGCTGATCCGCGATCCGGCGCTGTTGTGGCTGCCGCAGATCGGCATCGGCATTGCCTGGGCTTCGATCGTGGCGCTCCCCTATGCGATCCTTGCGGGCTGCGTGCCGCCTGAAAAAATGGGCATTTACATGGGGGTGTTCAACATTTTCATCGTCGTTCCGCAATTGCTGGCAGCAACGTTGCTCGGCTTTCTCGTCACCAACCTGTTCGGGGGTGAGCCGATCTACGCGATGGCAATCGCGGCGGTCAGTTTCGTTCTGGCGGCTGCGGCCACTCTGCTGGTGAGCGATGGCGAGGCGGCGGGTGCTTCAGCGCTTCAGGCGGGAGAAGCATGATGCGGCTGGCTTTCGCCTTGCTGGCGGGCGCGCTTGCGGCGACCCCGGCGCTGGCCCAATCCTCGCCAGTCGCTCCCGACTACACCCCGCGCGACATGGTGCAGATCGAGAATGCCGAGTGGACGGCGGACGCGGTGCTGTACCAGCTCAACACGCGGCAGTTCACGCCTGAGGGCACCTTTGCCGCCGCGCAAAAGCAGTTGCCGCGTCTGGCGGCGATGGGGGTCGATATCATCTGGCTGATGCCGATCCACCCGATTGGCGCGGCAAACCGCAAGGGCAGTCTCGGCAGCCCCTATGCCGTGCGCGATTACCGCGCGGTCAATCCCGAATTCGGCACCGATGCCGAGTTCCGCGCCTTCGTGGACGAGGCGCACCGGCTGGAGCTGAAGGTAATCCTCGATTGGGTCGCCAACCATTCAGCCACGGACAATCCGCTGACCTTGAGCCACCCGGAGTGGTATACCCGCACGCCCGAAGGCGCGCTGATGTCGCCCGCTGGCACCGACTGGTCGGATGTGGCGGACTTCGATTACAGCCAGCCCGCCCTGCGCCAATACATGACCGAAAGCCTCGTCTATTGGGTGCGCGAATTCGGGATCGACGGGTATCGCGCGGACGTGGCGGGGTATGTTCCGACCGATTTCTGGGAGACCGCCCGCGCCGAGCTCAACAAGGTGAAGCCGGTCTTCATGCTCGCCGAATGGGAGCAGCGCGATCTCCACGCCCGCGCTTTCGATGCGACCTATGGCTGGGGCTGGAAGGAGGCGATGCAGCGCCTTGTGAAAGACGGCAGCGGGGCAGGGGCGATGCGCGGTTATTACGCCGGGCAGTCGGAAACCTGGCCTCATGCCGCGATGCGCATGGTCTATACCGAAAACCACGACCAGAATTCGTGGGACGGGGTGGCGAGCGAAATCTACGGCCCGGCTTACGAGGCTGCGATGGCGCTGTCCTTTACCGGCCTCGGCCTGCCGCTGATCTACAATGGGCAGGAGGCGGATAATGACCGGCAGCTCAAGTTCTTCGAGCGCGATCCGATCGTCTGGCGCGAGGGCAAGCACGCTGCGCTGATCGCCAAGCTGATCGCGCTCAAGACCGAAAGCCCCGCGCTCCACAACGGGCGCTTTGGCGCGCCGCTGGTGGAAGTGCCGACCAATGCGACCGCCGATGTCTTCGCCTTCACGCGCGGGGCTGCGGGCCAGCGGGTGTTTGCGGTGTTCAACCTCAGCCCCCGGCCGCAGCGGATCACCTTCGCGCAGGCCCGCCACCACGGCACCTATGCCGATGCATTAAGCGGCGAGAGCGCCCGCTTCGGTGGAGGCGAGATGCTCGATATCGCGCCGTGGGGCTACAGGATTTTCAAAGAGAGCAAGTGAGGCGGCACCGCGAGGCCGCAGGAGAGGGACGATGACGAAGCACTGGAAACCACTTGTCACGCTGGCCGCAATTGTCTGGGCGACGGCCCCGGCCCTTGCCGAAACGCTGGAAGTGACCTCGCCCGACGGCAAGATCACCGTGAAAGTCAGCGATGACGCCGGGCAAGCGACTTATACAGTCAGCTTCGAAGGCGAGCAGGTGATCGCGCCCTCCAAGCTCGGCATGCTGTTTGCCGAACACCACGGCTTCGAACGCGGCCTCGCCATCGCCGGATCGGTCCGCGCCAGCAAGGACACTACGTGGGAACAGCCGTGGGGCGAGCGCCGTCTGGTGCGTGATCAGCACAATGAACTCGCCGTTACCTTCAAGCCTGCCGATGGCCCCGATCGGCAGATGACCGTCCGCTTCCGCGCCTTCGATACCGGCATCGGCTTCCGCTACGAACTCCCCGAACAGGCGGCCCTGCAAGGCGATATCGCCATCGTCGAAGAACTGACCCAGTTCGGCGTCGGCGACAAAACGACGATGTGGTACACGCCGTCCGACGAATACAACCGCAACGAATATATCTACCGGGTCGCCCCCGCAGGCGAGGTTGATGACGCGCACACACCGTCCACCTTCCGCACCACCACCGGCATCCACTTCGCGATCCACGAGGCGGCATTGGTCGACTATTCCTCGATGTCGCTGGATCAGCTGCGCCCCGGCAATTTCCAGGCGAACCTCAGGAATTGGTCGGGCGGGCCGAAGGTCAAGACCAAGGCGCCGTTCACATCCCCGTGGCGCACCATCCAGATTGCGCGGCAAGCGGTGGGGCTGATCAATTCCGACATCATCCTCAACCTCAATGAACCCAACGCGCTGGGCGATGTCTCCTACGCCAAGCCCGGCAAATATGTCGGCATCTGGTGGGCGATGCACATCAATGACCGCACCTGGGCGAGCGACAAATATCACGGTGCGACCACCGCTGAGACCAAGCGCTATATC
Organism: Porphyrobacter sp. TH134; assembly: GCF_002855495.1. Taxonomy (GTDB): domain Bacteria; phylum Pseudomonadota; class Alphaproteobacteria; order Sphingomonadales; family Sphingomonadaceae; genus Erythrobacter. The sequence goes on from NZ_PKRO01000015.1 coordinate 27,660, forward strand.
GACTTTGCCGCCAAACACGGCTTTTCCGGCGTGCTGGTGGAAGGTTGGAACAAGGGCTGGGATGGCGACTGGTTCAACAATGGCGACGTCTTCAGCTTCACCGAGCCCTATCCCGATTACGATATCGCGGGCCTGAGCAAATATGCCGCCGCCAAAGGCGTCCAGCTCATCGTCCATCACGAGACTTCGGCCAACCTCACCAATTACGAAAAGCAGCTTGAAGCGGGCCTCGATCTGGTGCGCAAGATCGGCTCGCACTATGTGAAGTCGGGCTATGTCTCCGACGCGGGCGATGCTGTGTGGGTCGATGACAAGGGCATCCGCCACTACGAATATTACGACAGCCAGCGCATGATCGACCACCACATGACGGTGATCAAGGCCGCGGCCGAGCGTAGAATCGCGATGGACACGCACGAGCCGGTCAAGGACACGGGCCTGCGCCGCACCTATCCCAACTGGATGACCCGCGAAGGCGCGCGCGGGATGGAGTTCAACGCCTGGGGCACGCCGCCCAATCCGCCGAGCCACGAGCCGATGCTGGCCTTCACCGCGCTGCTAGCGGGGCCATTCGACTACACGCCGGGCATCTTTGACCTCAGGCCCAACGAACGCCCGCCGGTGCGCCCCGACATGCCGCGCGGCGACCCCAAGAACCGTCCGCAGACGACTCTGGCCAAGCAGCTTGCGACCTATGTGACAATCTACTCGCCGCTCCAGATGGCCGCTGACCTGCCCGAGAATTACGAAGCCCGGCCCGAAGCCTTCCAGTTCATCAAGGATGTGGAGGCCGATTGGGAGGAGTCGATCGCGCTGGCCGGTGAGGTTGGCCAATATGTCGCCTTCGCGCGGCAGGGGCGCAAATCGAAGGAGTGGTTCCTCGGCGCGGTGACCGACCACGAGCCGCGCGATCTGTCACTGCCGCTCGGCTTTCTTGAAAAGGGCCGCAAGTACCGCGCGCAGATCTACCGCGACGGACCGCACGCGCATTGGGACTACAACCCCTACGACATCGTGATCGAGGAGAAGGTGGTCACCGGCGGTGATATGTTTGCCGTTCGGCTGGCGGCATCAGGCGGGGTGGCGGTGCGCTTCATTCCGGTGAACTGACCGCAAGGACGCAAAAAGGGCGGGCATCGCCTGATACCCGCCCCCCTGGTTCTTCCCGTCCAAGGGAAAACTGTGTTGCCCGATTCCGTTAGGCGGCTGTTGCCATTCTTGCAAGTTCGCAATGCGACCAAATTTCGGATAAAGCGCGCGTGAGCCGGTCAATATCACCATCGGTGTGCACGGGCGAGGGCGTGACGCGCAGGCGCTCGGTCCCAACCGGAACGGTGGGGTAGTTGATCGGCTGCACATAGATGCCGTGGTTGTCCATCAGCCAGTCGCTGATCATCTTGCACTTCTTGGCGTCGCCCACCATCACCGGGATGATGTGGCTCGGGTTGTCGAGGTGCGGGATGCCCATGATGTCGAGCGCCCGTCGCACCTGCGCGACGCGCTTCTGCTGAAGCTCACGCTCGGCGCTGCTGTTCTTGAGGTGGCGGATGCTGGCCGCCGCGCCTGCCGCGATGGCAGGGGGCAGGGCAGTCGAGAAGATGAAGCCGCTCGCAAAGCTGCGCACGAAATCGACAAGGTTGGCCGATGCCGCGATATAACCGCCCATCACGCCGAACGCCTTGCCCAGCGTGCCTTCGATCACGGTGATGCGGTCCATCAGCCCTTCACGCTCGGCGATCCCGCCGCCGCGCGGGCCGTAGAGTCCGACCGCGTGGACTTCGTCAATATAGCTCATCGCGCCATGCTTTTCGCACACGTCGAGGATGTCGGCGATGGGGGCGATGTCGCCGTCCATCGAATAGACGCTTTCAAAGGCGACCAGCTTGGGCACTTCGGGGCCATACATCGAGAGGAGTTCGTCGAGATGCTCCGCATCATTGTGGCGCCACACCTTGTAAGGCGCGCGGCTGTGGCGGATGCCTTCGATCATTGAGGCGTGGTTGAGCGCATCGGAGAACACGACACACCCCGGGATTTTCGACGCCAGCGTGCCAAGGCCCGCCCAGTTCGACACATATCCGCTGGTGAACAGCAGGGCGCTTTCCTTGTTGTGGAGGTCGGCCAGTTCGGCTTCCAGCAAAACGTGGTGATGGTTGGTGCCCGAGATATTGCGCGTGCCGCCAGCACCTGCACCGCATTCGTCGAGGCATTCGTGCATCGCATCAAGCACCGTGGGATGCTGGCCCATGCCGAGATAATCATTCGAACACCACACGGTCACCGCCTGGGTTTCACCTTCGACAAAGCGTGTCGCGTGCGGAAAGCGGCCCCGGTGGCGCTTGATGTCGGTGAACACCCGGTAACGGCCATCGGCGCGCACGGCATCCAGTTCGCCGGCGAAAAAGGCTTCGAAGTTCATCGGGGTTCCCTCTGTCGTCATTATCTTGCTTTCAATCTTGGTGGGTCTGCGCCGCAGCCTTCCGCTGCGGGTAGGCCCAGCCCCACAGCATTCCGTCACGGAATGGCAGGGCAAGGAAAAGGTGCTCAAGCACGCCGAGCAGGGCGAGCGTGGTCAATAGGCTTGCGCCGACCATTTCGGCGCTGCCGACCGGCGCTGCCAGCGCCATCGCGGCAAACCAGGTGGTCATTCCGGCCAGCCCGATGATCGAGACGGCCAGCAGCAGGGTCGTGCGGTTCGGGCCGAAATAGGACTTCAGATAGGCCAGCTGTTCCGGCAGCATTTCCGAGGTCGAATTCGGCACGCCCACGAACAGGTTGATCTTCGAGATCAGCCGCATCGCGAACATCAGGACGAACACGGTCGCCCCGATCTGGTTGGGCACGTCCCACGACAGCGAAATCAGCAGCAGCGCGGTCAGCGCCAGTGCGACCTCGTGGTGCATCACCGTGGCTGCTGCCTGACGGAAGCGGGCGATGCCGGTCAGTCCGGGTTCGGCCAATCCGCGCCGCGGCCCCGCCGATGCTCCGGTGAGGAAGCTGAGTTCGTGCCAACCCCACACCATCAGCGCGCCGATGAAGGCAAGATAAACCGCCCAGACCGCGGCCGAAAGCGAGGCAACCAGGATCACCACCAGGCCTGCGATCCCGGCAACGCTGCCGATCATCAGGCTGGTGGAGAAGGTCGCGCGCTCACGGTTGTCCGCCCAGGCAATCAGCCCGGTCGCGACAAACCAGATCGCCACCGTCACGATGAACGGTACAATATGACCGCTCCAGCTTACCACGCGGGCTGAAGCCGGATCGACTGCGGCAGCGCATTGGACTTGGGCTTCTGGAAATACATCCGGGCAAAGGCGACGCCAGCGCCGGCCATCCCCGATGCGCGTTGCATCAGGCCGCCAATGCCGCCGCGGGCCTTGCCTTCCTCGATTCGTTCAGCCGCGAGGCGCAGCTTTTCCATCTGGCGGCGGAAGCCGGGCGCATCAATGTCGAGTTCGACCGGGAAGACCTGGCGGCTGATCTGATTGCAGATCTCGAACACCTTGTAATCATACTCGGTCGGATCGACACCCAGCGCTGCGTGGAACGCCGGGCGGTTGTGGTCGCGCACATACATCGTCGCATAGACCGACAGCAGGAAGAAGCGCACCCACAGCTTGTTCGTGCCTTCCAGCAGCTTGGGATCGGCGCGCAGCAGCATGGCAAAGGCCTCGCCGTGGCGGAACTCGTCGTTGCACCATTCTTCGAACCAGTCGAAGATCGGGTGGAACTTGTATTGCGGATTGCGGGCGAGGTGCCGGAAGATCGTGATGTAGCGCGCATAGCCGATCTTCTCCGACAGATAGACCGCGTAGAAGATGAATTTCGGTTTGAAATACGTGTATTTCTTGGTCTTCGTCAGATAGCCCAGATCGACCCCGATGCCGGCATCCTTGAGGCTTTCGTTGATGAAACCGGCATGGCGGCTTTCATCGCGGGCGAGCAGCCGGAACAGCTGCTTCACGTCCGGGTTCTTGGTGCGCCGCGCTATTTCGGCATAGAGGACGCAGCCCGAAAATTCGCTGGTCATCGAACTGACCATGAAATCGGTAAACTCGCGGCGCAATTCAGGCTCAAGCCCTTCGATCACGCCCTTGAAGCTGTCGTTGTGCTTGAAATGCAGCTTGTTGGGATCGCCCACCATGTCCGCAATCAATTGGTCCCATTCGCGCCGCACAAGGCTGACATCGATCGCGTCCAGCGCGTCGTAATCGGTGGTGTAGAAGCGCGGGGTCAGCATCGTGTCCTGCGTCGCGATTGCCATCGCTTCCTCGCTGGTCATCGGCTTGTAGGCGTTCATTTGATCCTCCCGGCGTTGAAACTGACTTCGTAGAGTTCGGCCAGATCGAAATAGGCCGCCAACCGGGTCAGGGCGCGGGCCAGCGGGCTGGCGCGGGTCACCGTGGCGCGGCGTTCGAACACCTGACGGGTGCCGAACGGAATCTGGATCGGCGCGCCGTGGACGCGGACCTTGTCGCCAGGCTCCATCGCGATTTCGCCGCCGAGTTCGACATGGGCGTGGAAATGTTCGGAGCTCTGCTCGACCGTGATCGTGCAGGGCGTCTCGAAAGAATGCGAGGTCAGCAGCGCGAGAGCCATCAGCGCGTCTCCGCCTTGGGGGGCAGGAGGTTGTTATAGATTGCACGGTTGTCCGGTCCGAAGGAACTGACCTCGACGCTGCGGCCGGTGACGGGATCGCTGAGGGTCAGAGTGTCGTTCTCCCAGCGGGTGAGAGTGAAGGGCACGGACGGTCCTTCGCCTCTGATGCGGCGCTGGTGGACGAGGCTGCGCACCGTTGCGCGGATAAAGCCGCCCTGGCCGGTGGTGAACCGGGCCAGCACTTCAGCGCTCGCCCCGTCTTCAACGCGCACGGTGCCGTCAGCCTCATCGAAGAACTGCAAGGTGCGTTCGGCCGCAGGCTTGATCCCGGCAGCGGCCCTGGCTTCGGCTGGCACGGACTGCCGCTCGAACAGCCCGAAGCTGACAGATGCGGTGAGCGCGAGCGAGATCGCCACAATCCCGCCCATCAGCATGATCGGCGTCTTGTGGACGGTTATCTCGTCCTTTTCGTATTCACGCACAATCATGCCGGCGCTCCTTCAAGACCATGTTCGCCGCGGTGCCGGACGGGTACGAGCCGACCGGCTGTGGTCGCAGGCTGGAGCCCGTGCTGGACGTTGGCGGGACCAGCGTCGTTGATATTGGTCAAATTCCGCTCAATCGCGCCATATTGCCCGCGGGCGGCAGCAACCATTTCAGCCACGTTTGCAGCATCGGGGATGCTGCGCAGCATCGGCTGCGGCATGGCATAATGCCAGGGGCGCACATGCGGCCACAGCAGCAGCGTGGTCAGCAGTCGTTCGCCGCTCAGTTCAAAGGCGATGTCACCATGATCCGCGCCACGCGGACGGAAATGCGCTGCGGTGACCTGTTTCAAGGGGAGATTGATCCGGGTTTCGATCGCCATGCCGATCCGCATGATCATCCGCGCATCGGTCAGAATGTAGAGCGTGCTGCGAGCGCTCAGCCAGGCAAGCAGATAAAGCAGCCCGACCAGCGCGACCCCCATCACCGCCGCAACCATCGCAGCGGTGGTGTTGCCAGCAACAAGCCCGATCAGCGCCAGCGCCGCCATATACAGGCCGAGCGTGTGGGCATGAAAGGCCGTCCGTGCCAGCAGGCCGACCGCCGGGCGCCCTTTCCAAAGCACCTTTTCGTCAGCAGCAGGCGTGCCCATCCGATCACCGAACGCTTTGGGCCCATCCTGTTCCAGCGCGGCGTGATCGATCCCTGCGGTCAGCGACGTCACCGTCGCTGCCGCATCTGTGGGCGCGTTCAGATCCATGCTTCAGACCTTTCAGGAGTGGCATACATGTAGCCGCCGCCGAAATAGGCCTGGACACGGTCTTCTTCGTAGCGGGTGATGATGCCAGGGGTTTCCAGCAGCGGTGCGGTTTCGAACTGCGCGGCAGTGATCGCGTCGATCTCGACGAACTTGGGCTTGTCTTCGATGATGGGAAGCAGCGCATCGATCAGGCTGTTGCCGTGGACCGAGGCGACCATCATCGGCGCGAGCACCTTCTTGCCGGTGGTGGTCTCGATTTCGAGGTACCGGATCAGGTGTTCTGCCTGATCGACCCAGATATCGCTGACCTTGCCTACAGTCACGCCGTCGGCGGCAACCACCGGCCAGCCGACCAGTTGCGGATCATTGGGCGAAACAATCAATTCGTGGCTGTCGGCAATCGGAACAATGCGCGGGCGGCCATCAAAGGTGAGATCGGGATACTTGGCACGATTGGCCCAGGCGGCCGGGCCCATGCCGTCAATCATCGGATCGCCGGTCGGCACCAGCGGTGCGCCGGCCGAACGGAATGCGGACACAGCCGGGACATTGATATCGTCGCGGGCCACATCTTCGGGGACATAAGTGCCGCGGCCATTGGGCAGCGGGAACACCTTCTTGTCGCCATCGAACAGGCTTCCCGGGTGGATCTTGCCGGTCAGCTCGTCCTCAAGCGGATAGCCTTCGCGGCGGCTTTCCTTGTTGAGGTAGAACACCAGCGCAATGAAGAACCCGAAAAACAGCAGGAAGGTAAGTTCGGCAACATCAAAGGTGCCGACGATATAGGCAGCGTTCATTTCACATTCCTCTCATGGAATACACCGGCTGCGGCGTCGCCGGGCGAGTGTTGGTACGGGCAGTTACGGCTAATCATGTCGGAAACTCGGTAAGACCAAAGGGTTGGCCCAGCGGACCTTTGGTATCACGCGGCATGTGGCGCTGGTGGCTCACCAGCGGACCAATCGCGGCAAGGCCGGCGAGCAGCAGCACGATTTCAAGAATATAGACTGTGCCATACCCCGATGCGCGCATCGCGATACTGGCGGCTGGTTCGCCGCTTTGCAGAAAGGCAGCGATGCCATCACGCAACAATCCACCAACCGCGATGCCGACACCGGCGCAGGTTGCCTGCACCGCGCCCCATGCCCCCAGCGCAAGGCCCGCGGTCTGATCCTTGGCAAGGCTCATCGCTTCCATCAGCGTGCCGACCGAAAACAGCCCGAGACCCAGCCCGATGGCCAGCGCACCGGCAAACAGCATCGCCGGTGCGTTGAAGCCGCCGGCAAACAGCACCAGCAAGAAGGCGTTGATGCCCACGACCAGCCCTGCGCCCGCCAGTCGCAGCGGATCCCATCCGCGTGCCAGGGCGCGGCCCGACAGGGTGAACCCCACCAGCGAGCCCAATGCCCACGCGCCGGTCAGCCCGGTGGTTGCACCGACGGAAAGGCCGAGGATTTCCCCGCCATAAGGCTCCAGCAGCGCGTCCTGCATCGCAAAACCCGCTGCGCCGATGCCGATGGCCGTCAGCAACCGGGCATTGCGGCCATCGGTGACGAAGGCCTGCCAGATCTGGCTGAAACTTGCTGTCTCCCGATCCGGTGCGGTCGCCGCCGGATTGCGGGCTTCCTGTTTCCAGAGCGCGGTCACATTGAGGATGATGGTCAGCAGCGCACAGCCCTGGATCACCTGCACCAGCTTGGTCGCAGAGTAATCATGCAAGACGCCGCCGATCACGAAGGCGGAGAACATCATGCCGACCAGCAGCATCACATACAGCAGCGCGACTGCGCGCGGGCGCTTGTCCTCGGGCGCAAGATCGGTAGCCAAAGCCAGACCGGCGGTTTGCGTGACGTGGAAGCCTGTGCCGGTTAACAGAAAAGCGATCGTCGCGGCTGCCAGGCCGATTTCGAAGCGCTCGGGAACGCCAAGCAGCAGCAAGGCAAAGGGCATGATCGCAAGGCCGCCAAACTGCATCAGCGTGCCGAACCAGATATAGGGCACCCGCCGCCAGCCGAGGACCGAACGGTGGGTATCGGACTTGTGCCCGATGAGCGCGCGGAAGGGCGCGGCAAACAGCGGCACCGCAATCAGCAGCGCGACCAGCCATGTGGGTGTGCCCAGTTCCACCACCATGACGCGGTTCAAGGTGCCGTTCAAAAGCACCATCGCCATGCCGACGCTGACCTGAAACAGCGATAGCCGCAGCAGGCGCGGCAAAGGCAGGTCCACGCTCGCCGCATCCGCGAACGGAAGCAGCCGGAAAACCAGCTGCGTCCAGTGTGGATTGGGAGGGCGGACCGGGCGGGTCATCAGCGGCGCACCAGTTCCATGGCCTGCGAGGTGTAGAACCCCGACTGGACGCGCTGCGTGCGGCCGATGCTCCAGCCCTGAAGGCGGGCCAGCCGTTCGCGCAGGTCGTCTTCGGCGGTGGGCACGATGGCGGGCGAGCGGTCGGACTTGGGGAAGAACTTGCCAACTTCGTGCATCGCGCTGAGCAGCTTTGTGCGCGGGGCAAAGGTGAAGAGGATGCTGCCGCTGGTGCGCGTGGCCAACTGGGTAAGCGCATCGACCAGATCTTCAGGCTGATAGTGGATCAGCGAATCCATCGCGACGACGTGGGCAAAGGTGCCGAGGCCCGGGTCGAGCATGTCGCCGCTGCGCCAGTCGATCCGGCCATGACCGATAAATGAAGGCGTGCGTTCGCGCGCGACTTCGACGAGGCCCGCGGCCACATCGATGCCGGTGACTTCGGCGCCCCGGCAGGCAGCAGCAACCGCCAGTGATCCGGTGCCGCAGCCAGCATCAAGCAGGCGCGTGCGCCGCAAATCGGTCGGCAGCCAATCGAGCAAGGTCGCACGCATCGCATCGCGTCCGGCGCGCACCGTGGCGCGAATGCCTGAAACCTTGGTATCCGAGGTCAGATCGATCCACGCCTGACGCGCGGTGCTGTCGAAATAGGTCGCCAGCGCCTCGCGGCGGGTGTCATATTCGGAGAAATTACGGCTCGCCATTATTCGAACCCCAGGAAGTCGAAGATGTCACGGTCCTTCATCGGCTGCGCGAGGCTGGGATCGACACCCGCCCACAGCATCGCTGCCAGGCGCAGATATTCGTCCTGCGCCGCGATCACTTCGGGATCGTCGCCCATTTCGAACAGCGTGCACTTCTTCAGGCGCGAACGGCGGATCGCATCGACATCGCGGAAGTGCGCGAGGCGGGGCATGCCGACCTTGTCGCAGAACCGGTCGATCTCGTCGGTGTCCTTGCTGCGGTTGGCGACGACGCCGGCGAGGCGGACGTCGTAATTCTTCGATTTCGCCGCGATCGCCGCGACGATGCGGTTCATCGCGAAGATGCTGTCGAAATCATTGGCCGCGACCACCAGCGCGCGCTCAGCGTGTTGCAGCGGGGCAGCAAAGCCGCCGCACACCACATCGCCCAGAACGTCAAAAATCACCACATCCGTTTCTTCGAGCAGGTGGTGCTGTTTCAGCAGCTTGACCGTCTGGCCAACCACATAGCCGCCGCAGCCCGTGCCCGCAGGCGGCCCGCCGGCTTCGACGCACATGACGCCGTTATAGCCTTCGAACATATAGTCTTCGGGCCGCAGTTCCTCGGCGTGGAACTCGACCGTTTCGAGCACGTCGATCACAGTCGGCATCAGCTTCTTGGTCAGCGTGAAAGTGCTGTCATGCTTGGGATCGCAGCCGATCTGGAGCACGCGGTGGCCGAGCTTCGAGAAGGCTGCCGAGAGGTTTGAAGACGTGGTCGATTTGCCGATCCCGCCCTTGCCATAGACCGCGAACACCTTGGCGCCCTTGATCTTGTCGGCCGGATCGAGCTGAACTTGCACCGATCCTTCGCCATCGGCTTGGCTGAATGCGGATGCTGAGCTGTGCAGGTTCATTTTGGTCTATCCCTTTTATTCATTCGCCCGCGAACACGCCTTCAAGGCGGTCCTCGAGTTCGTCGCTCGCTTCGCGCAAGGCGGCGAGGGTGGCTTCGTCCGGTGCCCACAGATTGCGGTCACAGGCTTCCAGCAGGCGGTTCGCCACACGCGCGGAGCTTTTCGGATTGAGGTCCGACAAGCGGCGGCGCATCACTTCGTCGAGCACGAATGTCTCGGAAATCTTCTGATAGACCCACGGAGCGACCTGCCCGGTGGTGGCTGACCAGCCCAGCGTGCTGGTCACATGGCCTTCGATCTGGCGAACGCCTTCGTAACCATGTTCGAGCAGGCCTTCGAACCACTTGGGGTTGAGCGTGCGGGTGCGGGTTTCGAGGTCGATCTGTTCGCCAAGCGTGCGCACCTTGGTGCTGCCGCGCGTCGCATCGAGGATATAGACCGGCGTTTCCGCCCCCTTGGCCCGCGCCACCGAGCGGGTCACGCCGCCAAGCCCGTCAACATACTGGTCGACATCATTGATGCCGAGCTCGACACTTTCGAGGTTCTGGTAAGTGAAATCGACCGTGCTGAGCGCGCTTTGCAGCAATTCGCGCTGCTGCACGGGCTTACCAGAAACCCCGTAGGCAAAGCCCTTGTTGATCTCGAAGGCATTGGCGAGTTCATCGGGATCGGCCCAGACGCCGCCTTCAATCATCTGGTTGACGTTGGCGCCATAAGCGCCCTCGGCATTGGAGAAGACGCGCAAGGCAGCGGTTTCCAGATCGCAGCCGTGCTTTTCCATCTGCGCCAGCGTGTGCTTGCGGACGAAGTTGGCTTCCGGCGTTTCGTCCTCGGCCTGGCTGGCGAGCAGGGCTGCTTCGGCGAGCATCCGGGTCTGCAGCGGCAGGAGGTCGCGGAAGATGCCCGAAAGCGTCATCACCACATCGATCCGCGGACGGCCGAGTTCGGCCAGCGGGATCAATTCCGCGCCGGCCAAGCGGCCATAGGAGTCGCGGCGGGGCCGTGCGCCCATCAGCGTCATCGCCTGCGCGATCTGGACGCCTTCGGACTTCATGTTGTCGGTGCCCCACAGCACCATGGCGATGCTTTCAGGGAATGGCTCGCCGCCGTTCACATGGCGGGCGATCAGCTGCTCGGCCTGTTCATTGCCGAGGCGGCAGGCATAGGCCGACGGCATCAGGAACGGATCGAAGCCGTGGATATTGCGGCCCGTAGGCAGCACGTCGGGGTTCACCACCACATCGCCGCCGGGAGCGGGCTGGACATAGCCGCCATCCAGCGCGTGGATCAGCGCGCCCAACTCATCGGAGGAATCAAGCTTGGCTGCCAGCACCGCGCGTTCGGGTGTCGGGCCATCAAGGCTCCCGGCTTCCATCATCGCATCGAGCATATCTTCGCGCTCGGCACCTTGCGGGTTCCGGCCGAGGATATGCAGGCCATGCGGGATCAGCGCCGCTTCCATCTCGTAGAGCCGCGCGGGCAGCTCGCCGATGTCGGCATAGGTGATGTCGAGCGCTTCGCACTGGTCGGCGACCAGTTGCGCAAGGTCAGCACGTTCGGCGGCATGGTCGGCATCGTTAATCGTCGTGCGCCAGCGTTCGACCGTCGCCTTGAGTTCGACCAGGCCCTTGTACAGTCCGGCCTGGGCAAGCGGCGGCGTGAGATAGCTCACCAGCGTCGCGCCCGACCGGCGCTTGGCCAGCATCCCTTCGGAGGGGTTGTTGGCAGCGTAGAGGTAGAAATTGGGCGTGTCGCCGATCAGACGGTCCGGCCAGCACTTGCCCGACATCCCGGCCTGCTTGCCCGGCATGAATTCGAGCGCGCCGTGCGTGCCGAAATGGAGGATGGCGTGCGCGCCGAAGTCTTCGCGGATCCAGCGGTAGAAGGCGCTGAAGGCGTGGGTGGGGCTGAAGGTGCCCTCGAACAGCAACCGCATGGGATCGCCTTCGTAGCCGAAGCCCGGTTGCACGCCGACGAAGACATTGCCGAAATGCGCGCCCTGGATGAGGATGTTGCCGCCATCGGACAATTGCTTGCCGGGTGCGGGGCCCCATGCCGCCTCGATTTCAGCGAGGTGCTTTTCGCGCCGCACATGCTCATCGGCCGGGATGCGGTGGGCGACATTCGCGTCGGTGCCGTAACGATCGGTGTTGCCCTTCAGCAGCGCGTCGCGCATCGCGTCGACGCTTTCGGGGACATCGACCGCATAGCCATCGGCGCTGAGGCGCTGGAGCGTGGCGTAGAGCGATTCGTGTACCGCCATGAAGGCCGCGGTTCCGGTGGCGCCGGCATTGGGCGGGAAGTTGAAGACCACGATGGCGAGCTTGCGGGCCGCACGCTCGCTCTTGCGCAGCTGGATCAGTTTGACCGTGCGCGCAGCCAGCGCCTCGGCGCGTTCCGGGCAGGCCTGCATCGGACGGGCCTTGTGCGAAGCGGGACGGGCGCAGTTGCGATCGCAGCCGGTGCAGCCCTTGTCCGAATTGCCTGCACGACCGCCAAACACGCTCGGCACCGTCGAACCGTCAAGCTCCGGCATGGCGACCATCATCGTGGATTCGAGCGGCAGCAAGCCCTGCGGGCGATGCGCCCAATCCTCGATTGTCTGAAACTCGATCGCGTGGGCGGCGAGGTAGGGCAAATCGAGCTTGCCCAGAACCTCGCGCGCGGCCTGCGCATCGGAATAGGCGGGCCCGCCGACGAGGCTGAAGCCGGTGAGGTTGACGATGGCGTCGACCGTGGGCTGGCCATCCGGGCCGATGAAGAAGGCTTCGATCGCAGGGCGCGCATCCAGTCCGCTGGCGAACACTGGCACGACCTTGAGCCCTGCGGCTTCGAACGCGGCAATCGCGCCGTCGTAATGCGCGCAGTCGCGGCCGAGCAGGTAGGAACGCAGCAGGATCAGACCGACCGTGCCTTGCCGGCCCTGTTCTGGCGGAAGCAGGCGCAGGCTTTCGGAAATGCGCTGCTGGGTGCGCGGGTGATAGACCCCGGTTTCGGGATATTCGAGCGGCGCTTCGGCCTTGGTGATGCCGCGGCGATACATGCGCTCTCCGGCAGCGTAGCGATCGATCAGCGCCCGCACCATGGCGACCACGTTTTCGTCCGATCCTGCCAGCCAATATTGCAGCGTCAGGAAATAGGCGCGCACGTCCTGCGCGGTGCCGGGGATGAAGCGGAGCAGCTTGGGCAGGCGCCGCAGCATCTTCATCTGCCCCGCGCCGGAATTGCCGCCCGGCTTGCCAGGCTTTCCGCGCAGCTTCTTGAGCAGCGCGAGTGGGCCCTTGGCCGGCGCGTCCATGCGGTAGGCGCCCATCTTGGTCAGTTTCACGACTTCGCCCGCCGACATCAGGCAGACCATCGCATCGCAATCTTCGCGGCGTGCTTCGAGGCTGGGCAGGATGGCGCGGATGTGATCATCAAGGAACAGCATCGTCGCGATGACAATGTCGGCTTCGGCGATGGCGGCCTTGCAATGTTCAAGCTCGCCCGCGTCGCTGCCCCATTCCGATGCTGCATGCAGGCTGAGGTCGATACCCTCTGCCGCCAGTGCTTCCTCGGCCCGGTCAACTGCGCCTTTGAGGTGATTGTCGAGCGTGACGATCACGACCCGGACGGGCGCGCGGGGGTCCAGCGTGGAAGCGGAGGCGACATTACCGTGCATAATGCGCCTTTGCGTCATAGAGGGTTTCGAGGTCGATCTGGCGGCGACCCTCGGCAGCGGCGAAGTTCTCGGTGTTGCGGCGGGCCTTGCCACGCACGAAGAAGGGTATCTTCTTCAGCTCGCGCTCGGCCTCGGCGGTCCAGAGAGATGCATCATCTTCCGGCATTACGGGCGCCGCAATGTCTTCGAGCGGGGCTTCTGATACCACCGGCACAGCCGCCTTGCGGGGGCTGTGTGCTGCGTGATGCGATGCGCCCGCTTCGTCGGAGAACTCGAAATCCTCGCGGAACATGGTGAGCAGGTGCTCTTCCAGACCCATCACCAGCGGGTGGACCCAGGTATCGAAGATCACGTTCGCGCCTTCAAAACCCATCTGAGGCGAATGGCGCGCGGGGAAATCCTGCACGTGGACCGGGGAGCTGATGACCGCGCAGGGAATGCCAAGCCGCTTGGCGATATGGCGTTCCATCTGCGTGCCCAGCACCAGTTCGGGCGCGGCGGCAGCGATAGCATCTTCGACTGCCAAGTGATCGTCAGTGATCAGCGGCTCGACCCCGCAGCGGGCGGCTTCGGCGCGGACTTCGCGGGCGAATTCGCGGGAATAGCAGCCAAGCCCGCAGACCTCGAAGCCCAGTTCTTCGCGCGCGATCCGGGCAGCGGCGACCGCGTGGGTCGCATCGCCGAAGATAAAGACGCGCTTGGAGGTCAGGTAAGTCGAATCGACCGACCGTGACCACCAGGGCATCCGGGAAGAGGTGTCGCCGAGGGCAGGCGTGGGATCTGCACCTGCCAGCTCGGCGACGTCGGCAATGAAAGAGCGAGTCGCTCCCACGCCGATAGGGATGGTCCGCACTGCGGGCTGATCGAAAGTCTTTTCGAGCCAGCGGGCGGCCTCATCTGCGATTTCAGGGTAGAGGACGATGTTGAAATCGGCTTGGCCGATCCGTGTGATGTCCTCCGGGGTGGCACCCAGCGGAGCGACGAGATTGACCTCGACACCCAGCAGGGCAAGAATCTTGCGGATCTCGACGAGATCGTCGCGGTGGCGGAAGCCCAAGGCCGTGGGGCCAAGGATATTGACGCGGGCTGCGCGGCCTTCACGCGGGGTCCGCACCACCGACTTGTCGGCAAGGGTGCGTACGATCTGGTAGAAGGTCTCCGCCGCGCCCCAGTTTTCCTTGCGCTGATAGCTCGGCAGTTCGAGCGGGATGACCGGGCAGGGCAGACCCATTGCCTCGGACAGGCCGGCCGGATCGTCCTGGATCAGTTCAGCGGTGCACGAAGCGCCGACGATGATCGCTTGCGGCTTGAACCGGGCGACCGCTTCGCGCGCGGCGTCCTGGAAGATTTGCGCCGTGTCCTTGCCCAGATCGCGGGCTTCGAAGGTGGTGTAAGTGACCGGCGGACGCTTGCCGCGCCGTTCGATCATCGTGAACAGCAAGTCCGCATAGGTATCGCCCTGCGGTGCGTGCAGCACGTAGTGGAGCTTCTCCATCGCGGTCGCTACGCGCATCGCGCCGACATGCGGGGGGCCTTCATATGTCCAGACAGCCAGTTGCATCGCCTAGATCTCCAGCATGTCGCGGCGGCGCAGCGGCCGGGCAAAGAGTTCGGCGAGATCGGCGGCCTGATCAAAGCCATGGATCGGCGAGAAGACGAGTTCGATGGCCCACTTGGTGGTCAGGCCTTCCCCTTCGAGCGGGTTGGCAAGGCCAAGTCCGCACACGGTAATGTCAGGGCGGTCAGCGCGCACACGATCAAGCTGGCGATCAAGGTGCTGGCCTTCGCTGAGGCGCACGTTGGGGCCGAACCGCTCCAGCTCGCGGGCGAGGTGCGCGCGGTGGAGATAAGGCGTGCCGACTTCGACCAGCTCCATGCCCAATTCGTCCTGCAGGAAGCGCGCGAGCGGCACTTCGAGCTGCGAGTCGGGCAGGAAGGTGATGCGCTTGCCTTCAAGCTGCGGGCGCAGATTGGCGAGTGCGCGGGCCGCGCGGGCGCGGCCGGGCGCGATGACTTGTTCGGTCAGCGCGCGGTCGATGCCGAACGCTTCGCCCGCGGCGCGAAGCCAATCGCTTGTGCCGTCGACGCCGAAGGGAAACAATGCTTCGATCCGCTGGGCGCCGCGACCTTCGAGCGCCATCGCGGTTTCACCCAGGAAGGGCTGGGCCAAGAGGTAGCGGGTGCCGGGGCCGACGCTCGGCAGATCGCGGGCGTTGCGGGCGGGCAGACAGCCGACCTTGACGATACCCATTTCGGCAAACAGCCGCAGGAACTGATCTTCGACAATATCGGGGAGGCTGCCGACGATCAGCAGCTCCTTGGGCGCATCAGCGGGCAGGGCAGGCATCACCGGCACCAGCGACGTGAGGCAGGCATCTTCGCCTTGCGTGAAGGTGGTTTCGATCCCGCTTCCCGAGTAATTCAGAATGCGAACCCGCGGCATGTGCACCGCGCCGAGGCGCTGGGCGGCCTTGGCGAGATCGAGCTTGATCACTTCCGAGGGGCACGAACCGACAAGGAACAGCGTGCGGATGTCAGGGCGGCGTTCGAGGAGGCGGTTCACCACCCGGTCAAGCTCGTCCTGCGCATCAACCATGCCGGCCAGATCACGCTCTTCCATGATCGCGGTGGCAAAGCGGGGTTCGGCAAAGATCATCACGCCCGCCGCCGATTGCAGCAGGTGGGCGCAAGTGCGCGAGCCGACCACGAGGAAGAAGGCGTCCTGCATCTTGCGGTGCAGCCAGATGATGCCGGTGAGGCCGCAGAACACTTCGCGCTGGCCGCGTTCGCGCAGAACGGGGCGGGCGGGCGCGGCAGGCGCGGTGTCGCGGGCGAGTTCGGCCGCGCAGCCATCGAGAAGATCAGCCACGCTCATGCGGTCACCGCCGTGTTGGAAGGGGTGCCCTGAAGGCGTGCCATGCGCAGCTTCCAGAGGAATTGGCCGGCATTGATTACATAAGCGGCATATCCGGCAAGCGCGATGAGCATGCGTTGCTCCAGCGTGCCGATCCCGCCCAGCAGCATCACGAGATAGACGGTGTGCAATGCCAGAACCAGCATCGAGAACACATCTTCCCAGAAGAACGCCGGGGCGAACAACCACTTCCCGAACACGACCTTTTCCCAGATCGAGCCGGTGATCATGATGGTGTAAAGCACCAGCGTCTTGATCACGATCGAGGCATCGGCAGCAAAGGCGCCCTCGCCTGTCGTGAGCGTGCGGGCAACAAGGCCGAGGCTGACCAGAAACACCAGAAACTGGATTGGGGCCAGCACCCCCTGGACCAGCGTCCAGGCCGATGCATCACGCCGCTGCCGTTCTTCCGCAGTGTAAAGCGCGAACGATTTGCCACTCTGATGGCGCGCCCCCGTGACCGTGGTTTCGGGTGCGACTGGGAATGGCTGATCCGTCCGAGTCATGTGTTGCGTTGGCCTTTTCTCTCAGACTCGGAGATTACGCGTTCCTAATTGAGTGTCAACTAAATTGGACGTTTAGTTTGCTTGACGCACAGGTAATCCCCGGTAAGGTGATTTGCGCCATCATCAAAAAAGGCGTATTTCAGAGTCGTTGGCTGTTCGGGATCGTGGCCGCGACTGCTTCATACGGTGGTGGTCATTACCTCCTGCGGAAGGTTTGTCCGCACGACCTGGGAGGGTCTGGTTTATGGGAGAGTCCAAGGCTTCGAGCATGTTTGAGGCAGGATCGGCGGTGCTGAGGGGTGTCATCACCGCCCCGCTTGAAGCTGTCCGACGCCGCAGTGCAGCACCCAGCCCGGATCGTCCCGATTCCGTCAATGCCATCATCGAAAGCGAGATCATCCCCCGCTTGCTGATGGCGCATGCCGGCAGTGAAGCGCGCGCCAAGGCGCGCCGGTCCCGCCTTATCACCACCGACGAGGCTTCCCGATTTGCGCTTTTGCCGCTGCGGCTTGAGGCGGCCAGCTTGCTCGAAGAAGTGGACATCTTCATCGCCAAAGGTGCCAGCGTTGAGGCCATCTGCCTTGACCTGCTCGCCCCGGCGGCCCGCAAATTGGGTGAAATGTGGGAGACCGACGAGTGCGATTTCCTTGATGTTACCATGGGCTTATGGCGCCTTCAGGAGGTTATGCGCGAAGTGGCTGCACGGTCTCCGGTGGTGCTGGCCGGCCTCAGCCTGCCACACACCGCGCTGTTCTCGCCGATGCCGGGCGACCATCACAATTTCGGTACGCTGATGATCGAGGAGGTCTTCGGGCGCGGCGGATGGCGTAGTGAGGCGCTGATCAAGCCGGAGCGCCGCGAATTGCTCGACCGACTGGCGCGTCAGCCCTTCGATCTGCTGGGATTGACGCTCGCGCGCGACTGTCCTAGCTCGGCGCTCGCAAACCTTATCAAGGCGGTGCGCAATGTCTCTGCCAACCCTCGTATAATCGTCCTTGTTGGCGGCCGAATGATCAACGAAAATCCCGGAATAGCTTTGGAAGTGGGGGCAGACGGCACAGGCGCCGATGCACTGGCCGCGCTTGAACTTGCAAACTCTCTGGTCAAGACTGCTGCCGCCTGTGATCTGAACCTGATATAGGTTCGGACGCCATGCTCACCCGCAAACACAGCATTGAAGGCAAGCACCCGTTCGGCAACGCAGCCGAGCTGTTCGACACGCTTGACGCCGGTGCCGCCATGAAGCTGGCGATGGTGGCGGGCGACGTAACGCTGGTGCTCGACGATACCGGCACGATCCTCGATGCAGCCTTCGATCCACGCGAATTTCCGGCCTTTGCCGGGTGGGTCGGGACCAACTGGATCGAAACGGTGACGGATGAAAGTCGCCCGAAAATCATGGAGATGCTGGCGGCTGCACGGCGCGGTGAGGTGCAGCACTGGCGCCAGGTCAATCATCCCTCGCGCGATGGTGATGTGCCGATCCGCTATGCCGTGCTCAGCGTCAATGGCGGCGAGCATCGCATCGCCTTTGGCCGCGATCTGCGCGAGGCAGGCAAGCTCCAGCAACGGCTGCTGCAAGTCCAGCAATCGCTTGAGCGTGACTATCTCAGGATGCGCCAGCTTGAATCGCGCTATCGGATGCTGTTTGAACGGTCGACCGAACCGGTGATGATCATCGAGGCCGGGACGCTCCGCATCCGCGAGGCCAATCCTGCGGCGCATCAGCTGGTCGGCGCGCGCGCGGGCGGGCTGCCTGGCAAGAAGCTGCTGACTTTCATTGATAAAAATTCGCATGACGCCGTGCAGTCCCTGGTCGGCGCCGCGCTGGTTTCCGATACCGTCAGCCCGGGCCGGGTCCGCATTATCCGCGGCGCGCGCGAAGTGCTGGCGTCGGTCAACGGCTTTACGCAGGATCGCGGGCAGTTTCTGCTGATGCGGCTGGTTCCGGTCAGTGACCGGCCGGCGCCCGAGACATCCCCGGTGCTGGCGCTGGTCGACCAGATGCCCGATGCCTTTGTGGTGGCCGACAGCAATCTTGAAATCGTGACCGCCAACGCTGCATTTGTCGAGCTTTTGCAGGCAGCTAGCGTTGATCAGCTGCGCGGGCGGCATCTGTCGGAATCGATTGGCCGACCCGGCATTGATCTTGATCTGATCGAAGGTCAGATCGACCAGCACGGTGCGGCACGCAACATCGCCACAGTGCTGCGTGTGGGCCATGATGTTGACGGGGAACCGGTTGAATTGTCTGCGGTTCGCACGGCGGGCGAGGGGGGCTATTACGCCTTTGTGATCCGCCCGATCGGCCGTCGCTTGCGCGATTTGCCGCCCGGCGCACAGGATTTGCCGCGGTCAGTCGAACAATTGACCGATCTTGTCGGGCGCATGAGCCTGAAAGATATCGTGCGTGAGAGCACCGATCTGATCGAGCGTCTGTGTATCGAGGCGGCCTTGTCGTACACGTCGGATAACCGCGCCTCGGCCGCCGAAATCCTCGGCCTGTCACGCCAGAGCCTCTATTCCAAGCTGCACCGCTATGGCCTTGGCAATCTGACGGGCGAGGGTGAATAGGCCCTGTTTGTAGGCACTTGCGGGGTTCTGCCCGCGCTGCTTTCGTGACCGCCAAAATCCGGTTTTTTTCCGCGCCCAACGCTGCCTGACAGGGGGCTGACCACGGTCTGTTGGGGGCTGAACAGGGTCTGGATCTTTTCAAAAATCGCGTTCGATTTTCCCACTGTCAATTCGGCTGACCCCAGGCAAAAGGACAAGGCTGGCAAAGCTTTGTCCATTTGAACGCGAAATCGCGCTTCTAATGGATAAATAGTGTCAAAATAATTTGACGCTTTGGTTTGTCAGGCATAGCTTCCGGATATGAAGCACTCTGCACCCGCGACTCAAGCCGTGCCTGCCCCGCGATCCAGCGGGCAGGCCGCGCTGGTTCCCCGGCCGCGAGTCGTGCTCGAACTGCTCAAACCCATCACTTGGTTCCCGCCGATGTGGGCCTTCATGTGCGGCGCGGTGTCTTCAGGCGCCGGGCTGGAGGGGCGCTGGTGGTTTGTGGCGGGCGGCGTCTTGCTGGCTGGCCCGCTGGTGTGCGGTACCAGTCAGGCCGTGAACGACTGGTTTGATCGTCATGTCGACGCCATCAACGAACCCCACCGCCCGATCCCCTCGGGCCGCATCCCGGGGCGCTGGGGGCTTTATATTGCCATTATCGCAACGTTGATCTCGGCGTGCGTCGGCTGGCTGCTGGGGCCGATTGTATTTGTCGCCGGGCTGGTCGGCCTTGCCTTTGCATGGGCCTATTCCGCGCCGCCGCTGCGGTTCAAGGCCAATGGCTGGCTGGGGCCGCTGGTGTGCGGGCTGACCTATGAAGGGCTGAGCTGGTTTACCGGCGCAGCGGTCATGCTGGGGGCGATGCCTTCGGCTGCGGTCATCGCGGTGCTGGTGCTCTATTCGCTCGGTGCGCATGGCATTATGGTTCTGAATGATTTCAAGGCAGTCGAAGGTGATCGCCAGACCGGGTTGACCTCGCTTCCGGTGGTTTTGGGTGTCAGCACCGCGGCGAGGCTTGCCTGCCTGACGATGGCCGCCGCGCAAGTCGTGGTGATCGCCCTGCTGGCACGCTGGGGCCTTGGTCTTTCGGCCGGAATTGTGACCGGCGTGCTTGCGGCACAGGTGGCTGCCATGCCCAAATTGCTGCGCGATCCGGCGCGCCATGCACCATGGTATAACGGTGTGGGCGTGACCCTGTATGTGCTGGGGATGCTGGCGGCGGCGCTAGGCCTTGGAGGCTATATCTGATGCACGCTCCGTTTCCCGCGCCGGTGACAATGAAAGCCGGGTTCAGCTGGTTCGGGATCGTGCGAATTGGTCTGGTGCAGGCGTCGATCGGCGCGCTGGTGATGCTGACGACAGCGGTGCTTAACCGGCTGATGATTGTCGAGTTTCAACTGGCAGCGGCAATCCCTGCCGGGTTGGTCGCTTGGCATTATGCTGTTCAGTTGGGCCGTCCGTTTTGGGGGCATGGTTCTGACAAGGGGCGCAGCCGCGTGCCGTGGATCGTTGGCGGGTTGGTCGTGTTGGCGGCTGGCGCGCTGTTGGCGACGCAAGCGACCCTGATGATGGCGAGCACCTTCCCCGCCGCCTTCGCGCTGGCCGTGTTTGCCTATGCGCTGATTGGTGTCGGCGTGGGTGCAGGCGGGACGTCGGCGCTGGCGCTGCTCGCTTCCGGCGTCGCGCCGGAACGGCGCGCGGCCGCCGCTGCTGTTACGTGGATCATGATGGTGGGCGGGATTGTCGCCTCGGCCATCACAGTGGGCGAATTGCTCAAACCCTATTCGCCCGAGCGACTGCTCGAAGTGGCGGGCGGGCTGGCGGCGGTGACGATTGCCGTGACCGTGCTGGCGACCTTCCGGCTGGAGCGGCAAGCGGGCCAGTTCCGCGATGGCGCTGAAGACGCCCCCGTGCCCGATTTCCGCGCTGCGCTTGCCGAGATCTGGCACGAGGCTGCGGCGCGGCGCTTTACCATCTTCATCTTTGTGTCGATGATCGCGTTCTCGATGCAGGATCTGATCCTCGAACCCTTCGCAGGGCTGATCTTTGGCCTGTCACCGGGGGAATCGACCAAGACCGTGGGGCAGTTCCACCAGGGCGGCATCCTGATCGGGATGATCATTGCCGGGATCGGCGGCAGTGCCTTTTCGGGCAAGCGGGCCGAGGGTCTGCGTCCGTGGGTGGTGGGCGGTTGCCTTGCGTCAGGACTGGGGCTGGGCGCGCTCGGGCTGGCGGCGGTCAACGGGCCGCCGTGGCCTTTGGGGATCAACCTCTTCGTGCTGGGCTTCGGCAATGGCGTCTTCGCGGTGGCTGCCATCGGATCGATGATGGGCCTGGCCGGCGCGGGCGAGAAAACCCGTGAAGGTGTGCGCATGGGCGTGTGGGGCGCGAGCCAAGCGATCGCCTTCGGACTGGGCGGGCTGATTGGCGCACTGGGTCTTGATGTCGCGCGCCGGGCGCTCGCGAATGACGGCGCGGCGTTTCAAGTTGTTTTTGCCGTGGAAGCGGCAGCCTTCGTGCTTGCTGCTCTATTGGCAGTGAAGGCCACAGGCGGGGCCGCGATGCGCGCCGCCATGATCAAGCAAGAGAGAGGGGTGTTCGCATGAACCAGACGATTTACGACGCGGTCATTATTGGCGGCGGCCCCTCCGGCTCAACGGCGGCGACCGATCTGGCGCTGGCTGGTCATTCGGTCCTGCTGATGGAGCGCGGCGGCCGGATCAAACCGTGCGGCGGGGCGATCCCGCCGCGCCTGCTTGCTGATTTCGACATTCCCCACGGCCTGCTGGTCGCCAAGGCACGCTCGGCCCGGATGATCGCGCCCTCGGGCCGTGCGGTAGATATGCCGGTGGGCGAGATCGGTTATGTCGGTCTGGTCGACCGCGAGGAATTCGACGAGGCCTTGCGCGAACGCGCGCACCATTCGGGCGCGGAGCGCCTGACGGCCACCTTCGAGAAGATCGAGCGCGACGACAACGCTCATCCTATCGTCACCTTCCGCCGCACCCGCGGCGGGCCGCTGGAAAGCGTTCGCGCCCGCGTGGTGATCGGCGCGGACGGCGCGCGCTCGTCGGTGGCCAAGCAATGCCTGCCGGGTGCCGAGCGCATCCCTTGCGTGTTTGCCTATCACGAAATCATCAAGGCCCCGCCGCGCAACACCGACCAGTTCGACGCGTCGCGCTGCGATGTCTATTATCAGGGCCGCTTGTCGCCCGATTTCTACGCCTGGGTCTTCCCTCATGGCGACACTGCGAGCATCGGGGTGGGCAGCGCCAACAAGGGCTTCTCCCTGCGCGGTGCGATCGCCACGATGCGCGATGATCTGGGGCTGGACCGCTGCGAGACGCTGCGCCGCGAGGGCGCGCCGATTCCGTTGAAGCCTCTGAAACGCTGGGATAACGGCGCAGATGTGATTGTCGCAGGCGATGCCGCCGGCGTGGTTGCGCCCGCATCGGGCGAGGGCATCTACTACGCGATGGCCTGTGGGCGCGTGGTCGGCGAGGCAGCCTCCGCATTCCTGAAGACGGGCCAGGCCAAGCATCTGCGCGCCGCCCGAAAAGCCTTCATGAAAGAGCATGGCACCGTGTTCTGGGTGCTGGGGATGATGCAGTATTTCTGGTATTCATCCGACAAGCGCCGCGAACGGTTTGTCACCATGTGCGACGACAAGGATGTGCAGGAACTGACCTGGCAGGCCTATATGCACAAGAAGCTGGTGCGCGCCAAACCCATGGCACACGTCAAGATCTTCCTGAAAGACACCGCACACCTGCTCGGGCTGAGAGCGGCGACCTGAACGGCGGCGGCGGTGCCCATTGCAGGTTGCAGCCCGCAACTCTAAGCTGATGCCATGAACCGGATGATGATTATTCCCGTGACCGTTGCCACGGGTGCGGCGCTGTGTGTGGCGGCGCTGGGCGCGACCGTGACCGACCTTGGTCCGTGGTATCAGGCGCTCGCCAAGCCTGACTGGAACCCGCCTGATGTCGTGTTTCCGATGGGCTGGACGGTGATCTATGCCCTCATCACAGTTGCCGGGATCACCGCCTGGCGTGCGGCGCCTACCGCTGCGCGGGCAGAATGGGTGCTGGGTCTGTTTGCCCTCAACGGCTTTCTCAACATCAGTTGGAGCCTGATTTTCTTCCGCCTCCAGCGGCCCGATTGGGCGTTTTTCGAGCTGACCCTGCTGTGGCTCTCGATTCTGGTGATGATCGTCTTTTGCTGGCGTTTTTCGAAAAGCGCTGCGCTGCTGCTGGTTCCCTACCTTGGCTGGGTGAGCTTTGCTGGCGCGCTCAACTGGGCGGTCGTGCAACTCAACGCTCCCTTCGGCTGAGGCCGGGTGCATAATCACAGGGGGCGACGTCATGATGGGCAGCGATCTGACCGCGACGCTGTTTGCCGATGGCCATGCAGCTGACATTATCCTTGGTGTGCTTGCGATCGAGGCGGCATGGCTGCGGGTCGCAAAAGGCTGGCGCTGGGCCGATATTGCCGCGCTGCTGGGCACAGCGGCGCTGATCGTGTTGGGCCTGCGCGCGGCCATGGTGAGGGCCGATTGGTACTGGATCGCACTGCCACTGGCAGCGTCCCTGCCGCTCCACCTGCTGGATCTTCGCAATCGGCTGAGAGCCAAGCGGGCAGATGAGCGCTAGGCTGGTCCGACTGGCCCCCGCGCGGGCCACAGCTGAAAGTCCCAAAGCAAAAACCCGGCAAGGACCATAAGTCCGCGCCGGGTTTGCTGTATTTCCGATTGAAGGAGCCGGACCAATGCGGCCCGGCCCGCTGTTAGTTGCCGGCAGAGGCCTGCGCAGCGCCGGTCGGGTCATAGTTGACCGTTTCGGGAGCGTAGTAATGTTCCTGCGCCCACAGGTACCAGTTGTCGACAACGGTGCCGGTCAGCAGGATGCCGATCCCGCCCGTCAGCGTCGTCAGTACGGCAAACCACCAGGCCCAGCGGTGGATGGATTCGAACGAGGCATTGAAGCCCATCACCCAGCGCCAGTACAGCGCACCGCGTTCAGCCGCCGTCCCGCGGTCGGTAATCTGCTCGATCTCGCGTTCCCCGCCATAACGGCCGAGCGCCAGGATCGTCGCCCCGTGCATCGCGAACAGAAGCGCCGATCCATACAGGAAGACGATCGAGAGCGCGTGGAACGGATTGTAGAACAGGTTCCCGTAGACCAGCGAGAAATTGTTGGTCCAGTTGAGGTGTTCAAAAATACCGTAAGGAACCGCTTCCGACCAGCTGCCCATCAGCAGCGGGCGGATAAAGCCCAGCACCAGGAACAACCAGATCGCACTGGCGAAAGCCCAGGGGATGTGCATCCCCATGCCCAGCGCCTTGGCCCGCATGTAAGTGCGCGCCCACCAGCACAGGACCGAGATCGTCAGGAACGCACCGGTCAGAATGAACCAGCCGCCTTCATTGAGCGGGACAAACGGGCTGAACCCATATTCCGGACCCGGAGGGCCAAGGTACAGCCAGAAAAACTCGCGCATGAAGCCTTGCGGGCTCCAGTTGACCTGCGCGGCGAAGTTCAGGCCGATAATCAGCAGCGCCGCCCCGCCGAAAGCCAGACTGAGCACGCCCAGCAGGCCAAGATAGATCGGGCCGATCTGAGCCTGGCCCAGTTTGCCCATCCAGTAGTTGTGTCCGACAAGGGCAATGCGGCCCTCGCTACCGTCGAGGTGCGGGACGCCCATTTCGGGCGGCCCTTGGACTTGCACCTGGGTAAAGATGTTTTGATACGTCGCCATTGTTCAGGCTCCTTACGACCAGATCGGAATTTTCTTCCAGAAATCCCAGAATTCGATCCAGCTGCCGACATACAAGGTGCCGGAAATCACGATGCAGATGGCGCTCCAGAACCCGGCGCTCAGCGCAAGGAACAGGCCCACCCGGTGAATGCCGAGCGTCCCGACCGAATAACCGATGAAGTCCCGGAAATAGGTATCTTCATATTCGGGCGACTTGACGTCGGTGCCCCCGGACGGATTGACCGCCGACAGCACCAGACCGCCATGCAAAGCCAGCGCGAGACAGTTCGTGAAGAAGAACGTGATCGCCAGCATGTGCACTGGGTTGTAGTGGAAGTTGCCGAAAGCATACCCGACGTTGGAAACCCACTCGAGGTGCGTCCAGATCCCGTAGGGGAAGCCATTGCCCCACGCGCCCATCCACAAGGGACGAATGACGTTGAGCGAGACATAGGCGAAGACCGCAACGCTGAAAGCGATGGGCACATGGTAGCCCATGCCAAGCTTGCGGGCGATTTCCGCCTGCCGCAGCACCCAGGAGCCGAAGGCAACAACGGCGCAACAGGTGATGATCTGCCAGTATCCGCCCTGTGACATCGGTGCCAGCGACAGGCCATATTCGACCGGCGGAGGGTTGATCGAAATCAGCCAGGGGTTGAGGGTTGGACCCTGCGTCGCAGCGGCGAATATCAGCATCGTGCCAAGCAAGGCGCTGATTGCCGTCGTCACCCCAAAGAATCCAACATAAAACGGCCCGACCCAGAAGTCGAAAAGGTCGCCGCCGATTAATGTGCCACCGCGTGTGCGGTATTTCCGCTCGAAACTAAGGAGCGCCATAAATCCATCCTCCCCGCCAGTAAGGCGGGCGCTACAGTTTTGCCAAAAAGTGATGGGAGGCAGGCAGGCGAACCTGCCCCCTCACATTTAAAGCAGGTGTTATCCTGCCGCCGGGCTTTCCGACGACTCGATAGCAGCCTGGGCCGGTGCGGGCGTGCCAGGAGCGCGCTCGAGCCAGTTGTAACGATCCGTGCTGAGCAGGATGAAGTGGATGGTGAACGCCAACACGGCGAGACCAACATGGAGCGCAACCAGAGCGCGGCGAATGTCAAAATAAAACCAAACTCTCCACATGGGAAAATTCCTTTCTTGTACAGTCAGATATCTGCGCAGCCGGCCGAGTGCAGGCCACGCGCATTCATGACGGAATTAGAGCCAGGGCTTGTAGGACCACATCAGGAAGTGCGCGACCAAGGCGATCACGACATACAGGCTGAAAGTGCCCATAAAGCCCTTGTGGATTTCCTGTGCCTCTTCAGGCGTCAGGTGGGTTCCGATACGTTCGTTCATCGGGTTTTCTCCGTTCAGTTGGGTATGATTGAGAGCCCGAAAGCTCTCTTCGGCGTCCCCGCGTGATCCCCCACGTGGATTGGAGAGCCCCTTTTTCAGGGGCGTAGGTATGTGCTGCCGAGGACATGGTCCGCGGCAACGACAAAGAGTTGGAAGGGGCGGGCATGATCATCATGCCTCCGCGCCTTCGAGCAGGTCTGCATCGAGGCAGTCTGCGGTAACTGTGGTGACGCCGCGGCTGCGCGCGGTGCGTTCGGCGGTATCGCGCAGGCGCTTGGCAGCGGAAATCCGCACCAGCACGGGCTGCGCCTCCACCAGCCTGTCGAGCATCGCCTTGGCCTCGGTGTCCCAGGTCAATTGCGCCTCGCCGCGCGGCGGGGTCGGAACGGTCTTGTCGAGCTCGGTGCCCAGCGGCAGGATGTGGAACAGCGCATCGAACAGCGCATTGCACACTTCCTGCACCAGATAGGTCGCGCCGGAATAGCCCATGAAGGGTGTGCCAGTATGGCGGCGGATCGCGGCGCCGGGGAAGCTGGCGGGAATGAACTGCGTGCTGGGGCCAAAGCCGCTGCCGGTCTTTTCGGCCAGATACATGCGTTCATTGTAGCTGCCGAACATCACCAGCGGCGGATTGCTGTGCAGCGAGGCGCGCACGGCTTGGTTATCCGTTTTTACCCCGGCGCAGCGCGAGGCCGCGATCGTGCAGGGCAGGCCCATGTCGTCTTCGAGGAACTGTCGGATGCCGCGCGCATAGGTTTCGTTGGCAACGATGCCGAAGCTCGCCGTACCGAAGAAATCCTGCGTGACAGAACGCCACAGATCCCACAAAGGCTTGATCGTGGTGTGCTTTTCACGCTCGATGAACGGCTCGGGATCGAGGCCTAGCTCCGCGGCCAGCGCGCGCAGGAACTTGGTGGTCTGGGTGAGGCCGATCGGCGCCTGGAAATAGGGCCGTTCGAGCGTTTCGCACAGGTTGCGCCCGAACTCGCGGTACAGGCAGACGTTGGCGTCGCTCGTGGCGAGATCGCGGATGTCGGCCAGGTGGCTGCCGAGCGGGAATGCCATGCCGACTTCGGCGCCGATGCCTTCGATCAGGCGGCGGATCTCGGCCAGATCGCTCGGCATGTTGAACATGCCATAGCTGGGCCCGATGATGTTGACGCGGGGCTTTTCGCCTTCCTTGCGGGTCCGCGGTGCGGGCATTTTCTTGGGGCCGAATTCGGTCCACAGCCAGGTCAGCGCGCGGTCAGCCGATTGCCACTGGTCTTCGTCAATGGTGCGCGGCAGGAAGCGTTTGATGTTGGTGCCTTCGGGCGTCACGCCGCCGCCGATCATTTCGGCGATCGATCCGGTGACGACGACCGCAGGAAGTTCGGTATCCAGCGCCTTCCACGCGCGCTTCATCGCGCCTTCGGTGCCGGTCTTGCCCAGCTCTTCCTCACCCAGGCCGGTAACGACGATGGGGAGTTCGTGCGGGGGCAGCGCGTCGGTGTAGTGCAGCACGCTCGTCACCGGCAGGTTTTCGCAGCCGACCGGGCCATCGATGATGACCTGCAGGCCCTTCACCGCGGTGAAGACGTAGGTGGCGCCCCAGTAGCCGCCGGCGCGATCGTGATCGAGGATGAGGGTCATGATCCCACCGCCTCGGACGCCTTGCGCGCCGCATCGTTCAGTGCCGCATACTTCTTGCGGAACTTGGGCCGGTCGACGGGGAGGGTTTCCCACACGCCCGCAGCGTGTTCGGTTCCGACACCTTCGAAGAAATCGCGCATCGCATCAAAGCGCGCCTTGTTGCCCATCGCCGCGTTGATCACCGTGGCGAGGCTGCCAGCCCCTGCCGGACCCATCAGCGGACGCGCCGAGATCAGGTTGGTGAAATAGAGCGAAGGGATCGCGCGCGATTTGGCGTGCTGCACCACCGGGGTGGTGCCGATCGCGAGATCGGGGCGGTATTCGTCGACCGCGGCGATATCCTGTTCCAGACTGGCGCGGAACTGCACGTGCACGCCGCGCGCTTCGAGCCATTCGCGGTCGGCATCCGACCAGCGGGTTTTCGGGGTCGCGGTGCCGACGTACGGCACTTCGGCGCCGCTTTCGACCAGCAGGCGCGCGACCAGCAGTTCGGAGCCTTCATAGCCCGAAACCGTGATCCGGCCCTTGATCGGCATGGCCGAAAGCGCACCGCGGCAGGCGGCGATCATGGTGTTCTTGACCGCGTCGACCTTATCCTGCGGCAGGCCCAGCGTGTCGCCGATGGATTGCAGCCAGGCGGCTGTGCCATCCGCGCCGACCGGGGCAGACCCGATGATCGGGCGACCGGCGGCTTCGAATTCGTGGATGCTGGCGGTGTAGAAGGGGTGGATCGCAGCGACGACCGCGCAATCGAGCGCCGCGTACAGCTCGCGCCATTCGCGGGTCGGGACGACCGGGCCGGCAGCGAGGCCCAAGGGCGCCAGCATCTGGCCTATCACCACCGGATCGGCCGGGAACATTTCGCCCAGCAGGGTGACGGTCGGCAGGTCGGAGCGTTCGCGCGGCGCAGCAACCGGGCCAGCCGCGACTTCTTCGCGGGCATAGTTGAGCATTGCGCCCGCCAGTACGTCCTTGGCTTCGGCGTGGGTCGGAATGCCGAAACCCGGCACGTCGATGCCGATGATCCGCACGCCGTTGACCTGCTTGCCCAAGAGCCGCAGCGGCACGCCGCTGGCGGTGGGGACGCACAGGTTGGTGACGATGATCGCGTCGTAATTTTCGGGGTCAGCGAGCCCTTCGACCGCTTCCTTGATGTCTTCGAACAGCTTGCCGGTGACCAGCGTTTCGCTGGAGAAGGGCACATAGCCCACCGTGCGGCGCGCGCCGTAGAAGTGAGAGGTGAAGGTCAGGCCATAAACGCAGCAGGCCGAGCCCGACAGGACCGTGGCGGTGCGCCGCATTCTGAGACCCACCCGGAGCGACCCGAAGGCAGGGCACATCGATTGCGGCTGATCATGCGGGCCGGCGGCCGGATCGACCGGATAGTCGGCGGCATACTGATCGAGAATGTCGCTCTTTCCCGCATCGCGCGCAGCATCGCGCATCGTGTCCTTGGACGAACACGCGCCGCCCGCATTCACGGCGCCGGCATCGAGATCGATCCGGTCGGGTGCGCGGTTGCCACTGGGGGGGAAAGCATCGCTCATCGCATCAGGCCTCGTCGTAAATCACTTCGAGGCTCGGACGGGTTTCGAACACACCGCCGCGCATATCGGCCTGCGTTGCAGGAACGAGTTCGACATTGGCACCGGTCACGTCGGCGCTGAACAGGCCGAGCAAGCCGTCCTGAGTCAGCGGGGTCGGGCGCACCGGGGGGGCTTCGGCGACGTTGATGGCGAGGTCTTCGAACAGGCTTGCCCATTCGCCGCCGGGGATGCCGATGATCTGGTAATTCGCGCTCTTGCGGCGGATGTCCTCGTTCGCGGGGATCGCGGTCAGGACCGGGATGCCGACCGCTTCGGCAAATGCATGCGCTTCGCCGGTGCCGTCATCCTTGTTGATGATCATGCCGGCAACGCCGACATTGCCGCCCATCTTGCGGAAGTACTCGACCGCCTGGCAGACGTTGTTCGCGACGTAGAGCGACTGCAGGTCGTTCGATCCGACCACGATCACCTTCTGGCACATGTCGCGGGCGATCGGCAGGCCGAAGCCGCCGCACACCACGTCGCCGAGGAAATCGAGCAGGACGTAATCGAAGCCCCAGTCGTGGAAGCCCAGCTTTTCGAGCAGCTCGAAGCCGTGGATGATCCCGCGGCCGCCGCAACCGCGACCCACTTCGGGGCCGCCGAGTTCCATCGCAAACACGCCATCACGCTGGAAGCACACATCCTCGATGCGCACTTCCTCGCCGGCGGCTTTCTTGAGCGACGAGGTTTCGATGATCGTGGGGCACGACTTGCCGCCGAACAGCAGGCTGGTGGTGTCGCTCTTGGGATCGCAACCGATCAGCAGCACGCGCTTGCCCTGCTGGGCCATCATGTAGCTGAGGTTGGAGAGCGCAAAGCTCTTGCCGCTGCCGCCCTTGCCGTAGATCGCGATGACCTGCGTTTCGGATTTCACTTCGCCGGTGTGCACGGGATCGGGTTCATGACCCGCTTCTTCGCGCAAGGCGGCGGCTTGGTCTTCAAGGGTTCGTGTGTCGAGCATGGACATCAGCATTCGCTCCAATCGAGAACCATCTTCAGACAGTCAGGGTCAGTGAAGGCCTGTGGGTAGGCCTCCGTCGCTTCACCGGCAGGACGCCGGTTGGTGATCAGGCCGGTGAGGCCCAAGCGCCCGCATTCAATCAGGGCGCGGGTTTCAGCCAGATCGCCGGGCTGCCATTCGGCGGCGACACGGAAATGGGCTTCGCGCATGAAGGCGGCGGGGAAGGCAAAGCTCACCCGCTCGGAATAGAAGCCGGCCAGCACGATCTCGCCGCCCTTGGCCAGCCGCATGATGAGATCATCGATCAGGCCCGCGTCACCGCTGGCGTCATAAATGGCATGGTAATCGCGGCGCTCGTCAGTAGCCGGATCGATCACGCTGTAGCCAGAAGCACCAGTGCGGCGGGCGGGGTTGGTTTCCCACACGGTCGGCGCTGTGCCGCCCAGCGCCAGCGTCAGCCGGGCGAGCAGACGGCCCAGCACGCCGTGGCCGATGATAAGATCAGGCAGCGCCTCGCGCCGGGCAAAGCCGCCCTTTATCGCGTGAAGTGCCGTCGCCGCGAGCGCGCAAAGCACCCCGCTTTCGCCGAGATGCTCAGGGATCGGGAGCGCCCGCGCCGACGGAACAATGACGCGCTTGGCGGTGCCGCCGAACAGGCCGCGCGCGTCGGTGTAGCAATTGGCGCCGGGGACGAACACCCAGTCGCCGATCCGTCCGCGCGCTTCGGCGCCTGCATCGATGATGCGGCCGACTGATTCGTAACCGGGCACCAGCGGATAGCCGAGGCCGGGGAAGGGCGGCATGCGCCCGGTGAACAACAGCTTTTCGGTGCCGGTGCTGATCCCGCTGTAGGTGATTTCAACGAGCACATCTGACGCTTCCACCGGCTTCATCTCCAGCGCGCGGAGAGCCAGGCGCTCCGGTGCTTCGAGGATGACGGCCAGGGTGTTCATTGTGTCGATCTCTCCGAGAGTTTTGCGTTGCGGATACCGAGTCGGAAACTCAGCTGCTGCGTTCTCCCGAGTGTTTGCTACGCCTTACGTGTCAGACTGTCAAATTTATTGGACAAGTTTCCCTCAGGCCTGCGCAATTATAATACTCGCGTTGACCGGTTGCGCAGTTGCGACGGTTTGAGCCGAGCCAAATCCGGCGGCGCGCAGCATTGTGATGATCTCGGCGGGGCTGCGTGGGCGGCCCGATCCCATCGCCCACAGGTAGAGGCCGAAAAATGCCTCCCCCATCGGTTCGGCCCCCGGAATGCGGGCCATCGGCTCGGCAATCAGCAGGCGCGCGCCGGGGGCGAGGCTCTTGCGGATATTGGTGAGCAGGGCTTGAGCGGGCCCGTCATCGTGATCGTGCAGGATGCGGATCAGCGAGACCATGTCGTAGCCTTGCGGAATGGAATCGTTGAAGAAATTGCCCGGATGCGCAGTGACCCGATCTGCACCCAGCGCTTCGCCAAGGATTGCCGCACCGGTGCGGGCCACCTCGGGCAGATCGAACAGGCCGAGCTGCAAATGCGGCCAGGCTGTGCCGATATGGCTGAGGAACGCGCCATGCCCGCCGCCCACATCCAGCAGCCGAGCGGCACGTTTGAACGACAGCGACGCCAGCACTTCGCCCGCCACAAAGTGCTGCGATGCGGCCATCAGCTGCGAATATTCGGCGGTTTGTTCGCCGCGCTCGCTCGCGCCGTGGAGCGCGCCGGCATAGGTCCAGAAGCGCGACAGGTCGGTCGCCTCGCGCCGGTCTGCGCGCAGCAGAGCAAGCGGATCGGCCAGGTCGGTATAGAGCAGCCGGTGATGGCGCACCATCGCTTGCACGCCGGGATTGGATGCGAAAACAGCACCTTGTTCTCCCAGCATCCATTGCCCGGGCGCCGGTTCTTCAGACAGCATCAGCGGGCGCCCGGCTCGCAGGAGGGTCAGCGCCGCGTTATCGGACAGGCCAAGGCGCTGGGCGATCACGGCTGGCGTGAGCGGGCCGTCCTTCAGGATATCGAACAGCTCGCCTTCAACATAGGCGCGCAGGATCTGCGAGTAGGTGAAGCCGGCCAGCAGATTGAACGCGGCATCCGCGCGGCTGCGGGCAATCCAGCGGATCAGTGGCAGGCGCGCGGCCCAGTGCTGGAACTGCGGGGACGCAAACACCCGGTTGCGACGCGCCACATAACCGATCCGGAAGGCGGCCCATGCGCTCACGTAAAGAAAGTTTCACAGACCATATGTCTAAACAATTGGACATATGGCCTCGTAAGGTCAATGATAATCGCAAGAGACTGAGGGCAGGAGGACAGGTGGGCGCGCGAATCGCCGTGATCGGGGCAGGGATAGGCGGGCTGACCAGCGCCGCCTTGCTCGCCGCGCGCGGGGCGGACGTCACCGTGTTTGAAAAAGAGGCTTGGGTCGGCGGCAAGGCCCGGCGTGTCAGCGTTGACGGTGCCGAAATCGACGGTGGGCCGACGGTCTTTACCTATCGCAGTGTCTTTGACGAGGTGTTCGCCGCCTGCGGGGCGCGGCTCGAAGACCATGTCACCGTCACCCGCGCCGAAGTGATCGCTCGCCACGCATGGGACGATAGCGGCCACCTTGATCTTTACGCCGACCGTGACCGCAGCATCGATGCCGTGGGCGCCTTTGCCGGCGCCGAGGCAGCGCGCGGCTATCGCAGTTTCACCGCGGAAGCGCAGCGGATATTCGAGGTGCTGGAAGACCCGTTCCTGCGCGGCGACAAGGCTTCGACGCCGCTGCCGATGATCTGGCGGATCGGGCCGTGGCGGATGGGCGACATGCTCGCCATGCGCCCGTTCGACGGGATGTGGAAGGCGCTCGGCGGCCACTTCAAGGACGCCCGCTTGCAGCAATTGTTCGGGCGGTATGCGACCTATTGCGGATCCTCGCCCTTTTCCGCCCCTGCCACCTTGATGCTGATCGCCCATGTCGAGGCGCGCGGGGTCTGGCTGATCGAGGGCGGCATTCACGCGCTGGCGACAGCGATAGCGGGTCTTGCCGAGCAGCAGGGCGCGCGGGTGCGAACCCAGGCGCCGGTCGCTGAGGTGCTGACCGCAAACGGGCGAACCAGCGGCGTCCGTTTGGCCAGCGGCGAGGTGTTCGCGGCCGATGCTGTCATCTGCAACGGCGATCCGGGGGCGCTAGCCACTGGACGGTTCGGCGCGGCGGCCGCGGGCGCTGTGCCTGCGATCCCGCCCGCCAAACGCTCACTGTCAGCGCTGGTGTGGTATGCCCATGCCAGAACCAGCGGTTTTGACCTCACCCATCATAACGTCTTCTTCTCACGCGATTATGCGCGCGAGTTTCGTGAGATCGGCGCAGGCGCCACTCCGTCGGAACCCACCGTCTATGTCTGCGCCATCGACCGCGGTGCGCGCATCAACGATCCCGCGCCAGCCCAAGGCACGCGCGAACGCATCCAGATCATCGTCAACGCCCCCGCCAATGGAGACGTTCACCACTATACGCCCGAGGAGAGAGCCCGATGCACACAAGCCATGATGGCCACGCTGACACGCTGCGGCTTGCAGCTGGAGGATCCGCAGCCGGAGCACATGCCGCATCAGCTTATGACCCCGCAGGACTGGGAGGGGCTGTTCCCGGCCACGGGCGGCGCCCTTTATGGCAGAGCGTCGCACGGCTGGGCGGCCTCCTTCCAGCGGCAAGGGCCGACAACCCGCCTGCCTGGTCTTTATTGCACGGGCGGCGCGACCCATCCGGCGGCTGGGGTGCCCATGGCAGCCTTGTCCGGGCAGCTGGCCGCGCGGGTGATCGCACAGGGCCTCGCTTCGATGAAAACATCCCGGCTGGCGGTTACAGCTGGTGGTATGTCGATGCCATCAGCGACGACGGGCAGCACGGGCTGACGATCATCGCGTTTTTGGGGAGCGTGTTTTCCCCTTACTACAAGAAATCCGGCCGCAGCGAGCCGCTGGCGCATTGTGCGCTGAATGTCGCCCTCTACGGCCCCAATGCGCGCTGGACGATGACCGAACGCGGGGCGAGCGCGGTGGAGCGCGACGCCAGCAACCTCATCATCGGGCCAAGCGCGGTGCGCTGGGAGAATGACGCGCTCACCATCGATATCGTCGAAGGCGATACCCGGCTGTTTGTACCCTGGCAGCGCCGGGTGCGTGGGCGGGTGCGGGTCTATCCCGAAGCGCTCAACCGCGTGGCCTTCGCGCTCGACGGGGGTGAAAACCATATCTGGCACTGCCTTGCGCCGCGCGCGCGGATTGAGGTGGAAATGGACGAGCCCGGCATTTCGTGGAAGGGCAAGGCCTATCTCGATCACAACCGCGGGGCCGAGCCGCTGGAGACCGGGTTCAACACCTGGCACTGGTCGCGCGCGCATCTGAACGAGGGCGCGCTGGTGTGTTACGAAGGCGAGCGCGGCGATGGCTCGCTGTTTGCCAGCGCCTTGCGGTTCGGGGCGGATGGCGCGCCCGAGCCGGTCGATCTGCCGCCCATCGCGCAATTGCCGCCGAGCAAGTGGCGGGTGGACCGCCGCACAAGATCGGACATTGGCGTCGCCGAAGTGCGCCGCACGTGGGAAGACACGCCCTTCTATGCCCGTTCCGAACTTGCCTCGCGGTTTGCGGGCGAGGAAGTGGTGGCGGTGCAGGAAAGTCTGGATATGCGGCGGTTTTCCTCGCCGCTGGTGCAGTTCATGCTGCCCTACCGGATGCCGCGCCGCAAAGGGTAGCCGCGCGGCAGCGGCTTGCTGGACGGGCGCGGGGTTCTAGGCCGAAGGCGGGATCAACAAGCGCTCGGTCCGAACGGGCTGTTCGCGGGACAGGGCAAGGGGGGCGGAACTTTGCCCTGCTGCGGCAACCTGCCATGCGCCAAAGGCCAGCCCATCGAACAGCGCGTAGCCATCGAAATCCGTCACCGCGCGTGCGGCCTCGCGGCCCGCGCTGTCACGCAGCACCACCATCATGCCGGAACGCGGCGTGCGCTGATCGCCTGCCACCAGCACCACCTGTACTTCGATGCTGCCAGTGGGGCGCAGGGCGACGGGGACATGGCGGATTTCGCCGGGGCGCAGGGCGAGGCGATCGCCGGTGCGGGCGGGGCGCAGCGTGAAGTCAGTGAGGCTGGACATCTGGGTTTCGATATCCACGTCCGGCCCCGGCGCGATCCCGCCGATCAGCACTGTCCCGTCCGCAGCCGTTTCCTCGCGCCGCAGCGCGGCACCGACGATGAAGCGCCCGCCTTCAACACCCTGTTCGCCCACGCCGCGCAACCCGTCGCCGTCGTCATCGACGAACATCTCGGCCATGATCGCGCCGCTGCGGGCGATCCCGGCGGGTGCGGTGCGCCAGCGATCTTGGCCGCGGAAAAGGCCGAGCGTCAGGCCGATGCCCGCGCGCCAGCCAGCCCCTTCGCGCCCTGCCGAGGCGCTGAGACCGAGCGGACCGAACTGGCGGGCGAATGTCACACCGCCGCCGAATTTGCCGCTGTCGGCCTGCCAATCGAGATCGAACGCCAAGTTGCCTGCGCCCAGACGCCGCGCCGCGCTGAAGTTCGCGCCGTCGATCCGCCAGCCGCTGCGGTCCGAAGCGGTAACGCCGCTGCGCAGCCGCCATTCGCCGCGCCGCGCCGTCACGCCCAGCGCTGCGGTGCCTTGCCACGCAGTGCTGCCTTCCTGCACCGCGCCGAGTGCAAAGTTGGCCTGCCAGTCGGGCATCGGCATCACGAGACGGGCGGCGGCGACATGCCGCTCGCCGCCGCGTCGAAGCTCGCCGCTCTGCACCCGCGCCTGCCACGGCAGGCTGAGGCGGCCAAGCCCGATGCGGCCCTGACCGGCAATGCTCATCACCTGCGAAAACTCGCGCACCAGCGGGGCCAAGCTGGGGCCGTCGTCGCGGCCATGCCGGGCGAGGTCGATGGTAACGTCCTGCGCCCCGATCCGCCGCGCCAGCCGCACTGCGCCGCCGATCCCGCCTTCACGGTCGCGCGCTCCGGTCACGGCCCATAAGCCGCCAGCCAGCGCGCCGTTAAAGCCCAGCGCCGCGGCCGGCTGGCCCGCAGTCCCGGCGCGCAGGTCCAGCCTTGCCGTAACATCGCCCGTCATGCCCCAGTCAATGCTGGCAAAGGCGGCTGGCCCCGCGGGTTCGCCCGCCAGCGTGTCGCCCACAAACGGGGTGCCGCCATCGACCGCGCCGAAGCTGTAGCTTACCTCGTTCTCCGCGTTCATTTCAGTACCGACGAGGCGTTTGAATACCTCCTCGCTGACTTCGCCATGGGGGCCGTAAAGGCGCACGACCCAGCGGTTCGCGCCGATGCGGACCGGGATGTCGCCGAACTGCCATTGTCCCGCTGCATCAGGTTCGCGGGTGACGGCGATGAGGCGTTCTTCGTGCCACAGCTCGGCTTCCCAGCCTTGCGGGAGCGGGCCGGTCAGCGTGATCGTGTCGACAAGGTCAGCCCGCCACGGCGCGCGCGAGGAGATCACGAGCCCGCGCCCTGACAATGCGTTGGCGATCAGCGGCTGGGCGGGGGCGGCAATATCGCCCAGGGCCAGACTTCGCGCGCCAAGGCCCCCGAGCAGATCGGGAGTGCCGCGCGCATCCGACAGGGTAAGTCCGGGGGTGATACGCCCTTCATTGGTCAGCGCGATGCTCAGCCGCCCGGCCAGGCCGAATAGCGCGCCGCTGGCCAGCAGACTGGCCGAAACCTGACGGCCCTGCGGGGTCATGGCAGCGACCGCACCCAGATCGGCGCTCCACAGCTTGGCCATCCCGTCAGCGCGGGCGAGCAGCGGGAAGGCGGGGCGCAGCGTTTCGGGCCGCAGGCCTGCTTGGCGTTCTTCGCGCTCAAGCCGCATCAGCACTGGCAGGGCGGCGGAGGGGTTGACGACGAGGCGCTGGCTCACCGCGTCATGGGCAAGGCTCATGGGCAGGTATGCAGGCACATCGGCCAGCGGCAGGCACGCGCCGCTCGGGCTGGGCAGCAGGGCAGCGGCGGGGATGGTGACCGATCGGCGCGGCTCGGGCAGGGTCAGGGCTATGTCCGCGTCTGCCGGTTCATGCGCCAGTTCCAGCGCATCGAGCAGCGGGAGAATTGCGACACAGGCCTCGCCATCCGCGCCCAGATCATGCAGGGCGATGGCATCGACGATCAGCTTGCGATCGGCGAACAAGGCCGGAAGGGCGAGCCCGTCAGCGGCCTGACCGGCGCGCTCGGCGGCAGGGTCGCTCCCGAATAGCCGGTCGAACAGGCCGTCCTCTTGCGCCCGAACCGGGGCAGCGTCTCCGCCAACCAGACTGGCTGCGCACAGAAGCAGGGCTAGCCAGCGCAGCGGCCTGAACGGTCGGCGGGACATGAATGATCACCGGGCCGGGTCATGCGCTCAGAGCGCCGCGTTCAGGCTGGCGAGCAGCTTGCCGATATTGGCCGGATCGCCTGCGTCGGTCGAGGTGTAGTCGATCCGCACCCGCTTGCCAGCGAGCTTGGCGCGCACTTCGGCAGGCAGCGGCACGACCACGTCGCGGCTGGTGTTGGGGACGTAGATTGCCACACCGCGCACCAGCCAGGCCGGGGCCTTTTCGCCGTCGACGGTGAAGCTGACATCGCCATAGGTCGAACGCGTGCCAGAGCGGGTCAGGCGCACCACGAGCTGATCGGGGGCTTCTGCGGCCATGGCCGCAGCGTCCATCGTGACGGCAGCATCAAGCGCGCCGACGCGCAGAATCATCGGGATGGTGATCGAGCGGATCGCGACCAGTTCGATTGAGAGGCTGTTGTCGGTGCCTGCTTCGCCTGCGATCTGGGTCGTCCCGGCGCTGACAGGTGCGGACATCAGGCGCAGGTGCGAGCGGTATTCGCCCGCCGCCAGATCGACGGGGGCGGTGGCCATGACGCGCACGACCTGGCGCGCGCCCGGTGCCAGCACCAGCTGGCGCGGGGAGTAACGCAGCTTGTCGTCGGCGAACAATTCGCCGTCCTGCGCGGTCGGGGCGTCTTCAAGGCTGCCATCTTCGCGCATCCGGCGGTTTTCGATGGCAATGCGGAAAGCAGCGGTTTCGGTGCCCTTGTTGACGAGCACAAGTTCGGTCGAGCGCGCCTCGGGGGTCAGCACCACACGGGTGGGGGCGACCAGCAGTTCGGCTGCGGCAGGCACAGGGGCGGCAAGCGCCGCGAGCAACGTCGCGACGAGGGGAAATCTGGGCATGGGATAAAGACCTTACGTGGGCAGGGGTTGGTCTTGGGGTATTGGCATCAGCGTGAGAGGGATCCGGGAGCCGCGCGGGGGGATGCGCGGCTCCCTTCACCCCCTGCCACGGAGGGCTTACTGGTATTCCACCGCGACGGTGAAGCTACCGGTGTACTCGCCGGCTTCCTGACGCACGCCGACGTCAAGCGTGCCGCCGACGGTGAAGCTGTCTTCGCCCTTCAGCAGCTGGCCGTTCGTCTTCGAGCCGTTGAAGTCCGAAACGCGCATCGCTGTGCCCTTGTCGTTGACGATCTTGATCTCCTTGGGGAGGGCGATCGTGTAGAAGGCGTCGGCTTCACCGGTCACCGCGAAAGCAGCGGCGGTGTGGTCGGCGGTCAGGCAGGTCAGCGCCGGGCCGCACTTGCGGCTGCCGTCGGCCAGCACGACGACGCTGTCAGCGACAGTCGTCGAAGGGGCGATGGTGCCGAAGTAGAGGTCGGCCGTGTTGCTGATTTCCAGCGGAGCGATGATCTTCGCACCGGCGCCGGCGTCAGCCGACTGGGCTTGCGCCGAAGTGGCGGCGGCGAGCGATGCGAGAACGGTCAAAGCTGCAAACATCTTGTTCATTTCATTGGTCCTTTTTGGTCGTGGTCAAGTCCGGCGGCGGGTTCGCCGCGGCTGACCTCCAAATGCCCAAACCGGCCCGGTCTGTCCCGGTAGCGCAAGGGTAGCGGGCGGCGCGGAAGGGTTAACCGCGCGCACGGCGGGGATAGGGGCCTGCCCGAGGGCATGGGGTGACCTATACGAAAGGATAAGGTTTCTGAGCCATAAGGCCGGATTGCGCAGCGTGTGCAAGCGGACCACGCAGGGTTCCTGTTTGACGCACGCATCTGACCGGACTGACCAACCCAATGTTCGAGCCTGATTTCACCTTTCCCCCGATCCCCTATGACGAGCCCGAACGGCTCGCTGCGCTGCATCGGCTCGACGTGCTCGATACCGCCCCTGAAGCCGAGCTTGATGTGATTACCCGACTCGCCGCCGATCGGTTCGATGCGGCGATTGCGCTTGTCAGTCTCGTTGATGCCGACCGGCAGTGGTTCAAGTCGCGCCATGGGCTGGAGACATCCGAAACGTGCCGGGCCGACAGCTTTTGCGCGCATGCCATCGCGGCAAGCGGGACGGATGGCGGCGTGATGGTGGTGCCGGATGCAGCCAGCGATCCGCGCTTCGCTGCCAATCCGTTGGTCACCGGCGCGCCGCATATCCGGTTTTATGCCGGTGCCCCGCTGGTGCTGGCTCAGGGCCAAAAGGTGGGTACGCTGTGTGTGATTGACCCTGCCCCGCGCGCAGGCTTTTCGGAGCGCGAGGCCGGGGCGCTGCAACTGATGGCGCGGCAGGTTGTCAGCCTGCTCGAAGGGCGGCAACGGCGCCAGGAACGCCGCATCGCCCAGCTGATCGCGCAAACCACCACCGATGCCTTTGTGTGTGCCGATGCGAACAGCCGGATCACCCTGTGGAATCGCGCGGCTGAGACGATGTTTGGCTGGACCGCCGCGGAGGCACTGGGCCAGAGCCTTGATCTCATCATCCCGCAGGT
Organism: Porphyrobacter sp. TH134; assembly: GCF_002855495.1. GTDB lineage: Bacteria > Pseudomonadota > Alphaproteobacteria > Sphingomonadales > Sphingomonadaceae > Erythrobacter. The sequence continues at coordinate 68,107 of NZ_PKRO01000015.1, forward strand.
GCACCGCAAAGGGCATCACGCCGGGGTCGCGCGGATGCGGGCGGGCGCCCCGTCGAAGCTGGTGGGCCACACGGTCGAGGTGCCCGCACTCATCAAGGGTGGCGGCGAACTGCCAATCGAATTGTCGCTGGCGATGTGGCCCGAAGAAGGCGCCGACAGCACCGCCCCGGCCGGTTTTGCGGGAATTATCCGCGATATCTCTGCGCGCAAGGTCGCCGAGGCCGAACGCATCGCTACCGAGGCCCGGCTGGCGCGGCAGGTGGCCGCCATCGAGGCTTCGGACGATGGGATCGCGCTGACCGATGCCGATGGCACCTTCATTTTCATGAACCGCGCCCACGCAGCGATGTTCGGTTATTCCGATCCGGAGGCGCTGAACGGCCGGAACTGGAGCATTCTCTACCCCCCGCACGAGGTCCAGCGACTTGACGAGGAGGCCATGCCGGTCCTGTTTGCGCAAGGGCAATGGCGCGGCGAGACACAGGGGTTGAAGGCCGACGGCACGATGCTGGAACAGGAAATCGCGCTGTCGCTCGCGCCCGAAGGCGGAATCGTGTGCGTCACGCGCGATGTGGGTGACCGGCGCGGAATGGAGCGCGAAAAGGTGCGGCTGCGCGAACAGCTGATGCAGGCCCAGCGGCAGGAGGTTGTCGGCCAATTGGCCAGCGGCATCGCGCATGATTTCAACAATCTGATCGCAGCGATTTCCGGCACCGCCGAACTCCTCCGGCAGATCGACGATAACCGGGTGCGCCACCATGCGGTGCGCATTCAGTCAGCCGCAACCACGGCGGCGGGGCTGGTCGAAAAGATGCTGACCCTGGGCCGCCGCGTGCCGCACCCCAAGCTGGTCGATCTGCGCAAGATGCTGCGTGATGTGCGCGATCTGGTGGTGCCCAGCCTGACCGATCCCCTTCACCGGATCGAACTGGCAATGCCATCCGCGCCGATCATGCTGCTGACCGACGATACCGAACTCAATCAGGTGCTGCTCAATCTGGTGCTGAACGCGCGCGATTCGCTGCGCTGCGGCGAAACCGGGCGGATCAAGCTGGAAGTGCTCACAGGCGAGGCCGGCGCCGCTGACATGCGGCCCATGATCGGAACGGTCCCACAGGTGCCGAGCGTTCTGATAAGGGTGAGCGATACGGGCTGCGGAATTGACCCGGCCGAGCTGGACCGGATCTTCGAGCCGTACTTCACCCGCAAGGGTGAGGCAGGAACAGGCCTTGGTCTTGCAGTGGTGGCCGGGATCATCGCCAGCAATCATGGCGCATTGGCGATCCAGAGCTGGCCGGGGGCCGGGACGATTTTCGAGCTGTGGTGGCCGCTGCAACCCGATCACACCGGTCCGATCGAGGACGAAGCCGCGTGGGCTCACTACAAGGCGGGGCTTGCCGGCAAGGCGGTGCTGGTGGTGGATGACAGCCCGGCGATGATCGATACCTTGGTGGCCATGCTGGATGAAGTGGGCGCCGAGGCCGGCCCCTGCCTTGACGCGCAGGATGCCATTGCCGCGATCAGAGAGGGCGCGGCAGAGTGGGATCTGGTGATCACCGATTACGACATGCCCGGCATGAACGGGGCCGAGCTGGCGCGCAGCTTGCGCAAGCTGCGCCCCGATTTGCCGATCGTGCTGCTGACCGCTCAGCCGCGCATCCACCAATTGCATCAGGGCCAGGTCGGGCTGTTTGACGGTGTGCTCGGCAAGCCCGCCGGCACAGCGCAACTCGCTTCGG
>NZ_PKRO01000016.1 GCF_002855495.1 Porphyrobacter sp. TH134
CACCTGACCCATCGACCGCTCCAAAGCACACTCTTAAGAGCACGCTTAAGAGCGCTCGCTGCCTAACCAGGCAAGGCGGCCCCCGCCGGATGGATACGGCGTAGCCAAGGGCCATGGCAGTTTCCTCAACTTCGAGTTCGGATCACCGTCCCTCGTTGTTCACGACCATCCATCGCGCAACCGCCGCACCGCCTATGCGCGCGGGGCTTCGAGCCTTTGGATCTATTGCTGCCATTGGCGTATCACCCGCACCGGCGAGCAGTTGTCATGGAGCGAGGATGACACGGCCTTGATCAACCGCGCAGCAGCTTACCTTAATGGACAACGGCTCGATGCAATCGCAGTCAATCCAAGCGACGGCCGCACGCACTTCCGCTTCGACCTTGGCGGAGCGCTAGAAACCTGGCCCTACGGCGATGACGCAAACGAGGAACAGTGGAGCATCTCCACTCATGGCGCCGTCTTCAGGGTCAACGCCACAAGCCACTACGAGATTGGACCGGTCGATGCTCCGCTGTCAGCCGATGGCTGGCTGCCGCTCGTCTGACCCGGCGCTGACGGCGGACGAGACCATGAGCTCTCGCCCGCGCTACCCCGCCCGCACAGTCCGCAAGAACCCGCGCACCTGATCGCCCAGATGCGCCGCTTGCGCCTCCAGTTCGTTGGCGCTGGAAAGCACCTGCGAAGCCGCTGCGCCGGTTGACAATGACAATTGCCGCACGTCCTCGATATGCCCTGCGACCTTCTCAGTCCCGCGCGCGGCAAGATCGATGCTCTGCGCCAGATCGCGGCCCGCGACTGATTGCTGGTCGACCGCGGTGGCGATCGATACCGCGGTGGATTCCAGATCCTTCACCTGCCCCGCAATTGCCCGCAGCGCCTTGACGCTGGCGCCGGTGGTGGATTGCATTGCGCGAATCTGGTCGGCGACCTTTTCAGTGGCGCGGCTTGTTTGCATGGCCAGTTCCTTGACCTCGCTCGCCACCACCGCAAACCCGCGCCCAGCCTCGCCGCCGCGCGCGGCTTCGATGCTGGCGTTCAGGGCGAGGAGGTTGGTACGCTGCGCGATGGTCTGGATCAGTTCGACGATCTGGCCGACTTCTTCAGCCGATGCCGCAAGTGCCGAGATTGTCTCATCAGCCTCGCCCGTGGCGACGGTTGCCAATCGGGCCAGTTCGCTGGATGATGCCGCCTGACGGCTGATTTCGCTGATCGACAGGGCAAATTCGTCGCTGGCGGCCGCGGCAGCTGTGGCGCCGGCATTGGCTTCCTCCATCGAGGCCGCCGCCTCGCCGGTGCGCTGGCTGGCCTCTTCGGCGCTGCTTGCCATGCGCGAGGCGGTGGTGTGCAGCTGGCTCGATGCCGCCGCAACCCCGTTCACCACATCGCCGACAGTGCGTTCAAACTGCCGTGCGACATCATCGAGCAGGGCGGCCCGCTTGGCTTCGGCCTCAAGCCGCTCACGTTCGCGCTCCTGCTGGAGTTGCAGTTCCTGCTCCACCCGCTCCGCGCGTTCACGCGACCGGTCTTCCATCCACTTGTTGGCGCGTTTGAACAGATCGAGCGCGCGCACCATCTGGCCGATCTCGTCCTGTCGGTCCGCCCCTTCGATCTGGAAATGCCGGTCGCCCGCGGCCAATTGGTTCATCCCGCCTGCGATCTCGACAATCTTGCGCGAAAAATCGCGTGACAGATAGGCCACACCCATCAGCAGCACGACAGCTCCGATCGCGGCCAGCACGCCGAGGATCAGGATCATGTTGAAGAAATAGTCGATGCCGCTGGCTTCGCGCGCTTCCCCGTTGGCGGCGATGGCAGCGGCAAGGCAGGCGCTGGCTTCCATCAGCCGGCTGCCCTGCTCGGATACCGCCTCGGCTGCGGCATTGATGTTGCCGCCACCGCGCGCCGTGTCGCTGGCGTCATCGAATGCGGTTTCAAACCGGGAGAGTTCCTGACGCACGGCGGCGGCCTGCGGGGCAAGTTCGGGAGCGTCGCGCGTCACCGCTGCTTCAAGCGCGGCGGTTTGCGTCAACACGGCGGCAGCCCCGCTGCGCTGCTGTTCGCGCAAAGCCGGGCGCGGATCATAAAGCACGCGCACCGAATGGTAGCGCAGGTCGCCCGCACGCGCCTGCAACTGTCCCGCCGCAACCAGCGTTTCCTGCATTCGCGCCGAGGCGTTGTAGCGGTTCCACAGCTCGCCAAGGCCGAGGCCGAGGACCACCACCATCAGCACGCCCACACCAAGGAAAGTGCCGAAAATCGCGTTGATCTTGCCCGACAGCGTCAGATTGCGAAACCAGCCCAGCCGGTCCAGCAGCGTGGCGCGCTGTGGGCTTTCAGCAGCAATGCTGGCCGCCGAGTCATCATCCAGATCAGTCTTGAGGTCGTGCACAAAGCCAGGAACCGCCTGTTCTTCGCGACGCTCCTGAAAGCTCATCATGTTCATGCCGCATTCCCCCGGAGTGGTGTTTCAAGCTTTTGTGAAGGATAATCCTTTCCAAAAGTTTGACTCCGTCTGGCGCGATGGGTTCAGCCGGCGCGGACCCGTGACAAAAAGCCCTGAACCTGGGTGCGCAAAGTGGCCGCCTGGGCTTCCAGACTGGTCGCGCTGGACAAGACCTGCGCGGCCGCCGCCCCGGTAGAAAGCGACAGATCGCGCACCGTATCGACGTGTCCTGCCACCTTTTCGGTGCCGCGCGCGGCCAGATCGATGCTGCGGGCCAAATCATGGCCTGCCACCGATTGCTGATCGACCGCCGTGGCGATGGAAACAGCGGTGGTTTCCAGCTGTTCGATTTGTGCCGCAATCGCCCGCAACGCGGTAACGCTGGCGCCGGTGGTCAATTGCATCGCGCGGATTTGCTCGGCCACCTTTTCGGTGGCGCGGCTCGTCTGGTTGGCCAGTTCCTTGACCTCGCTGGCCACCACGGCAAACCCGCGCCCGGCCTCGCCCCCGCGCGCCGCTTCGATCGACGCGTTGAGCGCGAGCAGATTGGTGCGCTGGGCAATGGTGCGGATCAGTTCGACGATCTGGCCCACCTCGTCAGCCGAGGCGGACAGCGCGCCGATGGTGCTATCGGCCTGCCGGGCAGAGACACTGGCAACGCGCGCCAGTTCGGCTGATGAGGCCGCCTGCCGGCTGATCTCGCCGATGGACATGGCGAATTCGTCGCTGGCTGCCGCCGCCGCCGTGGCGCCGAGATTGGCTTCCTGCATGGCGGCAGCCGCTTCGCCGGTGCGGGCGCTGGCCTGTTCGGCGGTGTTGGCCATCAGGGCGGCGGTTGATTGCAGCTGGCTGGAGGCGGCCACAACGCCGGTGACCACTTCGCCCACGGTGTGTTCGAACTGGCTGGCAATGCCCTGCAACACGCGCTCGCGTTCAAGCCGCGCCTCTTCGCGCTGCACCTGCTGGCGGGCGTGTTCGTCGAGTTCGGCCCGCGCGCGTTCGGCGCGTTCGCGGCCGAGCCGTTCAAGCCGCAGTCCGGCGCGGTGGAACACTTCGGTTGCGCGGGCCATATCGCCGATTTCGTCCAGGCGGTCTTTGCCGCTGATGGCGACATTGCGGTCGCCTGCCGCGATCCGGCTCATCTGCTGGGCAATGGCGGTCAGGGTCGCGCCGACGGTGCGGTTGAAATAGCGCTTGGCGAAAAGCGTAATCAGCGTGAGGACTGCCGCCAGCCCGATCCAGATGACCAGCAAGCGCGAGATCAGCGCGGCGCCCGTCTTGGCCATAGCGTCGGCTTCGGCGCCCAGAGTTGCGGTCATCGTCCGCGCAGCTTCGAGCACCGCGTTGCTGGTGGCCGCGATTTCAGCGGCCTGATCGCGGCGTCTGGCGGCATCGGCGGTCCGCGGATCATAGTCCGATACTTGCCGGCCCAGATCAGCAATCCCGGCGCGGATCAGCGCCAGCCGGCCTTGCGCGCCAAGGCCTGCTGCCTCGGCGCGTTCGGCAAGGGCGGCAACGCTGGCGGCGGCCTGATCGAGCGCTTCACGCGCCGCGCGCGCGCGGGCGGCATCGCCATCGGCCACCAGCAGTTCGGCATGACGTTGCCCATCGCTGAGATGCACCATCAACCGTTCGGCCTTGAGCGCCGCCTCGTGGGTGATGCGGATGCGTTCGCCTTGCTGGCCGAGTTCGATATAGCCGCCCACCACAAACAATCCGGCGAGCAAGGCAAAGCCAAGGTTCAGGCTGAAGAACAGCGTGATCTTGCCGCCGATCGGGGTCGCGTCAAACCAGCGCCGCGCCCGCAGCATCGGGGTTGTGGGCGGCGCTGCGGAGAGGGCGAGGGCGGACTGTTCGGCACTTTCAGCCTCAAGATCGAGCGCAATGTCGGAAAGCGCGCTCATGCGGCCTGGTCATCCTTGCGGTTGGCGGTGTGATTATCGGGCGCGTCAGGAGCCGCCGCCAGTTTGCGCGCCTGTTCGGCTATCAGCCGGTCGATTTCGGCTGCGGGCAGCGCCTTGTAATAAAGCCAGCCCTGGATCTGGTCGCATCCGGCCAGTCGCACCAGTTCGGCCTGTTCTTCGGTTTCGACCCCTTCAGCGGTGACGCCCATATCGAGCGCGCGGGCGAGCGCGATGCTGGAAAGCATCATTGCGCGGCTGCCGTCATCGACGCCTGCCAGTTCGACAAGGCTGCGATCCAGCTTCAGTTTTTCAAACCGGAAGCGCCGCAGAAACCCGATCGAGGCATAGCCGGTGCCGAAATCATCCAGCGCGATTCGCACGCCAAAACTGCGGATCACATCCAGCGTGCGTTCGGCCACCACCGGATCGAGCACGAGGCACGTTTCGGTCACTTCCAGTTCCAGCAGGTGCGCGGGAAAGCCGGTTTCTTCCAGCACTTCGCCCAGCTTGATCGGAAACTCGGCATTGCGCAGCTGCGCCGCAGAGATGTTGACCGACAATGTAATGTCGCCCCAGCGCAGGGCGTCGCATGCCGCCTGGCGCAGCACCCACAAGCCGAGCGGGTTGATCAAGCCCGAATCCTCGGCCACCGGCACAAACACGTTGGGGCCAAGCGGCGGGCGGTTGCCCCGATCCCAGCGCAGCAAGGCTTCGACGCCGACGATCCGCTTGTCTTCGGCGCTGACCAGCGGCTGATAGGCGAGCCGGAATTCGCCCGCGCCAATCCCGGTGCGGATATCCTCTTCGATGGCGCGCAGACGTTCGCGGCGCCGGTCGAAGCTTTCGTTGAACCAGGTGCAGCGCATCTTGCCGCCGCGCTTGGACATGTCCATCGCCACATCCGCGCGGCGCAGCATTTCGCTGGACGGCACGCGATCATTGGCGGGGCACCGGGTCAGGCCAATGCTGGCGCCGACGGTGATATGGCGGTGCTCGAGGGTCAACGGCGTGCCGAGCTTTTCCAGCAAGGTCCGGCACATCCCCTCAAGAATCGTGCCGGCCACCTTGCCCGCCATGACCGCGGCAAATTCGTCACCGCCCAGCCGGTAACATTGCGCCTCGGTGCCGCACACCTCGCGCAGCAGCTGCGCGCAGCGTTCGATCAGCTGGTCGCCGACCGCGTGGCCATAGTGGTCGTTGACCTGCTTGAAGCTGTCGAGATCGATCATCGCCAACGCGACTTCCTCGTCCCCGCGCGAGAGGTGCATGACATCTTCGTGCAGCGCCTGGCGATTGGGCAGCTGGGTCAGCGGATCGATGCTGGCACGAATTTCCAGCCCGCGAATACTGGCAATGCCGCTGCGCCCCAGAAAAAACAGCACCGCGGCATAGATCATGATGCCCGAAACCAGCACGCCGCTGCCCGAGGTGACCGCCCAGCGATCATTGAGGCTGACCGCCAGCACCAGCGCTCCGGTCATCACGCAGGCCACCACCAGCGGGATCACGACCAGCCCGGTCGGTGTCAGATGCAGGGGATGCTTCACCGTGAACACAAGGGCTCTGATTCCAAAAGCACGCCGGGACGGTGGCTTATATCCCTGTGCTAAATGGAAGCGGCTAATGAAGGGTAAAGCCCGAGGCCCGCAGGGGCCGTGAGTTGAAGGACTTACGCGCTTTTTTGCAGCAGTGGGCTGCCCGGTTGCAGGGCCGGTTGCGGGGCTGGTTCAAAAAAGCTCGCGCGCCGCGAGGTTGGCACGAAGCGATCGGTCTGGCCCACGGCGGTCTCGCCTGCGCCCAGCATCAGGAACCCATCAGGCATGACCGCGCCCGCCAGCCGGGCAAAGGCATCGGCGCGGGTGGAGCGGTCGAAATACAGCAGCACATTGCGGCACAGCACCAGATCGAACGGAATCCGGCCCGGGTAGTGCTGGCTCAGCAGGTTGTGCTGGCTGAAGCGCACCATCTGCCGCACGTTTTCGCGCACCTGCCAGCCATTGGGCGTTTCGTCGAAATGGCGCAGCATTTGGGTGACGCCCAGTCCGCGCTGCACTTCGAACTGGCTATAAAGCCCGCTGCGCGCAGCGTTGATGGCGCGGTTCGAGATATCCGTGCCGAGGATGTCGATCGTCCAGCCCTGCCAGCGTTCGGCCTGTTCGGCAAACAGCATGGCGATCGAATAGACTTCCTGACCGGTTGAACATCCCGCCGACCAGATCGACAACCGGCGCGTGCTTTGGCGGCGTTGGGCGAGTTCGGGCAGGATTTCGCCCGGCAGCTGATCGAAGGTCGGCTTGTCGCGGAAGAAATAGGTTTCGTTGTTGAGCAGCGCCTCGACCACTTCTTGCGACAGGTCAGGGCTTTCGGGGCCACGCGGCGGGGCGGCGAGCAGGCAGACGAGCTGATCGACATTGCTGATGCCGTGCGTGCGGAAAATGCCTGCGAGCGCAGAGTTCACCCGCCAGCGGCGGCTTTCGGTCAGGTGCTGACCGGTGCGTGCTTCCAGCAGGTCGGCGATGATCTGGTGCGAGGCTTCGCTGGCTTCCATTATCTGCGGCCGATCACCGCAGCAGCGGGCGCGGCGGCGAAGGCCATCACCGCGTCACCCAGCCGTTCGGGCGGGGCGATGATGCTGGCCAGCCCTGCGCGCGCAACCGCGCCGGGCATGCCCCACACCGCGCTGCTATCCGCGTCCTGCGCGTAAATCGTGCCGCCTGCGTCCACCAGATCCTTGGCTCCGATGGCGCCGTCGCGGCCCATTCCTGACAGGATGACACCCAGCGCGCGGCCATCACAGGCTTCGGCAAGGCTGGTCAGCATCGGATCGACCGAAGGCAAGCAGCCGCTTGCCACAGGCGCCGTGCTGATGCGGATGCCGAGCCCCGATCCCCGGCGCTGCACCACGATATGCCCATCGCCCGGCGCAATCAGAATGCGCTGCCGGGTCAGCATCATGCCATCAGCGGCGATGTCGGCCGGGCGCCCGCAGGCGGTCTCGATCTGGCGCGCAAACACCGGGATGAACGATGCGGGCAAATGCTGCGTGATAAGCAGTGGAAGATCAAAATCCGGGCCCAGCCGCTTCAGCATCAGGCCCAGCGAGTGGATCCCGCCGGTCGATGCACCGATGGCGACGGCCTCGGGCCGCCAGGCGCGCCGCGCAAGGGCGGGGCGCACAAATGAAGGCTCGCGCGCGGGCGCGGGCCGCACCGCGGTTTCGGCCGGGCCGCCTGCCGGGCGGCTGCCAAGCGCGCGGATCTTGCCGAGCAACTGGGCGCGGTATTCCTCGGTAAAGCCGCCCGGACGCGGTTTCAGCAGAGTATCGGCCGCACCCATCTGCAGCGCGGAGAGGGTATGTTCGGCCCCGTCCACGGTCAGCGACGATACCACCAGCACCTGCGGCCTGCCCTGGGTGGCAAGGATCGCAGGCAGGGCGCCGAGCCCGCCGATCCCCGGCATTTCGAGATCGAGCAGCACCACATCCGCAGGGTCTGCGGCCAGCTGGGCGATGGCGCGTTCCGCGCTGCTGGCCGTGCCGACAATCACCAGCGCCGGATCGCTGTCCACCATCCGCTTGAAGATCGTGCGGACGGTCAGCGAATCATCGACGATCATCACCCGGATCGCCGCGCCGGACCCTGCCATGGCGAAGGGGCGGCGCGCGTTTCCGTCAGCGGCTGAGGCTGCGGCCGGGGCGGGCGGGAAGGGGGAGCGGTTCACGCAAACCCGACAAGCTGCAACTTGATCTGCAAGGTTTCGTGATCGAAAGGTTTCATCACATATTCGTCAGCGCCGGCCTGAATGGCCTCGCGGATATGGGCAACGTCGTTTTCGGTCGTGCAGAACACCACCTTGGGCCGGTCGCCTCCGGGGCGCTGGCGCAGCGCGACCAGAAACTCGATGCCGGTCATCACCGGCATGTTCCAGTCTAGCAACACAACATCCGGCATGGCGGCATCGCAGGCGTCCAGCGCCAGCTTGCCATTTTCAGCCTCTTCCACAGCGAAGCCCAAGGTTTCGAGAATATGTCTCGAAACCTTGCGGATCACGCGGGAATCATCGACGATCAGGCATGTTTTCATGGGTGTTCCTGCGGGTTGCCACAGCAGCCTAGGACGAGTTGGTAAGCATAGGATTAAGCTGCTGCCTCGATTTCGTGGCGGGCGCTCTCTGGGCCGGCGAGCAGGGCTGGCAAATCGATCAGCAGGGCCGGGCCCACCATCGTCTCGATCATGCCGATGGCAACGCGCGACCAATCCGGGCCGAATCCGCCCGGCACCTGACCTGCTTCGCCGACGGCGGTGGTGATGTCCTCGATTCCGTCGACCAGCAGCGCATAGGAATGCCCGCCATCAGCAACCACCGCCGCGCGGTGATCGGTTGGCCATTCACCCACGTCATGCCCGGCAGCGATGCCGATCGCATGGCGGCAATCGATCACCGTCAGCGCCTGGCTGCGCAGCGCCGTGATGCCGGCAATCCAGGCCGGGGTGCGCGGAATGGGCGTGATGGTGCCGAGTTCGATCACCGATTTCACGTCCAGCGCGGATAGCGCGCAGCGGCGGCCCGCGATCTGCGCGATGACAAGCAGGTCTCCGGTCATGCGGCCTCTCCGATGGCGGTGGGAGATGCCGCGCGGTGTGCGGCGGCAAGGGCCGCCAGCAGGCCTTCGCGGTCATAGCGATAGATCGTGGCGCTTCCAGGGGGCGCATCGGGCTGATCGCGCAGGCGAATGACGTGGTCCGGCAGCGGGCGGCCCAGCGCTTCGGCCACTTCATACACATCTTCAAACAGGATGCTGATGGCGCCCTTATCGGCCTCGGCCTCAGCGACAATTTCATAACCGGCGCCGGTCACCAGCGGGGCCAGGATGGTGCGCGCCCATTCGCCGTCCGGCAGGAGGCAGCGTGGGCGCTGCGCTGCAACCGGCGGCTCGCCGTGCCGGGCGAACAATTCATGCGCGTCGATCAGCGTGACGGGCGCGCCGCCGATCAGCGTGATGGCTTCGACCAGCGGGTCTTCGGGGACGGGGTGCAGGGCCTCGGTCAGTTCGGCTGCATCCTCCACTTCGCGCACCGCATACAGCAATTCGCACGCGCCATCCGACAGGCGCAGCAAGCGCACACGGCCATTTTTCCGGTCCGGGGTCGGCCCTGCTTCGGGCAGTCCGATCAGCGGCAGGATCAGGCCGTCGATCACCATCCGGGGGCGGGCCGCGGAATGATCGATCGCCGATAGCGGCGCGGTTTCGATGCGCTGCACCAGTTCCAGCCGCACAGCGGCCCGGCGTCCGGCAAAGTCGGTGAACAGCATGGCGCGCGCCGCGGCGCGGGTGGGCCCGGCAGCCTCAGCCTCGCTCGGCCCGATCACGCGTGCACGGGCATCGGACACCAGATGATGCTGCCCGGCGATGTTGGCGACATCCAGCAGCAGCACCGGCTGGCCATCATCCAGCAGCGTCGATCCGGCATAAAGGCCTGATTTCATCACCGCAGGGGCAAGCGGTTTGACCACCAGATCGCCGTGATTGTGAATGCTTTCCACCGCCAGCGCCAGCAGCTCGCGGTTGGCCAGCCGCAGCATCACCAGCGTCGGTTCGCGCGCGGCCATCGCATCGGTATCAAGGCCCAGCACCTCGCCCAGCATCAGGCACGGCACGCGGTTGCCGCGGAAGGTGACCAGCGCGGTTTCGCCCATCCGGGTCAGATCCAGCGAGCGGGCCGAACCCTGCACGATTTCCTCGACATAGGATTGCGGAATGGCAAAGCGATGGCCCGCAACCTCAACCGTCAGCCCGGCAATGATGCTGAGGGTCAGCGGGATCTGGAGCGTAAAGGCGGTGCCATGTCCCGGAACGCTGGCCACCTTGATGCTGCCGCCGACCTTTTCGAGGTTCTGGCGCACCACATCCAGCCCGACCCCGCGCCCTGAGACATTGCTGACGGTCTCGGCTGTCGAAAAGCCCGGTTCAAAGATGAGGTTGAGGATCTTGTCGCGCGGCAGCGCGGCGCGTTCGGCCGGGGTGACAAGGCCGGTGGCGATGGCCTTGGCGATGATGCGCTCCTCGTCCAGCCCGCGCCCGTCATCGGACAGGACAATGCTGATGGTGTTGCCCGATTGGCGCGCGGCAATGGTGATGAGGCCGATTTCGCGCTTGCCATTGGCCAGCCGGGCCGACGGCGGTTCAAGCCCGTGGTCGATCGCGTTGCGGATGATATGGGTCAGGGGATCGCGGATCGTCTCGATCATTTCGCGGTCGAGTTCGACATCGCCGCCATCCAGATCGACCATCACCTGCTTGCCGAGTTCGGCGGAAAGATCGCGCACCAGCCGGGGCAGCGCGCTGAACAGGGTTTCGATCCGCTGCATCCGCATCCGGGTGATCGCATCGCGCACATCCGACAGGATGGTGGTCAGCCGTTCAAACGGGCCGTCGATGGTCGGCTGATTGCCGGCCTGGCGCAGCCGGTGCGCCAGATCGTTGCGCGCCAGCACCATGTCGGAAACGCCGCTCATCACCCGGTCGAGCAATTCGACCGGCAGGCGGATCGTGCGCTGGCCTGCGGGCGAGGGATCGCTGCGTCGGTGGGGTGCGGCCTGATCGTCGCCGGCGGCAAGCAGGGCATCGGCGGGCGCGTGCAAAGGCAGGTTAGACCCCTGCTTGACCCCATCCAGCCCCGGCTTGCCTGCGGTTTCCTGTGAAACATCCAGCTCGGCAATCAGGGCTGCGTCTGCGCCGTCGGGGCCAAAGGACGCAAGGTCTTCGCCCGCTTCGATCACGTCGATCATCTGGGCAATGCGGTCGATCACCGCCAGAACGGCGGACACCAGCTGCTGATCGGGCTCACGCCGCCCGGCGCGGCAATCGGCCAGCGCGTCCTCTGCCGCATGGCTGAGGCTGGCGAGGCGCGGAAAATCGAAAAAGCCGCAATTGCCCTTCACGGTGTGGACGAAGCGGAAGATCGTATCCAGCCGCGCGCGGTCAGCCGGATCGGCTTCCCACGCGACGAGTTCACCGCCGGAAGCCTCCAGCATTTCGCGGGTTTCGGCGATGAAATCCGCCAGCAGATCATCCATCAGAAGCGCGCCCTCTTGCCGCCTTGAAAGGCTGGCTATGCGGCACGGTTGGTTAATAATGGCCTAGCGCGCGGCCTGCCCCTTTAGCTGGACAGGCGAGCGGCGCACAAAGATATGCCGCACCAGCAGCACCGCCGAGACACCGCCAAACACATTGGCCGCCAGTTCAGCGGTGTAGATTGCCGATGATCCCATGCCGGGGCGCAAGAATAGCGCTGCTGGCAACATCACCAGAAACACCCGCGCGACCGATTGCAGCAGCGCAAAGCTCGCCTTGTCGACCGCGTTCATGATTCCGTTGCCCACGATCAGCAGACCAAAGCCCGCATAGCCCCAGGCGGCGATATGCAGATAGGCGGCGAATTCGGCGATCACGGCGGGATTATCGGTAAAGATGCTGGCAAAGCGCTCTCCGGCGGCCACCATCGCGACCGCGACGAGCAGACCCCAGGCGACACAGAAGCCTGCCGCATAGAGCGCCGCCTCGCGCGCCCGGTCGATCCGGCCCGCGCCCCAGTTCTGCCCGACGATCGCCCCGATGGCGCCCGACAGGCCGAGCAGCGGGACGATCACGAAGCTTTGCAAGCGCCCCGCCGCGCCAAAGCCTGCCACCGCCGCTTCGCTTTCCAGCGCCACCAGCGATGTCAGAATGGCAAGGCCCAGCGGGTTGATCGCATTGGAGAATGCTGCCGGCAGCCCGACGCGGATAATCGCTTTCGCCGGGTCGATCAGGCTGCAATCGCGCAGCAAGGCGAGGTTCAAAGGCAAGGGCGTCCCGCGCAGCAGCACCAGCGCGGTCAACACCCCGATCCCCCAGCCGATCACCGTGGCATAGGCCGATCCGGCGATGCCATAGCCTGCAAAGCCAAACGCGCCGGTAATCAGCACCGGGTTCAAGACCCAGTTGGCCGCCGCATAGGCGATGCTGACAATGCTCGTCCGCTTGGCTTCTCCCTGCCCGCGCAGGACGCCGTTGAAGCCCATGATGGCCAGGCTCAAGGGAAAGCCGCAGGCATAGGGGGTCATATAGGCGCGGATCAGCGGCATCAGTGCAGGCGGCGCGTTCATCGCGGTGAAGATCGGATCGATCAGCAGCCACAGGGCCAGGCCCATCACCAACCCGCACAGGATGGCGAACACGATGCCGAAATTGGCCCGCCGCGCCGCACGCTCGAAATCGCCTTCGCCCAGCGCGCGGGCAACGACCGAGTTGATCCCCACCATCACGCCGACGCCCAGCGAAGTGCTGGCGACGGCCACCGGAAAGATGAAGCTGATCGCGGCGAGCGGCGCGCTGCCCAATTGGCCGATGAAATAGGCGTCCACGATCCCGATCGACATGATCGCGGCGACGCCGATGACCGCGGGCAGGGTCTGACTGACCAGATGCCCGGGAATGCTGCCGCTGACCAGTTTCGCAGAAGATAGAGCGGGCGCATTCATTGTCGCCAAGGCCTAGCGGCAGCCCTCGTCGCTTGCAAAGCATTCCCTCAGCGTGCGATAGCTTGTGCCAAGGACAGACGGAGAGGATCAGCCATGGCAACCCAGCTCAAACCGACAATTGAATGTAGCAAGGAAGAGTGGCAGGCGCGGCTTGACCTCGCGGCGTGCTACCGCATTTTCGATCACCTCGGCTGGTCGGAATCGATCTATAACCACATCTCGCTGAAGGTGCCGGGGGAGGCTGATACCTTCCTCATCAACCCCTTTGGCCTGCTGTATTCGGAAGTGACCGCCAGCAACCTCGTCAAGATCGATGTCGAGGGCAATAACGTGGGCGGTTCGCCCTATATGGTGAACAAGGCGGGCTTCACCCAGCATGGCTATTTCCACAAGCATCTGGGCGCGCGCGCCGATGCGATCTGCCATGTCCACACCACCGCGACGATGGCGGTGGCGAGCCACAAGGACGGGCTGCTGCCGACCAATTTCTACGCCTGCAATTTTCAGGGCCAGATCGGCTATCACGATTTCGAAGGCATCACCGTGCGTGCTGAGGAAGGCGAGCGGCTGGTGCAGAACCTCGGCAATCATTCGATCCTGATGCTGCGCAACCACGGCCCGGTGGTGATGGACCGCACGATCCAGGGCATGTTCGTCAAGATGTGGGCCTTGCAGCGCGCGTGCGAGATTCAGGTGGCGACGCTGAGCATGGGCAACCCCGTGCTCGTCCCGCAAAGCGTGGTCGATGTCCACCAGCGCGATCTGTCGGTGATGAGCGGGCAGGGCGGCGCAGGCATGTTCGATTTCGAGGCGTGGAAGCGCCGGGTCGACAAGATCGACGATAGCTGGCGGCAGTAAGCCTTTAGAGAATCGCCATGTCGCGCATGACCGTCAACGAACGGCCCGTCCAGTTTGACCTCGATCCGCGCATGCCGCTGCTATACGCGCTGCGCGAGGCCATGAACCTCACCGGCACCAAGGCCTGTGGCGGCGGGCCCCAGTGTTCGGGGGCCTGCATGGTGCTGGTCGACGGGGTGGCGCTCAGATCATGCGCGATCACGCTGGCCGAGGCCGAGGGGCGGCTGATTACCACCATTGAAGGGTTGAGCCCGGATCGGTCGCACCCGGTGCAGCAGGCGATGGTGGCGCAGCAGGCGATTCAGTGCGGCTATTGCACGCCGGGCATCGTCATGGCGGCCGCCGCCTTGCTGCAGCGCAATCCTGCGCCGACGCGCGCGGATATTGACGCCGCGATCCCCAATATCTGCCGCTGCGGGGTCTATCCGCGGCTGATCAAGGCGGTCGAGCAGGCGGGCCGCGTCGCGCAGCGGCAGGAACGCATCAGCGCCGCGCCCGCCCCCGGCATCAGTTCTGAAGACGCAGCCAAGGCGGTGCCCGCGCTGCGGGTTCCGGCGGCGCCCTGAGAAAGAGACAGCGATGAAGGTAACGATCTGGCACAACCCGGCATGCGGAACGTCGCGCAAGACGCTGGCGATTCTGGAGAATCTCAGCCGGGTCGATGTTACGGTAGTGGAATACCTCAAGACCCCGCCTACCGCTGCAAAGCTGGCCCAGCTTTACAGGGACGCCGGAATCACCCCGCAGCAGGGCCTGCGCCTGCGCGACACTGACGCGGCGGAGCGCGGCCTGCCGGATGCCGATGATGCCACGGTGCTGGCCGCCATGGTGGCCGACCCGCTCCTGATCGAGCGGCCGTTGGTGGAAACCGAAAAAGGTGTCAGGCTGTGCCGGCCGCAGGATGTGGTGCTGGAGATACTCTAGGCCAGCGCAGCTATTCGAAAGCCTCCCGCTCTGCGGTCAGCAGCTTATCGGACTGCAGTTTGAACCAGCCGTAGATCAGCACGATCACGCACAGCGCCACGATCAGTCCGAAGCCGAGCCAGTCCGAATGGCCGTACAGCCACACGCCAAGCGCCGGTGCGTAGATGTAGCTTGCGCCGGCGAGCGAGGCGACGATGCCGCTTGCCTGCCCTTGCTCCGCCCGCGACACGGCGAGCGAGGTGCCCGAGGTGGTGCCCGGCCGAAACAGACCGAAGCCCAGCGATGCGATAGCATAGCCTAGCGCAATGAGGTGCAGATCGCCTGCCACCGCCAGAATAACCGTGCCCAGTGCGGCCGTGGTAATCCCCCACAAGGTCGCCGCGCGCGGGCCGAGGTCGAAGCGCGGGATCAGGCCCCATTGTGCCAGCAGCGTGGCAATCGCCCCGCTCATCAGCACCAGCCCCACCGGTCCCGCGCCGTCGGCAGGCGTATCGCGCAGGCCCAGCCGGTCGAGCACCAGGAAGCCCGAAATCCCCAGCACCATCGCCTGCGCGTGGCCGCCAAAAAAGCCTGCGAACACCCAGGGCCGCAGGCGCGGGTCGCGCCAGCTGAGGCGCGGCGGCTCGGCGGCGGTGTCATCCTGCTCGGCCGGCTCCTGCGGGTCGACCGGCGCGCCTGATCCGCTCGAATAGGCGACCGCCTGACCGCGCGCGGCATATTGCGGCTCGTCATTCGGCAGGCGCAGCCGTAGCAGCACCAGCGCGATCACGCCGATCGCGGCAAAGGCCAGAAACGGACCCGTCAGGCCGAGGCCAAGGAATGGCACCACCATCAGCGGGGCGAGCGCCGGGCCGATCACTGTGCCAAGGCCAAAGCTCGATGCGATCAGGGACAAGGCCTGCGTGCGTTCGCTGCGCGGCGTGCGCGAGGCGACATAGGCCTGCACGGCAGGCGGCGCGGCGCTGCCGAACCCGCCATACAGGCTGCGCGCCGCGGCAAAGGCGATCAGCGTCCACAGCGCCGATAGCCAGCCCGAAAGGCCCGCCCACAAGGCCGCGCCGCATAGCACGAAGGAAATGATGAACCCGGTCAGCCCCAGCGCCATCATCGCCTTGCGCCCGCGCTGGTCAGACCGCCGCGCCCAGAACGGCGCGCACACCACCCACAAGAGCGCCGACCAGCTATAGGCGAGGCTGATCCACACATCGGCCACGCCCAGCGCGGTTCCGATCGACGGCATGACCGATTGCATGGCGGTGTTGCCCGCCGCCGTCACCAGCATCACCAGAAACAGCAGCGCCATGCGTCCCGGCGGGATCGCAGCGCTTGGCGTTTGGCTGATTTGCGCCGCTTCCGGTTCGGTCAGAGCCACGCCGCGCCTATTCGAATGTCGCTGCCAGACCTTCGGGTGAAAGCCCCGCCAGCTGGCGATGGATCGATGCGATCACAACCAGAAAGATCACACCGATGCCGCTGTTGACCGCCGCACTGACCACGCCGTTGCCGACCAGAGCGATTTCGGACCCCAGCGCGGCAAACACCACGCCAAGCAGGCCCGATACCAGCGCGGCAATGATCCCGATCGTGAAAAACAGCAGCAACAAGAACAACGCGATCCGAATGCTGTTGCCCTTGGTCAGCCGCCACGACCGCGTCAGCGCGCGCAGCGGACCTCGTTCGCCTTCGATGGCAATCACCGGCGCCAGCAGCGAAAACTTCATGAAGGCGTAGATGGCAAACAGCACCAGCACGGCGCCCGCCAGCAGCGTCACAATCGGCGAGCCCACCGCTGTCAGCACGCCAAGCGGGATACCGACGGCGAGGGCGATGGCAAAGGCACTGAGCAGCTGCGCGATCAGATAAGCCGGGCTGCTTTTGACCCCGGCCACCAGCGCTTCGCCCACAGTCGGGCGGCCGCGATCCGCCAGCAGCGCTAAAAGGCTGAGCGAACCGACAAACTGGATGATGCTGAGCGCGGCGATCAGCGGCCAGTTGTCGGCATACATGGCCGACATCTGGTCGAGCATCGCCTGCATTTGCGCTGCCTGATCGCCGCCGCTGCCAGCAGGCGGGACAGCGGCGGTCGCTGCCATTTCCGGCATCAGCAGCGATGCGGCGAGCGATGGCAGGAAGAAGAACAGCCCGGCGATTGCACCAATTGTATCGCGGTTGGCTCCGATCAGGCCGGTCGCCTGCGTCCAGGCCTTGCCCATGTCGAGTTTGGGGTTTGCCATCTCTTGTCTTTCCGATCCCGTTGGTAGCCACGGCGCTGCATCACGCAATCGCCTCTTGATCTCGCCGTTCAATGCCCCCACCGCTGCGCCATGGCAAGTATTGCTCCCACCCCCGGCGCTGCATTACCGATTGAATGGCGGCGCGAGATCGCTCAGGTCCCCTATGCCGCCGCGCTGGCGGAAATGGAGGCGCGCAATGCTGCGGTCTTTGCGGGTGATGCGGCGGAGCTGGTCTGGCTGCTCGAACATCCACCCGTCTACACTGCGGGGACCAGCGCCGATCCGGCCGAACTGGTCGATCCGCGGTTTGAGGTGATCGAGGCCGGGCGCGGCGGGCGTTACACCTATCACGGGCCGGGCCAAAGGGTGGGCTATCTGGTGCTGGACCTCGCCCGGCGCGGCAAGGACGTGCGCTGTTTCGTCCATGCCATCGAAGGCTGGGTGATTGCCACGCTCGCCACGTTCGGGGTGGAAAGCTGGCGGGCAGAAGGCCGGGTCGGCATCTGGACCAAGGACATTGACGGGCGCGAGGCCAAGATTGGCGCGATCGGCGTGCGGGTGCGGCGCTGGGTGACGATGCACGGCTTTTCGGTCAATCTTGATCCTGATCTGGCCCATTTCGGCGGGATCGTGCCTTGCGGGATCGCCGAATATGGCGTGACCAGCCTCGCGCGGCTGGGCCTCGATGTCAGCCCTGCGCAATGGGACGCGGCCCTGATGGCGGCCAGCGATGATTTCCTTGACGCATTGGACGCGGCGGCGAAAAGAGCGTGTTCATGAAACCCGCCGCTTTGCTTGTTCTGACGCTGTGCCTTGCCGCTTGCGAGGAACAGGCCGCTGCGCCTGCCGCGCAGGGCGGTGCCGCCTCGGGTGAAGTGCTGGAAGGATCGATCAGCGATGCGATGATCCCGCTCGATCAGCTGGAATCGCAAGCCCCGCTCGCCCCGCGTCAGGCGGTGCCGGTGGGCGATGTCGATTCCCAGCAGCCCGAAGTCACACCTGTGCCGGGGATCAACGACGTGCCCCAAAGCCAAGGGGCCGAAGCAGCGCCTGCTGCCCCGGCCCCTGAACCTGCGGAGTAAGGCCGCCGCTTACTCGGCGGCTTCGGCCTGTTCCTCGGCCAGCGTCGGGTAATCGACGTAGCCTTCGGCAATCGGGAAATACCAGCTGCGCGGCACGTCCTTGTTCGGGTTCCAGTGCGCGCCGGCCGCGATCCGCTTTTCCAGATCGGGGTTCGAGATGTACGGACGGCCAAAGCTGACCGCATCGCACTTGCCCGATTCCACATCGGCCACGGCTTCCTCGGCGGTGTAATCGCTGTTGAGGATCAGCACGCCGGTGTAGATCTGGCGGATCAGCGGGCTTTGCTTGGGTACATCGGTGTTGCCGAAGGTGCCATTCGGGCCGGGCTCGCGCAGTTCGACGAAGGCAAGACCCAGTTCCTCGCACACCTTTGCCGCCGCGCCGAAGGTCGCTGCCGGATTGCTGTCATCAGTGCCCTGCGAATCGCCATTGGGCGACAGGCGGATGCCCACGCGGTCCGCGCCCCACACATCGATCAGCGCTTCGAGCACTTCGCGCATGAAGCGGGTGCGGTTTTCGGGGCTGCCGCCGTATTCATCGGTGCGCAGGTTGGTCTTGTCGCGCAGGAACTGGTCGATCAGATAGCCATTCGCAGCGTGCAGCTGCACCCCGTCAAAGCCCGCCTTCTTGGCATTTTCGGCGGCGCGGCGGTAATCGGTGATGGTGCGCTGGATGTCCTCACGGGTCATTTCGCGGGCCTGCGCGTAAGGCAGCTTCCCTTGCGGCGTGTGCGCATCGCCCGGCGCGGTGGTGGCGCTGGCGGAGAAGGGCGGCTGACCATCCAAGAACACCGGATGGACGATGCGGCCCATGTGCCACAGCTGCATGACGATCAGGCCGCCTTCTTCGTGGACCGCCTTGGTGGTGGCCTTCCAGGCTTCGGTCTGCTCGTCCGACCAGATACCCGGCGCGCTCGGCCAGCCAAGGCCTTCGCGGCTGATCCCGGTCGCCTCGGTCAGGATCATGCCCGCGCCCGCGCGCTGGCGGTAATACGTCGCCATCAGGTCGTTGGGGACGAACATCGGTTCGGCCGCGCGCCCGCGGGTGAGGGGGGCCATGTGGATGCGGTTCTTGGCATGGAGCGCACCCATTTTGAGCGGCTGGAACAATACGTCGTGCATATGTGGGTAATCCTCATCGGTCAGTTGCGATTGGCTATCCACTTGGGGGCGACATGGCTAGGGCGCAAGCATGGAAAATGACGGCCCAGCCCAAGCAGAAGTTGTCAGCATCGCCGAAACGCGCCCGGCGGCATGGCTGTTGCTGGCGGCGCTGCTGGGCGGGAATATCGCGCTGGCACTGGGCCCGTGGTTCGTGCGCGAAGCGGATACCGGGCCGGTCAGCGCCGGGTTCTGGCGGATGTTTCTGGCGCTGCCCTTTCTGGCGGCGCTGGCCAAGGCGAACGGCCAGCGTTTGGGCGGCATGGGCGCAAAGGCGCTCGCGCTGGTGGCGCTGGGGGCCGTGACCTTCGCGCTTGATCTTGCCAGCTGGCATATCGGGATCGGCATGACCCGGCTGGGCAATGCGACGCTGTTCGGCAATGCCGGGTCGATCGTGCTGTTGTTCTGGGGGTTTTTGGTGGCGCGCACGCTCCCGCGCGGACTGGAATGGCTGGCGATCATCTTTGCGTGTGCCGGGGCCGCGATCCTGATGGGGCGCAGTCTTGAGATTTCCAACGCCACACTGATCGGCGACCTGTTCTGCCTCGCCGCAGGGCTGCTTTACGCGGTGTACCTGCTGACGCTGCAAGGCGCGCGCGGGCAGTTCGGATCGTGGAGCCTGCTGGTGTGGGTCAGCCTGTTCGCCTGTCCGGTTCTGCTGGGAATTGCGCTGCTGCTGGGCGAGCCGGTGTGGCCGAGCGCGTGGGGGCCGGTGATCGGATTGTTCATTGTCAGCCAGCTGATCGGGCAGGGGCTGATGGTGTTTGCGCTCAAATATTTCTCGCCGCTGGTCGTGGGCCTGGCGCTGCTGACCCAGCCCGCGGTCGCCTCGCTCTATGGCTGGCTGGTGTTTGGCGAGGTGTTGTCGGGGCTGGATATTGCGGGGATGGTGCTGGTGGGGGCGGCACTGGCGGTGAGCAGGGCGAGAGCCTAAATCCGTCACCACAGCGCAAGCTGGGGCCTAGGGCGGCTATGCGTTGAGCGTGAGGTAAAGATCATCCCAAGACGGGTTCTGCTTTTCGATCGCCTCGATCTTCCACATCCGCTGCCAAGCCTTGATCGCCTTTTCGCGGGCGATGGCATCTTCGATGGTCGGGTGATGTTCGACATAGACCAGACGGGTGCAATTGTAGCGTGCTGTAAACGCGCCGCCCTTGCCTTCGCGGTGTTGCGAGATGCGGGCCGGCAGGTCGCTGGTCACGCCGGTGTAGAGCACACCGTAGCGCTTGTTGGTCATGATATAGACGTAGCCACCCCGCGCTATTTCAAGAGCTTAGCATAAGGCTGCCCTAGGCCCCAGCTTTCGCTGGGGTGACGAAGTTAGAAAACGTCATGCCAGCGAAAGCTGGCACCTAGGGCGGCTATGGCACCAAGAGTCGTTTTTGGTGGGATCTTGCCGATGAGGTGAGCAAGGAGTCCGAGCCAAGGATGACCGGCTACGATCAGAGCGAGGGCGATTGAGGCTTCGTGCTTGTTCATGCCGACAGGATATCAGCAATTTATCGGCACTTAAGTCGTGATTGAGGGTGGATTGCCCTTCCACCATCAATCCCCACTAAACCGCACCTTCCCCAAGTCCCCCATACCCACAGTCCCGCTTGCCATGTCCAGCATCCGGTCGAGGCTGCGCTTGGCCTTCAGGCGGATCCCTTCCTCGATTGCGATCTGTGGGCTTAGGTCGCGCAGCGCCACATACAGCTTCTCCATCGTGTTGAGCGCCATGTAGGGGCAGATGTTGCACGAACAGTTCCCGTCCGCGCCGGGCGCGCCGATGAAGGTCTTCTCGGGCAGCGCCTTTTGCATCTGGTGGATGATGTGCGGTTCGGTGGCGACGATCAGCGTGTCGCCGGGGAAGTCCATGGCAAAGGCGAGGATGCCGCTGGTCGAGCCGACGTAATCCGCGTGGTCGATGATCGTCGGCGGGCATTCCGGGTGCGCGGCGATGGGCGCGCCGGGGTGTTGCTCTTTGAGCTTCAAAAGCTCGGTCTCGCTGAAGGCTTCGTGGACGATGCACACGCCGGGCCACAGCAGCATTTCGCGATTGAGCTTGCGCGCCAGGTAGCCGCCAAGGTGCCGGTCGGGGCCGAAGATGATCTTCTGTTCGGGCGGGATCTGGGCGAGGATCGTCTCGGCGCTGGAGCTGGTGACGATGATATCGGACAGCGCTTTCACTTCGGTCGAACAGTTGATGTAGGTCAGGGCGATGTGATCGGGGTGGGCTTCGCGGAACGCGCGGAATTTCTCAGGGGGACAGGAGTCTTCAAGGCTGCATCCGGCGTCCATGTCGGGCAGGATCACGGTCTTTTGGGGGCTGAGGATCTTGGCGGTGTCGGCCATGAACTTGACCCCGCAAAACGCGATCACGTCAGCATCGGTCGCCGCGGCCTTTCGCGACAATTCGAGGCTGTCGCCCACGAAGTCGGCAATGTCCTGAATGTCCGGCGTCTGATAATAATGCGCGAGGATGACCGCGTTCTTCTCCTTGCGGAGGCGGTTGATTTCGGCGAGCAGATCGGTGCCGGTGGGGTTTTTGGTCAGGATGCTCATGGGTCGGTTCCCGTTAGATAGATGGCGCGCGGTATAGGGCGGCAGGCGCGGTTACGCTACCCGCCACACGGCGCCGTCATGGGCCGCAGCGCCGCGCTTTTCCAGATCGAGCAGATGGGCGGTGACGCTCATCTCCGCTGCCCCGATCAGGCGCGGGTCGAGGCCCTTGTACATTTCGGGGATGAAGCCGCTGACAGGGCGCGGGCTTTCGCCCAGCAGGCGCAGGATCTGCGCCTCGCGCTGGCGGCGGTGGCCGATCATGCCGCGCACCAGCTGCCTGGGCTTCTCGATCGCGGCGCCGTGGGCGGAGTGATAGACACGGTCTTCGCGCGCCATCAGCTTTTCAAGGCTCGCCATGTAATCGCCCATGTCGCCATCGGGGGGGATGACGACGCTGGTTGACCAGCCCATCACGTGATCGCCGGTGAACAGCGCGCCCGATTCCTCCAGCGCGAAGCACAGGTGGTTCGAGGTGTGGCCGGGCGTGGCCACCGCCGTCAGCGTCCAGCCGGTGCCGCGCATCCCTTCGCCATCGGCCAGAACGCGGTCCGGGGCATAGGTGGGATCGAACGCCTCGTCAGAGCGCGGCCCGGCGACTTGCAGCATCAGCGGCGCGCAGCCGACGATGGGCGCGCCGGTCAACGCCGCCAGCGGGGCTGCGGCCGGAGAGTGGTCGCGGTGGGTATGGGTGCACATGATCGCAAGGATTGTCCGCCCCGCGACCGCTGCGACGATGGCATCAATATGGGCCGCCTCGGCAGGGCCGGGATCGATCACCGCGCAATCTGGCCCGTCCGCCATGCCCACCACATAGGTCTGCGTGCCGGTGAAGGTGTAGGGCGACGGATTGGGCGCAAGCACGCGGCGCACCAGCGGCTCGACCGTTTCGGCAAGGCCTGTGGGCCAGGGCTGGGGAGGGATAGTCACCATGGACTTGCATATGGGACGCGCCGTGGCAGATGTCACGCAAGAGAGAGGGAGACCCATGGCTGATTACATTCTGGTGCTCGATGAAGGCACCACCTCCACCCGCGCGATCCTGTTTGCGAGCGATGGCGTGCTGGTCGCCAGTGCGCAGGCGCCGCTGACGCAGCATTATCCGCAAAACGGCTGGGTCGAACATGATCCGCGCGAAATCTGGGACAAGACGCTGGCCTGCGCGCTGGAGGTGATGCCCAAAGCGGGCGGCGCGGCGAGCATTGCCGCCATCGGTATCACCAACCAGCGCGAGACCGTGGTGGCATGGGACCGGCAGACCGGCGAGCCGCTGACCAACGCGATTGTCTGGCAGGACCGCCGCACCGAACCCTTCTGCATGGCGCTGCGCGATGCGGGCCATGAAGCCGGGGTGCAGGAACGCACCGGCTTGCTGCTCGACCCCTATTTCTCCGGCACCAAGATGCGCTGGATGCTGGACAATGTGCCGGACGTGCGCGCCGCGGCGGACGCCGGTACGCTGGCGTTTGGCACGGTCGAAAGCTGGCTCGTGTTCAAGCTCACTGGCGGCGCGGCCCACATCACTGATGCCAGCAACGCCAGCCGGACGCTGTTGATGGGGCTGGAGGATGCACAATTCGATGATGGGCTGTGCGATCTCATCGGTGTGCCACTGGCGGCGCTGCCGGGCGTTGTCGACATGGCCGGGCCGCTGGCGATGACCGCGCCCGAACTGCTTGGCCGCAGCATTCCGATCACGGGCCTGGCGGGCGATCAGCAGGCGGCGACCATCGGGCAGGCCTGCCTTGCGCCGGGCCAGACCAAGGCGACCTATGGCACCGGCGCCTTCGTGCTGACGTGTCAGGGGTCAACGATCCCCCGCTCGACCAACCGCCTGCTCGGCACGGTCCTGACCCAGCTTGACGGGCAGCGCACCTATGCCATCGAAGGTTCGGTGTTTGTCGCGGGCAGCCTGGTGCAATGGTTGAGGGATTCGCTCGGCATCGTGCAGGTCGCCGAGGAGACCGAAGCGCTCGCCCGGTCGATCCCCGATAGCGGCGGGGTGGTGATCGTGCCTGCCTTGTCAGGCCTTGGCGCGCCGCATTGGCAGGCCGACGCGCGCGGGGTGATTGCCGGCCTCAGCTTTGCCAGTGGCAAGGCGGAACTGGCCCGCGCTGCGCTGGAGGCGATGGCGCATCAGACCCATGATCTGTGCGCTGCGTTCACGGCCGATGGCGCGCCGTGGCAGACGCTCAGGATCGATGGCGGCATGGCGGCAAACGACTGGATGGCGCAGGATCTGGCCGACATGCTGGGCGTGCCGGTCGAGCGTCCCGGCTTTGTCGAGACGACGGCGCTGGGCGCGGCGATGCTGGCGGCTTGCGGGGCGGGGATGTACCCCGATCTGGACGCAGCGGCGCAGGCGATGCGCGGACGGCTGGCGCGGTTTGAACCGCAGATGGAGGCTGGTGTGCGCGATGCCCGGCTGGCAGCGTGGCGCAAGGCGCTGAGCGCCGCTTAACCCAACTGCCCCAGTTCCCGGCCCAGCCGGTCCTGAAATGCGCGAACCGGCGATGTTTCAAAATGCTGCCGCCACGCTTCGTCCAGCCGGGCGATGCGTTGGTGCAGCTTGGCGGTATCGGCAATCAGCGCGCGGGTTTCGGGTTCAAGCAGCGCCAATTGCGCCTCGTCCGAACCGCGATCGGGCGGCAAAGCGCCGTGCAGACGCACCTGATTTTCGCTGAGTTCGCCCTGAAACAGCGCCCGCTGGTTCAGCAGCCAGGCCAGCACATGCATCATCCGGGTGGTCGTCTTCAACCCCTCGGTCGAAAGCGCCAGCCGCACATAGGCGTCCTCGCCCGCCAGCGGCTCCCGCGTGCCGGCGGCGAACACCGCACGCACCTCGTCAGCCAGGACAAGAGCCTCGGTGTAAAGCGCCTCGATAATCGGACGCGAAATGTTGGTGGTGCGAGCCATCATTGCAGGTTACGGCGACCCGCGCCGCTTCGCCATATGGCTATGGTTACTTTCCAAGTAATTTTTGGCTTCGTCCCGCCCGGACACAGAATTGCAGGCGTGGTAACCATGGCTGATTGCGGGGGCGGGGAGGCTGCTCGGTTTCGCCGCCAGCGACGCCCGGCCCGGCTAGGCGATAATGTCCGGCAGCAGCGTATCCTCGATAATCGCGATCTGGTCTTTCAGGCGCAGCTTGCGCTTTTTGAGGCGGGCGATCTGGAGCATGTCGGCCGACTGCGTGCCGCGTGCAGCCTCGGTCAAGGCGGCAATCGCGGCATCAAGGTCGCGATGCTCGGTCTTGAGCAACTCAAGATTTTTCCTGAGCTCCTGCTCGGTCATATCCGCCCCTGATCCTTCCACTTGGCCGCCAACATCCCGGCCTGCGTTCAATGCTCGGCGTGCGCTACGCGTTCCGGCGGGGATTGGGTAGATGGCTTGCGCCATTTCACCCCGCTTTGGCGCGCTGCGCCCCTGCGGTTCGTCGCACACCAGCGCGGATGCAACGATTCACGATCTATCAGGGCTTTGCAACCTAGGCTGCCTATGGTTTCAATGAAGCCAGCGGCTCGGCCGCTTCGTTTGCCGAGTCGCCTTTCCGGGGGCAATCCCCCGCAGGACAGGAGAACGCATAATGGCATCGATCGCAGTGTCTTCCCACCTCAACGCCCTTCACAGCAAGCACGCCGGCCTTGAAGCCCGGCTGCGTGATGAAATGGCGCGGCCCGTGCCTGACACAGCCACGATCCAGTCCCTGAAAAAGCAGAAATTGCGACTGAAGGAAGAAATCGCAGCCGGCTGAAGGCTGCGGATCGCCCGGCCCGATACGGGGCCGGGCACCCCCGGCGCGCGGCGGGCTGCAATCAGGGGTTTTGCATTTACTGCGCGGTTTGAATAGACCGCCTAAGGTATGACCGCCGCAGCCGCCGCCCGCCAGATCCTGACCCGCCTGACCGAGGTGATGGCCTCGCGCATGCACGCGCAGGGAAAGCTGGATCAGGTCGTCGAAATCATCGGTGAATGCCTGTCGAGCGAGGTGTGCTCGATTTACCTGCTGCGCGAAGGCATGCTGGAGCTGTTTGCGACCCGCGGCCTCAATCAAAGCGCGGTGCACGTCACCCGCATGGCGATTGGCGAGGGGCTGACCGGCGCGATTGCGCAGAAGGTCGAAACGCTCAACCTTGCCGAAGCCAAGGCCCACCCCGACTTCCAGTACCGCCCCGAAACGGGCGAGGAAAAGTTCCACTCCTTTGCCGGTGTGCCCATTGTCTACCGTGCGCGTGCGGTGGGCGTGCTCTGCGTCCAGCATGTCGAACCGCGCCGCTACGAAGAGGTCGAAATCGAAGCGCTTCAGACCACCGCGATGGTGCTGAGCGAGCTGATCGCCAACGCCGAACTGGTTGATGAGGAAGAAGCGCGGGGGCTGACCGCCGAGATGACCGGGCCGCAGACGCTGACCGGCCTGACGCTGGTGAAAGGGCTCGGCGCGGGCCATGCGGTCTATCACCAGCCGCGCGTCGAAATCACGCAGGTCATGGCCGAAGACACCGAGGCTGAACGCCAGCGGGTGTACCGCGCCTTTGACAAGATGCGCGAGCAGATCGACACGCTTGCCAGCCAGGCCGAATTCGGCGCGGGGGGCGAGCATGAAGAGGTGCTCGAAACCTACAAGATGTTCGCCTACGATGAAGGCTGGTCGCGGCGCATCAACGAGGCGATCGACTCAGGCCTTACCGCCGAAGCCGCGATTGAACGGGTGCAGCAGCACACCCGGATGCGGATGCGCGAGATTGACGATGCGCTGCTGGCCGACCGGATGCACGATCTGGAGGATTTGGCGAACCGCCTGCTGCGGATTGTCGCAGGGCAGGTCGGCACCGCTGCATCGCAAGGGCTGCGGCGCGACACGATCCTCATCGCCCGCAATCTCGGCCCGGCCGAACTGCTGGAGTATGACAAGCGCCGGTTGAAGGGCGTCATTCTGGAAGAAGGATCGCTGACCGCCCACGTGGTCATCGTGGCCCGGGCGATGAATGTGCCCGTGATCGGCCGCACCAAGGCTGTGCGGGGTACGATCCGCGAAGGTGACGAGATCCTGCTCGACGCAGGGGCGGGCACTGCCACTGTTCGCCCGCTGCCGCAGGTCGCTGAAGCGTTCCAGACCCGCTTTGCCAAGAGCCGCGAAAAGCAGGCCGCCTATGCATCGCTGCGGGATGTGGAGCCTTTCACGCGCTGCGGCACCCGCATTCAGGTGATGATGAATGCGGGCCTGCGCGACGATATGAGCTCGCTCGGGCTGACGGGCGCAGATGGTGTCGGCCTGTTCCGCACCGAATTTCAGTTCCTCGTGTCCGCCACCCTGCCGCAGCGCGACCGCCAGACGCGGCTGTACCGCGATGTGCTGGATGCAGCGGGCGACAAGCCGGTGATCTTCCGCACGGTTGATATCGGCGGCGACAAGTCCGTGCCCTACCTCGCCAGCGAAATCGCGGCGCAGGATGAAAATCCGGCGATGGGCTGGCGCGCGCTGCGGCTGGCGCTGGAACGCGAGGGTCTGATGAAGATCCAGGCGCGCGCCTTGCTGGAGGCGTCGGGTGGGCGGTCGCTTTACGTGATGTTCCCAATGGTTTCCGAACCGTGGGAGTTTGATGCGGCCAAGGCCGTGTTCGACGAACAGCTCACCTTCCTGCGCGCGCAAAAGAAGCTGCTGCCCGAACGCATCCATTTTGGCGCGATGCTGGAGGTGCCGGCGCTGGCCGAAGTGCTCGATCTGCTGCTGCCCAAACTCAGCTTCCTGTCGATTGGCACCAATGATCTGACGCAATTCCTGTTCGCCGCCGACCGCGCCAATCCCAAGCTGGCCGAACGCTACGACTGGCTCAGCCCGTCGATCCTCAGGTTCCTGCGCCGCGTGATCCAGAACAGCGTCGGCAGCGGTGTCGATATCGGGGTCTGCGGTGAAATGGGCGGCCGCCGGCTGGAGGCGCTGGCCTTGATGGGCATCGGTTACCGCCGCCTGTCGATCACCCCCGCCGCTGTCGGCCCCATCAAGGAACTGGTGCGCAAGGTCGATCTGGCCGAGCTGACCGCCGCGATGACCGGCTGGCTTGCCGATCCCAGCATCAACCTGCGCCAACAGCTTTCGGCATGGGCGGATGCGCGCGATATTGAATACGACTGACACCGTCCTGCGGAGAAGCGTGCGCCTGCTGCGGCAGCGTGCAACAGCGATGCTTGACAGGACGCCCGCCAACGGGTGAGTCCCGTTCAAGGACAATTCACACAGTTTCTCTCACTCAAAGCCTCGTAAAGAAGGCGCGGACCCGGGTCATGAACAGCGAAAATCTCACCAGCGCAGATATTGCGCCCGAACTGCCGTTCACCACGCCCGGCATGCGCCTGCGTGCCGCGCGCGAGGCGTTGCGGTTCGATCTGGCGCATATTGCTGCGGAAACGCGCATCCCGCTGCGCCATCTTGAAGCGATTGAAGAGGGCAATTTTGAAAGCCTGCCCAGCCGCGCCTATGCCATCGGGTTCTCGCGCACCTTCGCCAAGGCTGTGGGGCTTGATGATGTCGAGATCACCGAGGCTGTGCGCGCCGAGCTGGCCGATGGATCCATGCGGCGGACAGTGCCGTTGGCGGATATGGAGCCGGGCGATCCCGCGCGCCTGCCGTCTGCGGGTCTGGCCTGGGCGAGCGGGGCGGCGGTGCTGGTGCTCGCGATCGGCGGCTTTGCCTTCTACTCCACCTATTTCGCTGCCGGAACGCAGCCCGGACCGCTGACCGCGCCGCCGCCCGTCGTGACCGCGGCGCCCGTCGCTGCCGCGCCATCGGCGGTCCCCGGCGGCGCCGTTATTCTGACGGCCGCTGAAGACGGGGTGTGGATCAGGCTCTATGAAGAAGGCGGCGAACGCCTGACCGAACGGACGCTCAAGCAGGGCGAGACGGTCGAGGTGCCAGCCACCGCGCGCGATCCGCGGATCAACACCGGGCGGCCCGATGCCCTGACGATCACGATCGGCGGCCAGCCAGCGCCAAAGCTGGCTGAGCGGGCGCAGACGATTTCAGGGGCCCCGGTGTCTGCCGCAGCCCTGCTGGCCCGCGCTGCGCCGGCCGCGGCAACAGACGCAGCCGCGCCGCTGGCGGGCGGTGTTGCTCCGGCCCGGCGGCAGGCTGATCGCCGCACACCGGCGACGCGTCCGCCTCTCGCCGAGCCTTCGGCAGTTGCCGCATCCGCGCCTGCCGCGTCGGCCCCGCTTTCCGAAACCGTTCCGACGAGCGAAACAGGGCCGGGTCGTTAACGCTTTTCCGGTTGATGAGCGGGCTTGCGGCTATCGACTTGGGCTGCGGCACGCGGCACAGTTTACCATAGACTTATATGGCCCGCACCGCTGGCGCGGGGCCATTGACAGGGAGCCTGACTAGCCGTGACACCCCTCCTGCAAAACCATCCGCTCAGGCTGATCCCGCTGCGCCTTGCCGGTGCGGCGCTGGTCAGCGCGGCGATCATCGCCAGTGCTGCTGCACCCCAGCCGCTGCTTGCCCAGGATGATGCTGCCGAAGCCCGGGTGCGCAAGCTCGAAGCGGAAGTCCGTGCCTTGCAGCGCAAGGTTTTCCCGGGCGGAGATGCGCGGTTCTTCGAGCCGCAGATTGCCCCCGGCACGCCAACGGGGACGACCCCTGCGGCCCCTGCGACCGGCGCCGTGCCTTCAGCGACAGCGGTGACCGATATCCTCGTCCGGCTGGATGCGCTGGAGGTGCAGCTTCAGGCCATGACCGCGCGGTCGGAAGAGCAGGCCAACACGCTGTCGCAGCTTGAACAGCGGTTGCTTGCGCTGGAGACCGCCGGAGCCGCGCCTGCACTGTCCGCGCCGGGCAGCGCGCCCGCTTTGCAGCCGGCGCCAACGCTTTCGGCCCCGGCTCCAGCTCCGATCACGCCTGCGGCCACGCCCACGGTCCGTCCGGCAGTGCCAGCGATTACCCCGGCCCCCAGCGCGGCGGCCGCTGCCACCGGGCCGAGCGCCGCCCGTCTGGCTGCGGTGCAGGCCATCGCGAAGCCGCAAACGGCTGATGCTGGCGATGACGAATATTCCTACGGCTTCCGGCTGTGGAGCGCCGGGTTCTTCCCCGAAGCGCGCCAGCAACTCACCAAGTTCGTCGAGCAGTACCCCAACCACCCGCGGATCAGCTTCGGCCGCAATCTGCTGGGCCGGGCATTCCTTGACGACAAGATGCCCGAGGATGCGGCACGTTGGTTCCTGCGCAATTACCAGTCCAATAAGGCCGGCGATCGCGCCCCGGACAGCCTGCTGTATCTCGGCGCGTCGATGATCGCGATGAACGACACCAAGCGGGCCTGCATTGCGCTCGCCGAATTTGCCGAGACCTATCCGCTGATCGCGTCAGGACGGCTGGCAACCGACTATCAGGCCAACCGCGCCAAGGTAAAGTGCAACTGACCAGCCCCGCGCCGGACGCCGTCGCCCGCTTTGCCGCCGATCTGGCTGCGCTCTGGCCCGCAGATGATCGCAGCGGCCCGCTGGGCCTTGCGGTTTCGGGCGGGCCGGACAGCATCGCGCTGCTGCTGCTGGCGCACGCCGCGCTGCCCGGACGCATCGCGGTGGCCAGCATCGATCACGGCCTGCGTGCCGAGGCAGCGGGCGAGCTGGCCCTGGTCGAGCGGATTGCGGGCGAACGCGGCATTCCTTTCGCGCCTATGGCGGTGACATTGGCGCCGGGCAATTTGCAGGCCAGAGCGCGCGAGGCCCGTTACGCGGCGCTGGCGCGCTGGGCGCAGCAGGCGGGGCTGGGCGCAGTCGCCACCGCGCATCACGCCGACGATCAGGCCGAAACGCTGCTGATGCGGCTCAATCGGGGGAGCGGGCTGGCAGGCCTTGCCGGGGTTCGCCCGCGCGCTGCCATTCCCGACAGCGAGATCACGCTGCTGCGCCCGCTGCTGGGATGGCGCAAGGCTGACCTTGCCGCCGTGGTTGCGGCTGCGGGGATTACGCCGGCGCAAGATCCCAGCAATACCAATTCCGATTTCGACCGCGCCCGCCTGCGCATGGCGATCGCTGATGCTGCATGGCTTGATCCGGTGCAGATCGCCGCCAGCGCTGCGCATCTGGCGGAAAGCTGGCAGGCGCTCAGCTGGTATGCGGAACTCGATTGGCACGAAATGGTGATCCGCGATGACACGGCACCCGGCGGGCTGGGCTTCACCTATTGCGCCAATGTGCCGCGTATTATCGCGATCGAGACGATCTGCAGCATCATCCACGAATTGGGCGGTCATGCCACCCGCAGCGAGGCCGCGCGGGCGTGGGATCGGCTGTGGGCAGGCGAGAATGCGTCGCTCGGCGGCGTGCTGGCCGTGCCGGGGACCGAGCGGGTCGAAAAGATCGGCGTCCCCATGCGGGTGTGGCGCTTCCGGCCGGAACCTGCGCGTTCGCTGAATTGATCGCGCTGCTGCGCGACGGGAGGTCTGCGCCACCGAAGGTGGCCGAGACCTACAGCACCTTGTCGCCGATGCCGATCATCCTGCCGCGGGTGATGATGACCTTGTCCCCGCGCTTGGAGGCGGCGAACAGTTTGGCGGCGAATTCGTCCGGTACGCCGATGCAGCCGTGGCTGGCATAGCCGTTCATCACCGGCGAGCCGTGGATGGCGATCCCATCCCACGTCAGGCGCAGGGTCCAGGGCATAGGCGCGTTATTGTACTTCTCGGACACATTGTCGCGTTCCTTGGTCAGGATCGGGAAGGTGCCGAGCGGGGTGGGGTGTGACTGCGTGCCCACCAGCACAACCGCCGTGCCAATTTCGTGCCCGTCGCGAAACGCGCTGATGACGCGGGCTGCCAGATCAACCGTGATGACCAGCTTGCCTGCGCCCGGCGCGGCGCTTTCGTCCCAGAACCAGTCGCCGTAGCGGATCGAGCCTTCGATCGGCAGGATCGATTTGATGACAAAGGGATCGCTGCTGGCGAGGGTGGCCGCAGGCGCAGGGGCCGCCACGGGCGCGGGGGCCGCCGCAGGCATGGCAGGGGCAGGCAGGGGTTGCACCACCTCGTTGGCGATCATTCGCACCGCCGGACCGCGCGGCGCGGCCGGTTCGGCAGCGACCGGGCCGGGCGCGATATCGGGTAGGGCGGCGATCACAGGTTCCGACGCCTGAGCCTGTGCGGGCAGCGCGTCAGGCGCGGGGGCTGGTTCGCCCGCCAAGGGAGGCAGGCCGGCATAGACCGCCGCGGCATCATCGGCCGATGGCAGTTCGGCATCGGGATCGATGGCCTCAAACGCGCCCGAAGCCCGCGCGGCGACCGCCTCTGCGGCGTCGGCCGCCTGACCGGCGGTCGACTGCGCGAACGCAGTATATTGCAGCACAGCAACGGCGATGAGGAATGCAAGAGCCCGGATCATGGAGCGGATTATGCCGCGTAAGCCATCCGGTTGCCAGCGGTTAACGCACGCGCGTCCCGGCGGGGGACGGGCGGGGCGCAGGGGTTAACGCGCTGGCTCGTTGTGAAAAGGGGCCGTCGCTTTGCACTTTCTTTTGGGTCCCGAATGCGGGAAAACGACATACGAACAAGGGGATCGCACGCATGACACTGGCCTTTCATACGGTTCTGGCGCTTACCGGCGTGCTGCTCGCCGCACCACTTGCAGCGCGCGATCCTGCGCCGGAGCCGCTGCCCGATTTAGCTGCGATGGACGCGCGCGGGATTGCCGAGCTGTTTGCCAGAGACAAGAACCGCTGGAGGCGCGAGCCGTGCAGCTTCGGCGTGCCGGTAACGAAGGCACTCGAAGCCAAGGCGCCTACCCCCGCCCAGATCAAGCCCTTGCGCCTCTTCGCCGAGGCCCTGTGTGCCGATGACGAGAAGCGCTATGCCGATGGCGCGAAGATCGTGGCCGAACTAGCCGAGCTGAACCCGGACGATCCCAAAACCGGGCTTGCGCTCTACTTTGCCAACCGTCTCGACGATGCGGACGCAATGATTGCCCATCTGCGCGGGCTCGATAATGCCGGGCTCGGCACCCTCGACCGTGATGATTTTTGGGGGGCCGTGCGGCTGGCACGGCGAACCGGACGTTTGGCGGCGCTTGATGCGTTGGCGCTGGAGTGGGTGGAAAGCGGCAAGTTCGCCTTCCTCGACACCGCCTTGTACGAAGTTGTCGCGATGGCAGGCCTGCGCGCGGCCGCTCTGGCGGAGCGCGGGGATCTGGCGGCGGGGCTGCTGGTCTCGATCACCAGTCCGACGAGCTACATCGACATGCTGACGCAGCGCACCTACGCGCCGTTCTGGCCTGCGATCGAGGCACGGGCCGGTGCCAATCTGGCCGCCATCGGGGACGAGCATGTGCGCCTCGCCCGCGCGCGGCTCACCAATGCTCCCGAGGACCGTGACCGCTTTTCCGAAGCGGCCCATGCGCTCCATTACAACGGCCAGTTTGTCGAAGCCGCAGCGCTGGCCCAGCGCTGGCGCGAGCGGGCGGCGCGCGGCAAGGCAATCGAGGAGGGCGATGCGTGGGCCCTTAACATCGAGGCCTATGCCTATGATTCGCTCGGTCAGCCCGAGAAGGCCGATGCCGTGTTTGACGAGCTGGCCAAAGTCGATCCCGATGAACACAACTGGGTCGTGAACTTTGTCATCAACCGCGCCTCACGGTTGGTTGGGCAAGGTAGGTGGCAGGATGGGCTAAAGGCCACAGATCTCGCCCGCGAGGTCGCCAAGTCGCAGGGCAGCACCTATGCAAAGCTGATCATTGCCGCCGATCGTGCCTGTGCTTTCCAACAGCTGGGCCGTGCGCAGGATGCTCAGGCCGAATTGGCTTATCTGCGAGAAAACTGGAAGCAGGGCCTTGCCCTCACTGCGCGCGGGCTGATGTGCCACGGCTTTGAAGATGAAGCTGCCGCGCTGCTGTTGCAGGCCCTGCGCGACGATGGCCTGCGCGAAACCACGCTCAGCGCCTTCGAGACCGACGAGCTTGATCTGTTCTACACTGCAACGATTCTGCCGCAGGCGACCGATCTGCTGGAGGCCTACCCCGAACTCGCTGCCGAACTGTCAAAGCATGTCCGCCCGATGCCCGAGGCCTTCATCCCGCAGGCCGCCCTCAAACGGGTGAACCGCACGGAGGGGGCGCAGCGCTGACCGCTTAGCCGCGCTAAGCGATCACTCCGAACAGGTCGTGCGCATCGGAATCTTCGATGGTCGCACTTACGATATCCCCCGGCTTCAGGCTTTCCGGCACATTGCGCAGATACACCGCGCCGTCGATTTCGGGTGCGTCGGCCTGGCTGCGGCCCGTGGCGCCGATATCGCCATCCTCGTCCGGTTCGCCAACCTCGTCGATGATGACGGGCAGCGTGCGTCCGATCTTGGCGGTGAGTTTGGCGGCGCTGATCCGCTCTGTCACTTCCATGATCCGGGCGTAGCGTTCTTCCTTGATCGCTTCCGGCACCTGATCGGGCAGGGCATTGGCCGCTGCGCCTTCAACGGGTTCAAACCGGAACGCGCCGACGCGGTCGAGCTGCGCTTCCTCCAGCCAGTCGAGCAGATATTGGAAATCCTTCTCGGTCTCACCCGGGAAGCCGACCACGAAGGAGCTGCGGATTGCGATGTCCGGGCAGATCGCGCGCCACGACTTCAGCCGTTCGAGCACCTTGGCCTCGTTCGCGGGGCGGCGCATCAGCTTCAGCACCTTGGGGCTGGCGTGCTGGAACGGGATGTCGAGGTAGGGCGTCAGCAGCCCGTCTGCCATCAGCGGGATGACCTGATCGACATGGGGGTAGGGGTAGACATAGTGCAGCCGCACCCACGGCGTCTGGCCTTCGGGCGTGCGAAGGCCGCCAAGCTCGCGCGCCAGATCGGTCATGTGCGCGCGGACATCGCGGCCCTTCCACTGGCGGGTCTCGTGCCGGATATCCACGCCATAGGCGCTGGTGTCCTGCGAGATGATCAGCAGTTCCTTCGTCCCCGCCGCGACCAGCTTCTCCGCCTCGCGCAGGCAGGCGTCCACCCGGCGGCTGGCGAGTTTGCCGCGCAGATCGGGGATGATGCAGAAGGCGCAGGAGTGATTGCAGCCCTCGGAAATCTTGAGGTAGCTGTAATGGCGCGGGGTCAGCTTGATATCGGGCTGCGGGATCAGGTCGATAAACGGCCCTTGGCTCGGCGGCGCGTGGGTGTGGACCGCTTCAACCACCTGTTCGTATTGATGCGCCCCGGTGATCGCGAGCACCTGCGGGTGCGCGGCGCGGATCGCGTCAGCTTCCTCGCCCATGCAGCCGGTCACGATCACGCGGCCGTTTTCGGCAATGGCCTCTCCAATCGCGGCGAGGCTTTCTTCCTTGGCGCTGTCAAGGAAGCCGCAGGTGTTGACCAGCACCACATCGGCCCCGGCATAATCCTCGGCAAAGGCGTAGCCATCGGCGCGCAACCGGGTGAGGATCCGCTCGGAATCGACCAGCGCCTTGGGACAGCCGAGGCTGACCATGCCGATAGTCTTCTGGTCGGGCAAAGTGAGGGCGGAGGTGGACATAGCGGCGCGCCCCCTACACTGTGTGCGGGCTTTGCGCCAGAATATCCTCTGCGTGCGGGGTTGACCGCCAGCCTGCGCCTCGGGCATCTGGGGCACCATGATCGCCAAGCTCTTCATTGACCACCCGCGCGCCATTGGCGAAACCTATGGCCAGCATGCCCGCACCGCTTTCAGTTTCGGCTGGCGGATGGCGGTGGGCGGATTGGCCTGCATGGTGCACGCGCTGGTGCCCGGCCTGTTCGTCAAGACCGCGAGCCGCACCGTGGTGCAGCTCGATGCGGAAATGCGCGGCCGCAAGGCAACGCCTGCCGAAGAAGAATTCGCCTACGTCATCTGAGGCGAGGAGACGCACATGGAAGATTTTGCTCTGGTTCCGGTGCTGGCGGGGGCGTTTGCTTTCTTCGTTATCGGGATGCTGTGGTACGGGCTGATCTTCGCCAAGCCGTGGCAGCGCGCGGCCGGGCTGTCGAACAGCCAGCTGCGGACAAGCAACATGGCGTTGATTTTCGCCCTGACCTTTGCCTTTGAAATGCTGGTGGCGATGGTGCTGTGGCACCTGCTGGCGCGCACCGATCCGCCGGCCTTTGTGGTCATGATGATGGCGGTGGGATTTGCGCTTGGGGTGATGATCCCGGCCATCGGGATCAACTATCTGCACCAGCGCAAGCCGCTGGCGCTGTTCCTGATCGATGCCGGACATTTTCTTGTCGGCATGGCGGCGATGGGCGGTGTGTTCGTCTGGTTTCGCGCCTAGCGGGCTGATCCGCTCTCATTGGGCGCGGTGGGGACGATCTCGACCACCACATCACTTGGCTGGAGCATCTGGCAGTCATCCTCCCAGAAGCCGATCGCGCGGCCATTGCGATAGACCCGCAGTCCGGTGCCGCCGCTTTCCAATTCCCTGATCGATTTGCCGCATTCCGCCTCGGTCACTTCGCGCTCGACCAGCTGCACGCGGCCGCCGACGCTGGCGAGGTCGGCGAGGTAATCGGCGATATGCGCGCCCTTGACGCTGCCGGCCAGCAGCAGGCCGGTAAACCGCACCGGGTTGATGACATTGTTCGCCCCCGCCTGCCGCGCCAGCAGTTCATTGTCCTCGGCGCGCACCACCACGCTGATCGGCACTTTGGGGGCGAGGTGGCGCACGGTCAGCACCATCAGGATCGAGGTGTCGTCACGCCCGGCGCTGACCAGCACACTCTGCGCTTCGGCAATGCGGACCGACTTCAGTGTCTCGTCGCGCGTCGCATCGGCGGCCATGACGTTGACGCCGAGCTTCTCTGCTTCGGTCAGGCGTTCTTCGGAGGGGTCGATCACCACGATGCAACGCGGATCGACCCCGCGCGCGATCAGCTCGCCGACGCTCTGCGAGCCGGAGACGCCGAAGCCCAGCACCACCACATGATCGGTCAGCTGTTCCTGGATACGAGCCATGCGAAACTTCTCCCAGCTGCGCTTGATGACGAAGTCGTAGGCGGCGCCCACGAAGATGAACAGCACGGCGATGCGCACCGGGGTGACGATCACGGCCTCGATCAGCCGTGCCCGGTCCGAAATCGGCGCGATATCGCCAAAGCCGGTGGTGGTGATGCTGATCATGGTGAAATAGACAACGTCGAGGAAGCTGATGACCCCGTCGTGATTGTCTTTCAGCCCCGCCCGGTCCCACCAGTGGATCGCAATCACCAGCGCGATCAGCGCGAAGGCGAGGCTGGTGCGGATGCCAAGGTCGCCCCACACCGGGATCCGGACCTGCCGCCGCAACGGACGGAACTGGTCTGCCAGCAGCGCCTTGCGCCGGAAAGGATTGCGGCTGGCCGGCTTTGCCATCCCGCTGGGTGTCAGCCGCCGAACCGGTCGGCCAGAATGCCGATGGTCGAATAATGGGTCAGATCGAGCTGCAAGGGCGTCACCGCGACATAGCCATCCTCGATCGCTTCAAGATCGGTCCCGTGGTCCAGCGTGTGTTCGATCTGGTCCAGCCCGAACCAGAAATAGCGATAGCCGCGCGGGTCGCGGCCCTCGACGATGGTGCCGCGCGAATAATCGTGGAAGCCTTGGCGCACCACGCGGATACCGCGCACGTCTTCGGGCGGGCGGGCCGGGAAGTTGACGTTGATGAGCGTGCGGTCCGCCATCGGCGCATCGATCAGCTTTTCGAGCACCTTCGGCCCCCATTCCAGCGCCGCGCCGAAGGGCACATCATCGCCCATGCCTTCGCGGGCATAGACCTGGCTGAAGGCGATCGACCGGATGCCCGCCAGCGCGCCCTCGATCGCGGCCGAGACCGTGCCGGAATAGGTGATGTCGTCGGCCAGATTGGCCCCGCGGTTGACGCCGGACAGGATGATGTCGGGCGGCGAGGGCATGACGGTGCGCAGCGCCATCATCACCGAATCGGTCGGCGTGCCGGTGACCGCAAAGCGCCGCTCCCCCAGCGTTTGCAGCCGGACGGGCCGCGTTAGTGTGAGCGAATGGCCCGCACCCGATTGCTCCTCTGATGGCGCACAGATCCAGATGTCGTCAGAAAACTGGCGCGCGATCTGCTCCAGCACCTTGAGGCCGGGGGCGTGGATACCGTCGTCATTGGTGAGGAGGATTCTCACAGCCACAACCCCTTATCCCGTTCGTGCTGAGCTTGTCGAAGCACTGTATTTCCTTTGGTTGCGCAAGTCGCGGAGAAGAAGGGCAGTCCTTCGACAAGCTCAGGACGAACGGGGATTAAGGGTTGTGATGCCGCCCATATACGGACGCAGCGCTTCCGGTACGGTGACCGAACCATCGGCGTTCTGGTAATTCTCGATCACCGCCACCAGCGTGCGCCCGACCGCGAGGCCCGAGCCGTTGAGGGTGTGGACGAATTCTGTGCGCTTCTCGCCCGCGACGCGGTAACGGGTATTCATGCGGCGGGCCTGGAAATCGCCGGTGTTCGAACACGAGCTGATCTCGCGGTAAGCGCCCTGGCCGGGGAGCCAGACCTCAAGGTCATAGGTCTTGCGCGCGCCAAAGCCCATGTCGCCGGTGCACAGCAGCAGCTTGCGATAGGGGAGGTTCAGGCGCTCAAGGATGGTTTCCGCCGCGCGGACCATGCGCTGGTGTTCGGCTTCGGAGTCTTCCGGCTTGACGATGCTGACCAACTCGCACTTTTCGAACTGGTGCTGGCGGATGAACCCGCGCGTATCGCGCCCCGCCGCGCCCGCTTCGGAGCGGAAGCACAGGGTCAGCGCGGTGAGGCGCAGCGGCAAGGCGGCTTCGTCGAGCAGTTCGCCCATGACGCTGGCGGTGAGGGAGACTTCCGAGGTGGGGATGAGCCAGCGAGCGTTGGTGGTGCTGAAGCTATCCTCGGCAAACTTGGGCAGCTTGTCTGTCCCATACATGGCATCGTCGCCCACCAGCACCGGCGGGTTGCACTCTGCATAGCCATGCTCGCCCGTCTGCACGTCCAGCATGAACTGGCCGAGCGCGCGGTGCAGCCGCGCCATGCCGCCGCGCAGGAAGGTGAAGCGGGCGCCGGACAGCCTTGCGCCGGTTTCGAAATCCATGCCCAGTGCAGGCGCGATGTCGGCATGTTCTTTCGGCGTGAAGTCGAACTCTCGCAGATCGCCCCAGCGCGACACTTCGACATTTTCCTCCTCGCCGCCGCCATCGGGCACGTCCGCACCCGGCAGGTTGGGGATGATCTCCAGCGCGGCCTTGAGCTTTGCAGCCAACTCATCCGCCTGCGCCTCAAGGGCAGGCATCTGCTCTTTCAGCGCGGCGACCTCGGCCTTGATCGCTTCGGCGCCATCCTTGTCACCCTTGGCCATCGCGGCGCCGATCAGCTTCGATGCCTCGTTGCGGCGGCTTTGCGCGATCTGCACTGCGGTCACCGCCTCGCGGCGGGCCTCGTCGAGCGCGATCAGATCGGCGCCCTGCGGGGGCAGCCCGCGCCGGGCCAGCCCTGCGTCAAAAGCCTCGGCGTTTTCACGGATAAAACGAATGTCGTGCATGGCCCGCGCCTATGCCCGCTCCTGCTGCGCAAGGAAAGGGGGCTTGGCCTGTGCGCCGGACGGGGCTGGTGGTGCGACCGGCGGCGGAACATTCCCGCGCCTGCGCCGGTTGATGGCGGGCAAAGGAGAACTCCCATGCTCAAGCAAACAATCGGCGCTGTGATCGGCGCAAGGCTCGCTGGAAAAACGCCCGCAGTGGGCGGCGCAACCGGCGCTCTGGCAGGTGCGGCGCTGCCTGCTGTTCTCGCGCGGATCGGTCTTCCCGCCGTGGCCGTCCTGGCTGCCGGAGGCTATGCCGCCAAGCGTGTGCTGGACCGGCGCGCCGCCGCCCGGACCCCCGCAGCACCGCCGCCCACCAACCCGATCCCGGTTGCATGGTCGGGCGATTACTGAGCCGAAAACAACGGGGCGGCCGTGGGCACCAAAACCCGCTGCCGCCCCTTAGCAATCATCGCGTCAGGATCAGAAATTAAGCTGCGCGGTCACGAACACCCGGCGCGGATCGCCGTAGAATCCGGTCAGCGTGCCTTCGCGCCCCAGCGTCGAGACAAACGGCGCGCCGCCGACCCCGCCCGCCACGAAGTTGTAACCGGCAACGATATATTCCTTGTCGAACAGGTTCTTGCCGTGCAGCCCGAGCGACCACAGCCCGCTGTCGGCGGTGTAGACAATGCTCGCATCCACCAGCACGAAGCCATCCTGATCGAGGAAGGGGTTGGGCACTTCGAACTGGCTCGCGTCTGACCGAAGCGAGGCAAGGCCGATGACATCCATCATCCCGCCGCCGACCGGCAGGCCCATGTTGAACCCCATATGCGCGGTAACGTCGGGCGTGTTCTGGAACACGCGTTGATCGGCCACATCGCGGCCGAAATTGTCGATGAAGGTGTTGAACTTGGCATCCAGCACGCCGAGCGACCAGTTGACGGTGAAGCGGCTGCCATCGCCGGCAAAATCCTTGCCGACCAGCGCCGTGCCTTCGAATTCGATCCCGTTGACGTCAGCCGACGCCGCGTTGCTGGTGATGCCGATGAAGCTTTCGTTCACGCCGTCGCCATTGCCATCGAAGCCGACCGATCCGGGGATCTGGACGTTCTCGTACTGGCCCAGGAAGGCCGCAATGCTGATGTTCAGCCGGTTATCGAGCAGCGAGGATTTCCATCCCAGTTCGTAGCTGTCGACCGTTTCCGGGTCGAAGCTCATGAAGTCGAACACCTCGTCCGCCGTGCAAGCCCCGCCGCGGGGGTTGCGGCAGGCCGTGGTCTGGCCGCGCGGATCGAAGCCGCCGCCCTTGAAGCCCTGCGAATAGGTAAAATAGACATTGTTATCGGCATTCGGCTGCCAGCTGATCGAGGCGCGCGGGTTGAAATCCTTGAACGTCGCGCTGCCGTTGAAATTGCTGGTGACGGCCGCGGCCACACCGGTGCCGCCGAACAGGTTGGAGAACCCGCCGAGGAAGGTTGTGCGCAGCACCTGGCTGGTGCGCTTGTCATTGGTGTAACGCCCGCCAACCGACACGCTGACCGTGTCGAGAAGATCATAGGTGAAATCGCCGAAGACCGACCACGTCTTGGTGTTCACATCGCCCAGTGTCTGCGCTGCAAGGCCGGGAACCGTGGTGAACAGCGCCACATCAAAAGCGGTGAAGGCGTTGGCATCGAGATAGTAGAACCCCAGCACGCCCGACAGCTTGTCGCCTTCGTAAAGCAGCTGGAGTTCCTGGCTGAGCTGGTCGTTGGTGTAGATCGCCGGCACATCGAGATCGACGGCGGCAAGGCTGTCAAAGTCGATCGGGGTGGTCGAGGAGTCCTCGCGGTAACCGGTGATCGACTTGACCGTGATCGTATCGCTCAGTTCGAGGGCGATATTCAGCGCGCCGCCCCAGGCCTCGACCTC
The DNA here is from genome assembly GCF_002855495.1 of Porphyrobacter sp. TH134. Lineage (GTDB taxonomy): Bacteria > Pseudomonadota > Alphaproteobacteria > Sphingomonadales > Sphingomonadaceae > Erythrobacter. Next base: position 41,050 of record NZ_PKRO01000016.1, read on the forward strand.
CTGATCGACAATATTGAGCCCTGCGCGGGTATCGAACACGTTATCCAGCACCGGCTGGCGCGTTATGAGGCTCGGGATGAAGCGGTGGCCTTGGCGCGCTTCGGAATTATCCTTCACGTAATCGCCCGACAGACGGACGAACACCGGGCCGTTGTCGAATTCGACCGTAGCCCGCGCGGCCCATACGTCCTTGTTGTAGTTTTCGGTGCCGAGTGTGAGGTTTTCGCCAAAGCCCCCGCGCGACAGGCGCGCCCCGCTCGCGCCGATCTTGAGGGTGTCGCTGATCGGGGTTGAGGCGCTGACGATGAGATCGGCCTGATCATAGGAGCCATAGGTGCCGCGGATCTTGACCGCGGTTTCATCGGGCAGGCTGGCGGTCACATACTTGATCGCGCCGCCGATGGTGTTGCGCCCGTACAGCGTGCCCTGCGGTCCGCGCAGCACTTCGATGCGTTCGACCTCGTAGATATCCAGCACCGCGGCCTGCGGGCGGTTGAGGTAAACGTCGTCGACGTAGAGGCCCACGCCCGCCTCGAAGCCGGCAACCGGATCCTGCTGCCCAACGCCGCGGATGAAGGCGGTCAGCGTAGTGTTGGTGCCGCGGCTGACTTCCAGCGTGACGTTGGGCACCTGCTGGGCGACCGCGACCAGATCCTGCACGCCCTGCTTGACCAGATCATCGCCCGACAGCGCGGTGACGGACAGCGGCACATCGATCAGGCGTTCCTCGCGGCGGCGGGCGGTGACGTAGATCGTGCCATCTTCCTCGGCGCTGGCGGTTTCGGCTTCGGTTTCGGCTTCGGCGGCGCTGTTCTGCGCGGCAAGCGGCGCGGCGAAGGCGGCAAGTCCGGCCGTACCGGCGAGCAATAATGCGCGGGTGTAAAGTTGTTTGGTCATGGGGTTTCCTCTCCTGGCCCTCTTGTACCTGCCTCAATATTGAAAGTTGAACCACCTTTCAAGTTTAGTCTTGTGCGCTTGCCTTGCGCATCCTACCGAAAGCGTGGAGGGAGTAGCTGATGGGCAACACTCAGAGCAGCGCAGCGCCTGTGAGCGGCGACGCCAAGACGCCGCGGACCGAGCGCGGGCGACGCACCTTGCGCAAGCTGCTGGATGCAGCGGCGGAAGAGTTTGGCGAGAAGGGCTTCCACGAAGCCTCGGTCAGTTCGATCACCCGGCGTGCGGGTGTGGCGCTGGGCAGCTTCTACACCTATTTCGACAGCAAGGACGCGCTGTTTCGCGCGCTGGTTGCCGACATGAGCGAGAAGGTGCGCACCAGTGCGCGATCGGCGCTGAGCGATGGCATGGGGCCGCTGGAGATCGAGCGCGCGGCGCTGGCGGCGTTCCTGCGCTTTGCCGCCGAGCATAAGGAAATCTACCGCATCATCGATGAAGCCGAGTTCGTCGATCCGGCCAGTTACCGGGCCCATTATGAAACCATCGCCGCCCGTATTGCCGAGCGTCTTCGCGCAGGGGCGGCGGCAGGCGAGTTTCGGGATGGTCTGGGCGAGCTTGAGGCGTGGGCCATGATGGGCATGAACGTGTTCGTCGGCTTGCGTTATGTCGTATGGGGCGAGGCGGGGCTGGCCGCAGACGAGGTTGCCGCCAAGGTCAACCGCTTGCTGGCACAAGGCGTGCTGCGGCGCTAAGGCGCGTCAGTATGATCCTTGTTGTTGATGCCATTCCCGATGCGGGCGACCTTGCCGCGATTGCCGAGCGGATCGCCTTGCTCGACTGGCGCGATGGGCGCGAGACGGCAGGTTCTGTCGCGCGCCAGGTCAAGCGTAACGAACAAGGCGCGATGAACAGCACCGCTGGGCGCGCGCTTCAGAACGATCTTGGCCGCGCAATCGCCGACCACCCGGTTATCAAGGCCGCCGCCCAGCCGCGCCGCTTTTCTCCGGTAATTATCAGCCGGACCGGGGTGGGCGGCAAATATGGCGCGCATGTCGATAACGCCCTGATGGGCAGGGGCAGCGCCCGGCTGCGCACGGACCTGTCCTTCACCTTGTTCCTCACGCCGCCCGCCGAATACGATGGCGGCGAACTGGTGATCCACACCGCCGGCGTCACGCAGACGGTCAAGGGTGAGGCAGGAACTCTGGTGCTCTACCCGTCGGGCAGCATCCATGAAGTGGCACCGGTGACGCGCGGTATGCGGATTGTGTGTATCGGCTGGATCGAGAGCCTGGTCGCCGATGCGGCTCAGCGCGAAATGCTGTTTGATCTTGAAAACCTGCGCGCCAGCTTGCGGGCAGCTTTGCCGGGCCAGTCGCCCGAACTGCTGACCCTCGACAAGACGATGGCCAATCTACTGCGGATGTGGGCGCGGCCCTGAAGGGCGGGGGGCAGCGGCGCGTTTGCTTTTCACAGTGAAGTAAAGGATCAGGCTTACGCCGATCACGCTTGGCCCAGCCCAAATCGCCGGATTGAACACATGCTCGGGGATCATGCGGATCAGGCCAACCGACAGGAACGCCGTATAGGCCGAGATGCCCATGCCGATCAGCGCGCGGAAATGCTCGCCGATATGGGTGCCGCGCGGCGGATCGTTCCGGCGCCAGATGTAGCGCTGCTGGATCAGCATGGCGACAATTCCGATGAACGCCACCAGCATCATCAGCGGATGACCGACCGCAAAGCCATAAAACCCGCAATAGGCGCCTGACACGATCACGGCGGCGATCACCGCCTGATAGCGCGGGCGGCGCAAGGCGCGCCGGGTGCGATTGTGCTTCACCACCGCAAGGCCATAGTCGACAAAGCCGATGGTCAGGATGCCAAGATACAGCATCATCCACCCGAACAGGCCATCGAACAGCGCGCGGTCCGTGATTTCGGGGTGCCTTGCTTCTGGCCCGTACAGCGACAGCAGCGCCATTGCGATGGCCAGCGCGCCTGCGCCCAGAAAGCCATAGCACGCCGCCCGGCCCCACTTGCGATGATTGGCCGCGCCCTTGCGGGTCACGATCGGCCCCCAGAACGCGGTCAGCCCGATCGCGCCGGTCACAACGTGCAAGACAACAAGGGCTTCAAACATCGCCATCAGGCCAAGGATGACACAGTCGCTCGTTCACGCAAAGGGCGCAGCGCCGGGGGCCGGATCACCGCACCCGCGACGGGGCCACCAGCACCGCATTGGCGATCATCAGGTCGAGCCCTTCAAGATAGGCGCGGGTCGATGGATCATGCGCAAAGCCGATCACCAGCCCGCGTCCCTGCGGCTGTGCCATGAGGTAGGGCTTATAGGCCAGCTGCCGCCGGTTCTCGTCCCAGACATAGCCGCTGGCGATCAGGTTACCCGGCGCGGCAAAGCGCAGCACGTTGATGCCTGTTGCCCGGTCGAGCGGGGTGAAGATCTGCGTACCTGTCGCCAGCACCACAGCGCCATTATCATAGCCGGCGGACAGGAAGTGATCGGGCTCGCCCACCACATTCAGCAGCGCGCCCGGCAGCGTGTCGGGCAGGGCCGCCTGATCCTTGATCGCCTCGCGGTACTCGGCATCGCTCGTCAATTCGGCCGCTTCGGCCAGATCGCCCTTTGCGCTGTCCCCGCCTTCAGGCTCGCGGCCCAAAGCGGATTCGCGCTTGGTGGCGAGCAGCGGATTGTCGCCGCCGCTGAAGCTTTCAAGGCTTTCCCCCACGGCCACCAGAACACCGCCGCGCTGCACAAAGCTGCGGATCGCGCGCTGGCCGGCATCACCCAGCACGCTGGACGGATCGCCCTCTGGCACCAGCAAAACGTCGTAATCGCTAAGATCGGCCCGCGCGAGACGGGCGGTGCGGATCGGCGTTACCGGCAAGCCCAGCCGTTGCTCCAGAACAAAGCGCAGGGAACCGGCACTCAATTGCGAGACACCGTCGTCCCACGCCACCGCGACGCGGGGCAGGGTCAAGCGCACGAATCGGTCGCTGCCGAGGTTTGGCCCGCTGTCGGTCCAACCACTTTCCAGAGCGACAGTGTGGGCACCGATCTCGCGGGCCAGTTCGGCAAGGCGGGCCATCTTGTCCGGGCCGTTCGATCCCGCCGGGAACACCACCGTACCGCGCGCAAACTCACGCCCGCCGGTGGTAAAGGCGCGGTCGGTGCTGCGACCGTCGATCCCTTCGCGCAGGGCCATTGTGACAAGGCGGGCCTGCCCGCTGTCGGTCCAGGGCACGGCAATGCCAAAACTGCCCGCGCCTTCCGCCTTGGCGGCAATCGGCGCGCCGGATGCCAGCGGATCGCCGCTGACCGCAGCATTGCACAGACTGACATCGACGCCGGCCATCGGTCCAACCGACCACGCGGTCACATCATACAATTCATGCGGCAGATCGACCGACCGGCGGCGTTCCTGTTCGGCAAGGAAATCCGGCGGAAGCGGCGTGTCGCGGTCCAGCAAGCTCCTGACCAGCCGGGCGCCGGGCTGGGCCTGCGGAACGGCAAGATAGCCCGCGGGGTAAGTCTTGCCGCAAACGCTGGCAGCGCCGTCACGCCGCAGCACTGTGAGGCCCTGCTGGGCGAGGCGCTGTCCCAGCCGCTCGGCATTCCAGCGCCGCTTGGCAAGGTCGATCACATAAGTCCCGCGCCCTGCCGCACCAGCGGCGTTGCCGGCACGGTAGGCGGCAAAGTCCGACAGGAACTTGGGCGCGTTGTCAGCCACCGCTGCTGCGGTTGCCAGGCTGGCGGTGAAGTGATTTTCGACCCCATCGGCATAGGTCAGCTCGGTCCCGTCGCGCCGCGCAAAGACCAGCCCCCGCGCTGAACCTTGTTCGTAAGTGCTGCCGATCGCGCCTTGATGCGCGTTCCACGTATCGCCGTATCCGGGGTAAAACAGGTCGAAGACCTCCCGCGTGAAATAGGGCTCACCCTGCGCATCGAAGGCGGCGGCGTTGTAGCGTCCGATCAGCTCATAGCTGCGGATCTGGGCTGGCGTCAGGTTCGGGCTGAAGGGCTGGGCAGCCGGGCTGAAAAAGTACGTTTCGTCCCCGCCCATTTCGTGCAGGTCCACCACCACCACCGGGTTCCAGTCGCGGATCGCGGCGACCTTGCCGCGGGTTTCAGGCTGGCTGAGCGTGAACCAGTCGCGATTGAGATCGAACATGTAGTGATTGACCCGCCCGCTCGGCCAGGGCTCGTCATGCTCGGCAGCCTGCCGGTCGCCGGCCGGCGCAATGCCGGTCGCCGCGAGGAAGTTGTTCACGAACCGTGCCCGGCCGTCAGGGTTCTGCATCGGGTCGATGACCACGATGGTGTTCGCCATGATCTTGGCGGCGCGTGCGTCATCCTGTGCGGCCAGCAGGTGATAGGCGGTCATCAGCGCGGCATCGGTCGATGAAATCTCGTTGCCGTGGACCCCGTAAGCCAGCCAGGTCACCGGCAGGGCCGAACCATTGCCCGCGCGCCCGGCGGCGATGGTGGCCATGTCGGCGCGGATCGCTTCAATCCGGGCCATATTGGCAGGCGCGGACAGCACCAGATAATACAGCGGCCGCCCTTCCCAGCTGACCGCATATTGCACCAACCGCGCGCGATCGGGCGCCGCGTCTGCCAGCGCCTTGAGATAGGTATAGGTCTGATCGGGCGAGGTGATGCGTGCGCCCGGTGCATGGCCCACGGTCCCGGTCAGCGTCGGGATCGCGGGATCGAAGCTGCCTTCGCCAAACGATTGCGCTGCTGCCGGCTGAGCCGCACCCAACGCGGCCGCCAACACGACGAGGCACCGCCCCCAGAACCCACTCTTCATGAAACGCCCTCGCATGATCGCCCGAAACCGGCCCCCGCCAGCCTTGCCGCGAACAGCGCGCCCTGGTCAAGCAGCGAGGAAGGATTGGCGCAGGAGAGGGACTGATGCCCGGCCATCAAACCATCTCCACTCTGCCGATAAGCGGCGGGGAGATGGTGGGCGCGACAGGGATTGAACCTGTGACCCCACCCGTGTGAAGGGTGTGCTCTACCGCTGAGCTACGCGCCCGCCCGAAGGGCTGATTTGCCCGGACAGGGGGGCGCCTTTAATCGGGCCTTGCGTGCTTGGCAAGCGTCCACGGCCGACGTGCGTGCGATTTCGCCCCTCTTTACCCCCCGGCCAGCCATGCCAGCACGGCGAGCATCCCTTCTGGTTGCCGGGCGGATGCCGGTGCGTGCGCCTGCGCGGGGCTTGCGGGGCATTCGGCACAGAAGGCCTGGATCCCGCGCGTCTCAAGCAGGCGCTGGGCATCGCGCGCGATTTGGGCGGTGAGGTTTTGGCGGCGGGTCGCGGTCATCGCAAACAGATCACCATGGCTGGCCACCGGCGCGCGGGCTGCCGCTTCGCTGGTGACCAACTGCCGGATCAGCGAATCATAACTCGCTGCCTGCTCACCGAGATAGACCGCGTGCCATTCGCCGTCCTTCGCGCCCGCCTTGTCCGCCGCCCAGGCAAGCGCGTCATTCAGCCCGCCGAATTGATCGACCAAGCCGAGCTGACGCGCGGTTCCGCCATCCCACACCTGGCCTTGCGCGGCCGCCTCGACCTTGTCCGCGGGCACGCCTCTGGCCTTGGCGACCATCGCGACAAAATCCTTGTAGGTGCCGCTGATCGAGCTCTGGAACAGGGCATCCATTGCCGGGGTAAAGCCGCCGACAAAATCGGGCTGGCCCGAAAGCGGCGTGGTCTGGTAGCCATCGGCGTTCACGCCAAGCCGGGCGGCGGCGCCTTCAAACGTCGGGACGACAGCGAAGACCCCGATCGAACCGGTAATGGTCGCAGGCTCTGCGAAAATCCGTTCACCCGGCATGGCCACCCAGTAGCCGCCGCTCGCCGCGATATTGCCAAAGGAGACCGCGACCGGAATCTTGCGGTCGCGGTGGCGCTGGATCGCGCGGCGGATTTCTTCGGACGCGGTGACCGAACCCCCCGGCGAATCGACCCTGACCACCAGTGCGGCCAGATCATCATCGAGCGCATCGTCGAGCAGGTCAGCAATGCGCGTGCCGCCCGCAATGCCGGGGCCAGCCTCGCCATCGACGATTTCGCCGGCGATGGTGACCACTCCGATGGCCTTGCCCGACTTGCGCTCGCCGATGTCGGCGAGAAAGGGATCAAGCTCGCTTGCGGCGAAGGCGCCGGGCTTGTTGCTCCACGGGTCCTTGCCCGCCAATTCAGCCACCCGCGCGCCGAACTGGGCGCGGTCGCCCAGCTTGTCGACCAGCCCTGCCTCCAGCGCCGCCTTGGCCATGTCGCCGCCTGCGCCTTCGATCCAGGCCGCCGGATCGCTGGTCACGCGCGCCAGCGCCAGCTTGGGCCGGGCCTTGGTGACATTGGCTTTGTATTCTTCCCACAGCGCGCCGTAGAGCCCGCCGATATTGGCGCGCGCCTCGTCCGACATGGAACTGCGCGAATAGGGCTCGACCGCCGATTTGAAGTCGCCCACCCGGTAAATCCGCGCATTGATGCTGAGTTTTTCCAGCAGGCCAGCATAATAGAGGCTGGTGCCGCCCGGTCCGGCGATCACCGCCACGCCTTGCGGGTCCAGCCACACTTCGCTGGCATGGGACGCCAGCAGCATGTGATCATCGGCATAGCCCACGGCATAGGTCAGCACCGGCTTTTTCGCCTTGCGCGCCCGGTCCATCGCCGCGCCAATATCCTGCAAGTGAACCTGTCCGCCGCCAAGGAAGGTGGTGAGATCCAGCACCACCGCCTTGATGCGATCATCGTTGGCGGCGGCATCGATGGCGCGGACAATGTCGCGCGCGCGGTGTTCGCCCACCGGGGCGCTGCGCGACAGGATCGCTTCGATCGGGTCGAGCACGGATTTCTCTTCGACCACGATCCCGGACAGATCAATCAGCAGCGCGCCGTCGCGCACTTGCCCGGGGTTGGGGCGGGCCGAGAGAATGCCGAACAGGGCCACGAAAAACAGCAGCATGAACAACAGGACGAGACCGTCCTTGATCCCCACGAGGATCTTCCACACCTTGCCGACGAAACTCATCCGATATCCTTTTTGCCTTGGCCGTGTGCCTTGGTGGCCCCTGATCTAGGGGCTTTGCACAGCAAGTTCTATGAGAAAGCTTACGCCGTGGGTTGAGCGGTGGATGAGGCTCGACTAGGGGCGTGGATTGATGGTGCCGAGCGAAACTTCTCCGAGCATGGGCCGCTTTCCGGGCGGACGGCTCGCCTTTCCCCATCGCGATCTGACCGGCATCGGCCAGTTGCAGCGCCACGAAATCCTCTACCTGCTGCACGAGGCTGAACAATGGGTGGCGCTGAACCGCCAGCGGTCCAAGCACACCGACCTGCTGGCGGGCCTCACCATCATCAACGCCTTTTTCGAAAACTCCACCCGCACGCTGCTGAGCTTTGAGATCGCGGGCAAGCGTTTGGGGGCGGATGTGGTCAACATGCACGCTGCCACTTCGAGCGTGAAGAAGGGCGAGACGCTGATCGACACCGCGATCACGCTCAATGCGATGCGGGCCGATGCGATTGTCATCCGCCACGGATCGTCTGGCGCGACCGGGCTGATTGCGGACAAGGTCGATTGTCCGGTGCTGAATGCGGGCGATGGCCAGCACGAACACCCGACCCAAGCCCTGCTCGATGCGCTGACGCTGCGCCATGCGCTGGCAGAGCGGGGTGAGGGGGCGGAGGACTTTACCGGCCTCAAGATCGTGATCTGCGGCGATATTCTGCACAGCCGGGTGGCGCGGTCGAACATTCTGTGCCTGACCGCGATGGGCGCCAACGTTCGGGTGTGCGCGCCGCCTGCGCTGATGCCGCTGGGTGTTGAGGCGATGGGGGTGGAGGTGCACCACCGCTTTGATGATGCGCTGGACGGTGCGGAAGTGGTGATGATGCTGCGGCTGCAATCCGAGCGGATGAGCGGGCAGTTCATCCCAAGTCCCCGCGAATATCGCCACCTCTACGGGCTGACAGCCAAGCGCCTCGCCATCGCGGCACCGGGCGCGCTGGTCATGCACCCCGGCCCGATGAACCGCGGGGTCGAGATCGACAGCGAGGTCGCCGATCTGGCGGGCCGGTCGCTCATCACCCGGCAGGTCGAAATGGGCGTGGCGATCCGCATGGCCTGCCTCGACATCCTGACCCGGGAAGCGCGCGGTGTGGAGGGCTGGGCATGAAACAGGCGCAGCCGAGCACCATCACCAATGCCCTGCTGGTGACGCCTGCCGGGCTGGTACAGGGCGCCTTGCGCTGCGCTGACGGCGTGATTGCTGCGCTGGGGCCGGACGTCACGCCTGAGGACGGCGACGAGGTCGTCAATGCGCGGGGCAAGATCATCGCCCCCGGGCTGGTCGACTTCGGCGTCTTCGCGGTCGACAAGCCCGCGTTCCATTTTGGCGGGATCACCCGCGCAGCGCTGATGCCCGACCAGTCCCCGCCGCTCGATCTGCCGAGCCGCGTGGGCTTCATTGCCAAAAGCGGCAAGCCCGATCTGTGGGTTCACCCGCTGGCCGCCGCGACGCGGGGCCTTGAGGGGCGCGAGCTGGCGGAACTCGCGCTGATGCAGGATGCGGGCGCGAAAGCGGTCGCCACCGGGCGGCGCTGGATCGCAGATTCGGGTGTGATGCTGCGCCTGCTGCAATATGCCGCGATGCTGGATCTGGTGGTGGTCACCCATGCCGAAGACGGCGGCCTCGCCGGAGAGGCTGCTGCCACCGCAGGCGAAATCGCCACCCGGCTGGGCCTGCCCGCCGCGCCTGCCGAGGCTGAGGCGCTGGCGATTGCCCGCGATATTGCGCTGGCCGAATTGGCAGGCGCGCGGCTCCATATCCGGCAGGTCACCACCACTCGCGGCTTTGCACTGGTGCGCGCGGCGAAGGCGCGGGGGCTTGCCGTTACCTGCGGGATTACGCCTGCGCATTTCCTGCTGTCCGACCTTGCGACCGCCGATTTCCGCACCTTTACAAGGCTTTCGCCCCCCTTGCGTAGCGAGGCCGACCGGCAGGCTGCACTCGCCGCGATTGCCGATGGCACGGTGGACGTGATCGCCAGCGGCCATGATCCGCGCGGGCCCGAGGACAAGCGCCTGCCCTTCGCCGATGCCTTGCCCGGCATGGCGGGGGCCGAAACCCTGCTGGCGATGACGCTGGGGCTGGTGCGTGACGGCGTGATCGACACCCCCCGCGCCTTTGACCTCACCGCCCGCAATCCCGCCCGCTTGCTGGGGGTGCCCGCCGGGGAACTGGCGGCAGGGCTGGAGGCCGACCTCGCCCTGATCGACGCCGATGCCCCGTGGATCATCGACCGCCGCAAGATGGAGGCGACGGCCGACAACACCCCGTTCGACCGGCAGGGCACGCAAGGGCGGGTGCTGGGCCTGTGGAAGGGCGGCGTGCGAATTGCGCGTTAGGGCAGCGTCCGACAAACCCAGCCTGAAACGGGCACCGCCTGTTGGATGGCCCCGCGTTTTCTGGTGGAATCGCGCCATTTCCCGCCCTGCGCCCGGCGTTTCACGCCATCATCGCAGGCCCTGTGCTACAGGAATGCCGCTGCGCTGGCCGCTGGCGCGCCGCAAGAAAACTCCCGGACAGCGCGTGGCCACCCGGGAGCAAGGCTTGCTCAAATGTTGCACCAGGAGACGGGTTTAGCGGCTGCGCGACGCCATCTGGACATCGCGCTTGATCGCCCCGGCGGGCGGGCTGGAGGCCGCATAGGCAAAGCACCCGCGTCCGGCCGATTTCACTGTGCCGCACAGCGATTTGGCACTGTTCGCGCCGAAACCGGCTGCGGCCACGCGCCAGAAGGTGCGGCCGTTCACAACCGCCTCGGTGATGACCGGCTTGTGATCCTTGAGCTGCGGGAACTTGCCTTTCAGCACCGTCCAGCCGCGTTCGGCCTCGACCTTGCTGGTATAGGAGCCAAGCTGCACGAGATGGGTTGCGGGGCCTTTGTCCTTCGGTGCCGGAGCGGCAGCGGTGGCCGCCATCCGGCGCTGGGGCGTGGCAGCGGCCATCCGGGGGGCGGCGGGCGCACGCGGGGCGCTGGCCGCGGGAAGCTGCTGCACCACCGGGTTCGAGACATAGCGCGCACCGGTTTCCGCAGCGGCAAGGGTGCGAATTTCGGGTTCCGGCGCGGCAAAGGCCTGCGCAAAAGCGGGTGAGGGGGCAGCAAGCGCGGGCTGGACCGGTTCAGCCCCGGGCATGTCAGCCGCGGCCAAATCCACCGTTGCTTGCGAGGCGGCTTCCGCCACCATCACATCCTGCGACGGGAAGTTGGCCAGCGCCAGCTGCTGCGGCTGGCCACTATCAGCGCGCGGGCTGACGCCCAGCATCGTGGCGATGCGCAGTTCGAACTGTTCCGGCGCGGACATGGCCGCCCATTGCGACAGGCGCGCATTGAGCTGGTCGGCCGGCACGTCCTCGGCGGCCATCACCCGCGCCAGCCGCCAATTGCCTGCCAGCGCATAGGTGTAAGCAAGGTTCTGGCGCAGCTTGGGCGAGGGCGCTTCGCTGGCGCGGACAGCGTTGATCAGCACATGGACGCCGCGCTCGGGCTGGCCGCCCAGCGCGAGGGCAAGGCCAAGGTCAGCCGGGTCGATCGCCTGGGCATAATCATCCAGCATGGCCGTTGCCGCAGCGCCTTCGCCCAGCGCAATCTTGGCCAGCGCAAAACTCAGGACGGTGCGCGGATTATCGTCGCCCAGATCCAGCGCATCGTTAAAGCTGGTGGCAGCCGAGGCAAACCGGCCCGCTTCAAGATAGGCTGCGCCCAGCAAGGCGCGGAAACCGGGGTTGCGCGGTTCGGCCAGCACAGCGGCTTCGGCGTGCATGATTGCCTTGTCGACCTGCCCCTTGGCGAGCGCGGTTTGCGCGCTGCCGAACGACACATCGGCGCGCGGCGCGGCATTGGTTGCGCAGCTCGACAGCGCGATGCTGGCAAGGGCGGTGGTGACGGCCAGCGCGAGGCGCGGCGTGGTCTGGCTGCCGGTCTTGATGCTGCGGTCCATGGTCAAAGTCCCCCGTAGGTCGTGTGCTTGGCGTAAGCGGTAAGTGGCGGTTCAGCGCCGGTCAGTGGCGCTTGAGATGGTTGGCGATAACGTCGAGCTCGTCATATTCGGCGAGCAGCCGGTCGAGCGCTTCAGTCACCAGCACCTGCGCGCTGACGCCCTGCATGGTGGCGGCAAGACGCAGCTTGAGATGGCGGTCAGCGTCCAGCCGCAGCGTAAAGGCGGCGCGGCGTCCCGATTGCACGGCAGGCAGGCGGCCAGCGCCTGGCGCGCGCGTCGCGCGCGGCGCGGGGGCAACCATGACAGGGTCGGCCAGCGGCGCATGCGCTGGGGCGAGCGGAGCGTAGGCGGCGCTGTCGTCCTCGCTCTCGTCTTCGACGTCATCGAAGGCTTCGCCGTAAACCGGCGCTTCGTCTTCGTCATATTCGGGGTCGGCATCGTCCGGGCCGGTCATGACCGCATCGGCGAGCACCCGTTCTTCCAACCGGCGCTGCTGGCGGCGCACGATCGGGCCGCCTTCTGCGCCCAGCCCACCGGCAAAATCACCGGACGTAACATCGGCGTTGATGGGCACGATGGTCGCGCCAAAGTCGCGGCTGGCGGGCTGGTCGGTATCGCCCATGTCGTTCCAGCCGAGATCTTCGAGATGATCTTCGGCCAGCGCCGCGATCGCGGCTTCATCTGCCACCAGCGGAGCAACCTGCGGCCGCATGGCGGGCTTCGCGCCGCCCTTGCGGGCCAGTAGGGAGGGGCCGAGTGAGGCAAAACCGGATTCGGACATGGCGCGCGGCCCCCGTTTGCTTACTGGGCCACCCGGCGGCCGAAACCGCCAGCGGGACGCGGCACGCCGCCCAATTGCTGGGCCTGACCATTGGGGGCAGGCGCAAACACGGTGCGGCGGAAGTTCTTTTCGAGCCGGTCGGCAACATAGCGCCACAATGCGGTGATCTCGGCCGCCGAACGGCTTTCGGGATCGACCTCCATCACGGTCCGGCCATCGATCATCGATGCGGCGAAGTCCGTGCGGTGGTGCAGGGTAATCGGGGCGACCGTGCCATGCTGCGACAGCGCGACGGCGGCTTCCGAGGTGATCTTGGCCTTGGGGGTTGCGCCATTGACGACGAACACCAGCGGCTTGCCCGCGCGTTCGCACAGATCGACCGTTGCGCCCACGGCGCGCAGATCGTGCGGGCTGGGCCGGGTTGGCACCACGATCAGTTCGGCGACCGAAATCACCGACTGGATCGCCATGGTGATCGCTGGCGGGGTATCGATCACCGCCAGCTTGAAGCCCTGCTGGCGCAGCACCGCCAGATCATTGGCCAGCCGCGAGACTGTGGTCTGCGCAAAGGCAGGATATTCCGCCTCACGCTCGTTCCACCAGTCGGCGAGTGACCCTTGCGGATCGATGTCGATCAGCACGACCGGACCGGCGCCTGCGCGCTGGGCCTGAACGGCGAGATGTCCGGACAGGGTGGTCTTGCCCGATCCACCTTTTTGCGATGCCAAAGCGAGTACACGCAACGCTTGGGTCCCCCTGGATTGATCCGCTGCGGGCCGCCCGATTGCGACGCCTGACAGTGGCTGGATGGGGATGGGATCGCAGGATACCCCTAATTTACGGTTAACACCCAAGGCCTTCGTTGAGGCGGTTGTCCGCGCGCTCGTCGGCTTGATGCGATCATCCGGGGCACGCCGTGCGGCCACAGGGGCGTTGGCAACGATTTGCTAACCGTGTTTCGCTAAAGCTCGCGGTGGGCAGTTTGGTCGCTCACTCCCGCAACAAGGCAGCAACAACGATGGCACGGATCATGGTATCGCAAGGGGCACAATCAGGCGCGCGGTCGCGCGGTCGGATCGGCGCAGCGGCGCTGATGTTGGTGGCAGGAGCGCTGGCCGCACCGGCGCTGGCGGATGTGAAGGCCGGGGTCGATGCCTGGACGGCGGGCGATTTCAGCCGCGCCGTGGTGGAATGGCAGGGCCCGGCTGCTTCGGGCGATGCCGATGCCTTGTTCAATCTGGCACAGGCCTACCGCCTTGGCCGGGGTGTCGAGATCGACAATGCACGGGCTCGCAAGCTGTATGAAGAAGCCGCCCAGATGGGCCATGTGAAAGCGGCCGACAATTACGGGCTGATGCTGTTTCAGGAAGGCGAACAGCAACGCGCGATGCCGATGATCCGCGCCGCCGCCGACCGCGGCGATCCACGCGCGCAATATGTGCTGGGCCTGTCGCACTTCAATGCTGATTACGCCGCGCGCGATTGGGTGCGCGCCTATGCGCTGATGACGCTGGCCAACAGCGCAGGCCTGCCGCAAGCGCGCGATGCGCTGACGCAGATGGACAATTACGTGCCGCAAGCCCAGCGCGCGCAGGCCCAGTCACTCGCCCGCGAGCTTGAGGCCGGGGCCAAGTCGCAGCGCTCAACCGAATTGGCCGCCGCAGAATTGGGCACGCGCATGGCCGCGCCAGCTGCTGTTGCTGCGACCCCGGCGGTCGCTGCAACCCCCGCCGTGCAGCCAGCGGTGTTGGTGGCAGCGAATCAACCGGCTCTGCTGCCCGCCGACAAGCCCGCCGCCAGCGCTCCGGCGCCGATCGCGCCGCGCAAGGCCGGCAATTGGCGCGTGCAACTCGGCGCATTCGGGGTTCCGGGCAATGCCGACCGGTTGTGGGGGCAGGTGAGCAAGCATGCCGCGCTGGCGGGCACCCGCAAGACTTTGCTGCCCAGCGGCAAGATCACCCGCCTGCTGGCCACTGGCTTTGCCAGCGAGGCCGAAGCCAGCCGCGCCTGCGCCGCGCTCAAGCGGGACGGGCAGGCCTGTGTGGTGGCCGGGCAGGTCTGAGACCCCGCCCCGGTCCAGACCGTCACGCGCAGCAGCGCTTTTCAACCGCTGCGATGGTGCTACCCTGCGCGGCTACAGTCTGGGGGATCAGCGGTGGCAAACATGATGGATGCAGCAGCGGCGCAGGGCGCTGCCAAGACAGACGAGAGCGCTCTGGCGCAGCCGGTCACGGCCGCACGGCGGATCGACACGCTCGATTTTATTCGCGGGCTCGCGGTGATGGGCATCCTTGGCGCCAATATCATTGCCTTTGGCCAGCCGATGGACGCCTACATGTACCCGGCCGCCTTCCGCACCGATCCGGGTGATCCGGGCGGGTGGCTGTGGATCGCCCAGTTCGTGGCGGTCGATGGCAAGATGCGCGGATTGTTCACCCTGCTGTTCGGTGCAGGGATGTATCTGTTCATGGAAAAAGCCTGGGCGCGGGGCGCCACCCGCGCGCTGCAAGCGTGGCGCTTGCTGATCCTCGCCGGCTTCGGGCTGATCCATTTCTTCTTCATCTGGCCGGGCGACATTCTGTTTTACTACGCGATGTTCGGCCTCGTCGCGCTCGCCTGCGTCCGCTGGAGCGTGAAGGCCCAGCTGGGCGTAGGGCTGGCGGGATACATGCTGGGGGTGGTGTTCTACCTCAGTCTGACGTTCCCTTGGCTGGTCGCCGATACCCCCTTCGGCGACACGATGCCCGAAGAGCGCGCCAGCTATATCGCGGAAATGCAGGCGACGCTTGCCCGGGGCGAAATCCCCAGCACGGCGATTGCGTCGGGCGATTATGGCGGGCTGGTTGCCCATCGTCTGACCGAACAATGGTCCGACCCGCTGTTTGGCGCATTGCTGTTCGGGTTCGAGACCTTGCCACTGATGCTGATCGGCATGGCGCTGTACCGGCTCGGATTTTTCAATGGTGCGATTGATCGCCGCAAGCTGCTGCGCTGGGGCTGGATCGGGGTGATGGCCGGAGCGTTGGCGCATCTGGGGATCGCGCTGGTGGTGCGCAGCGGGGGCTTTACCTATTTCGGCACGCTGGCGGGCTTTATCGCGTGGAGCCCGCTGCCGCGGCTGTGGATGGTACTGGGGCTGGCCGCGCTGCTGGTCGCCTATGCGCCGGGCGCGACCGGCTGGCTGGGCGACCGGGTGCGGGCCGCAGGGCGCGCAGCGTTCACCAATTACCTCGGCACGTCGCTGATGATGATGCTGGTGTTCCACGGCTGGGCGCTGGGCCTGTTCGGACAGCTGAACCGCCCGCAGCTGTATCTGGTGACGGTGCTGGGGTGGATCGCGATGCTGGCATGGTCGAAACCATGGCTGGATCGCTATCACTACGGCCCGCTGGAATGGCTGTGGCGGTGTCTGACCTATCGCACGGTATTTCCGCTGCGGAAATGAATGAGATCTGCTTTTCCTGCGGCGGCGCATTCGCCGCCAGTCCGGACGGGACGACGCATGCCTACATGGCATCGAGCCCCGGCTGCTGGGCAGCTTACACGGCTGTGCTCGCCCGCGAATATCAGGACCCTGCGCTGTTCGATCGGTGTCATCGTCTGACGGTCGATGCCTATGCCGTGCAGCATCCCGGCAATGCGGACGAGCGGCGCGCCCGGCAATCCTTCTGGATCCATGGTGCCTCGCTGTGGATGGTGCTGCGCCTGGGACGCGCCCATGCCGAGGCGACGGCGGCGCTCAAGACGCTGGCGCAAGGCGAGTTTCCCGCACCCCTGCCGCCGGTCGGTTTCGCTCTCCAGCACGCGCATGTGCTCGCCGCGCCGGAAGCAGAGCACGAACGGCAGGTGAGGGCATGGGCGGAAGCCGCTCTTGCCGGCTGCGCCCCCGCGCATGCGGAATTCGCGGCGCTCGCCGGAAAGGCAAAATAATTCCGCTCAGCCCACGAGCCTCCTTGTTACTGCGAATAATTCGCATATAGTGCGTCCTGCAAACGCTTCGCAGGAGTGATTCGAGCGGCCATGTACATCTGCATCTGCAATGCCATCCGTGAGACTGATTTGCGTAAAGCCGCGCTGACTTGCGAAGGCGACGCGGAAGCGACTTATGCCTGCCTCGGCAAGCGCCCAAATTGCGGCCAGTGCCTTGATGAAGCGCAAGAAATCATCGATGCCGAACGGGCTGCGGTGCGCTGCGACAAGTTCGCAGTAGAACACGCCTGATCCGCGATTGCGAACGCCTCGCAAGCGACTGATTCGCAAAGATATTTCTTGCCCGCCCCCTTGCGGATAGGCCCCGCCAGCGTGTATCTAGGATGCAACGCCGGCCACCGGCTTTGATTTTTCGCAAAGGAACTCCCCATGAAGGGCGACCCCAAGGTTATCGACTATCTCAATCAGTGTCTCACAAACGAGCTGACCGCGATCAACCAGTATTGGCTGCATTATCGCGTTCTCGACAACTGGGGCATGAAGAAGCTGGCAGCTTACGAACGCCACGAATCGATCGAAGAAATGGAGCACGCCGACAAGCTGGCCGAGCGCATCCTGTTCCTCGAAGCGCTGCCCAATTTTCAGGCAATCCACAAGCTGAAGGTCGGCGAGAACGTCGAGGAAGTGCTGCGCGCCGACCTCGCGCTCGAACATGAGGCGATCCCGCTGCTCAAGGATGCAGCAGAATACGCCCGCAGCGTGAAGGACCATACCTCGGCCGGGCTGTTCGAATGGATCCTCAAGAACGAGGAAGAGCACGTCGACTTCCTCGAAACCCAGTTCGAAATGATCGAGCGCATGGGCCTGCACAATTATTGTCAGCTGCAAAGCCAGCCTGCTGGCGAAAAATAAGGGCAAGCCGCAAGGATGCACAAAAACAGGGCAGGGCCGGAGACGGCGCCTGCCCTTTTTGTTGGGGTGCGGGGTTATTCGCTGGGCACGGCTGGCACTGTGTCGCGGATAAAGGCCGACAATTCGGCAGCCGGCATGACGCGCGAAAGTGTTCCCTCTGCATCCATCTGCGGCAGGCGACGGCCATCGGGCAAGAAGGATCGCGCAGCAAAGCCATCCCCCTCGCGGTGATAGGTCACGCAGAATTCGCGGGCAGCGATGCGGTCGAAGGTCGCAACCATGACAGCCGTGAGGTAGGTCGTCTCTTCGTCCCACGTGGTCAGTGGTTCTCGGCTGTAAATCGAGATGCCGTTAAGCCCCTTGTAGCAGAAGGCATTGCCGCGCCGGGTATGCTGCGATTCCGTTGCCAGCCAGATGCCGGGTGCGAAGGTGGCGAAAGATTTCTCGTTCGCTCCGCCTGGCGGCGCAGCGCGAACCCTGAGGCTTGTGAAGCCGGGTAAACTGGGAGCGGCGGCCCCAGAGAGATCGGTGACTGACGGAACCTCGCCGTCGAGATCGTGCAGCAGATTGCCCGCAAGGCCGCCTTCGCGCGCGCCGATCTCGGCGCGAATATCGATCCCGCTTTTTTGCCAGTCCGGCACCGTTTCGCCGGGTTCCAGCAGGCTGTCGATGATGGGAGCGATGATCTCATCCAGTTCTGCACTGGCGGACAAGAGCGTGAAGAATGCGCCGATCTCTTCCGTGCTGAAGCCCGCCAGCGGGGGAGAACCTTGGGTTGCCTCGGCTGCATTCCCGTCAGCAGACGGTTTGGCTTCCTGAGCAAAAAGGGGGGAGGCTCCCGCGCCGAGCGCTAGCGTTCCTGCAATAACCCAGGCTTTGCGCGTTTTCATTGCATTCCTCACCCCTTCGGCGGCTGCGCCCCGATGGCGGCCAGCCGCGTCTCGAACAGGAAGAACCCCAGCCCCGTCACCAGCAGCGCCATGGTCATCACCCACAGACCCGCGATCAGCGTGCCGATTTGCGAGGTGATATAGGCCGAGACGAACAGCAGCATGATCACCGCGCTGATCATCACGGCGGCCGCGGTCGAGAACATGATGGCGCCCTGCATCAGCTTGCGCCGCTGCATCAGCCAGCCGAATTCGCGCACCTGCCGGGGGGTGCGGTGTTCTTCCATCTTGTCCTCGATGGTCTCGATCCGTTTGGCGATCCAGATCATCCGGCTCATGATGACATTCATCACCGCGCCGATGCCGGACAGGAGGAACGCGGGCGCAAGGCTCAGTTGCACCACCTGCTGCACTCGCGGGGTGGAGGCAGTGCGCTCGAAAATCTCCAGCGCGAAGGGCAGGCGGGCCTCTGCGGCGATAGCGAGCAGATCGAGCACCATCGGCGGCTAGTCCTTGGCGTAGGGGTTCTTGTTGGTCTTCAGCGTCACGCGCACCGGCACGGCGTCAAAGCCGAGCTTGGCGCGGATGCCGTTGACGAGGTAGCGCTCATAACTGGTGGGCAGCAGGTCAAGGCGGCTGCCGAAGATCACGAAGCGCGGCGGGCGGGTGCCGGCCTGGGTGATATAGCGCAGCTTGATCCGCTTGCCGCCGGGCGCGGGGGGCGGATTGGCTTCCAGCGCATCATCGAACCAGCGGTTGAGGGCAGCGGTGGAAACGCGCTTGGACCATGCCTCGCGCAGGTCAAACGCGCCGCAGAGCATCTGGTCGAGGCCCTTGCCGGTCTTGGCTGACACGGCGAACAGCGGCAGGCCGCGCACTTGCGCCAAGCCATCGTCCAGCGCGGCACGGATGCCGTTGAACAGCCTGCTCGCGTCTCCGGCCACGTCCCACTTGTTGATCGCGATCATCAGCGCCCGGCCTTCTTCGAGCACGTGGGCCGCGATCTTCAAATCCTGATGCTCAAGCCCCTGTGTGGCGTCGAGCAACAGCACCACAACCTCGGCAAAATCGACCGCTCGGCGCGCGTCTGCAACCGAGAGCTTTTCCAGCTTTTCGGTGACGTTCTTCTTCTTGCGCATGCCCGCGGTATCGATCAGGCGAATCTCGCGCTTCTCGCCCGTGCGGGGATCGGTCCAGTTCCAGTCGATCGCAATCGAATCGCGGGTGATCCCGGCTTCGGGGCCGGTCAGCAGGCGGTCCTCGCCCAGCAGACGGTTGATGAGGGTGGATTTCCCGGCATTCGGGCGGCCCACGATGGCGAGCTTCAGCGGCCCGGCGGGACGGTCTTCCTCGGCCATAGCGGCGGCTTCCAGCCGGGCGATGTCGCCGGCCTCTTCCCATTCTTCGGATGCTGCGCCGATGATCGGCCACAGCCCGCCGAACAGATCGGCGATGCCTTCGCCATGCTCGGCCGACATGGCCAGCGGTTCGCCAAGGCCCAGCGCATAGGCTTCCATTGCGCCGCTTTCGCCGCCCTTGCCCTCGGCCTTGTTGGCGACGACGACCACGGGGACGGATTGTTCGCGCAGGTAGCGGGCGATTTCCTCGTCCATCGGGGTCAGGCCTGCGCGCGCATCGACCACGAACATCGCGGCATCCGCGCCGGCCAGGCTGGCTTCGGTCTGTTTGCGCATCCGGCCCGGCAGGCTGAGATCGTCCTCGTCTTCCCACCCGGCGGTGTCGACTATGGTGAACTTCAGCCCCGCGATCTCGGCATCGCCCATCCGGCGGTCACGGGTGACGCCGGGCTGATCGTCGACGAGGGCGAGTTTCTTGCCCACCAGCCGGTTGAACAGCGTGGACTTGCCCACATTGGGGCGGCCGATGATGACGACTTCTGGCTTCTTGGGGAGGGACATAATGCCGCCCAAGTGCGCGCAAACGCCCGTTTTGGCAAGCTGGGAGCCGAAGCCCCCCTTGCTTCAGCCCTTTTTGGCGACCGGCGGGTTATCGCCCAGGTCTTCGTACCAGGCTTCGACCGGGCCGGTCAGCTTGATGGTGAGCGCCTGACCCTTGCGGTCAACGGCCTTGCCCGCCTGCACCCGGACCCAGCTTTCCGAGATCGAATATTCCTCGACATCGGTGCGCACCCGGTCCTTGAACCGGATGCCGACCCCGCGCCGTAGCTTGTCGCCATCGAAGAACGGGCTCTTCGGATTGACCGACAGGTGATCGGGCGGCACGTCTGCACCGGCAGTCGTCGGGGTGGTTTCGGGAGTTTCTTCGGTCATGGGCGCGCCCTTAATCGGCAATGTGAAACCGTTCAAGCGGGTTGCGCTTGCCCTTTTGGCTCGGTGGCGATAATGGCGGCGGCTAATACGCGCGGGAGGCCACCAGCTTCCCGCGCGGCTTCGTTCGGGCATGCGGGCGTGGCGAAATTGGTAGACGCACCAGATTTAGGTTCTGGCATCGCAAGATGTGGGGGTTCGAGTCCCTTCGCCCGCACCAACTTCGCCCTGACCCAGCCCGGCCTACCGGATTTTTGGCAAGAAGGCTTCAACCAGTCACCATGCAAACCAAGCAGACCGTCAACGAAGGGCTCAAGCGCGCCTATCTGATCACGATCCCCGCCGCCGATCTCACCGCGAAGATCGATGCCGAGATCAAGAAGGTGGCCCCGCAGGTGCGGATGCCCGGCTTCCGTCCGGGCAAGGTGCCTGCCAACCTCGTCAAGAAGATGCACGGCGAGGCCCTGCACGGTCAGGTGGTCAACGATACGATTCGCGAATCGGTCGACAAGCTGCTGCGCGACGAAGCGCTGCGCCCCGCGATGCAGCCGGAAATCGGCCTTAACGACGATTACGAGCAGGGCAAGGACGCCGCGATCACCGTCAGCCTCGAAGTGCTGCCGACCATCGAAGCCCCGAGCATTGACGGGCTGAAGCTGGAAAAGCTGGTCGTGCCGGTGACCGACGCACAGATCGACGAAGCGCTCGGCAACATTGCCAGCCAGAACAAGAGCTACAAGGACGCCGCCAAGACCAAGAAGGCGGCCGATGGCGATCAGCTGATCATCGATTTCGTCGGCAAGCTGGACGGTGTCGAGTTTGACGGCGGCAAGGCTGAAGACGCAGCGCTGGTGCTGGGTTCGGGCACCTTCATCCCGGGGTTTGAAGACCAGCTGGTCGGCGTGAAGACCGGTCAGGAAAAGACCATCACCGTGACCTTCCCGGCCGATTATCAGGCCGCGCATCTCGCAGGCAAGGACGCCACCTTCGACATCACCGTCAAGGCAGTGAAGGTGGAAACCGAAACCACGCTGGACGAAGAATTCGCCAAGAGCCTCGGCCTTGATAGCCTCGACAAGCTCAAGGAGATCATGAAGGCGCAGCTGGAACAGCAGACCGCCGGACTCACGCGCACCCAGATGAAGCGCGCCCTGCTCGATCAGCTGGCCGCAGGCCACAGCTTCGAAGTCCCCGGCACGATGGTTGAGGCCGAATTCGCCCAGATCTGGGCGCAGCTTCAGCAGGAAGCCGCCCGCGAGGAAGATCCCGCAGCGGCGCTCAAGCAGATCGAGGACGAGAAGGACGAATACAAGTCCATCGCCGAACGCCGCGTGCGCCTCGGCCTGCTGCTGTCGGAAATCGGCCAGGCCAACGGCGTGGAAGTCACCGGTCAGGAAATGGGCATGCTGATCCAGCAGGCCGCCCAGCAGTACCGCCCGGAAGATCGCCAGCGTTTCGTTGAATATGTGCAGTCCGATCCGATGGCCGCCGCCCAGCTGCGCGCGCCGCTGTATGAAGACAAGGTCGTCGACTTCCTGTTCGACAAGGCCGACGTCACGGAACGCGAAGTGACCATCGAGGAACTTCAGGCCGCGATCGAAGCCGAAGACGGCGCCGAAGCAGCCCCTGCGCCCAAGAAGGCTGCGGCGAAGAAGAAGGCCCCCGCCAAGAAGGCCGAAGCGGCTGAGGAAGCCCCGGCTGCCGAGGAAAAACCCGCCAAGAAGGCACCGGCCAAGAAGGCTGCGCCCAAGAAGGAAGCGGCTGCTGCTGAAGAAGCCGAAGCCAAGCCTGCCAAGAAGGCTCCGGCCAAGAAGGCCGCGGCCAAGAAGTAAGGCGCTCCCCCGGCCCCTTCCTTCCGGGAGGGGCGGGGGTCAGTGCGGCGCCGGGACGCTTATTCCTCTACGGGGCGCCACGGACGGAATGTGGGCGCGGGCAGCTTGGCTGTCCGCGCTTTTTCATAGGCGGCGCCTGCTTTCAGCACGGCATGATCCTGCCACTGCCCGCCCATGATGCTGAAGCCGATTGGCAGGCCTTCAACCCCGCCCATCGGCACGGTCAGATGCGGGTAGCCTGCAATCGCGGCGAGATAGCCTGCGCCAACGCCGCCGCCGAAATTGTCGCCGTTGACGAGGTCGGTGCTCCACGCAGGCCCCTGGGTGGGCGCGACAAGGAACGTCACCTTGTTATCGGCCAGCAGCTTGTCGATTCCCTCGACCCGGGTCAGGCGGCGCAGCGTGGCGAGGTTTTTGGCATAGGCCTCGGCATCGGTGGTGGTCAGCGCCTGCTCGAACAATTCCTGCTTGAACCAGCGCATTTCATCGTCCGCATTGGCGGTGTTGAAGGCGACCACATCGGCCAGACTGCGCGGGCCTCCGGCAACCGGGCGGCCTGCCAGATACTTGTCCATCTCCTCGCGCAGTTCGTACATCAGCACGGGGAGGGAGGCTTCCCACATTTCGGCCGGCGGCGCGTATTCGACATCGACCAGCACCGCGCCAAGCCGGGTGAGGTCTGCAAGCGCGGCATCAAACAGCGCCTTGATATCCGCGCGCTGGCCCGCAGCGCTGCGGATCACCCCGATCCGGACGCCTTTGAGCGAGGCGGTATCCAGTCCGGCGGTGTAATCGGGCACGCGCTTGGCTTCCAGCGTCACCGGGTCCGCCGGGTCTGCGCCCGCAATGGCGGTCAATAGCAGGGCCGCGTCATACACGGTGCGCGTCATCGGCCCGGCGGTGTCCTGCGTGCTCGAAATCGGCACGACATGGGTGCGGCTGACGATCCCGACGCTGGGCTTGAACCCCACGAGGCCGTTCATGCTGGCGGGGCAGCTGATCGAGCCATTGGTTTCTGTCCCGATCGCAGCCCAGGCAAATCCGGCCGCCACCGCGGCGCCGCTGCCTGCGGAGGATCCGCAGGTGTTGCGGTCAATCGCGAAAGGATTGCGGGTCAGCCCGCCCACGCCGCTCCACCCGCTGGTGGAATTGTTGGAACGGATGTTGGCCCATTCCGACAGGTTGACCTTGCCTAGCACCACGCCGCCCGCTTTGCGCATTTGCGCGATCAGCGGCGCATCGCGCCCGGTGGCATTGTCTTTCAGCGCCAGGCTGCCCGCCGTGGTCGGCCATTCGGCGGTTTCGACATTGTCCTTCACCAGCACGGTGCGGCCATGCAGGGGACCGGCATTTAGCTGCTGGCGTGCGGTAACAGCCGCAGCCGGATCATAGGCGATGACCGCGTTGATCATCGGGCCATTATCGTCGAGCGCCTGGATCCGCAGCAGATATTCATCGACCGCCGCAAGCTCGTCCAGCGCCGCCTCGTCAGGCGTGCCGGCGCTGGTAGGCGGCGCAGCGGGCGGGGCAGAGGACTGGGCAAAGGCCGGAATGGCAGTGGTGGCAAACAGAAGAGCGAGCGCCGTGCGGGCGGGCAATGATGTGTTCATGACTTAGGGGTTTGCCACTTTTGCGCTGGCGCTCAAGCGGAAAACGCAGCCGGTGATGCCCGCCGTTTGCACGGCAATTCACAGGCACGTGGTAAACGCCCTTGAAATTGCCCCCCAGCGTCCGACATAGCCAGTTCGACATCCAGCAAGGACAAGGCGCTTTCATGATCGATCTGTTCGGCAATTCCGGCGAAACCTACGGCACCCAGGGCCAGTTCACCCGCGATCCCTATACGGGCGCGCTGGTGCCGGTCGTGGTGGAGCAGACCAGCCGGGGCGAACGCAGCTTCGACATTTTCAGCCGACTGCTGCGCGAACGAATCGTGTTCGTCACAGGTCAGATCGAAGACGGCATGGCCAGCCTGGTGACCGCGCAGCTCTTGTTCCTTGAAAGCGAAAACCCCTCCAAGCCGATCAGCATGTATATCAACTCGCCCGGCGGCGTGGTGACGGCGGGCCTCCAGATTTATGACACCATGCAGTACATCAAGCCGCGCGTGTCGACGGTGTGCATGGGGCAGGCGGCGTCGATGGGCAGCTTCCTGCTGGCCGCGGGCGAGCCGGGGATGCGCATCGCGCTCCCCAATGCGCGGATCATGATCCACCAGCCTTCGGGCGGCGCGCGCGGGATGGCTTCGGACATCGAGATCCAGGCGCGCGAGATCCTGCGCATCCGCAGCCGCATGAACGATCTCTACGTGAAGTTCACCGGCCGCAGCCTTGAAGAAATCGAAAAGGCGATGGACCGCGACACCTTCCTTGAAGCGGAAGAGGCCAAGACCTTTGGTCTGGTCGATAAGGTGTTCGAAACCCGGCCCGAAAACGAAGAAACCGGTGACGAAAGCGGTTCGGGCGGCGCGCCTGAATAAGGGCTGGCCCGCTACCTGCTCCGGGGCGGGACATGTGCTGACCTTGCGCGGGTATTCCGCAGGATTGCGGGCGTACTCGCTATTGTAACAGCACGAATTTGTGCGGCATGTGTTGATTCATGCGGTGCGAGCGATACACTTGACGAATCCGCCCGAGGCAGCTTGGCGATGGCTTCCGCGGATTCGAGGACACAGGAATGACCAAATTGAGCGGATCCGATAGCAAAAGCACCCTCTATTGCAGCTTCTGCGGGAAGTCGCAGCACGAGGTGCGCAAGCTGATCGCCGGGCCCACCGTGTTCATCTGCGATGAATGCGTGGAACTGTGCAACGACATCATCCGCGAGGAAACCAAGGCAGGGATCGCCGGCAAGAAAGATGGCGAAATCCCCACGCCGATGGATATCTTCACGACGCTGAATGATTACGTGATCGGCCAGGACCGCGCCAAGCGCGTGCTCGCGGTGGCCGTCCACAATCACTACAAGCGGCTGAAGCATTCGGGCAAATCGGGCGAGGTTGAACTTGCCAAGTCGAACATCCTGCTCGTCGGCCCCACCGGGTCGGGCAAAACGCTGCTGGCGCAAACGCTGGCGCGCACCTTCGATGTGCCCTTCACGATGGCCGATGCGACCACGCTGACCGAAGCGGGCTATGTGGGCGAGGATGTCGAGAATATCATCCTCAAGCTGCTGCAAGCCTCCGACTACAATGTCGAAAAAGCCCAGCACGGCATCGTCTATATCGACGAGATCGACAAGATCACCCGCAAGGCCGAAAACCCCTCGATCACCCGCGACGTTTCGGGTGAGGGCGTGCAGCAGGCGCTGCTCAAGCTGATGGAAGGCACCACCGCCTCGGTGCCGCCGCAGGGCGGGCGCAAGCATCCGCAGCAGGAATTCCTGCAAGTCGACACAACCAATATCCTGTTCATCTGCGGCGGGGCTTTCGCGGGCCTCGACAAGATCATCGCCGACCGCTTGCAGAAGCGCTCGATCGGCTTCGGTGCGCATGTTGCCGATCCGGACAAGCGCCGCGTGGGCGAGCTGCTGGAAAAGTCCGAGCCTGAGGATCTCCTCAAGTTCGGCCTGATCCCCGAATTCGTCGGCCGTCTGCCGGTGATCGCCACGCTGCACGATCTGGATGTGCCCGCGCTGGTGACGATCCTCAACGAGCCCAAGAACGCGCTGGTGAAGCAGTATCGCAAGCTGTTCGAGCTGGAAGATGTGGAGCTCACCTTCACCCCCGACGCGCTTCAGGCGATTGCCGAGCGTGCGATCAAGCGCAAGACCGGCGCGCGCGGGCTTCGCTCGATCGTCGAAGGCCTGCTGCTCGACACGATGTTCGATCTTCCCGACATGGAAGGCGTCACCGAAATCGTGATCGACGCCGATGTCGTCGCGGGCAAGAAGGAACCGATCCGCGTGATCGGCGCTGAAAAGAAGAAGGAAGAAGCGGCGTAATTTGCGATATGGTGCGCTTGGTAATGCCTGTGGAAATATTCAAATAGTTTAGTCAAATTTTGAAAGAACGGAAACCGAGTGACTGATTTGCTGCCCCAATCAGTCAGCAAACAGGAAGCTTCTGCTCGCGAAGTTTCGCAGCAAAGCCATGGTTTATTAAAAGTTCCCGATGAATTCGCGCGGGCAAAGAGAAATGTTCTTTTTTGGGCTGTGGTAACCTTTTTGCTTTCGATGGGAGAGGTAGGGCCTAGCAAAAGCATTGAAGTAACAGGTTTTATTCGGAATTTTCATTTTCAGCAGAGTTTCCTAGGCTCAGGCCCCATTAAATTGCTTGCGCGAGACGTGATCGGTTGATTCAATGGCGGCGCTGAGGAGGCGCTGCCGTTGACTGAAGTCTGGATGT